>JAPPCZ010000047.1 GCA_028824685.1 Candidatus Poribacteria bacterium
CTGACTGGGTTTTACCACGTCACTGTGACGTGCAAAACGTCCTAAATGTGACGTGTAACGTCCTAAATGTGACGTGTAACGTCCTAAATGTGACGTGCAAACGTCCTAATTGAAGGTGTCCATCGGGAAGGAGAAGCGAAACTCAACCAACAATATGCTTTGTACCAAAACTTTACATACCCTTAAGTCATTGCAAAATTGACCGATTTTCTTAGACATGCTACAATGTCTATAGTATCAATGTATGAAGCGGATTCAATCATTTAAGGAGACCAAAGGAATGGACAAAACACATTCTCGCCAAGAAGCAAAGATGCACGCCGGTGTCCAAGGAATTGGGACATCTACGAAAGAATTGGAATTTCTTGTTCGTCACGGGGTAACACATATGGATGCCTCAGTCAAAGGCACTCAACCAGAAACCTTGATGGCACACAAAGCGGAAGCGGAGGAAGCAGGTGTTAGTCTTGAGATGATTCACATTGGACTTGCAAGAAGCATTACACTGGCACAAGACCCACAACGCGATAAAGATATTGATGGGGTTTGCCAAACAATTGAAAATGCTGCAGAAGCAGGTCTGCGCGGGTTGAATTATAACTTTTGCATTCTAAATCATCAGCGAACTCCAAGTACACAGGGACGCGGCGGTTCGTCTTACAGCACATTTGATTTCTCTAAGTACGATAATGAAACACTTTCAGATGCAGGTGAGGTAAGCCGTGAAGAAGCGTTTGACCGTATCGGATACTTTCTTGAACGTGTCATCCCTGTTGCCGAAGAGAATAAGGTTCAAATGGCCTGTCATCCCAACGATCCGCCAGCACCTGTTCTAAAGGGGGTTGAACGTTGGAATTACCCTATCTTTGATGGATTAAAACGGTACGCGGAGATTGTAGATAGTCCGTATAACGGCTTTAATTTCTGCTGTGGTGTCGTCTCGGAAGGTTTAGACGATCCTGGGACCGAACTTTACGAAATTATTGAGTATTTCGGCACGCGTAAGAAGATTTTCAATATTCACTTTCGCAATATTCGTGGTGGCTTGCATAACTTCCAAGAGGTATGGCCCGATGAGGGAGATGTAGACATGTATAGAGTCGCACAAACCTTGCGAGATGTAGAATATTCCTACATGCTGATGCCCGACCATGCCCCTTCTCACCCTGATGATACAGCACCTACTGGAGTTTCTGGTCGTGTACGGCAAGCATGGGCATTTCAATTCGGATATATCATCGCGCTAATTCAAGCCGTAAATTCGGAAAAGTGAACTGTTCACGGGCGTATAAAGTTTTGGCATGAATACTCCTTCTCTCTTGTTGGAGGGGTTTTCAACCCCGACGAATTATATAGGATGCCATACATATATTCTGTCACGCCTATTCATCATTGATCCCAATTTTTCGGGCTTACAAAGCCCTCCAACAAGTAAATGATATGGTTAAGCCAAATATCTACATACCCATTCAATTATTTGTTGATACAGAACGGAAGTTGTGTTAAAATTTGCAAATGTGATTTACTTGCGCAATGCAGTTTAAATCGCAACCTATAATTGTATCAATAAAACCAATAAATACCTATTCATTTGGGAGGAAAAATGAAAAAATTTACAAATCGTTTAGCGATAATCGGGCTCACTTTATTCGTCATCATGTTCACATTTTCAGTGGAAATTGAGGCGATTGAACCTGGGAGTGCCGTAGCAATTTGGCTTCTTGACGAAGGTGATGGTAAAACTATCAACGACAGTTCTGGAAACGAACATCACGGTGAACTACAAGGTGGAAAATGGGTTAAAGGCCCATCTGGTTCTGCATTGAGTTTAAATGGAGTAAGTGATCGGGTAGTCGTTCCGGATACCGACAGTTTGTATCTATCTAAAGCATGGTCAATCACTGCTTGGGTCAATGTAAATAAAAATGAAAACGGTTTTGGGCATATTGTTGGCAAAAGAGCCGCAGCCGGAGCAGTGGCAAATTACGCTTTCAGAACAAGTGGAAATGGCACAGGTTGGGAAGCCTATTTTAGTCAAGGTGGTTGGAAAGGTGCCTGGAACCAAGGTGCCGTCAAGAAAGATGTTTGGTTGTATATGACTGCTACCTACGACGGCACAAACGCCATTAAGATTTATGAAAATGGATCGGAAATTGGATCTGTTAATGTTGGTGGACCCCCACCAAGGAACGATTCGCCAGTTAACATCGGTGGTTGGACCAACAACAATTCAGAAACGCTTAATGGAATACTTTACGATGTAGCGATTTTCAACGTCGCACTGTCCGAAGCGGATATTAAAGAACTGATGGATGATGGCATCAAAAGGTTACTTCCGGTTGAACCCGCAGACAAACTTGCAACCACATGGGGTAGCATCAAATCCAGAAAATAGTCGTTTCCTTTTCAATAAGGCGTAATGTTACGACATTACGCCTTATTTCTAATCTGATGAGGACAGATAAAGATGAAAGGAAATCATCGTTCTGAGAATATTGAACGTGCACGAGAATTGAACCGTTTGGCATGTGAACAGATTTCTAATGGAAATCTTGAAGAAGCACAAGAAAACCTAATTGAAGCGATACACATAGCGCCCAGTTTGGCTGCACCACACACCAATTTGGGCGTTTTGCATTGTTGGGATGGCGAGTTAGATGAAGCGATTGCTTTACATCTCAAAGCACGCCATCTTGATCCGAATCTATCTGGACCTCACACAAATCTCGGTGTGGCTTATGCATGGCATGGGAAACTTGACGAAGCAATACAATCACTTGAAGCTGCCCTACAATGCAATCCGAATTCTGCCGAAGCACATACATGTTTAGGATTTGCCTATATTTGCCAAGGTGATCTTGATGCAGCGATGGCATCATCAAAAGAAGCGATACGGCTCGGTGATGGTGGCGAAGCGCAGCTAAATCTCGGATTGATTTATACTTGGCAGGGCAGATTTGATGAGGCTGCTGAACTGTATAAAGCGGCTATTGAAACGGATCCGACATTAGCAGAACCGCACAATAACCTCGGTCTTATGTACCTGTTTCAAGGTGAGATTGAGAATGCTATTAATGCGTTCAAGACATCAATCGAACTTGATGGTGGCGAAGAACCACACACCAACCTCGGATTGATCTATAGTTGGCAAGGAAAACTTGATGAGGCAATGACCTTGCATAAGGAAGCACTTGATATGGCACCGGATTCAACGGAAGTGCAGATTAACTTCGGTTTAACATACATCTACCAAGATAAGTTGGATGAAGCAGAAACTGTGTTGGAAGGGGCACTTCGAAGCGATCCAAATTCTACTGAAGCACATACGAACATCGGGATTATCCACTTCCGTCACGGCAAACTTGCAGATGCAACTACTTCTTACAAAAAGGCTGGCGGATTAGCAGAGGCGCGAAACAATCTCGGAATTGTCTACTATCAACAAGGAAAACAGGAAGCAGCAATTGCAGAATTCAAAGCAGCAATAGATATGGAGAATTTAGAGGAAGCACGGACCAATCTTTCTGCGGTAACTTCTAATGTCAAAGATGTAGATGCAGCAGAACTCCAAGTTTCACCAATTGGTGCTCCTATAGGTGTTCCCGCGGCATGGTGTGAGATCGTAGATTGACCGCATACCCTTTAAAAAACAATCAAATGATATGGAGATGACTATGGCAAAATCACCGAACATTCTACTTATCCTCGCTGACGACCATGGATATGGCGATATTTCAGCACACAACGGACCTTCAATTCAAACGCCCAACATAGACAGAATTGCCGCAGAGGGAACGCGCTTTACACAATTTTATGCCAACTCCTCTGTCTGTTCCCCAAGTCGCGCATCGCTTATGACTGGACGCTACCCCGATAGAGTCGGTGTCCCCGGTGTGATACGCACACATGCACAGAACAACTGGGGTTTTTTCCGACAAGATGCTATCACGCTTCCTTCAATATTGAAACAGAAAGATTATCGCACAGCGCTCATTGGGAAGTGGCACTTGGGACTTGAAGACGAGAACCATCCGTGCAAACGCGGCTTTGACCATTTTCACGGTTTTCTCGGTGATATGATGGACGACTATTACACGCATCTCCGACATCAGATTAACTACATGCGGCACGACTTCGACACGATTGATCCAAGAGGACACGCTACAGACCTCTTCTCAGATTGGAGCGTGGACTTTATTCGAACTCACGCACATACATCTCATCCTTTCTTCCTTTATCTCGCTTACAACGCGCCGCATACACCGATTCAACCGCCTGACGACTGGATTGAACGAGTGAGGGAACGTGAACCGGACATCTCCCCACAACGTGCAAAATACGTGGCACTTGTTGAACACATGGATGCTGGTATCGGACGCGTGCTGGATACACTTGAGGATACCGGTCAACTTTCCAATACGCTCGTTATCTACACATCGGACAACGGTGGTGCGATGCAAGTTGGTGCTAACAACGGTCCATTGCGTGGGCAGAAAGGTGAAATGTACGAAGGCGGTATACGCGTCCCTACCTGTGCTATGTGGCAAGGACACATTCCAGAGGGACATGTTACAGATCAGGTAGGAATGCTTATGGACCTTTATCCTACAGCGTGTGAGGTTGCTGATGTGCCAATCAAACACGAAATTGAGGGACGTTCAATTTGGCAAACACTTCAAGGAGAAAAGCAGGACTTCTCAGAACGACTCTATTATTGGTTGCGAAGAGAGGGTGGGCAACAGTTCCTTGGACATTGTCAACATGCTATTCGGCGTGGGGACATAAAGCTCCTGCACAATAGGCCCTTTCAACCTTTAGAACTTTATGACCTATCAAGCGATCCGCTGGAAACAACTGATGCTTCGCAGACAAATACTGACCTTTATAAGGAAATGGGTCGCTTGTTCCAAGAAGAAACACAAAAAGCTGGCAGTGTGCCGTGGCAAAAAGCGTAAGCATTCCCTCATTCATAAATCGTAAACCGATTCACAAGGCATAACGTTTGCCGATGCAAAATTTGTTGCGAAATTTCGATTTCTTAGGTTATATATTCTACACTCAACCGGATATTTGACTATCTTCCTGAGTATAAAATGTCTCAATAATTATAGGTTAGTCTAAATGCTACTGTAACGTTTCAGGGTAATTTAGTTTTAGAATTATAGGTTTTACTGAGAGTTTATATTGTAGGTCGGGTAGAGCGAAGCGACACCCGACACGTTTCGTTCATGTCGGGTGTCAATTTTAGGATATATTTTCTTGTTGGAGGGGTTTTCAACCCGATTTTATAGGTTAAGACTTACAATATCGGGCTTACAAAGCCCTCCAACAAGAGGGATTAGACGCAAAATTGACACCCATAGGTGTCGCTTCGCTCTACCCGACCTACGGTGTAAACTTTCAGCAACACTTATCAACTGGTAATTCATAAAACTAAATAGCCCTGGCTACTGTAGCGATTGCGTTGACATTCCTCCGAATCCATTATATAATCAAGGAGATTTTGCTGGATAGCACCTCCTCCTTTAAGAAAACCCTTACAATAGCAGAGATGAATTTTGGGTAAGCACATGAATGAAAATGATGGTACAAAACTAAAAACCGATATGGGTACAGATTCACATTTGGAAGAAGGCAGCGATGTTGATGCAACTCAACAGAAAACAAGCGCGGATGACTTGGAAATTCCGCAACCAAATTTTCTTGCAGAAATAAATCAGACTTTAGCTGCGTTGCAAGACCTATTTGAAAAGCAAATCGCTCGGAATCAGAATCAGACAGAGATGTTTGATAAAATGTATGCTGAGATGAAAGACTATAAAGAGAGTTTTCTGCTTGAAGTGCTACACAAACCGATTATCCATAACCTCATTCAACTTTATGATAGTTTTATATCTATAGAATCTCAACTTGATGACATTCTGATGGGTAAGAAAGAAAATGCACTCCCGGATGAACTAACGCAATATCGTCAGAATTTAGAAAACTTTCGGTATAAACTGGAAGAGGTGTTATACCGCATGGACGTGACACCTTATAAAGACTCCCCTGAAACACTTGATCGGCAGTTGCACAAAACACGCAGAGTAATTTCATCCGATGATCCAGAACAAGATCAAAAAGTGGCAGAAGTTCACAAAATTGGGTTCAACTGGCGAGATAAAGTGTTCCGTCCAGAAGAAGTGACAATTTTTCGGTATACACCTTCTGCGGGTGAACCTCCTTTAAATGAGAAAGGAGGTAGTGCAAATGGGTAAGGTTGTTGGGATTGACCTCGGCACGACCTTTTCAGTGATAGCACATATCAATGAACATGGTCAACCAGAGATTATTCCGAATTTAGAAAGCGAACGGATTACGTCTTCGGTAATCATGTTTGAGGACAACCTTGTAACTGTCGGAAAAATTGCCAAGCAGAACGCCAGAGCAGTTCCTGAACAAATTGTTGAATTTGTCAAACGTGAAATGGGTAAATCCAAAACGGAATTTTTTCGTACATTTGAAGGAAAAGACTACTCCCCCGAAGAACTCTCCGCACTTGTTTTGACAAAACTCAAGCAGGATGCAGAGACATATCTAAATGAAGAGATTACGGATGCAGTAATCACTGTTCCTGCCTATTTTCACGATGCGGAACGAGAGGCTACCCGTAACGCAGGAAAAATTGCTGGCTTGAATGTCCTGCAAGTGTTGAACGAACCTACTGCCGCCGCGCTTGCTTATGGTATGGATCAATTAGGGAGTAATCAAAATGTGTTCGTATTTGATCTCGGTGGTGGAACATTTGATGTAACCATCATGAGGGTTTCCGAATCAGAGATACAGATGCTCGCAACAAATGGTGACCACAGACTTGGCGGTAAGGATTGGGACGATAAAATTATTACGCACGTTGCAGAGATGTTTGAGATTGAACACGGAGAAAATCCGTTAGAGGACCTTCACACGTATCAAGACCTTCAACTTGATGCGATTGCTGCGAAAGAATCTTTGTCTCAACGGCAAAGGGCACTAATTATTTGTGGCTACAATGGGAAGACAACTCGGGTGGAACTGGAGCGGGGTAGGTTTGAGGAACTAACAGCCGAACTTCTTGAAAGATGTAGAACCTTATGTGATGTTGTCCTTTCAGAAGCAGAGATGACATGGACAGATATTGACAAAATCTTGCTGGTCGGTGGTTCAACTCGGATGCCTATGGTGCAGGAGATGATTACCACAATCAGTGGCAAAGAGATCAATCCGCATGAAGTCAATCCTGACGAAGTTGTCGCAATAGGTGCTGCAATTCAGGGAACACTCCGTCAAATCTCTGAAGGCGAAACCGAAACTGCAGATATGCCTGACGCTGTTATTGAACGGTTTATTGGACCGGACGGTGCACCGAAAGTAACGGTAACCGACGGTGCCACACACAATCTTGGACTTGTCGTTCTCAACTCTCAACGTGAGCATATTATTCACGTGATGATTCCCAAAATGACTGCTGTTCCGTGCGAAATTGCCGATAAGTTTTTGACGGTTGATCACAATCAACCCTCGGTTTTAATTGAAGTAGTGCAAGGGCTTGAACAGGACCAACCTAAGCACGAAATTGACCTATTTGACGAATATAAATTGGGTGAATGTACGCTTGAACTGCCCCCAGGTCTACCCCAAGGTTCTCCAATTGAAGTCATCTACAAGTATAACTTAGACCAGAATCTTGAGGTAACAGCCACATCCCTCTCAAACGACGGGGCAACAGCTATTTACGACATTTTTTCCATTATTGATCGCCCAACACTTAATGAAGAAGAAGTTGCCCAAGCAAAAACTGACCTACAAGACCTTGTAGTTGAATAGAAATAGCTCCTTATAATAACCTAGTTGCTATCTTTTGGTGAACACCTTGTAGGAGGGGTTTCTAACCCCGATGAATGCTATACTTCTACAATCCCTTAAGTTTGAACAGAAGGAACGAATGTATGTCCAAACGTGAGGAATTTATATCCTTTATCAATACCCTTAAAACCGCATCCCCAACAATCACCGATAAACAACGCAAGGGTTTCCTGCGATTAGGAGTCCAGCAGCATGGTCTTACCTTTGATGACGCGTCTAATATCCTCAATGCGGCAGGATTGGCTATCGGTGAGACGGTGGATTATTTTCAAGTATTAGGATTCTCTAATACAGAAATACAAAACTTAAAAGAATCGGCTGTCGCAAGCCAAGTTGAAGCAGCACACAAAAAACTTTATAATGCTTCGTTGAGGGCAGGCGGTCGTCCTCGTCCTGATGGTAGAACGGAAGAACAGTGGCGCGTACTCTTGAACCAAGCACGTGATACGCTAATAGACCCACAAAAACGCAGCGCATACGTGGCAACTCAACACGAAGAAAGTTTTATAGTCAATGCATCAAAGCCCAAAAATCTTGACAACATGGTGTTAATTCCTGCAGGTGAGTTTCAAATGGGTAGCAATGATGACGAATCTTTAGGTGATGAATATCCTATACACACCGTTTTTCTTGACGCATTTTATATTGACAAGTATCCGGTGACCAATGCGCAATATAAGGCATTTGTTGATGCAAACCCACAGTGGAGCAAGCACGATATCCCTAAAAAATACCATGATGTTGACTACCTAAGGCATTGGCGCGGCAACAGTTTTCCGAAAACTGAAGCAGATCATCCGGTGGTTAATGTGAGTTGGTATGCTGCGATGGCTTATGCACAGTGGCAAGGTAAACGTCTACCCACAGAGGCTGAATGGGAAAAGGCAGCACGCGGCGGAGTTGAAGGTCAAAAATATCCATGGGGTGACTTTGCCGATCCTTCTATGGCAAATTATGATTGGAACGTTGGCAAAACCACACCTGTGGGAACGTACCCGCCGAACGGTTATGACTTGCATGACATGTGCGGAAACGTCTGGGAGTGGTGTCTTGATGCATATCATGAAGGTATTTCTACGAGTTCATCACCCCGAAATCCGATTTCCGGCGCGAATACTATTGAATGGATTGTAAATCATTTTGTAGATGTTGAGTCAAACCGCGTGTTACGCGGCGGTTCTTGGCGTATTCCAGCGTCATTAGTGCGGACAGCGAATCGCAACGCGGAATCGCCTTCTTTTTCACTCAATGTCATCGGATTCCGTTGTGTCTGGGACGTAACAACTGATAGCACGTCTACTTCACCTTCTGTTGGAATATAAGTGAAGTAGATTGATTCTGAAAAGAGAACTAACTGATGTCTAAACGTGATGAATTCATTACCATCATTCAGGCGGTTAGAAATGCTTCGCCGACTATTTCTAATGAACAACGCAAAGGGTTTCTCCGACAAGCGGTACAGCAGCATGACCTTACTGTTGAAGAGGCGGCTGATATCCTTGATGAGTCAGGATTGGTTATCGGTGAGCAGATTGATTATTTTGAGGTATTAGGTTTATCTGCTCCAGAGTTTGAAAACCAAAGTGAATCGGTCATCGCAAATCGCGTTGAGACAGCACACAAAAAACTTTATAGTGAATCGTTGAGGGCAGGTGGTCGTCCCCGCGCCGATGGCAAAACAGAAGAACAGTGGCGAACAATCCTAAATCAAGCAAGAGATGCACTAATAGACCCACAAAAACGACACGCGCACTTTGAAGTTTACCAGTATGGTGAAGAATCGGTAGAAACACCATCAGCTCCATTATATCTTCAAAAAGTGAATCTTGATAACATGGAGCTTATTCCCGCAGGTGAATTTGAAATGGGTAGTCATGATGGTGAATTATTCAGTTATGAACATCCGATACATAAAGTTTTTGTAGACGCATTCTATATAGACAAATATCCAGTAACCAATGCACAATACAAGGAATTTGTTGAGGCAAACCCACGGTGGCGTAAAACACAGGGAATCGCAAGAATTCTCTCTTCATCGCACCTCGATAGTTACTATCTACACCATTGGTATGGCAACGACTTTCCTGAAGGTAAGGATGACCATCCGGTTGTTCACATTAGTTGGTATGCTGCGATGGCATACTCACAGTGGGTTGGCAAACGTTTACCGACAGAAGCAGAATGGGAGAAGGCAGCGCGTGGAGGTTTGACAGATCAAAAATATCCGTGGGGAGATGTGGTAGATATTGGCAAGGCAAACTATGGAAAAAACATCGGTTCTACTACGCCTGTAGAGTTTTATCCTGCTAACGGGTACGATTTATACGATATGGTGGGTAACGTATGGGAATGGTGTCTTGATGAATACGGTTTCTATGGGAGTTTCCCGCATAGAAATCTGTTGTCAGAGGAAGATATAAAAAGTGTGACAAATCATTTCAAGAAAGTCAAGAGTTTCCGTGTTTTGCGTGGTGGCTCCTGGATCACTACAGTTCAAGACTTAGGTATCTCTAATCGCTGTTCCAATCATCCTCGGTTCACGAACCCTGAGAGCGGATTTCGTTGTGTAAAATCTTTATACCCATGATTCTTTATCTAATTACATTTGATATTTGTGTGAACACACATATTCACATATTCTTAAAAGAAGGTAAATGATGTCTAAACGCGATGAGTTTATTGCATTCATAGATGATTTAAAATCGGTTTCAGCAACTATCACAGAAGAACAGCGCAAGGGTCTTCTGCGCAGAGCAGTACAACAGCATGATCTCTCCTCCGCAGATGCCGTTGATATTCTGAGAGCATCAGGACTGGTGATCGGTGAAAAGGAAAACTATTTTGAAGTGTTAGGATTTGCTATAGAAGATTTTCAGAACCAAAGTGAATCGGACATCGTATCGCAAGTTGAAGCAGCACATAAAAAACTTTACCGTGAATCTCTTAATGCGGGTGGTCGCGTGCGTCCTGATGGAAAATCCGAAGAACAGTGGCGGGCACTTCTGAATCAAGCGCGTGATACTCTCAAAGATAGTCAAAAACGTCAGGCACACATTGCGATGCTTCAGAACGATTTAACACCGTCTACTGTCATTTTGGTTGAGGAAGAATTTAACGATCCCGAAACACATCTATCAAGAACTTCAGAACAAGATAGTATGGTGCTTATCCCTGCGGGTGAATTCAAAATGGGAAGTAACGATTATGATGCCAACGTTGACGAAAAACCAGCACATTTAGTCTACGTAGATGCGTTTTATATGGACAAATATCCCGTGACAAACGCACAATATAAAGAGTTTCTTGATGCGAACCCACAGTGGCGCAATCTTGGGTTGTTTAATTATCATCTTATTTTTAGAAAATATCGAGATACCGACTACTTGAAAAATTGGTTTAAGGGCAAATATCCAACCGGGAAAGCTGACCATCCGGTGAATTGGGTCAGTTGGCATGCTGCGATGGCTTATGCGAAATGGGTTGGCAAACGATTGCCGACAGAGGCAGAATGGGAAAAAGCGGCACGTGGTGGGTTAGCTGAGCAAAGATATCCATGGGGTAATGCTATATATGCTCGCAATGCAAACTTTGATCAGCGTGTTGGGGAGACAACATCTGTAGGGAAATATCCTCCGAATGAATACGGATTGTGCGACATCGTAGGAAACGTAGGTGAGTGGTGTCTTGATGAATGGGATAATGAATTCTATAAGTTTTCCGAAAGCCATAACCCTGTTTCAGGTGGCAGTATAGAAAGTATTATTGGCACCCTTACAAAACAGAAAAGACCTCGTGCGGTACGGGGAGGTTCTTGGCATTCAGCAGAGCATGAGGTGCGCGTTTCAAATCGCAGCTTCTTACCACCTTGGAAAACAAACAGTCTCACCGGTTTTCGTTGTGTGAAACCAGTATCGTCTTAATCTCTTCGTTTGATATACTAATGATCAAATACATTTTAAATAGGACTAAAACATGCATGAACGCGATGCCTTTATAGATTTCATCAATAGACTCAAAGCGGTTTCACCGACTATTACCGACGAACAACGCAAAGGACTCCTTCGTCAAGCGATGCAGGAGCATCAGATTTCCGCGGCTGATGCTCCTGAAATACTAAAAGCATCAGGGTTGATTGTCGGTGAAAAGGAAAACTATTTTGAGGTGTTAGGTATCTCAATTGAGGAATTGCAAAACTTCAGTGAAGATGCTATCGCAGCGCATGTTGATGCTGCACATAGAAAACTATATGCTGAATCATTAAGAGCTGGTGGTCGTCCTCGTGCTGATGGAAGAACAGAAGAACAGTGGCGAACACTTTTGAATCAAGCGAGGGAGACTTTGATTGATCCCTTGAAAAGACATGAATACGTTGCCATACTACAAAACGAACAAGTGGACATATTATTTGAAGGCGAAGCGTCTCCTATCTTCGAAACTTCTGATATTGAGGAAATAGTCCATCGGGAATTAAGCCATCAGACAGTTCCTGACGATCTTGATATTCCGGATGATATGGTATTCGTTCCGGCAGGTGAATTTCAGATGGGTAGTGATGATGAAAAGGCAAATGAACGTGAAAAGCCTGTACATACTGTCTACACCGATGCGTTCTACATAGACACATGTTTGGTAACCAATGCAGAATTCAAGAAATTCATTGACGCAAACCCACAGTGGCGCAAACCACAATGGTTCAAAAACCGCATTGAAATATCTTACCACGATGGTGCTTACTTGAGAAATTGGTTTCGGACTAACTATCCCGCAAAGAAAGCTGATCATCCGGTGACTTGGGTCAGCTGGTATGCAGCAATGGCGTATGCGCAATGGGTAGGTAAGCGATTGCCAACAGAGGCTGAATGGGAAAAAGCTGCACGTGGAGGTTTAGAACATAAGAGATATCCTTGGGGGGATTCAATAGACTCAATCAATGCCAACTATTTCTATCATATAGGCAATACTACTCCTGTTGGTCATTACCCATGCAACAGATATGGTCTATATGACATGAGTGGGAACGTATGGGAATGGTGTCTTGATGCGTATGATGTAAATTTCTATGCAAGTTCCCCACGCCAAAATCCATTTCCCGGTACGAATACTATTGAGTGGGTAATAGAAAACTTCAGAAACATTGAAACATCTCGTGTATTGCGCGGTGGTTCATGGAACATTGATTCTCAAGCTATGCGGGTTTCTCATCGGTTCATAGGTAGTCCCACTGACACACTGCCTACTTGTGGTTTTCGTTGTGTAAAGGAAATAAAGTCCTAAACAACTATTTCATCTTTTCAATTTTGCCCGAGATCCAATCGATTCTAAAGGCGAATGATACATGTTAAAACGCGAAGAATTCATTGATGTGATTAACACCTTCAAAACTGTATCACCGAGTATTACTGACATCCAACGGCGCGGGCTGCTAAAACAGGCGGTGCAAAATTTTGGTCTCTCTGTTGAGGAAGCCTCAGAGATTCTACAGTCTTTGGGATTGGTAGTCGGAGAAGAGATAGACTATTTTGAAGTATTAGGGCTTTCAATAGAAGAGATTCAAGGATCAGACGAACAAACTATCGTGAGCATTGTTGAAGCGGCGCATGAGCAGCACTATAAAGCATCGTTGCGCGCCGGTGCGCGTATTCGCCCCGATGGTAAAACAGAAGAGCAGTGGCGTAATATCCTGAATCAAGCACGTGAAACCTTAATAGATACGCAAAAACGGAGAGAATATTTGGCGACATTTCTGTTCCAAGAAGATTTGCCAGAGGTTGTTCCGCATGACTTGCCTCAATCCGATGACGAATTTGATGACCCTGAACCAACGCCAGCAAATGAAATTGAGAATGTCTCAAGTGCCGATTCAGTATCGATTGCTCCAAATGTTGATGTTCCTAATGATATGGTATTTATCCCTGCAGGAAGGTTTCAGATGGGCAGTCAGGGTAAAGATGAAGATGGCAGTGGAATTACTACACATACTGTTTACTTAGGTCCGTTTTTTATGGACAAATATCCTGTGACCAATTCGCAATACAAGAATTTTTTGAATGCCAATCCTCAGTGGGAGAAAAAGAAGATACCTGACAATTATCATGACGGTAATTACTTACAAACTTGGAGTAGCAACAACTATCCGCGAGGTAAAGCAGACCACCCAGTTGTTGATGTGAGTTGGTATGCTGCGATGGCTTACGCGCAGTGGTCTGGTAAGCGTTTACCAACCGAAGCGGAATGGGAAAAAGCAGCACGCGGTGGATTAATCGGGAAAATATATCCTTGGGGTGATCATATTGATATAGACATGGCGAATTACGGGATGCATATCAGAAGAACAACACCTGTTGGTGAGTACCCACCTAACGACTACGGTGTCTATGACGTAGTGGGTAATGTGTGGGAGTGGTGTCTTGATGAATACAATGATAGTTCCTCATATCGAAACCCCGGTTTAGATGCTAAAAGCGTTAGTGAAATCACAACAAACTTTTTAAGCATTGCAAGTGCTCGTGTTTTGCGTGGGGGTTCTTGGGCAAGTAGTGAGCGGGCTGCACGGGTCAATTATTGCGGATGTGCAGATCCAATTATCACATACTATAGTTACGGGTTTCGATGTGTAAAAGCAATAGACTAATAAACAGTTGTTTCGTTAGTTAATCTGATAATACGAAGTAAATTGCCACATGTCCAAACGAGAAGAATTCATTACAGTCGTCAACACACTAAAAGCGCTATCGTCAACGATTACAAGTGAGCAGCGCAATGCACTTCTTCAGCAGGCAGTACAGCAATACGACATCTCTATTGATGAAGCGAATGAAATTCTGAAAGCAACAGGGTTAATTGTTGGTGAGCGGATAAACTATTTTGAAGTGTTAGGGTTTTCCCTTGAAGAGCTGCAAAACGAAAGTGAAAATAACATCGCTATTCAAGTTGATGCTGCACATAAAAAACAGTATAGTGAATCATTACGTGCCGGTGGACTCCCGCGTAGAGATGGCAGAACGCAAGAACAGTGGCGAACACTTCTGAATCAAGCACGTGATACCCTGAAAGACCCACAAAAACGACAACAATATCTCACTACATTATTGTTTCAAGAGGATTTATCTAAAATACCTTTGCACGACACGTCAAGTCCTGAAAATAGACATCATGACTCGGAACCGGCAACTGTAAGTCCTCCAGAGGATGCCTTACTACCGAAGCCTTCAAGTGTTGACTCAGCGCAAGTAGTTCCGACTCCTAATGCCTCTGGAGACATGATGCTAATTCCGGCAGGCGAATTTCAAATGGGAAGCAATAATGGTAAGGCAGATAACAGCGAAAGACCATTACATAATGTCTATGTTGACGCGTTCTATATGGACAAACACTTGGTAACTAATGCACAGTATATGGAATTTGTAACTGCTAACCCACAGTGGCATAAGTCATCAAAATGGTACGAATGGGGCAAAAAACAGAAGACATCTATTGCTAAACGTTACCACGACGGTGATTACTTGAAGCATTGGCATGAAAATATCTATCCCGATGAGAAAGCCGATCATCCGGTGACTTGGGTCAGTTGGTATGCAGCGATGGCGTATGCGCGGTGGATAGGCAAACGTCTGCCAACAGAGGCAGAATGGGAAAAAGCTGCTCGTGGTGGACTAACAGAACAGGAATATCCAGGGGGCAATTCAATTGATTTTTCTCAGGCGAATTATAACAGCAGTGTCGGTGATACCACGCCTGTTGGGGAATATCCAGCAAACGGCTACGGACTCTACGATATGGCAGGAAACGCCTGGGAATGGTGTCTTGATACGTATGACGCTGATTTTTATACGCACTCCCCGCATCGTAACCCGATTTCTGGCGCGAACACCGACGAATCAGTAACAAATGAATTAACGAATAATACTTCGTTTCGTGTTTTACGCGGTGGTTCTTGGCTCGATTCACAACAATACGTTCGTTCTGCTTTTCGCTATAAAATCAATCCAACACTTACACTCGCCAGAATCGGTTTTCGTTGTGTGAAGGCAGTAACGTCTTAAATTATTGTTTTTAATCCAGTAGCATAGTGCTTAATCAAGTGCTAATTGATAGTTCTTGAAAGCGGTCGGGAATCGGAGTTCCCTCCTACAAAGAGGGTGTTTTGTAGGAGCGATCTCCGAATCGCGACCTACAATAATAGACATTATAATGATTTAATTTGAATTACGGTTTACCGAGCGTCGCTGACCTCTTGAGTTCCGTAGGAACGATATGTTTATAGAAAAATTATCAAAACCTCTTGAGTTCCGGGGAATGCCTAAATGGCATTCATACCCGGTGAATACGAAAAAGGTATTCATACCGTTGATTTCTTGATTTGGTAGGAACGACATATCAACTGCCAATGCGCTGCGAAAACATATCGTCCCCGCCAAATGCCAAACGCGCATTTGGCGTTGATTTGGACAAATACCATACGGGGAATGCCTTGGTAGAATGCGCTTTTTGGCATTCTACATGATTCAGCGGGACTCAAGAGCAGGACACACATTCGGGAAATCCTTAAAATGACACGTAAGGACAGAGCACAACGAAACCCAACGGACGAACTTTAGATTTTATTAAAGACCGATAACACTCACAATTAAAACGTTATAATGTCTAATATGTAGATGAAGCAATAGTCTGAATAATACATAATGGTGGACGAATCAGATGTCTAAACGTGAAGAATTTATTGCAGCAATCAACATTCTCAGCGCTGCTTCTCAGTCAATTACAACAGAGCAACGTATCGGTCTGCTCCAGCAGGCGGTACAGCAGTATGGTCTCTCCACCGATGACGCTGATGAAATTCTAAAAGCATCAGGATTAATTGTTGGTGAGCGGAAAAACTATTTTGAAGTTCTGGGGCTATCTATTGAAGAACTCCAAAACCAAAGTGAAACTATCATAGCGGCTCAAGTTGACGAGGCACATAAAAAATGCTACAGTGAATCGTTACGTGCGGGTGGACTTCCGCGTCCGGACGGTAGAACGCAAGAACAGTGGCGGACTGTTTTGAATCAAGCGCGTGATACGCTAAAAGACCCACAAAAGCGGTCTGAACATATCACTACGCTACAGACGGAAATATCGCAACCTATTGATCCTATCTCACAAGTAGAATTTCCTACCCCTGAACCAGAAGAATTTTCCACCTCTGAACAGACATCTTTAAGTGTCTCAGTCCCAGAAGATATGGTCCTGATCCCCGCAGGTGAGTTCCAAATGGGTAACAATAACCAAAAGGCAAATGGTCGTGAAAAGCCAGCACATGCAGTCTACGTTGATGCATTTTATATGGACAAATATCCTGTGACAAACGAACAATTCAAGATGTTTCTTGATGCTAATCCCCATTGGCGTAAACCATCAAAGTGGCATGGGTGGAATAAGGCGAAAAAGAGGATGAAGGCTACACTGTATATTTATAGGAAATATCATGATGGAGACTATCTAAAACATTGGAATGAAAATAACTTTCCGAATGGAAAAGCGGATCATCCTGTGACTCATGTCAGTTGGTTTGCTGCAATGGCGTATGCGAAATGGGCGGGAAAACGTCTGCCAACAGAAGCGGAGTGGGAAAAAGGGGCACGCGGTGGATTAATAGGGCAGAAATACCCATGGGGGAATTTGATGGATTCGAACATGGTATTTTGTAGTAAGGAAGTTGATGAGACCACTTCTGTCGCAAAATATCCTCCGAATAACTACGGTTTACATGACATGGTAGGGAACGTATGGGAGTGGTGTCTTGATGAGTATGATGCAAATTTCTATTCGTCTTCGCCCGTCCGGAATCCAGTTGCTGGTGTGGGTACAAAAGATCATTTAGATTCATTTAATCTCAACTTCAGAGAAATTCTTACTGATCGCGTATTAAGGGGTGGTCCACTGTTTACTTCATCAGAACCCATACATACTGCTGCTCGTTGGGGTGTCACACCTACTCTTACCAGTTTCCTCGTTTCATATTCAGCAAGAATCGCGGACTTGATTTCAACAAGACTCATGGCTAACATTGGGTTCCGATGTGCTTGGGATACACGACCTAAATCTTAACTTTTTTAGAATGTATTGATCCTTAAAGCGGATCGATTTAGATAATTTTTATGATAGAGAGAATGATTATGAAAAATATAAATGATTATGTTTTATGGTATAACAAACCTGCCGAACAATGGACAGACGCACTTCCCGTTGGAAACGGACGGCTCGGTGCTATGGTGTTCGGCGGCATCCAACGGGAACGTATCCAACTGAACGAAGATACACTTTGGGAGGGCGCTCCTCAAGATACTAACAACCCAAAGGCGTTAGAAGCACTCCCAAAAGTGCAACAACTGCTATTTGAAGATAAAAACGACGAAGCGACAAAACTCGCGGGTGAAACGATGTTGGGCGTACCACATCGCGTCAAATCGTATCAATCTTTAGGCGATATTATCCTTGAATTTTCACATGATGAGGTTGCGGATTATCGGCGAGAACTTGATTTGGACATAGGCATTACGAAAACAACCTATCGCAGTGGTGATGTCAGTTTCAGCAGAGAAGTTTTTGCAACGGCAGTAGAAAACCTTATTTTCATTCGGATTGAATGCGATCCATCGGAGCATATCACGTTTGATGCCACGATGACGCGGGAGCAAGATGCCACTGTTGAAGCCGTCTCTAACAATACACTTCGACTCAGCGGAAAGTGTAGCGATGGTATTGTTCGGTTTTCAGCGTATTTACAATTGAACGTTGAGGATGGGCATGTTCAATCAGAAGATGACCGAATCTCTGTCAAAGAAGCGAATGTTGTTACGCTTCTACTCGCTGGTGCTACAAGCTACATTAATCAAAAGGATGCAAGCGGTGACCCGCATGAACTTTGTGAAAATTATCTTGCTGCTGTTGAGTCAAAATCTTATGAAGCAATTCGGGCAGACCACATCGTAGAACATCAACCCCTTTTCCGAAGAGTTGACTTGAATCTCGGTTCTACCGATGCAGAAAATCTGCCAACCGATGAACGTTTAGCAGCAGTGAAGGAAGGAGCGTCAGATCCAGGACTCGTTGCACTTTACTTCCAATATGGACGCTATCTACTGATGGGAAGTTCGCGACCGGGGTGCCTCCCCGCAAACCTGCAAGGGATTTGGAACGAGCACATGAAAGCACCTTGGAACAGCGATTTCCACACGAACATCAATCTCCAGATGAACTATTGGGTGCCTGAAGTCTGCAACCTTGCTGAGTGCCACAAACCACTATTTGACTACATGGATACGCTTGTTGAACCGGGCAATCAGACTGCGAAACGTCATTACGGTGCTGAGGGTTGGGTTGTGCATCATCTCTCTGATGTATGGGGATTTACAACACCTGCTGATGGAATATGGGGTATTTCACCGATGGGGGCCGCATGGTTGTGTGAGCATGTGTGGGAACACTACCTTTTTGGCGGAGATGTGGAATTCCTTAAGAAACAGGCATACCCGTTAATGAAAGGTGCTGCCCGTTTTGTACTTGATTTTCTCGTTGAAGCGCCTGAAGGGACACCTGTTGCAGGTAAACTCGTCACGAATCCGTCACACTCACCCGAAAACAGTTTCCTAAAACCCGATGGTGAACGTTCCCTTTTCACCTATGCTGCAACGATGGACTTGGAGATTATCCATGAGCTCTTCACAAACTGCATCGCTTGTATTGATGTTCTCGGTGACGATGTGGATTTCCGTGCAGAGTTGGTCTCTGCACTTGAACGACTCGCGCCACTCCAGATAAGTGAAAAGACAGGTCGTTTACAGGAGTGGGTATTCGATTATGACGAACCGGAGCCTGGACATCGACACATGTCACACATGTATGGGCTGCATCCGAGTTGTCAGATAACGCTGCGCGGTACACCAGAGTTGGCAGCAGCAGCAAAGAAATCGTTGGAATATCGGTTGCAACATGGTGGCGGACAGACAGGATGGAGTCGCGCTTGGCTCATCAACTTCTTCGCAAGATTTGAGGAGGCAGAAGCAGCTTATGACCATCTACAAGCACTTCTCACGAGGTGTACCTTGACAAACCTGTTTGATACGCATCCACCATTCCAGATTGATGGCAATTTCGGCGGAACTGCGGGTATTGCTGAAATGTTGCTACAGAGTCATGCAGGTGAAGTTAATCTGCTGCCTGCACTTCCAAAGGCATGGGCTACAGGATACGTCAAAGGGTTACGCGCCCGTGGTGGATTTGAAGTGGATATGGCATGGGAAAATGGAAAACTCACTAAAGCAAACATCCATTCCACACTCGGACGTGAATGTTCTGTCCGTATATCAGGTCCCGTTTCAGTGACATGTGGGAAGGAATCTGTTAGAATAAAGCAATCAGATTCGGATATTAAGTTCAGCACAGAGGCAGGAAAAATTTATGCAATTTGGCCTCGCACAATCCCAATATTTCCGGAATAAAAAAGTTTGAATTCATATTGGCAAACGGAGTTGATCGGCATACTGTCTAATTCGCTCGTTTGCCAATTTTATATATTCCTCTTCAATATCGTAACCGACATAATGCCGACCTGCCTTCACAGCGCTCAAACAGGTTGTTCCGCTCCCACAAAACGGGTCTAATACCACATCTCCTACAAAGGTATAGAGTTGAATTAATCGGCGAGGCAGCTCTTCAGGAAAAGGGGCAGGATGACCGATGCGTTTGGCAGAAACAGAAGGAAACGTCCAGACACTTTTTGTCCACTCCAAGAAGTTTTCTTTACAGATAGAATTTTCTTTGTCATTACGCTGCCGAGAAAAGGAATCTTTTGAGAAAACGAGTATATATTCGTGAATGTCCCTTAGCACAGGGTTCGCCGCGGATAACCAACTGCCCCATGCCGTAGAACTTCCCGCGCTCGCGGCTTTATCCCAGATGATTTCCCCGCGCATATAGTAGCCGATGTCCAACATATCTTCTATGATGCAACTATGCAATGGGATATAAGGTTTCCGTCCTAAATTGGCGATATTTATACACGCCCGCCCGCCAGTTACCAATTTTTTATGGGTTTCGGAAAACACGGCACGGAGAAGTTCTCTATATTCATCTAACGACAGATCGTCATCATACTCCTTTTTGGCATTGTAGGGTGGTGACGTCACCATTAGATGAATACTGCCATCTGGTATTTCGGACATCTGCTCACTGGAGGAACAATAGAGTTGGTCGAGGTTTTCAGAGGAAATTGGATTTTCTATCCATGTTTCGGCTTCTGGAGGTTCTTGGTCGGCGTAAAGTTTTCCTTTATAAAATTCAGTGGAATCGTGATTAATTCTGCCGGATGTTCCGAACGCGCTTGTCTGTGTACCTTGCCTTTGGGATTCCGAGTTTGTTTTACTCATATCTTCCATCCACCTTAATACCGATCTGGATACCAAAAAATGACATTGCGCTTTGGAAACAACTCACCTAAAAACGCAGAAACCTCTGAGGGAGCAGAAACATCCGAATTCACCTGCTCCCACCCTATTTCACCAAACAACAGTTGCCAAAAATCTTCTTCACTGATTTTCAGGCTATCCACATCTGGCGCGTCATCCACAATTTGAATCGTGTTATTACCGTCGTAGCGCAACACTGCTTGTTGGTCATTGACAACCGGAAATTTTACAGCAAGTGATGGAAATGATTCCTCAGAAGCAGCAATCTGCGATTCCCATCCCACCACAAAACGTCGCAAAAGCACAAGTAAATCGACAGCATAGAGCATCATTGCCGTATCTGTGATTGGACTTAAATCACTATTGTTCCCTGTAATGAGGCGTTGGACAAACGGATGTTGCGGAGAGAATATACCTTCTATCTCTTCAACTTTATCTGCTGCACACAATTGTAATAGGTGGAATACAAGTGGATCCAAAACATCTGTATTTTCAGGTAGATACCCTACTTCGCGCACCGTCGCATACCCATCATCTATTTCATAGTTCAGATAGCCACCGATGTTGCCGTTTTGATGTGCGATAACAGTCGGGAGAATACCACGAATGCGCGAAGGTTCCATATCCCAATAAGCACGTGTCCGAGAAATAGTGCCGCTCTGTTGTGCATTAGCAGTGTCGTATATTGATGCTACAGAGTCTAAATCCGTATCTAAGTTGAAATCTCTAACCTTCCAAGCCGATGGTTTTTCATTTGCGATTGCCGAGTTAAACTTAACCTTGAAACCGCGTAGCGGAAAGGAGGTCCATTCTAATCTGTGATAAAATTTCTCTGGTATGATCGTAAACAGAACGCCGAGGTCACATCCTATCGTCTGTAGATAGCCGATTGTGTCCTGCATAAGTGCGGATGCATACCCAACGCCACGATATTTTGGATCCGTGCAAACGCCACCGATACCTCCCATCGTTACGAGAGATCCGCCGACCCTTATCCTGCGTTCCCAGACGCGCAGAGTTGAAACAACCCGATCATTCACAACAACGACTCGGGTCTGTGAAAGC
Source organism: Candidatus Poribacteria bacterium (assembly GCA_028824685.1). GTDB lineage: Bacteria > Poribacteria > WGA-4E > WGA-4E > WGA-3G > MSPOR6. The sequence goes on from JAPPCZ010000047.1 coordinate 22,398, forward strand.
CTGTAGCTGCTATCACCTCGGACATACTGCCAATAGCGTTCATGCTGACCCGGATTAAACGCTATGCAGTTGAGTTCAACGACCTGTTCTAATTCTGATTCTTGTGCTGCTCTAATTTCCATCCGTTTGTCCTAAGTCAGTTTATTGCATTGAGAAGACTACACCTAACGCTTCATTCGGTGTTTGAATTAATTTTTCGCATGCCTCAGCGGCTTGGTCAATTGGCACAATATCAGTAATTACCGCTTGAACGTCTAATTTTCCTTCAGACATGAGACGTAGTGATAATTCTAAGTTGCGTTGTGTTGGCCACGGCACAAACACTGGCGGATAATCCGCGCCATGTTCATAATCTTCATCGTGATAGCCAGGTCCTGTGCGTGCTGCACTAATAACATCAACGTTTCCAAGTCCCGCTGCAAAGCCGTGTGTAATGCTTGCGCCTCCGACAATCACAATCCGTCCCATCTTGTGCGTATCCGGTGCTGTTTTCAGCATCGCGCGAATTTGTTGAAATGCACTCGTTGCATCCCCACCGAAAGCGATTATCCCACAATCCATGCCATATCCCCGTGTAAATTCCTCCGTAATCGGAATCGGATCCGTTTCAGAGATGTTTATTGCGCGATCTATCCCTGCGTTTTCAGCAATCCCTAACCGCAACGGTAATCGGTCTAAACCGATGACATAAGCGCCCGCTGTTTTAGCAATTTGGCTCGCAAATTGTCCAAGAATACCCAATCCGGCAATAACGACGTTTTCACCGATGCGAATACGTCCGCGCTGCACAGCGTGCAGTGCTGTCGCCGCGAGGTGGATAGATGATGCTTCCTCGGACTTGACGTTGTCAGGAATCTTTGCACATAGATTATGCGGCACACAGGCATACGTGGCGTGTAATGCATAACCACCTCCCATGCCTGCCACTCTGTCACCAATCTCAAATTCGTCACAATCTCCCTCTTTGCCGATGACGACACCTGCATTCGTATATCCGAACGCACGCTGCTGTGATGCGTCACCCGGATTCTCGCGTCTCCGTTTAACACCACCCAGTTCCGTCCCTGGACTGACCATGGAGGCGTGGACTTCAATCAGCAGTTGCCCATGTTTCGGTGCAGGCGTTTCCTGTTCCGCTGTCCAGATTTGTCCCGCATCATTCCGCATCACAACTTTTCTTGTTTTACTCATAGATGTTCCCTCATATTTATTCTATAAACATCACTTCCCTCTCTTGTAGGAGGGATTTTCAATCCCGACTGTATTTTATGCTATTTTGCTTTTATTGTCAAATCAACTAAAGACCAGAGGCATTCAATTGTCGCGTAGTGCTTCTTGTAGGAGGGGTTTGTAACCCCGATTTCTTTGTAGGAGCGATCTCCGAATCGCGACCCAACCTACTGATAGTCGGGAATCGGAGTTCCCGACTACAACTGAAAATGTCCTGTTAATTCTAAAGTTTACTATAGTTATATACAGACATACAAAATATTTTCTAAAATATACGATTTTCTGTCGGAATTCTCCCCAAATTTACGTGAATATTAATGAAGGCAGTAATTATATTCACTGAGAGAGGAGATGAACGATAACGTCCTAAATCGGCAATTTTTGGAAACAGGCAGCGAAGAAGCACTGAATCTGCTTATGCAAGAGCATTATGAACCGATCCGTGCTTCCGTTACCAAGATCATAGGAAATCATCACGATGCCGATGAAATTACAAATCAAACCTTTCTCAAAGCCTTCAACAAGAGGGAAACAATTAAGTATCCTGATAAACTCGTTCAATGGTTATGGACCACAGCGAAAAATGCGGCGATTGACCACATAAGAGCCAGAGGACAAGGAGTTAATCGGATGTCTGAATTCGCCACTCTTGATAGTGTGGATGGTGAAAGAGAAGCTGCAGAAGCATCAATGCTTGCAGCACAGCAGGCACAACAGACTGAGACAGAACGTTATCTGTTGAGACGGCTCCTGCGACTTCTACCAGAAAAGGATCTTGAGGTTGTTGAACACTTATTGGATGAGCTAAGGCCGAGCGAGATTGCTGAAGCGATAGGTTCCACTGCTGAGGCTGTTCAGAAAAGATGGGAACGGATGCGTGAGTGGTTAAGCCCAATCGCTTACAATTTAGACGAACTGATCGATAACCTTCCACCTCAAGAACGGAAGATTATGGAAAGGTATTTAGACAATCAACCTCTTGAAGAGATTACTAAAAAAGAAAGTATCTCCACGACTGATGTTGAAGTGTGCGTGAAACGTGTGATAAAGCGGTGGAAGAAGACCGTAACGCAAAACGCTACTACAAAAGTTAAACGGGAGAGTAATTGATTTATTTATTTGATAAATTGTGGGAGAAATGGTACAATTTGTAAAACACTGTTCGCAATAAGTGTAAATGGAAGCACGATTCGGATAGCGTTTACAAATTGCATTTTCTCCTTCTACTAACACTGACTCCTCGTTATGGGAGTTAAAGGAAGGAAATGAAAATGACGAATACAATTAGGTTGCCGAAATTAAACTCAAACATCTTGGCTTTGACAAGTTTCATTCTCATCTGTGCGATGACGTTTTTAACTGTCAAGCCGGCGTTGGCTCAGTCAGACGATATTGATGAATCTCATCCTTGTTATGAGGTATTTATTGAAGCTCAACAAGCTGTCGCAGCAGCTAAATTAGCAGTAGCAGCAGGAAGATTCGCACGTGATCTGCGTGATGCAGCTGAAAGTGAATTGGCCAGAAAACTTGCACAAAAGGCATTGGACTTTGCTATAGCAGCTGCTGAAAGGTTTGCTGAACGTGCTATAGAATTATCAGAAGAATTAGAAGAGTGCCTTGAAGGGAAATGGATTTTAGTCAGCGGCAGCTGTGAAAGTGGAGGATGCGGCAACGCTTAATTTTTAGATATTGCGAACTTATCGGCAAACACCAATTTTAACCACGTGGTGTTTGCCCCTAAACTAACGAGGTAACAGAATGTTCACATGGAAACGTTTATTTCTCAGTTTAGGATTTCTGTTTCTTATTGTCATAATAGGCTGGACAACATGGTATTTCACCATTGTCCGTCCTAAACTCATCGGGAATCCTATCGTGCTGTACAACACCAAACCACAAATAACAGCGGCTGACAGAGTAAACGCAGCAGTTACAGAAAAATCTCAAATAAGAAAAAATACTCAGGAAAATGGCACTGCGGAAACACATAAACCTCCAAAAGTTAGAAGTCAATTTGTGCGTGAGGGGAACAAAAACGCAACTGCTTCCCTTACACAAAAAGAGTCAGATAAACACACAGAACATCCGGATAAGTCTAATGGCAAGAAGTTAAGTGATGAGGAATTGGCGAAGAGAAAAGCCGATGCAGAAAGGATATTAAAGCATTATAGAACTCAGATAGATGAATTGCTCTATTCCACAAATGAACTCAAAAAGGAAAGTGAAAGATTTAAAGCGAGTTATAATCAAAACGAAATGCGTGCAAAACTTGTGAGGCGATTAAACTCTCTTTCTGCTGAAGATCAGCAAAATTATTTTGAAGATATCAAAAGTGGCAAAGCAGTTGATGATGCCCTTGAAACAGTGAGGACTACATTTAAGGAGGGAGGAATTCCTGATAGTTTTACAGAAGTTTTCCTTGAATTGCTTAAACCACAATTTAGTGGAGAATCATATGCGGAGAAGCATTTAGAAGAACTTCGTGCTCATGGATTTGAACCGAAGTTTTGAGAAATGGAGAGTCCTCAAAACTAATGAGGTAACAGAATGTTCACATGGAAACGTTTATTTTTCAGTTTAGGATTTCTGTTTTTTGTCGTCATCATAGGTTGGACAACATGGTACATTACCATTGTACGACCTAAGATCATAAGTGAACCAGTTGTAATATATAATGTGAAGGAACCAAAAGCAGCAAAAAAAACCACAGATACACTCGTTGTAAAGTCATCTGAGAAAAAGAACAATATCCAAGCAGATGGTGATACAAATAAGCCTCAAAACGGTGAGAGCCAAAGCAAGGTTGTTAAAGAGAAAAACGACTCTGTGGAGACTAAACAGAAATTAGATCAAAATAAACACTCATCGGAAACACATCAACATAGTAAAGAGGATTTAGCAAGATGGGCGAAAGAAATAAAAGAATTAGAGGATATGGAAGAAGTCATCAATGAAAAATTAGTTTATATTCAAGCAGATTTAAGAAATATTGAAAAGAGAAGTCAAAGACGTTTGCAGGAAAAAGCGAATAGACTAAATTCTCTTTCGGCTGAAGAACAACAAGCCTATTTTGATAACATGCGAAATGGACTTGCAGAAATACCTTCAGATTATTTTGACTCCATACAGAATACTGCACAATCGGCAGGTATACCAGATTTACTAACGTCTTTTTTCCTGGAGGATTTCAGACAAATAATTCGAGAAGGTATTTCAGAGGAAGAGGTAAGAGAACATTTGGAAGAACTTCGTGCACATGGATTTAAACCGAAGTTTTGAGAAAAGGAGAGTCACTTCTATGAAAGACACCACTTTTCTATACGGTGTTTGCCCCAAAACTAACGAGGTAACAGAATGTTCACATGGAAACGTTTATTTTTTAGTTTAGGGTTTCTGTTTCTTACCGTCATAATAGGATGGGCAACATGGTATTTTACCATTGTACGTCCTAAACTCATAGCGGAACCGGTTATGCGTTACAACACCGAATCCCAAACAACAATGGAAAACACGTCAGACGCAGCAGTTGCAGGAAAATCTCATATAAAGAAAGATACCCAAGAAGATAATACCGTTCAAACACATAAACATCCAGAAAATGTGAGCCAATCCAAGCGTGAAGGATCAAAAAATATAGCATCTTCTCCTGCACAAAAAGAATCAGATCAACAGGCACACTCTTCTAAAACACATCCGCATAACGATGAGGAATGGGCAAAAGAGTTAAAAGAAATAGAAGAGTTTAGTGAAATCGTGCGGGAAAGAACCGCAGGTGTGAAAGCCCGTCTAAAATTAATGGAAGAGAATAGAGCGAAACGTATGTATGAAAAAGCAAATAGACTCAATTCTCTTTCTGCTGAGGAGCAGCAAGCTTATTTTGATAACATGCGGGATGGAAAGGAAGTTGCAAAAATACTTCCAAATTTCTTTGAAGCCTTACGGAATAATGCGAAAACGTTAGATATTCCAGATGAAATAACGGACACGTTCGTTGAAAATTTTAAACAAAGAATGCAAGAAAGAACTTCAGAGGCAGGAGTAAAAAGGCATTTAGAAGAGCTGCGTGCTCATGGATTTAAACCGAAGTTTTGAGAAAAGGAGAGTCACTTCTATGAAAGACACCACTTTTCTATACGGTGTTTGCCCCAAAACTAACGAGGTAACAGAATGTTCACATGGAAACGTTTATTTTTTAGTTTAGGGTTTCTGTTTCTTACCGTCATAATAGGATGGGCAATATGGTATTCCGCCATTGTACGTCCTAAACTCATAGCGGAACCGGTTAAGCGTTACAACACCGAATCCCAAACAACAATGGAAAACACGTCAGACGCAGCGTCTGTAGAAACATCTCAAGGGCAGAAAATATCTCAAGAAGAAGATGATGATGACACTACTGATACACTTGTAGAAAGTGAGGGGTCAGTAAACACATTACCAGACTCTGTGGATGATTCTAATGGTCATAATCATAAAGATGGTCATAATCATAAAGACTTAAGTGCCGAGGAAATGGATAAGAAAAGAAAGTATCTGGAGACTATCGATAACAAGTTAAATGAAATTAAAGCTGGGATAGATGAAGTCAAGAAGCAGTCAGAAACACGAAATAAAGAAATTGCAAATCATTTAAACTCTCTTTCTGCTGAAGAACAGCAAGCATATTTTGAAAATATCCGAAGTGGTAAAGTACTTGAAGAAATGCCACCTAATTTTTTTGAATCAGCAAGGGCAAATTTGCAATCAAAAGAACATTCAGAGGAAGCAATAGATGAAGTCCTTGAACTTTTTAAACAACAGATACAGAACTTTGCTTCAGAAGCAGGCGCGAAAAGGCATTTAGAGAAGCTTCGTGACCATGGATTTGTACCGAAGTTTTGAGAATAGAGAATCACTTCTATGAAAGACAATTATTTTTTATATGGCGTTGGCATTCTCGCAATTGTTGGCATCCTCGCTTGTTTTATTGGATACGCAACAAACGCACTCCCGATGCACACACCACCAAAGCAAAAATCTGCTATCACAACATCTGCAGGAAAGAAGAAAAACTGCAAATGCTGTGCAAAGCGGGTGGAACGTGTTAGAAAAGCCAATAAAGATTTGCTTGAACGCAATCCCATATTAAAAAAAGTTTTAACCGAAACTGAACATAAGACGAAATAGGTATGAAGGATTCACAAGACACGTAGTTGCCAAAACGTTGGATCACTTCTACCTCATCCCTCCTATTGTCCACGTGGTTTCTTTGCGTCTGCCACGTTTGATGAAGTTCCTTGTTCTCTAATCTTTTCCTATACTGCGGAATCCCCTACCGAGCTCTTCCACTTCACTCCTTCTTATACCATTTCTAAATAATGATATTACATTATTTTATAAATCGGTTGTCCGAATGCAACACCCTCTTCTGTAGGAGCGACCTCCTGGTCGCGACCGGGAGGTCGCTCCTACAAAGAAACTCAAAAATCGGAATGATACTTTGTCAATTAGAAATGGTATTATAATAGCAAATCCCCATACCTACCACCACATGCCTCGCAATATTTATCTTAATGCTTAATACCACACTGTACAATAACGCTAAAAAAATAGCCGTTTATGTCGGAATTGTCCATCAATCTACGTGAATATTCATGAAGGCAACGATAAAACTGTAACATTCTTGAAGATGGTGGAGGCATCAACAAACGGTTCTCATCGCGGCAACAGACTCCCTATAGACCCTACGCTCAACCGGTCAATTATGCGGAATCTGTTTGTAAAAAATTTGAAATTAGGATGCAATTACCTCCTTATCTTCGGAAAATCCTCGTCTGTGCCTTGCTTTTATACCTCATGTTTTTCACTTTCGGGATACGTATCCAAGGTGTAGAACATCTCCCTGCTGGACACTTTACAGAAAACGATGCTTTCCTCTATCAGTGGATGGCGGAGAAAATTGCAGAAAACGGCACCCTTCCGTCACGCGATACGCACCGCTGGCTTCCCCTCGGCAGGGACAACGGTCAACTGCTACCACTCTATTCTTACACCATCGCCTATACGCATAAAGCATTAGCGTGGCTCTTTCCTACACTCACGCGATATCACATTCAACTCTACATCACCGCTATCTGTTTTACCTTAGGACTTGGTGTACTATTTCTTGTGCTTGTCCGTAGTCAGGGTCTGCTGTTTGCGTCCATTGTTAGCGTGCTATTGGCAACGTTACCGGGAAGTGTAGAACGTAGTGCTGCAGGTTTTGGCGATCGCGATGCATGGTGTTGGATGCTTGGCGTACTTGCTGTCGCCGTCTATCTGTGGAAAGAACAGATACCCTATAACTCCACTGAAAAGGAAGGTAAAGGGATTCGTAATTGGTACAGATACCTCGCCACCGCGCTTGCTGGATTTATCATATTTTTAGGTGGACTCTCATGGGAAAGTTTCGGGCTTTTTGTTTTAATCATCCTCTGTGCAGAACTCTGGAAATTCTGCACTACAGAGACAGAATCTCACCTAAAAGAGTATCTAATATGGATACTCATGTTCGTACCGGGACTCTATCTTATCAGCCCTGCCTATAGGAGTGGATATACTTATGCAACGCATCTGGCAGCACTTACACTTGCCCCACCGATTGCAGTTTTCATCATGCGTGGACTGAGATACCTACTTCTGAAGTATTACCCTCCGCTACGTCCGCATGCCCGGAAGCTCGCGGGTGGACTCGCCCTACTCAGCATTGGAATAGGAATCGGTTATATCTTGTTGCAATCCGGGACATTTGAGAATACCGCGTTCATATTCCGAGAAAACCGACTCATGAAGGATATGACAGAACTTGTTGATCCGAATTTCGGATATTGGCCCGGCAGGTACGGCACCGTCTTTATGTTGGGTAGTCTCGGCTTGATACTTGGGAGTTTGTACATCTGGAAACAGAACGGGATTCCGCTTGCCGTAGCTCTTTCATTTTTCACCGCAACAACATTTTTCCGATGGCCTCTGAGTGAGGCAATTGGGGAGGGCAGCTGCGATACACTCTTTCTCATTTCACTGGGACTCACGGCTATCACTCTCGCAATTGCATGTTTGCGAAAAGAAACAACTAAAAACGAATTGGTAACAGTTATAATGCTTGTATGGTTTGTGTTGTGGGTGGCACTTTCACGTGGTGCAAAACGTTATGATTTCTTTATAGGTGTCCCGCTTGCCTACGGTACCGCATGGCTCTTGTGGCAGTTGCCAGCGACACTCACACAACAATTTAAAAAACCGCAGTGGATACCCGCTACAATTGCAATTGCTGTTTTAATACCCGTTCTTTTTTGGACTCCCCTCGGTGGGCATGCAAACAGCGCAGTTCCCTCTGCCGCTTACTGGCGAAAACCGCTCCCCGGAACAGGAGATATCGCACAAGCACTCAACTGGATAAAAACTTCGCTTCCACAAGATACTGTCATAGCAGCAAACTGGAGTTATGGCAGCAGACTTAACGTTTTCGGTGGTGTCAAAACCATAACCGATCAGGATACGTTTCTCCCACACTGGATACACCTATATTACCGCCACGTCTACTGTGCACAAGACGTACGAGAAGCGCTTGAATTTCTCAAAACCCACGGCGCTACACATCTCATGTTAAGAGAGTGGGGACTGATTGACCGTGCCTCTACCTATTCTTATATCGGCAGCGATAAAAACAGTGATAAAAGATTCGGATTCACCCGCCTTGTTCAGCTTGGATTCAAACGTCTCTCAAAAATAGAACAGACACCATTTCTTTACGTTGAAGAACCTGATATAACGTCACCACCTGATTTCATAACGGCACGGCTGAAAGAAGGAGAGACAGCGCGACTCCCTTATGTGGCGTTCAAAGGCACTAAACGCCATATCTACAAAACCTCAATTGACGACAATCCACACGGAAACGTTATCCTATATTACGATGAAAAAGATGATCTTGAAAAAGCCTTCCACATTTCTAATCTCGGTTGGCAAAGTCTTGCTGTCCGTCTCTACTTCCTCGGGGACTTCTCCGACATCTTTGTCCCTATCTATCCTACAAATGGTGAAGATACCGCCCCTCTCAAGATTTGGGAAATTCATTATCCGCCTGATATAAAAACTGATGACAAATATCTTGCTATAGAGCCAACAAGCGAACAAGCAAAAAAATAGATGGTAAACTCTATTACTCGATTTTTCAAAAACAGGAAGTACCAACAAGGTGATCAGTATCCAAGAAAACCCCTTGATTCCTTCCTTGAATATCTCCGATTTACGAAAGTCGAACCGTACATTCCGATAGGTGCACATCTCTTGGACATTGGGACTGGAGACGGCAACTTTTTACGTTATCTCAATGGGCATCTGCAGGCAGCTATAGGGATTGACTCACATCTCACACAAACTGTGAAATTTGGGACGTGTCGCCTTATACCTGGATATTTCCCTTATGACTTCGTTAAAGATGAAACCTTTGATGTCATCACGATGTTGGCAACTGTTGAGCATATCCCGATGAATGCCCTCCCATCAGTTGCAGATGCATGTTGGAAATATCTAAAGCCCAGCGGACAAGTCATTATCACAGTGCAACACCCACGCGTTGAGAAACTCCTTGACTTGCTAAAAGTACTTGGAATCGTTGAAGGATTCTCAATACATGAGCATTACGGGTTCAATCCAGAGTGCCTTCCAAATATTTTCAATCAGTGGAATCTAATAAAATGGGAACGTTGGGGATTTGGATGCAATAACCTATTCATATTTGAAAAACCCTTATGGTAAGATATATAATTATTGATACATTATAGTGGACTATAGAAATAATTCTATATTTTCTCTGTAGAAGCGATTTCCGAATCTCGACAGAAACTTAGGAGCAGTCGGGAATCGGAGTTCCCTCCTACATCTCAAAATGCCTGTTAATTCTAAAGTTTACTATAAAGGAGGGTTATTCATTTTTCGTTTGTTTGAGGATTTCAGCGATCCGCTCAGCAAAACGGAATGCACTGTTGTCTTCTGGCGCATAACCTATCACTTCTCGTGCATTGGTGATGCTCCAGAACTTATGTGAATTGTCGCTGATACCGTAGAAAATCTGGAACGGGATTCCGTTTTCGTCCTCTATATTCTCTGTTTCAATGCTCTTGACAAAGAGTTGAATCTGATCGCGAACACTCAAGTATGCACCAAGTGCGCGGTGCATTTTTTCATAATTATCCGCTGTTACATCATCCATATCTGTCTCACGTGGTGCACCGATACGTATTTGCACATTCTGTAGTTTCCCGCCTTTCCTATCGCCACTCGCAAAGACAAAGCCGAGATGTTCATACGCCTCTTTTGCCCATCCGTAGAAGTTATCTGACAACGGACGCATCTCTGGCGTTACAATATCCCATTTGCCTGCCCAGATAAGATGCTCGTAATAGTCTGCTGCATGATTAGAACTGCAGACAACGACACGTCGGACACCAGTTTCGAGACTGGTTTGATAGATGTTGTATGCCATCTGGACGTTATTGAGTTCATTCTCAAAACCGCCGCCTTGGAATGCACAGTGAACAACTGCATCAACACCTTCAAAGTAGGGTTTATATAACTCACGGTCAGGGTCGCTAACGTCAACGATTTGAATATCTTTGACTTCTCCTCCTTGCCGATTTGTTGTTCTCACGTCAAGTAGGACGAGATCGTAGCGTTCGCGGAATTCTGGTAACATGCGTCCGGCGATATAGCCTGCTGCGCCTGCGATTAGGACTTTTTTGCGGTTTGGCATCAAATATTCCTTTGAAATTCGTTAATTGTAGTAGCAATTTCTTGTCAACATTTATAGTAATAGCGTACTTACGAAATCTTCAACTTCTCTTTACAGTGCCGCGCCAGCATTTTTATCTCATAAATGACCTGCGCCTCTGTTTGCAGCAATTGACTATAGAAAGGCGGGACAGGTTCTCTTCTAAAGAGTTTATCAAAGAAACTTCGCTGTGCTTCTGCTGGCACTTCAAAACGTGGTGTTTCTGCACGTGATGGGTCTATCCCTAAGTATTCTATGGAGAGATAGTGTGCTGTGTCGTCTTTTTTTATTTTCCCTTTACCGATACTGCCAGTAATCTTCCGACCATAACCCACAGCATAGACTCTGCCAGTTGTTTGGCTAAGGACGGTATAGCCTCCCTCGTCAATAGATTCATTCCAGCACTTCTCAAATCCGTTTTTGGGAAGGCGTTCGCGAAGTTCTTCAGCAGAACGCACTACAAATCTGTTTTGGTGCAGGATTTTAGTGATAGGAAATTCCTCATCCTGCTCTGTTAGGGGGAGAGGACCTGTCAGCAGATCAACGTTATCAAGTGTCCAGACAACACCGTCTCGGGTGCCTTTTGCCAAATTCAGGTGTTCTTCGACAAACTCTCCGTTTAACGGGTGGAGGGAGTAACCTTTATTACCATTAAACACGGCGCGCAATTTTCGGCGATGGTCTATCACTGGGAACCGCCTTTCAGGAATCGGTATCTCTAACTGGAGGGTATATCCTGTATCCAAATCGGTTGTCAGATTCAGTTGTGATTTACGTAGTTGTGCAAGACGTGTCAATGCTGTCTGACTTTTGGAGAGAACGCGTCCAATTAGATATTCACTTCGGAGTGCGGGGATTTCCGTGGCGAGTCGTTCAAGCGTAACGGGATCAAGTTTCTCCAGCATCACTTTGTGTTCCCAACGGGTGCCGCGTTCATGTGCAAGGATTTGGAATTGCTGTTTATCACCGCTGGCACGGATATATCCGAGTGCTGTCCACGGATCAAAGGTTGCGCGGTAGTATCCGCTTGTTTCAACATCGCCACCCGCTAAGGCGCAATCTCGCCGCTCATATCGGGAATAGATACCGAATTGGAACTCATAAGTTTCGTAGTTTTCCAAAGCTTTGCGTAAGTCGCGTGCGAACTCACTGCCGCGTGAATACTTTCTGAAAATTTGTTCAGTACGTTGTGGCTGATTGAGCGCATCAAGGAACGATCCGATAGGGATACCTGCCTCCTCCACACCTTCGTCCTCGCTTTTTCCAAAGACCTTTGTTTTAGTTTTGAAAGGCGGGTTGCGGAGCGACACGTCACGTTGTGAAACGAGCTGCAAAGCAGGATCGTCTTCCATCCCTGCGATGGTTGGTGCGTCACCAAGTATCTCTGCTAATTTCACATCATCAATTTTTTCCATTAAAACCACACCACGTTTGAGTTCTGCGAAATGAATAATATCATTGAGGTTATACTGAAGCGGGGCACTGGAAGAGAGGTTATCGTAGTTGGAGCGATGAAACCGTATTCGCGGCTTAATCCGAAAAACAGGCGTGAGACCGTAATCCTTTAGCAACGCATACAAGGTCACAGTATAAGATTCCTCGTGAACCTTCTGTGCCAGAATGCCACGCTCGTTTGGCTTATTGTCCACGATTAACCGCTCTTGTACAAGACGGCTATCGTTGCCAAAAATCATCATCCGATGTTCTTCTCTATTATCATCAACTAACATGGATCTATCCCCCCTTCATATTTAAACCTCGTATTCAAACTTAAGGATTATCCCGCTCTTAGCCTTTGTCTTGCAAGTGCTGCTGCACCAAGCACACCCGCATTATCACCTAATTCCGCCTTTACAATCTGAACTCCTTTTAACGTATCGGGTAGTGCGTATTTTTTTGAAGATTTGCGGATATCGTCTATAAATGTATCGTCAAGTGCTTCAACAACACCGCCACCTAAAACAATCATCTCAGGATTTAAGAAATTCACAATAGATCCGATACCAACGCCAAGATATTTTGTGACATCTTTGAATACTTTCAGTGTTAATTTATCCTTGCTACGAAGTGCTTTAGCCAAAGTGCCGCTCCGAATTAACCCGAGATCACCATTGGTGAGTTCTGTAAGTATGCTTTTTTTCTTTTTTTTCAGTATTGCTTTTTGAAATTGTTTTGCCATAGCAGTTCGGCTCGCGAGTGCTTCTAAACATCCACGTGTGCCACATCCGCACTTGGGACCGTCTGCTTTAACAATGATATGCCCGATTTCTCCCGCTGTCTTGCTTGCACCGTGGAAAAGTTCACCGTTCAGAATAATGCCGCCCCCAATGCCAGTGCCAACAAAAATTCCAACCAAATTCTGTACGTTTTGCCCTGCTCCAAACGTGTGTTCGCCAAGTGTTCCCACGTTCACATCGTTATCAACGAATACTGGAATATCAATGCGTGCTTCCAACTCAGTTTTCAACGGCACGTCCTTCCATCCGAGATTAGGGGCAAAAATAACGACACCTGTCTCTGGGTCAAGCGGGCCCGGGGCACCGATGCCGATTGCCTGAATAGAATTTGCAGCGACACCTGATTCTTGAAAAGCCTCACGGATACAGTCTGCAATCCGATCAATCACGATGGACGTATCGTCTTTCGCTTGCGTTGGAATTTTTGCCGTGCTGAGGATATTGCCTTCTTCACTAACAACGGCGGCAAGTATCTTAGTACCCCCCATATCTACTCCGACAACATTGGTGTTCATTTTTATTTCCTTTATATCAGTATTGTTTAGTGTGCATTTTCTATGACGCAAAAATTGAAAGTAATTTTTGTTTAAAGTTTACATCTGACAATTGTTCCCATCTTTCTAAGAACGTCTGATAGTCAGCATTGCGAGTTTCGCGGGTACGTGCGATAAGTGTATCAACCCCTGGCAATTCAGTAGATTGAAAACTTACTTTATAATCTACTAAGACCTCCAAAACAACATCACTATCGTGTATATCACCAAGTATATCTTGTAAGTCAATAATAGTTTTAATAAATTCCGTAAAATGTTTATCGTAGTTTATCGCGAAAAACTCCATCGTATACCGAAGCCTTTTAATGGAAATTCGCATGTTGTGGAGTTCTTCTCGCTTTTCCGGATCTTGGATAAACTGCTCCCAACTGTAAACCTCTTCAACCTTTTGTCGAAGGATGATACGGGCATTCTCGCGAAAACTCTGCTTCGGGTTGAGTCCTGTGATTTTTTGCGGTTTCGCCATTTCATTCATTTACCTCAAAGAACGTCAGAAATTGTGCTCCAAAATCTCTTGCATCAAGTTCTGTAAACAGGTTTAACATCGGTTTTCGTGCCTCTTCCCGTTCATGCTGTAGTTGTTCAATCAATCCTTGAATATCATCTTGTTCCGTTCCTGATAAACTTTGCAACTCCCTTTGAAAACGAGCGATGAGGACATCAAGATCACGTCCTGCTCCCATTGTCCGTGTAATAGTTCGGACCTGTTTGTAGTGTTTTTTGAACGGCTCTTTTTCAAAGCAGTCGGCGAAGTTGTCCATTGCGGCTCGCAATCGTCGTGAGGCAACACGCATATCGTGGACGAATTTAATATCTGTGCCATCAATTGCACCTGTTTTGTGAGACATCATTTCTCGGAAATAACCCACAATAATTTGTCTGGCACAAGTTTCCAAAGTTTTTTCGGGTGAGATATCCTTGATCTCAATTGCTGTTGACACTGTTTCACCGCTCCATATTGTCCGAGAGTACTCTTGTAGGAGGCGTTTTCAACGCCGATATATCGCGCTTACAAAGCGCTCCTACAAAGATGTCTTGCCGATTATTGACTGTCAATTTGTGTAAGTCCGGTGCGGTTAGGAAACCGCACCTACTGTGCCTACTGGTAAATGTAAGAGGCGCAATAAATTGCGCGACTACAAACACCGCAAACCCAAGAAAAATGTCTATCCATTCCCTAAAAGAGAAAAACCTTCGCTAACAAAAAATAGGAAAAAATCCCAATGACATCAATCGCTGTTGTTACAATTGTTTGACCTTCCATATCTGTTTTCGTAAATTTCCTGTTTTATGGTGCCAGTTTTAGGATTTCGCATGGTGTCGGAGCAGATGGTCTGTGAGAACAAGTGCTGCCATTGCCTCCACAATAGCAGGAGCCCGTACTAACACGCATGGATCATGTCTTCCACTTGCCTCTAACGTCACCTCATTTCCGTCCATATCCACAGTCTGCTGCGGTTTACCGATTGTCGCTGTCGGTTTAAAAGCGACTTGAAATACAATATCCTCGCCGTTTGAAATGCCTCCCTGTGTGCCACCAGAATTGTTCGTCCTAGTACGAATCTGACCTGAATTGTTGTAAAATTCATCGTTGTGTTCAGAACCTGTCAGGGTAATACCATCAAACCCAGATCCAATTTGAAATCCCATCGTTGCGGGTAGAGACATCATTGCCTTAGCCAAATCTGCCTTGAGTTTGTCAAAGACAGGTTCGCCGAGTCCTACAGGAACATTGCGGCTAACCGATTCAATTATACCACCGAGAGAATCCCGATCACGTCGTGCTTGATCAATACGTTCCGCCATTTTCGGACTGACAATCGTATCTGGACACCGCACTGGACTCGCTTCTATCTCCTCAAGTGTTACCGTGTCTGTGTCTACTGTAGCTTCTAATACATGAATCTGCTTGACATAAGCGAGTGTTTCAGTATCACATCTCTCCCGCAGAATTTGTTTTGCAATTGCGCCTGCCGCAACGCGACCAATGGTTTCTCTTGCACTTGCTCTACCACCTCCCTGCCAATTCCGGATGCCATATTTTTCCTGATACGTAAAATCTGCGTGTGAAGGACGGTAGAGGTCTTTCAAGTGATTGTAGGCATCAGGCCGCGCGTCCTTGTTCCACACCAGCATAGAGATAGGCGTGCCGAGTGTTTTGCCTTCAAATACACCAGAGAGTATTTCAACAACATCCTCCTCTTGACGTGGAGTGGTGAGATGGCTTTGTCCCGGTCTGCGACGATTGAGCTCATATTGTATAGCGGATATATCAATCTTAATCTGTGGTGGGCATCCGTCAACAACAACACCAACAGCACCGCCATGGGATTCACCCCAAGTTGTAATCCGAAAAAGGTGACCGAAAGTATTCATTGATTTTTATTCCAATAGACACGTTTTGAAGAGCGCGACTTTAGTTTTTAAGGTGTATATTTTACATTTCTTGTGATATACTATAGCAAATTGCCAATAAACATGCAAGTAATTTGACATTAGCATTGGTATCACTCACCTAATTGACCGTTGCTCTTACAATGCTCACCTACTGCGGAAATGTCTAAGTATTTTCTGGATTTGCTAAAGAGGATAGATAATGGAGCTTTTTAAACGTTATATCGCCCTTCTTTTGATATTTATTGCTATCGTGCTTTTGTGGAATACTGTGGTTATTTATCCGCTCAAGATTTTCGTTGTGTTTATGCACGAAGTAAGCCACGGACTTGCAGCGATTGCTACCGGTGGCAGCATCGTCGAAATTGAGATTAATCGACATCAGGGGGGACATGCGCTCACGCGAGGTGGGTCTCGTTTCTGGACACTATCTGCTGGCTATCTTGGTAGTTTGTTATGGGGTGGTGTTATTCTATTATTAGCAGCAAGGACTCATTTTGGTAAAGTAGTGAGTGTGTTAATCGGTATCGGCATGGTAGCAATCACTATTGGTTTTGGTTCAGATACGTTCACTTACCTTTTCGGCATCGGTTTTGGGGTAGTGTTAATTCTTTTTGGGTTATTTCTGCCTGAGACTGTCAATGATTGGATATTACGCATCATTGGCGTAACAAGCTGCCTCTATGCGATTCTTGACATCAAGAGTGATGTTTTAGATCGGTCAAATTTACGTTCTGATGCTCGGATGCTGGAAGAAGTAACAAGCCTTCCAACACTGTTTTGGGGCATATTATGGATTGTAATTGCCGTAGGATTGACTTTGTGGTTTCTCTACATAGCGGGGAAATCTTCTGATTCTACAGATGCGGGAAGCACAGACTCGGCACCTACGGAGATGGGTTAATTGTTAAGCGGACCGAAGTCTATACTGTAAAAGTTAAGCAACCACACGCACATACCTAACAGAAAAAGTGGAATACAGATAAGGAGGATGAGGATAAAGACACCCCATATCCAGGAACCTTTGGATTTGGCAACGGTTGCCAACCGCGCGATTAACACCCCGCCGCCTATTATAATCAAAACCACGAGTCCGAATACCACCATTACCATTTCTGTTTCCTCTCTATGAATCCTCTAAAGAAAAGTTCTATCACGTTACGTGCAACGCTGATTGGCATTGCCCTCATCCCCCTTAACAGTTATTGGATTCTTCATCTCAGTTACATCTGGGATTCCAACCGTCCCACAAGTTTGGCGTTACTGTTCAATGTCCTGTTTACACTACTTGTTCTGATTGCACTCAATACGCTACTCCGCCGGTTACGTCCAACATTTGCGTTTACACAAAGCGAATTGCTAACAATCTACGCCATGCTGTGTCAAGCTTCTGTTTTCGCAGGACGCGATATGCTGCAAGTGTTGGTTCCATTGATGGGTAATGGTTTCTGGTACGCAACACCTGAAAACGAGTGGACACAACTCTTTCATCAGCATCTCCCTGAATGGCTTGTTGTTGGCGAACAAGATATATTAAGCGGTTTCTATAAAGGTGAATCCACGTTTTATCTACAAGCACATATACAAGCGTGGTTAGTGCCAACACTGATATGGGTATGCTTCTGCCTTGTGATTGGGGTAACAATGCTTTTCCTCAACGTGCTGTTACGCAAACAGTGGCAAGAACATGAACGCCTTACCTATCCAATTGCCCAACTTCCATTTGAAATCACGCAAGGGAAAAACCGCTTTTTCAATCGACGCATGATGACTGTCGGTTTGTGCATCGCTGCCTTACTGAACCTTCTTTATAGTTTACACCAAATCAACCCTGTTTTCCCGACAATTCCACTGTATCATAGTTTTCGACTCGCTGAGAAGCCGTGGAGTGCTATGAATAATCCCGGTTTTCGTATTAGCTTCTTCCCGTTTGCAATCGGTGTTGGCTTCTTGATTCCACTTGATTTAGGATTTTCATGCTGGTTTTTTCACTTATTCTGGCACTTTCAACGAATTGTCGGAGAAAGCTTTGGATGGCGCGGTTCAATCGGATTTCCGAGAGAAATGGCACAGATTCGCGGTGTATGGATAGCGCTATTTCTGTGGACGTTGTGGATGGGACGTTCACACGTTAGGATTGTGTTGAAAACTTTGTTCAGTAGTCGTGCATTGACGGATAGTGATGAAGGCGAGGCGTTACGTTACAAAACAGCAATAATCGGCGCGCTTGTTGGATTCATCTTGATTATAGCGTTCTGTCTGAAAGCAGGGATGTCTCTATGGTTTGCAGCCCTGTTTTTTGTTTTTTATTTCGCAATGTCAATTACTATCACTCGCATCCGCGCTGAGTTGGGACCGCCTGCACACGATCTTTACAACGCGGGTCCAGATTTGCTCTTAACGGATGCATTCGGCACACGACGTATCGGCAATCGCAATTTATCAGTGATGTCGCTGTTTTTCTGGCTAAATCATCTCTCTTACCGCGCGCATCCGATGCCGCATCAATTGGAGGCTTTAAAACTTGCACATCAAACTCGTTTTAATTCAACGCAACTCCTGTGGGTATTAGCAATTGCGATTTTTGTCGGTGCGCTTTCGGCTGCATGGGGACATCTTCACCTTTCCTATCAGGTTGGTTTAGAGAATGCGCGTTCATGGTATGCCCGTGCGGCTTTCAATCGACTCGCTGGATGGCTTTATAATCCGGGTGAAACGAACTTCAGCGGATTGTTGTATACTACTGGTGGGTTCACTTTCGCGATTGGTCTACTACTATTGCGATGGCGGTTTATTCAGTGGCCACTACATCCTGTTGGATATGTCGTTTCAAGTTGGTGGACGTTTACCGGTCTTTGGTTTCCGCTTTTAATCAGTTGGACGATAAAACGGATTCTACTCTCAACGGGTGGTGTTCGGTTATATCGGCGTGCAATTCCGTTTTTTATCGGTTTGGTCATCGGGGACGTTATTGTTGCATCTGTGATTAGCATTTTGGGATTATTTTTTGATTATCGTGTCGTTTACCTGAGTTGGTAACCTTATACCAAATTAACGCGATTCGTCTCGGTAGGTGCGGTTTCCTAACCAATTCAGAATACCATACGCGTATTCTGACATACACATAAGTGTCAATTTAGCGTCTAATCTTTCTTGTGGAGGCTTTGAAAACCTGATATTACAGATTGAGTTCCGTAGGAACGATATGTTTATAGAAACACGTCCAAACATTCTCTTGAGCTCCGTAGGAGCGACATATAAAACAAGGCACATATCGCCTCTATGAGGCTCAAAAATGGGGTAACCTTGTCCGCTATAAACATACCGCCTCTACGAGGCTACACACACCCTAAAAACAGAACTAAATTCCTTAAATTGACGCCTATGATGCGGGTTCCTAACCGCATCTACCAGAGAGTGTGCACATATTTTTAGATTTCACTATAAAATGGACAGATAGGATAAGAAAACAGGCAGATACCCAAAACGGATACCTGCCTGTGAGATGGATGACAACGCTGATGTTGTTATTATCTGTGATCATTACAAACATCACACCCCTGGTCACTACAGAGACCACAGTAGATATCAAAATCCCTTGCTGTGCTGGGTGTAGGTGTAGCAGCCGATGTGCTGTGCTTCTCTCCACTGGTTAGATTTGTCCCATTGGCAGAAGCACTTGCATTCGGGTTCGTGCTGATTTCGTGCCCCCAGCCATTTTTAGAACCGCTACGATCTTCATAATCAGAGAAGGCCCCTTCCTCTGTCTGCGTATCTGGATTTCGGACATTCGGGTACTGAAAGCCTGCTGGCACTTCTGCACGCAAATTATACTTTGTTTCATAGTTATGATTATCTGAACTACAAGAAACATAAGCATAAGCACTTACTGCGAACTTTTTGATCAGCTCCTTGATTGTCCATCTCTGTCCAACAATAATCCATGCACGGGTATCTTCTGAAAAGGTAGGTAGGATGTTCTTATCACTGCCACCATGTGTCCACTCTCCAGTGTACCCATCATCCGTATAGCTGACCCCCGAATCGGCCCAACTCCACAACGGACCCTCGCTATCAGAGCCTGAACACATTTTATTTGTAAACGTTGGTGGATTGTAACCAGGGCCATACGTTGAGTTGACTTCTAATAAGGCAGACGAACTATCCCGATTCTGATTAGAAGAAAAGGCAACAAACGCTGTCATGCCAACTAAAATTGCTATTGTTAAGAACACTACTATTTTTTTTATAATAATTAAAACCTCCTAAGGTTTTTGTAGACCCAAATATTCATAAGGGTCAATTGCTATTTCTTCAGCGGTGACAATCTTGATATGTGACGGAATCTCATGCGCGTACCGGTATATAGTGCCAGGCGGTAAAAGAGAAGGATGTCCCTTTGCCTTCACTATTCTTTGCTCACCATTTTCATCGGTTTCGTATTCAACAAGAATACTCCCATATTCAATCGGGGTAATAAGTCCTGTACCATGGTTTATACCGACACTACTATATTTAGAACGTGTACCTTCTTTACGCATTTTGATGGTTACACGTTTTAGTAATTCATCTTCAATAGTTTCGCGGCTTTCCCACAGAAATTTTACGTTCCATCCCCATTCTTTCGGTATCTCCGGGTAGGGCCCGAGTCCGAAAGGAGACTCTTTGGGTATATCCTCTTCTGCGGTAGCTGCAACTTCATCGTCGTTGGTTACTTCGTTAGTTATAGATTTCTCTGCGGTTGGCGTTGTGCTTTCCACAGGTGCACCGGCTGCCTGTTCTGCTACCTTGCTTTTCTCGGATTTTTCTATCTCCGATTGCCGTAGCAGTTTTTGTGCATCCGATGCCGCTTTTCTCTCGTCTGTTAGTGAGTGTTGATACCAGAGGTAACACCCACCGGCAATAATTATCAGAAGGGCTGTGCCTCCCAATATCCATCGGGTATAGATGCTTTTAATCATGCTTATACCTCTTTTGTTGTGCCACACTTTCGCGTGGCGTTTTCCTTGTTTATGGGTTGTCCCTATCTGCTTAGTACGCCGGTGTGTCTTGCCTGCTTAAAAAAACAGGGCACCCCCGGCGACCAAGCCAATACTCCAAAATATAATTTTAGAAAAAAGGGTACCCATATTGTGAGTATTGTTTTGGTCGTTATAAGTATTATACAAAAAACCGAAAAAAAAGTCAAGTATAAATTTTAAAAAGTGAAATTTAGTGGAAATTGGGTGATTTTAACATATAACGGATGCCAATAATCTTTTCTGCAAACCTATCGTTTTAAAGGCAGATTTGGCACTTCTGTACCAGAATTTTCTAATATTACAACCTGATAGATTGTTTTTGTTTGATAGGAAAATCACTTGACATTTAAAATGCATTGGTGCTAAACTTCTCATGCAAAACTGAAAGTTTAATTTTTAACTCATCTCAAAACATATCATTCTGGGACCCCTCCAATGAAACGGCATCATATTGTTGGTATTATCACTGGAATATGTGCGATAGGTTTCGCATTACGTAGTGCCCTTTCGGTAAGTATCATTGACGCACTCGTAAACTTTATCTTGTTATTCGGTTTAGCCATTATGACCTTTTTTAAGGACAGATTACCACCCAGATGGTCGCAAGAGAGATTACCTCTTTGGATGTGTGTTCTTGTAGTTTGCCTTGTCTTATTTGAATTGATTTTTGAGTGGATTGTCTCTTGACCTTCTTTCCTAAAGCGGCAGAATCATCTTCATTACATAAAATGGATACAACAGATTTATCTCTTAATGTGAATATCGGTGGGATTCGGATGCGGAATCCAGTGATGACAGCATCTGGCACTTTCGGGTATGGCAGCGAATATGCGGATTTCGTAGACTTAAACCGACTCGGTGCAGTTGTCGTTAAAGGTGTTACAAGCGCCCCGTGGCCCGGCAATCCGATGGACCGCATTATGGAAACGCCATCCGGTATGCTCAACGCCATTGGACTGCAAAATGTAGGGGTAGATGGTTTTATTTCGGAAAAACTACCCTACCTCAGGAATTTTGATGTGCCGGTGATTGTCAATGTTTGCGGTAAAACGGTTGAAGAATACCTCATAGTCATTGAAAAGTTAAGCGAGGTGGATGGCGTTGCGGGGGTGGAACTCAATATCTCCTGTCCGAATTTGGATTGCGGTGGCATGAGTTTCGGTGTTGATGCGACTTTAGCACATCAACTTGTCAAAGCGGTCAGAGAGGAAACACATCTACCGCTATTGGTGAAACTGTCACCTAATGTTACAGATATTACCGAGATTGCACGTGCGGTTGAAGATGCTGGAACAGATGCGCTTTCTGCGATTAACACACTGCTCGGTATGGCAATTGATGCAGAGACGCGTAAACCGGAACTCGCCAACGTAACAGGCGGTCTTTCTGGACCTGCGATCAAGCCCGTAGCACTCCGATTGGTATGGGAAGTTTACAAAAGTGTCTCTATTCCGATTGTTGGGATGGGGGGTGTCATGAATGCAACAGATGCTGTGGAATTTTTTATTGCGGGTGCATCCGCTGTTGCCGTTGGGACAGCAAACTTTGTTAATCCACAGGCATCAATGGAAGTGATTGAAGGTATCAGCGACTATCTTGAAAAGATGGATATCAGTTCAGTAAAGGAATTGGTCGGGAGTTTGAAAGTTGACAATTAATCAGCGCAAAAAAGTTGGTATTTTCTGACGATCTGGTGTATAATGTCGGATATGGCACAATACTACGATAACGCGGTCAAATATGTCATGCTTGAGCATGCTCAAGAATTTGCAGAATTCATGGTAGGACACTCAGACATTAAAGTCTTAGAGAAACTTGAAACGGAACAACCGACCCTCAAGGCGCATCAGAACGATAGCACTTTGAAGGTGCAGCTTCCTAATGAAACGGCCATATTCCATACTGAGGTGCAAACAGATGACAGTAGGAAACCGATGTGGTATCGCCTTGCAGGATATAACGGTTTTCTTATTAATTTACACGAAATGCCTGTCTATTGTAACGTTCTCTATTTACACCCTAACGCGGGTAGAAACGATAACGGCTACTATGCTTATAAGGGAATGGGATATGAGTATACGCTTCGTTATAAGGTGATCAGATTGATTCGGATTGAGGGACAATCAATATTAGAAAAGCAAACACCCGGGTTACTACCTTTTACACCGTTGATGAAATCACCAGAAGGAATGGATTCAAACCGTTGGTTGGAAGAATGCATTGATGCGACAGTATCTGCAGACACAGATCAACAGACTCGGGATATTTTACTCGCGGCACTTGGTATTTTCGGCGGTTTAGTTTATGAACCACAACTAATTAAACAATTTTTACCGGAGGGTATCATGCAAGAATCTCCTTTTTTTCAACACATTATTCAAGAAGCAACAACAGAAGCAAAAAAAGAGGCTTACAAAGAAGGGATGGAACAAGGCATAAAAGATGGTAAAGAACAAGGGATGGAACAAGGGATGGAACAAGGGATGGAACAAGGGATGGAACAAGGGATGGAACAAGGGATGGAACAAGGGATGGAACAAGGGATGGAACAAGGAAAAAAAAAGGGGACTATCCAAAGTATTATGGCACTACTTGAGAAACAATTCCAGCCTGATGCAGTGCAAGTTCTGGAACCGGCTTTGGAGGGTATTGATGATTTGCAACGCCTCAGAGAGTTGCTGCTTGCAGCACCCCAAGTCAATAGTCTTGAAACGTTCATGCAGTTTTTGACAAATGGAAACGCCACTGAATCGGGGAACGGACTCAAATAATTACACTCGTAGAGGAGACAATGCGGCACCTCGTAACACTTGATGATTTGTCGAATTTTGAGATTGAACAGATTTTTCGGCTGGCAGCAGGCATGCAGTCACAATTAGAGACGTGGGCAGGGATCTGTCGTAGCAAATTGCTTGCGACCCTATTTTTTGAACCGAGCACACGGACTCGGCTCTCCTTTGAAAGTGCGATGGAACGTCTCAACGGCGGCACACTTGGCTTCGCAGATCCGAGTTCTACTTCTGTGACAAAAGGTGAAACACTTGCCGATACCGCACGGATGGTCACAAACTACGCAGATATTATAGTGGTGCGCCACAGTTGGGCAGGCTCAGCGCGAGTGATGGCAACTTATGCCAATATCCCCGTCATCAACGGTGGAGACGGAAGCCATACACATCCGACACAAGCACTTACAGACCTCTATACGATTATTCGAAGAAAATCACAGGTGGAAGGTTTAACCGTTGGCATCTGTGGTGATCTTCGGTATGGACGCGCGGCGCACTCGTTTGCGTTAGCGGTTGCGAGATTCGGTGGAAATCTGGTTCACATCGCCCCGAACGGTTTACAGATGCCTCCCTGGATACTCACACGGTTAGCAAAAATCCACGGGCAGAAACCCATTGAAGTAGAAAACGTCACAGAAGTTATTGAAACGCTTGATGTCATCTATGTGAATCGGCTTCAGGAGGAACGTCTCCCGCCGACTTTAGATGCAAAAACGGTACGTGGTAGTTATTTGCTGAATGCAGCCGTGATGAAAAATGCTAAATCGGATGCGATGATTATGCACCCGCTCCCACGCGTCAACGAACTCGCTTATGAATTAGATGATGACCCGCGTGCTGCCTATTTTGAACAATCCGCGAATGCCGTGCCGGTTCGGATGGCACTTATTTCAAGCCTTATGGGGTTAGAACAACTTATCTTGACACAACCTCCAAAACGAAATATTGATGAATCTTCCCATCAGTGTGAAAACCCGAACTGTATCACTCATCATGAAACCTATCTTTCTCCTGAACGTGAAACATTTAGTGGTGATACAGAAGTGCACGCTTGTGCCTACTGTGGTGACCTTTTTCGTAATTAAAGAAAATTCGATCTTCCCACCTGCAAAGATTATTTATTCATCCTCTAATTCTGGTACTTTGGGAATCTTGGAAATCAATCCATCTTTCTCTATGATTGCAGATCGCGTCATTCGCCAGACAGGGCTATTGGGACCGGCAGACTGCCACCCACCTTCGTGATTGTGAAGAGCGATTGCAACATAATCCCTTTCGGTTTCCGGGCTCGAGTCATGGGGAAATTCACGAGTTGTCCAATTGGTATAGGTAACCGGTTCACCACTATCCCAGACCCATACCCCTTCTTTTGCCACATCATTGAGCCCTATCCAAAAAGGTCTTCCAAAGATCACCTCAAGCCAGAACTGTTCTTCTTCATCGTTGATAGAGACAAGATGTGCCCCTTCCGCAATTGCCTTCTGTTGCGCATCGTGCCAATCTTGGCATTGAATCTTTGCGTAAGCGTGTGCATTTGTAGGGTTAATAATCCAAGTTATTTTTTGGGGTTTCGCTGGTTTGGCTGCTTGTCGCATGATCGGTTTACGGACATTGCCTTTATTGAGAAGATCTTCAACAAAACGACGTGCTTTCGCATTATCAAGTTCTTTAATATCACCACTGGGTTTTTTGGTAACAGGGTTCCCATTGAGTTTTATGACAATATTCTCAGGCTCCACATCCTCTTTGAGTAAAAATGGCCCTGCCCCGCCAGTAAATGTCTTATACCTTATGGAAAGTGTATAAAATCCGGGTTCATTTCTATATTGTGTGAAATAACCGTCAGCATTAGTGAAACAGTCGGTTCCGTGAGTTCCGCCGCTACTTCCAAACTCTCCACCTCGAAACTTCATGGTCAGATCTGCTTCTGCGTTAGTAAGAGGAGTGCCATCGGCATAAACAATCCGCGCCCGTATCTTAAGTCGTTTCTTGACAGTAATTTTGACATCTTCAATGTTCACACCCGGCTTTAGCCCAAACGCGAAACCCCCGAAAGGTCCCGGCCTCTCTGCATAGAAAAAAGTGATTTTATTGAGCCGAATGGAGAGAATCTGCATTTCCGACTCCATTCTACCAGGATGCATCAATCCCATTGGTGGAATTCGTTGCAGTTGTGGAAGTAGATTCTGTTGTATTTCTGGCGGGAGGTTTTCTTGTATTTCTGGCGGTACATTGGGGGCATCCTTCTCAAATGCATCCAACATAGCCTTTGGAATGGGGTATATCTGAACAGTCCCTGGTTGGATATTGGTAACACTGAAAACCCCTTCTGCATCGGTCTTGGCTTTGGACATAGCGCGAGGTTTTCCTTCTTGGTTCAGGGCTTTCAATAGTTCCCCAAAATCAAATGGAAGCATACCTATCGGTGGCGCGGGACCTTTTAGGTTTTGCATGGATCGGATCATGAATGTGAACCCAGCGATTGGTTTCCCTTTAGTGTCCACAACTTTGCCCGATAGTCCGCTTGGTGCTTGTGCGTCAGGTTCTACAAGTGGCTCTTGCGCGAAAATTCTTGTTACAGTGAATAATATAATGACTACAAATGTTATGAGTTTTCCCGAAGTATAGATGTATTTCATGATAATCTCTCCTTATATTGATGTACGCAGTGCTATTCGATATCTTCGTCAGGTTCTGGTGCGCCTATGATGAGATCTTTCTTTTCCAAGATCGCTTTTTCAGTGATGCTTGCAACAGGACTTCCTTCGCGTATTTGCTGCCATTTTCCTGTTACCCCAACGAGAACCGTCAATTTTTTAATCAACTTCTCATCCTTTTCAGTTGTCTCATCAGATTCAGGAATAAGTTGCTCTGTGTCCCAATTGGTATAGGTGACTGGATCTCCATTGTCCCATTTTTTGCTCCCCTCTTTTGCATCGTTAATTGATCCAATCCAATAGTTTTCTTTCCCAAAGACTTCCAGTATCCATTCTTGTTCTGCTTTATCGTTGATGGCAATGAGATGTGCCCCTTGGGCAGTGGCTTGTGCGAAAGCTTCCTCATGCGTATCGGAATAGATTCGTTTGTAAGCATGTCGATTATCAGGATTGATTGCCCACACACCCTCTCGCTGTCGCTGCCATGCGGCTTGCCTACGTTCTGGGTTAACCATACGAACCGCTTTTACTACTTTAGGCTTGCGAGGTAGTTGAGGATCACCACTAAGAGTCAAGGTAAGACCATCAAGTCGTTGTCCTTCTTCAAGCAAAATTTCCTTAGATTCTGCGGATTGCCCTTGATATTTTACAGAGACAGTATAATAGGCAGGAGAATTAACATAGCGAGTAAACCCCCCATCTATGTCGAGGGTTTCTGTGCCGCCGCTACTACCTCTACCTCCTCCATTTATACTGCGTCTTCTTACCATAAGGTCCACCTGAGTATTGCTTAGTGGTGTGCCATCTTCGGTAAGTACTTGACCTCGAATCCGCATTCTGAGACGTACGGTAATCTCAACGTCTTCAATATCCGTTTCCGGTTCAATAGCAAAAGGAAACCCTGCGAAACGGGAATACTGCGGATTTAAGGCGATGGTTATTCCTGCAATTTTGATTGACAGAAGTCTATAGTCAGAAAAACGCTCATTTGGAGATAATTTTAAACTACTTTTGAAATTTGGAGTTATATCCTTAATTGAGAATGCGCCCGTCTCGTCAGACGTGCTCGGTAGTGGAAAATTAAATTCAGGATCATCTATATTTATGACAGGTCTAAAATCTGAAGAAGGTTGAATAGCGATAACGACATCAGGAACAGGATTTCCTTTTTCGTCAATAACCTTGCCTGAAAACGTTGCTGCGAAACTCTGGGGAGATGCGGCAAATAAAACTACCAGACTTCCGATGAAAACTACAAATGGGGTGAAATGTGAACGGTTCATTGTGAATGCTCCTTTTCTACGATTCGGTGGGTATATTGAAGGAATTAGGATCACATAGAATATTATACCCTATGTAGAAATTATTGACAACACAAAGGAGTGTAGAACCAGGGTTATTTAGTTTTAAGAATTTCCAGTTAATGAGTATTACTGATAGTTTATATCGTCTGTCGGGTTTTACTTGTGTTCTCCATTATGTGTCAACTTAAACGTTGATTTAAAGGTAGCAGGCACACTCCGGGGAATGCCAACAGGCATTCCCCGGAGTGTGCCTACTACTTTGCATACGTATTAGTTTATATGAAAATGTGAAAAATATACCAGAAAATTCGAAAACTAAATAACCCTGATCTCTTCTAAAATCTCCTTGACTTCGGGGGTATCTGAGGGTATACTTATATTTATATTGAGCATTGGTATCCTCTCCTACAAATAGTAATTATTAGGATAGGATACCATTTTTTTATATACCTCGCAACATCTCATCTCTTTACATATCACTGTTTCTACAAAAACTTTACACACCCAAAACTATCTATTCACCTAAACCAATTGATTCAATTTTCGTTGTATGATATACTACATAGACATTATACCGTTATACTTAACATATTACATTATTTTTTATTAATGTCCTCTTATGTGCCAATCCCCATTTTAAATTTACTATTGGAAGATTTTATAATTTCCTGAAACGTAATATTAAAAAGTTTCGTATTATAATCACGGAACTGGTTTCATATAACCCTTTGGCTAAAGGAGGATAAAGGAGGGTTTAGCCTATGGCGCGCCAAGCGAAAAATGATTTATCGGCTACTGAAGACTCTTATTTAGCTACCCAAGCGAAACAAGGTGATGAAGCTGCGTTTAGCCAGTTATTTGAGAAGCACTATAATTGGGTCTATAGTAAAGCTTATCGAATGCTGGGTGACCATCAGGATACTGAAGAGGTCAGTCTTGATGTTTTTACCAAAGTTTGGCAGAAACTTGATAAAGATAAATGGGACCCCGAAAAAGGTAGTTTCCAAGCATGGTTGAATATAGTAGCCCGCAATACAATTATTGATGCAATACGAAAAAGGGATCGGATACGAGAATCCCTTCTCACACTTGAAGAGCAAGATGATCTGCCGTTGAATGAGTACGAAGATGGACGGCCAGGACCTGACAAACATATAATAGCACAAGAAGCGCAGGAAATTTTAGAAAGTGCGCTTGAGCAGGTCACAAAGCCAAATCACCGCATTGCATGGATATTAAGACACCTTGAAGGGTGTAGTGTCGCCGAAATTTCACGCATTCTTAACAGGAAAGATGGAACTGTGAAAATATGGATTTTCCGGTGTACACAGGAACTGAGACAAATTTTAATTAATAAAGGTATTAGTTGGATTCAATAATTTATTTTATTTATATATTATCTACTAAAGATGGAGGATTACGAATGCAGTTTTTTAGAAAAACTCCAAAGTCAGTTCGGTATACAGATACCGATGTTAAAGAAGCAGATATTTTAGAAGCCTATACGTGTTGGTTGAAAAACGAAAAACTCAGCCGCAAACAGAAAAGTCTTCTAAAAAATATTCAGGAATCAGGTCACTTCCATAAGACAAAAGACTTGATAGATTTCGCACATTATCGTTTTCAGGAAACAGAAAGCGTTACGCCTCACCCAGGTTCGAAGGAACGTGTCGCTGAAAAACTTATGAAAGCGATCAGGAGTGAAACACAGGAAACTACGCAAGAGGTGCCTGTTACGCTTAATCCGCAGGCAGCTTATAGTCCGCAAGCGATGGGGAATGTAGATACTGATGTTTTTCCAGTGTCACCAACACCTCCGACTGAAGGAGAATTGGAAAGCTGGCAGGATCCTGAAGACGCTAAAAATACTGATTCCCGAACTCTGGCCCATCTGAATCTCGCTTTTGAGATGCAGGATAATGACGTTTCTGTTACAGATATGGGAAGTTCAACGCCTACGTATGTTGAAGGCGTTCGCATTAAAGATTCTGCTCCTATTCAAGAAGGTGCAGAGTTTAAGTGTGGAGATGTCACTTTTCAGGTCGTTGAGATTGAAAAATCTTAACTATCAAGAGAAAGAGGGAAGTAGCTGCTAAATCTACAATTAGGTTTCATAATATATTTAGTACAGATACATGTGGTTTACTTCCCTTTCATTCCCACCTAACCAAAAAAAATAAGAATCCGTGCGTGATCCTTCTTTGATCGCCTTATCCTATTTTCAGCAGGCAACATCTTGTTATCAACAAGCCCGTTACGTAGAATCCATTCAGCACTACTTGTCGGGTTTAAGATATGACCAGAGCCGTTACCATGTTTATGCTGATCTTGCTAAAGCCTACGAAATGGTTGGAAAATGGGAACAAGCATTGGCATACTTAGATACCGCACTTCAGTTATGCCCTGACTCGCCGACAGTGCTCAGACGCAAAGCACGCATCAATGAAGAAAAAGCGTACTATCAATCCATAATTCGCGAGAGCCAATTAGTGGATGAACCTCCCTCAAATTTCTCACCAATACTCGAATCGAAGAATTTACCCCAACCCCAGAATATTGTAGAACACCCGTTTTTCATACTGACTGTTCAGCCAGTTGTAGCGCCAAAAACACTTTGGTATATCTGTCAACTCATTGAAAAAACATATAACGAAGTCGGAACCCAACTTGATTGTTTTCCATCAGATCAAATATCTATCTCAATCATAAATACACATGATGTCCTGATGCCAACGCATGTTCCGAAATGGGCGGCTGGCCAGTACGATGGGCAAATTCAGCTTAATTATTGTGCTGATGGCGAACCAGAACTCGGTGTTTTGTACACCCTTATTCGGCATGAGTGGACACATCTGTTGGTTGATCTGATAACACACGGGAATTGTCCAATTTGGCTAAATGAGGGGCTTGCACAAACGGTTGCGCGTCCGTTGTTATCCTTTGAGAGACTTGCGCTGCAGCAGGCAGACGAAAAAGGCACTTTACCAACGTTGTTAGAACTCAGCCAACCGTTTAGTCAACTCTCCACCTCAGAGCGAAAAATTGCCTATCTCCATTCTGCAGCAATTGTTGCTACCTTAATTGATGAGGGTGGATACCCTTCTATCCGACAACTCCTCTGTCTTTTAGGAAACGGCACTCCGATTGAAACTGCAATGCGACAAACATACAAAGAGAACGTAATACCAAATTAACTATATCAAAAAGCACACCAAGTCTCTCTTAACTTTTTACTGCTTCGTCAACATATTATTGTAGGTCGCGATTCGGGGATCGCTCCTACTTATTCACTGCTTATGGTAGGAGGGAACTCCGATTCCCGACTCCTTCAAGATCCATCAAGTAGCATTTGACTAAGCACTACGTCCATAATCTTGAAACTTGCATAAACAATCAATATTTACATCACATGCTTACTTGATGCATTGTACCTCACTATGACCATATTAGATATTGTCATCCTCATCATCGTTGGGATAGCTGGGTTTAGTTGCTACAAGGCAGGTTTTACTCGCAGTGTATGGGGTATTTTTGCCATCGGTGCTGGACTCATCGTCGCGAGTCAATTGTGGCAGCTCCTTGCTATTCCTATCCAAAAACTTATCCCAAATGAAGAAATCGCAAAATGGATCAGTGTTATTGTCTTGATAGTTATTACATCCATTGTAACCGACATGGTATTTGAACAAATCCATCAAATTTTTGAGAAAGGCATTTTGGGATGGCTCAATAGCCTGCTCGGTTTAGCGATAGGTATCGCTTCAAGCGTCCTTATAATTGCGCTTCTTCTTCATTTCCTTAATCCTTACTTGGGCGATTTCTTCAAAGACGAAATTAATAACTCGCTTTTCGCTTCCCGTTTGATGGAATTCGGCGACGAAGTTTGGGCATTTGGAAAAGAGAATGTCAAGAAACATCTTGAAACAGAATAACACTTAAGATAGGGGGCTGACTAAGTGCGTCTTCACTATCCAAACTCAAGCAGCTACCTATAAGATTTTAGACACACAGACTTCATTTTAATAGAAGACCGTTCATTATTAATGAAATGTCGTAGCGCAAACTTTCAGTTTGCGTCCTGATATGCACAAACCGAAAGTTTGTGCTACATAAGTGGCAACTTAGGTTATCCTAATCAACTTGAAGAACTACCAACCCGCCAGTTTCAAGAATTCCAATGCCATCAAGGTATGTCCCTCTGCATTCGGATGAACGCCATCTTGTGTTGTCCATAATGCCCCAGGCCTCGCGGCAACTGCATTATCAAACGCATCATTCGTCTGAATTAATCGTGCATCAAAATCGTCAGCAAGTTTATGGATACTTGCGTTGTAAGCATCTACTGCTAAAGGACGCGGATTTTCAACATCTTCTTCAATATAGAAAATTTCAAATAGGAAAAGCGGTGCTTCCAACTCATCTTTCACGCGTGTGAGGATTCTCCGATAGTACGCTTCCCACTTTGGTAGATAGACTTCGTTTGAAATGCCTTCTCCAAGCTGACGACTGGCATTATTGATACCAATTTTCACCGAAAGCCAATCCGGTTTTTCATCAATTACATCGGTATCCCAACGGTTTTCTAAACCTTCAACAATATCCCCACCAATCCCTTTGTTGACATAAGCGATATCGCGTTCAGGGTATTTAGCGGTAATCAGTTCAGTTACTTTGCGGACATACCCATGCCCTAAAGGTGCGTGATCACCTCGCCTGCCACAATCCGTGATACTATCTCCAATGAAAAGCACCTTTTCTCCAGATTGAAATAATAAATTACTCACAAACTATCTCCTTTATGTGATATACTAATATTGGACATTTTGATTTATGTTTACGTCGTTGCTTAAGATTTGACGTTCCAATTAACTTACCACATTTTCAACAGAATGCCAACATGAAAAACATCGGAGTTCTTCACGTCATTACGGATACAACACTTCAATCTCGATTTACACATCCGCAAGTGGCAAAACTTGCAATTCAAGGCGGTGCAGATACCGTCCAATTTCGACACAAAAACGGTACAACACGTGAATTGATAGAGATAGCACAACAGATGCAAACAGTATGCATGCAGCACGGGGTGCCATTAATTGTGAACGATAGAGCAGATATTGCGCTGGCTGTTGGTGCAGCGGGAACACATTTTGGGCAAGACGATATGCCTGTCGGTATCGGAAGGAAGATTCTTTCTCCAGAAACCATTATCGGCGCGTCGGCACGAACAGAAGAAAAGATACTTGAGGCTATTTCTGAAGGCGCAGACTACATAGGGTTTGGACCTATCTATCAGACCTCTTCTAAATCGGATGCAGAAAAACCAAAGGGATTAGAACGATTGCGTCGAATGTGTGAAATCGCGAAATGTCCCGTGATTGCTATTGGCGGAATTACATTACAAACCGCGGCAGAGGTAATAAAAGCAGGCGCACACGGAATCGCTGTCATTTCTGCTGTGTGTGCACAGCCAGACCCGCTCGCAGCAACGCAAAATCTTATACGAGAGATTCAGCAAGCAAAACATGCATAAAAAACTGTTCATGGAATAGACAGAATATGAGTGAATACAGTCAAACTCATGAATCTGACAATCTTAAAAGTGAATTGCTGCCAAAAGAATTCAGGGAAGTTGATCAGGTTTATGAACCGGATTTTGAAAAAATTGATGAAGATTTTGTGCAAAAATTATGGAATGGGCAACGTTTTTTTCGCTCTAATCTGAGGTCAATTGGCGGCAGAGAAATTCGTGTGTTAAAACCCGGTGTCTGGAACCGTGAAGAAGGTCCCGATTTTATGCACGCTGAGATTGAGATTAACGGCAAATTACATGTCGGTGATGTTGAAATCCATGTCAAATCTTCCGAATGGTACGCACATAAACATCATCTGAATTCAAGATATAACCGTGTTGTGCTCCATGTGGTTTTCTTCAACGACGACTTCAACCTCCGCACACGACTCCAGAACGGCAAACGGATTCCAACCCTTGAACTTCTCAAATGGATTGATGCGCCTATCGGAGACCTATTTGACGAAGCGACACAGACAGAAACAGACGCATCCAATTTTTGCCGAGTAACAGGAAACCGATTAAACATAAATAACCTTAAGAACGTTTTCGAGTCATTAGGAACAGAACGGTTTTTAGAAAAAGCCGATGCTGTCCGTCTATTAAGAACACGACTCAATTTTGAGCAAATCCTCTATGAAGGCATTATGGAAGCGTTGGGGTATTCGCAAAATAGCAAGCCTTTGCGTGAGTTAGCGCAACGTGTGCCTTTTGCCGATTTCGATCATAAGTCCGAACACGAAATTCAAGCCATCCTTTTTGGTGTTGCTGGTCTGTTACCATCACAATCAGATAAACCGCTGTCTAATCAGGAAATGGATGAACCGTTAATTGTCGCATTAGAGACATTATGGGAAGCTTCTGAACACGCTAAGCGTCCAGACCGCATGATAGCATCGCAGTGGCGTTTTGGAAGAATACGTCCATATAACTATCCTACACGACGCATTGCAGCAATAAGCCAGTTAATCTATCATTGCAAGGGAAGTCTGATGATGTACTTCTTGCCTGCATGTGAAAGCGCTGCAACTCTAAACACACCTAAAATGCTGCGAACTATCAGGAATAAACTTCTTAATCTCTTGATGCTTGAACCTATCGGTTACTGGGAAACACACTCCAATTTTGGAAAAGGAGGCACTAACAAAGCAAAACTCATCGGGGAATCAAGAGCATTAGACATCATGGTGAATAAAATCCTGCCTGTTGCGTATATTTGGGCAGTTGAATCGGAAAGTAGGAAATTACAGGACGCTATTCTGGAACTTTACAGTGCCTATACGAAGTTGCAGGAAAACAGCATTATTCGTCAGGTTGACAAACAAGTTTTTTCAAATGCACAACCGATGCGTCTGATAAAACCTACTGCTAAAATACAGCAGGGAATGATGCGACTTTACAAAAACTATTGTGCCGATCAACTTTGTGATTTATGTCCTATTTTTGAGCATAACGCAGTTTTGCTAAAGGAAAGTTAAAATGGATTCAAAGGCTTCTCCGCTAACCGATGAATCTTATTGGACAACACTCTGGGATGGACACCAGCATAAGGTGCGGCATCTCAGGTGGGCTTATGTTGCAAACCGTCAACTTGCCAAGTTGTTTTATCGTGCCCTTGCCAACTTTAACCATCCGACACTGATTGAACTTGGATGTGCAGATTCGCTGTGGTTGCCATATCTCGCAAAAAATTATGATTGTGAATGCTACGGAATAGATTTTTCGGAATTGGGGTGTCAACTTGCAAAACGTAATCTCGCCCTTGCAGGCGCGGAAGGCACGATTCTATGTGAGGATATTTTCACTTACACCAAAACACACATAGCCAAGTTTGATTTTGTCTATTCAATGGGGTTGATTGAACATTTCACCTCGCCGCAAGCGGTTTTAGAAGAGATGTACAGTCTGCTAAAACCAGGAGGAACGATGCTTACAATAATCCCAAACCTACGCGGCATGTATACACCGATAGCCCGAATTGCGAGCCCAAAACTTCTTGCTACACACCAAAATATTTCTCCAACAACGCTTGCAAAGTTGTTGCGAAATGTTGGTTTTCACGTTACAGAATTTGGATACACAGGCGGTCCTTTAAAGTTGAGTGTCGTTGATTATTCACCGTGGCGCGCTGTGATTGGCAAATGGGGACACGAAGTACTATGCAAATGTGTCAACCTAACAGATATTGTGGTCGGAAATTTTCTGGCAGCGCTCCGCATCCCAAACCAGCAATTAACATCGCCTTATGTATATGCGTTATGTGCAAAATCAAAATAAGCAATCTTTAATCTCTTGTTTTTGGCATTTGCCCAGGGTATTCAGTTTTAAAAATAATCGGTTAATAGATTTTACTGTGAGTTTATCTTGTAGGTCGGGTAGAGCGCAGCGAAACCCGACACGTTTGATTCATGTCGGGTTTCGCTGCGCTCTACCCATAGGTGTCAACTTAAGCAAACGTTTATGTTTTTATGAGTGCTTCTTAACCCTTATGGTAATTGAAACTGTCCATATTTAGTCCCGCTGAATGCCTAAATGGCATTCATAGCGTTGATTTGGTAGGGACGCAATGTTTATAGAAAAGATGTAGACCACCCCTCTTGAGTTCCGTAGGAACGACATATTTATCGCAAGCGATTCGCACACACATACCACCCCTACGGGGTTCAAGTGCTGAATGACATTATATCTATAAACATATCGTCCCTACGGGACTAAAGAAGGTTTCCCATATTGGAAAACCCTTAAGTTGACACCCGGGGAATGCCTAATGGCATTCATACCGTTGATTTACGGGTTTCGCTTCGCTCTACCCGACCTACAATGCTATTATAACATATTAACATTTGTGATAAAATATAGCAGAAAAGCCGAAAACTGAATAACCCTGGCATTTGCCAAAGAACTATCTCAAAAATCTGTAAACTGGTATAATGTCAATAAAGTAGAATTGTTGACAGAAGATCATTAATTGTATATGTACTATAGTAATTCAAATCTGGGAGCAAAACAGTCTCCCATAATTTAAGACAAGGAGAATATTACATGAAAACGCTGTGTGTTATAACAATTACATTGTTCTGTTTTTCTGTTGCTACAGCAAAAGAGACTTTCTTTTCTGCACTTGAAAGCAAAGCAGAAGTCGAAAAAGAGGGTGGTACAGTTGCAGGTGGTAATTTTGCACCAGGTAAATTTGGCAACGGGTTTGTCAGTGAAAAAGCCGGTGATGTTATCCACTTCCCTGTGGAAGATCGCTTTGTCAACCTTGATGAAGGCACAGTTGAGTTATGGGTGACAATGGGAATGGATGTCTCAACAGTTACAGGTGAGCTTTTTCTGTTCATGACTTATAAGCGTGGAACTGATGCAGTTTTCCTGCAATTTGACAAGGGTGGAAAAGCTCGTATGCGTATCAAGAGCGCGGGGAGTTGGTTCAACGCGGACAGTGGTGCACTTAACTGGAAAAAAGGGGAACACCACCACATGGCTGGAACGTGGGGACCAGGTGGATTGAAACTCTATCTGGATGGTAAATTGGAAGCAGAACATGGTTCAAAAGCAGGGCCTAAAGTTTTCGCACAAACCTTTGAAATTAACAATGCTTCTCCTCCCGATCCCAAATTCCCAACGAATTGTGTCGTTGATGGACTTCGAATCTCTGATCATCAGAAGGACGTTGGTGAATTGGTGCTTGATGATCCCGCACCTGTTGAACCACTTGGGAAATTGGCGACAACTTGGGGACAACTCAAAACAGAAAAATAAATGGTAGGGTGGCTAAAGTCCACCCTATTCGCTTCTGTTAGTTGAACTATTCTGATCTCAATTTTCAGATAATACCATTTCTGAATGAAGGCATTTCATTTACAAATTATGCGTTTGTAGTCGCGCAATTCATTGCGCCTCTTACATTCTTCACTTCAGTGTAGAATTACAACCTCATAATGAACTTTTATTTTTTTTGAAACGGTATTGTTTTCATACAACTGAACCGAGGACTATAATGTATAAAACAGAAAATCCACTTTTCATAGCGGGAAAAGATGGGTATAACACATTTCGTATCCCAGCACTCGTTGCATCAAATGACGGAACACTATTGGCGTTCTGTGAGGGCAGGCGAAAAGGTGGCGGCGATTCTGGTGACATAGATATTGTACTAAAACGGAGTTTTGATAATGGAGAAACATGGCAACCGATGCAAGTTGCTGTCTCTACTGGGGCAGATACAGACGGAAATCCTGCACCTGTTGTTGACCGTGATACCGGCACCATTTGGCTACTTTTCTGTAAAAACTTCGCCGATGGCGGAGAAGGTAAAATAATTGCAGGAGAAGCACCGCGTACCGTTTGGGTGACTTCAAGCTCCGACGACGGTGAAACTTGGGCAGAACCAAAAGAAATCACATCAGATACGAAATTGGACACGTGGACATGGTACGCAACGGGACCCTGTCACGGTATTCAATTGGGCAGCGGCAGATTAGTGATTCCGTGTGATCATGTGCTTGGGCAAAGCCGGAATTATGCTGAGATGGGTTATTCGCATCTAATTGTCAGTGATGACCATGGCGAAACGTGGCGTATGGCAGGTGAAGCACAGCCCGGCACAAATGAATCTGTTGTTGTTGAGACAGTAAACGGTGATCTATATTTTAACTGCCGAAACTATGTCGCACCAAAAAGGCGCGCTTACGCGTGGAGTTCTGATGGTGGCGATACGTTTACCGAATTCGGTTATGACGATGACTTAATTGAACCTATCTGTCAAGCCAGCTTGGTTCGTTATACAGATGCTAATACACACGACAAAAACCGAGTGCTGTTCTCTAATCCTGCAAGCATAGGACGCGAAAAGTTGACAGTGCGTATCAGTTACGATGAGTGCCGTAGTTGGAACGATGGCAAAGTTTTGCACGAAGGTCCCGCTGCTTATTCCGATCTCTGTATTGATTCGGACATGAATATATGTTGTCTCTATGAACGGGGTGAACGTGGTGCTTATGAAACGTTGTCGTTTGCGAAGTTTGATTTGGCTTGGTTGACGGATGGAGAGGATACACTGTGACACCAAATTATAGTGGATTCTACAATTAACTTACATCTGAACTGTAGGAGGGAACTCCGATTCCCGACTGCTCCTAAGTTTCTGTCGCGATTCGGAGATCGCTTCTACAGAGGAAATGTAGAATTATTTCTGTAGTCCACTATAAACATTAGCGGAGACACTGTTTCCGTTATTTTGATATGTACCTGAATCTCGAAAAAATCCATTGTTTGAAACGGATTCAGACGAAAACTTCTACCGCACATATTCCTCTCCACGATGCTCCTTAATCCATGTCTTCAACGGCACATCAGCATCCGTAGGCTGCCACCACCCCTTTATATTCACACCATCTCCTAACAACTGCCGCCGAATTGGATCACATTTCTCGAGAATCTCTGGCGGCATCAAGTTATAATCCAAACCCCGCAACCAACGATAACTATAACCCATAAACAGAACCTTTCGCGTTACATCGGAGAAATTCCAACCTCGTGAATGCCACATCCGCCGATCAAAAAGCACAGCAGTCCCGCGTTTGACAAGCAGATCCATCGCACCTTCAGGGTCGTCATCAGGATCACTCCGTGGAGGCAAGACATCAAGTTTGTGACTACCGGGAATAAGACGCATCGCACCGTTATCCCGATGCGTAACGTCAGTTAACCAATAACTCACTTTAAGCGAAAGTCGGGGATGCGGACGTTCCATTTCAGGCACAGGTCTGCCGCCATCCTGATGCCAGTGTGCGGCTTTGGTAACACGCTCAGTTTCAGGAGGTTCGGGAGGATACATGATAAGATGTGAGATGTAAAGTTGAATGTTCCAACCTAAAATGTCCCAGAGCAGTGGAAAAATCTTCTTGTTATCAAGTAGTTCCAGCAATATATCATCTTCAATGACGGTGCGAAACTTTGACAACAATTTGTGCGGTGCCAGTCCTGTTTTGGCGCGTTCCTCAGCATCAACTCGGTCTGCGACTTTCTCTAACGCGTCTATCATCTCAGGACTTATAGCATCCTCAACAACAAGGTAACCGGTATCGTTGAACGCTTTCAGTTGTTCGTCTGTGGCACAGTATTCAAGCCATGTCGTGTCCATTGTAATCCTGTAGTAGAATTGTGAATTGTAGGTCTATGAATTAGTGGATTTTGCTTCCAAGCGTTTGAGTTTTTCTCGGAGTTCTGCCAATTCTGCCTCGGCATCACGGCGTGCGTCTGCTTCCCGTTGTGCATGTGCCTCAGCATCACGGCGTGCATCTGCTTCTTGCTCAGCACGCGTTTTTAGCTGCTTTCCCGCCATTGTTGCATAAACACCGAAACCATCGTCCTGTAAAAGAAATTCAAGATTCAGGGTTTCTGATAGCACACCTCCATTAGCAAGCGGTAGAATTTCAACATAATCATCGTCAAAAAGTCGAAATCCCATCAATGGAGCGGGCAAACAGGACCGGAATGGATCGTAAAGGAAATATTCCGTAACTCCCATGGCAGCATAAATTTCCTTCTTGCCCCCTAAGTCGTTATTGTAAGTGCTCCTGCTGGCAAACTCCATGATGAAATCGGGAGGTTTACCCTCTTCCCACACTTTATAGATACGGCGCTCCTGTTTGCCAATACCCAAAGATACAAAAATATCTGGCTTGACGAATGCGCGAGGATTGCCCTTTTCGTAATACATCATCATATTACTCCAGACATAAACATCTGGAATTTCCGAAAAATGGGTCACAAGGATATCTAACATCCGAAAAATTTCGCGAAGGTGCCGTTCCGTATCAGCGAGAGGTTCTCCATCTAATTCAGGATATATATCCGATTCATCTGTCGGAACATAAGAAATTTGATGTGCCTTTGAATATGTCATTTTAGTACCCTTTATCAGTCTGTTTCAAAATGAGCGTTTTTCAGATATAGGCATTATGAAGGATTATTATCCTCAACCCGTTCAATAATTTCCCCTGTCTCACGATCTCTAAAGATGCGTTTCATTCTTCCATCTGGCATCCGTTCATCTTTGAGGTGGGCGTAACGCTCATCCGCGTCTGACTTACCTGCTTGTGTGTCATCAGTTTCTGCTTCACCACGCCAGTCTGAAAGCTCAACCGCTTCCCACTGCTTTGTTTTGGCAGATTTATAGCAGGCATCAATGATAGCGTTCACAACATACCCATCATAAAAGGTTTCCAGCGGTTCTCGTCCTTCGTCAATTGCGTTGAACATATCAAGAAACATATCCCGATAACCAAGTTCGGCAACCTCATCACCAACAGGGAAGAGCCAACCCGTGTCACTCTCTGCTTTTTCAGCGACATAGCCACCCTGTCCCACAGCCGTAAACATCTCAAAACCTGTGCGGAGCCAGTGATTGAGCCAAATTGTTCCTTCGCTACCAGAAACTTCATCGCGTAGATCCATCCCACCACGGAATGCCCAACCGACTTCAAACTGTCCCATCGCGCCGCTCTCAAATCGGATTAGCGCGATGCCGTGATCCTCAGCATCAATTGGATGCACAAGTGTATCTGCCCAACACATCACCTCAAGCGGTTTGTTGTTTTTTCCAACGAAATTTCGGATAATCTCAATGCAATGGCAGCCCATATCAACGATAGCACCACCGCCTGCTTGTTCCAGATCCCAAAACCAATCGCTATGCGGACCGGGATGTGTCTCTCGCGAACGCACCCACAGAATCTTTCCGAGCGCACCGTTTTGAACAGACTCCAACGCTTTAAGCGTTTTTGGTGGATAGACCAAATCTTCAAGATAACCTCCAAACACGCCAGCGTTTTCAACGAGGTCTAACATTGCTTTCGCTTCTTCAGCGGTACGTCCAAGCGGTTTCGTGCAGAGGATCGCCTTACCGGCTTCCGCCGCGAGTTCAACCGCTTTCAAATGTAGGTTGTTGGGCAATCCAATGACAACAGTATCTGTTTCAGGATGGTTGATGGCTTCTGCTAAATCGGTTGTTGCGTTAGGAATGTCCCACTCTTTGGCAAATTCGGTTGCACGTTCCTCGCGCCGAGAGTAAACAGCATGAACGCGGTCTGCACCACGTTGATTATGGAGCGTCATCGTGTAAAACATACCGATGAGTCCAGTTCCGAGCATCGTAACCTTATGGCTTTTCTGTTCTGACATTCGATTCTCCATTAGAAGTGTTTTTAGTAAAGAGACAAGGGTAAGGCATCAAATCTTACCTATTAGTCTGTCTACTCAAAAATTGCGGGTATAGGATATAGGTCGCGATTCGGAGATCGCTCCTACAGAAGATGGTCCGTCTTTGTAGGAGGGAACTCCGATTCCCGACTATTACTGATACCGATAATTTTAGAATAGATACTTCACTATGATACTATTCCGTTTTATATGCTGAAATCACACCCCAATCGTCCACTGTCCAACAGTGATTTTTGTCCGTGGCGTGCACCCCCTTGACAGTTCCTGCTGAACTTCCAGCTTTTGATGCACTCCACGTTTTCCCGCCATCTATGGTATGCAAAACAGCACTATAATCTCCAACTGCCCAACCTACCATGTTATCCACAAACATAATATCATGAAGATTATCAATTGAGTCAGTTTTCTGTTGCTTCCACGTTTTTCCACCATCATTTGTGTGTAGAATTAATCCTTCCTGCCCACAAATCCATCCGGTCTTTTCATCGAAAAAATGGATACCGAACAAGTTGTTATCAAAACCAGCATTCTGTTTTTCCCATGTTTCACCGCCATCTGTGGTATGCAGGAGCGTTCCATAAGAGCCGATAATCCAACCTGTTGTTGGCGAAGCAAACCAGATGTTTTCCAAGTTGTTTCGGGTTTCCCCGACACGCGCCCGTTCTGAACTACCTATCCATGTTTCCCCACCATCGGTTGTCTTAAGAATAGTGTTCTCTGAGCCAGCGATGAAACCGATAGTCTCACTAATCATCTGAATTCCCATTAAGTTGGCACGTATTCCACCTCTGCGCGGGTTATTACTCTGTCCCGCAGCTGCACTTCTTGCTATTTTTCGATTCCATGTTTTCCCGCCATCTTCAGTTTTTAGAATCGCACCTCTTGCCCCTGTAATGTAGCCAATCTTTTCATTCACAAAATAGATATTATAGAGTGTGGGAGCACCCCCGCCTCTGAAGCCGGAAGGTGGACCACCTCCAGCACCAGGTCTCTGTCCCGCGGCGGCACCAGGGGGACGCATATTGATTTCTTTCTTTGTCCAAGTCTTGCCACCATCAGCTGTTCTAAGTACTAAGCCGCTGTCACCAACCACTAAACCGTTTTGATTATCCCAAAAATGCACATCATGTAACATCCCTTGAATGCCGTCATTACGGATAATATCGTCATCCCGTAGGACAGTCCATTTTGTTTCAGCTATCGCGTCCGAAAAAGAGAGCATAATCCCGATAAGGAAAATAAAAAAAGTAATAGTCGTTCTCACCATGGTAATCTCCTTTTATTAAAATTATGTGAAGAATTCCTCATTATGAGGACGCACATCCACCTCAAAACTCCACGCACTACGTTCTTGTTGAACCAATGCCCAATAGGTGTCAGCAATAGAATCTGGCGCAAGCAGCGGTTCATCCTCTCCAAGCTGATACCGTTCCCGTACACCAGGGGTATCAATCACACCGTCAATAATGATATGTGCAACATGGATTCCCTGCGGTCCAACTTCACGAGCAAGCGAAGATGCTAAACCTCGCATTGCGTATTTTGCGCTGCTAAAAGCAATAGCACCCGCTCTTCCGCGCACAGCAGATGTCGCACCGGAAAATAGGATTGTCCCACCACCTTTTTCAATCATGCCCGGTACTACCTGCTT
Organism: Candidatus Poribacteria bacterium; assembly: GCA_028824685.1. GTDB lineage: Bacteria > Poribacteria > WGA-4E > WGA-4E > WGA-3G > MSPOR6. Next base: position 65,823 of record JAPPCZ010000047.1, read on the forward strand.
AATGCAGAGAAACGCGCCGAGTGTGCAAACGCGCCATGCACTTTCAAATGCCTCCGCTGTAAGTTCAGAAAGGTTTCCCCATGCCGCGTTTCCTGCGTGGTTTACTAAGATATCCGGGGCCCCTAATTCCTCACGAATTTGGCTAAAACTCGCGGCTACTTGTTTAGCATCTGTAATGTCTGTTGGGATGGGGATAACTGATACACCTGTCTTTTCCAATCTATTGGATAAATTGATACTGTATGCGGATGAGCGTGAGAGTAATGCAAGGTTGCATCCTTCGCTCGCGAATTTGCGTGCAATCGCCGCGCCTAAACCTGGACCTACACCTGCAATCACTGCAACTTTTGACATGTCAATCCCTCCATTTGTTATCTTAAAACCGAATTTTAGTGTTCTTCTATCCTTACTGCTATTTCATTTAGTCGTGTCTAAGCGCATCAATCGGATGGAGTTTAGCTGCTTTCCACGCAGGATATGCACCAAAGAATACACCAACAAGTGCACTAACTACAAAGGAAAGAAAACCGTAAACAGGTGAGATGACGGTTCGCCATCCCCAAAGTGATGGCACCATTTCTGCACCAGCTATTCCAACACCGACACCCACAAGACCGCCGATCAAAGCTAACGTGGTAGATTCAACAAGAAATTGAAAAAGAATATCCAAACGTTGTGCCCCGACAGCCTTACGGAGACCAATCTCTTTAGTTCGTTCTGTAACTGAGACTAACATAATGTTCATAATCCCGATGCCGCCAACAAGTAATGATACCACGGCGATCCCTAAAATCATGTTGGTAAATGTTTGGCTCGATTCTTCTAAAGTCTCCATGAATTCTGCTTGATTGCGAACGTGAAAGTCAGGCTCTTTATTTATAGGAATTTTATGTTGTTTGCGTAGTAACTCTGTTACCTCTGTTTCTGCTTCCTGAATGAGTTTATCGGATTTGGCTTGCAAACTGATACTCGACAAATGCTCAACTCCAAAGACTCGTTTCATCGCAGTGGTATAGGGTATAAAGACCTGATCGTCCGGATTTCGAAATCCTGTTGCCCCTTTTTCCTTCATGACACCTAAAACGTGAAAACCGATATTTCTAATCTTAACCGTCTTACCTACCGGATCTTTCTTATCAAAAAGATTGTCCACAACGGTTTTACCGAGAACACAAACTTTTTTTCGGTAACGGATGTCGTTTTCGCTGAAGAACTTTCCATTCGCAATCGTAAAATTTGCAGTGATGAGGTATTCAGGAGAAGTCCCAATAATTGTAGTATTTGAATTTTTATTGAGGAATTTTATTTGTGCTCGGCTACCGATTTCAGGGGTAACATACCAAAAATTCTGCCCCCGTTCTCGTAATATGTCGGCATCTTCAACAGTTAAGGTTCTTCGTGCATCCGCAGAACCGCGTCCACGAAACATACTTTGTCCCGGACGGACAGCGAGGATGTTTGCACCTAATGTCTGAATGCGTTCCGTAATATCTGCTTTTGCACCTTCACCAATTGAAGTTGTCGTGATAATAGCACCAACACCAATAATAACGCCTAACATTGTCAATAGTGACCGGAGTTTATTTGCTAATAAACCGCGAAAAGCATTTGCAAGACTTTCAAGGATGCTCATAGTTTACCTCCTTGCACTACCTACCTCGTGGAGGACCGCCACCGCCGCCCATTCGGCGCACTGTGGAAGCAGGATTCTGCATCATACGCCTGAACATTTCACTGGCATTATTGCCTCTCTGGAAAACGCCAATTGCGACAATGTCTCCTTCTGCAAGTCCTGAAATGATTTCTACCTTGTCGTAGCTACTCACTCCAACTACAATCGGTTGTGGACGACTGGGTTGTCCATCTTCTCCAATAGGTCTGACCATTTTCCTGCCGCGCATATCAAGGATGGCTTCGGATGGAAGCGTTAAGATGCCTATTTTATTAACAGCTGAAATTTGGACACTTGCGTTCATACCGGGTTTGAGAAATGGCATCTTTGCTGATTCAGGTTCTGGTTGCTGTGTAATGTCCGGCGTGTTCTCAGGAGGAGTTTCTTCTAAAAGACCACCAAAAAGAGTGCCCCAATCGTCTTCACTTTCTTCCTCTGTCTGAGCGACAGCAGGCTCAGTAGGTTGTTGCGTGGCAGGTTCTTGACGGTCTGGTCTACGCGTCTGATTCTGATTTTCATCCCCACCTTCTGCTTGGCGTTGTTGACGCATGGCACGGAAACGCTCTCGTTGCTCATCTGTCAAATCTCCCATTTGTCCGCCTTGCCATCCACCCGCGCCTCTACGCATCCCTTGACGTGAACCAGTAGCACCTATGGCACCAACATTTTTCAACTCGGATGTCACTTCAAAAGTTGTGATGTTCTGAATAACCTGTCCAAGAGGTGCAATTTTCAAGACTTGTCCCTCAAACGGCATGTCTGGATACGCTTCTACCGTAATCGTCACAGGCTGTCCTATATTTACCTTACCGATGTCAGTTTCATCAACCTCAGTTACAACAAATACAGTATTCAAGTCTGCCATTGCAACCAACGTTTGTCCTTCTGAAGAAGCAATTGATGAGAGCCTTGAAGTGATAACTTGCCCTTCTTCAACCTTCTTTTCCAGAATTGTGCCAGAAATAGGCGCCTTGATTATAGTATCTTCAAACTCAATTTGTCTAAGGTCGCGTTGCCCTTGGCTCCGTTTGAGCGATGCCTTCGCACTCTGAAGGTCACGTTCTTTTCTGTCAATCTGTTTCTTATTAGTTTCTGCAAGTTTCAACGCGTCTTCTGCCTGTGAAATGCGTTGTTGTTGTAATTCAATATCCATATCACGCGATGCCTCAGCTTCAATCCGCTCTTTAGCAACTTCTAAGGCAAATTCAGCTTTTTTAATATCCGCCCGTGCCAATTCAAGTTCTACTTCACTCGCTGGTTTTTCAACTAACTTAAGTTGTTCTTGAGCAGATTTGTATCGCGCTTCCGCAGAACGATATTGTGCTTGCGAAGTGTCAAGCGATGCTTGTGAGATAAGTTCTTCCTCAAATAACTTCACATTCCGCTCATGCTCCGTTTTTGCTAAATCGAGATTGACCTTATCCTGTGTGACAGTGGCTTCTGCACGCTTCTTATTTTCTTCCCGAACTGTTTCAGAAGTCAGTAATTTATACCTGAGATTAGCAATCTTTAGACTGTTTTCTGAATCTTTTACACCGCGTTTATTCGCTATTTTCTCAAGCCGAATTTGCTCCTTAATCTGTTCTAAACGTTTCTTTGATTCTGCAAGCGATTCTCTGGATTGCCGAATTTGGATTTCAGACTGTTCCTTCTGTAGTTGAATGTCAATTTCCGACTGTTGAAGACGTGCCTCCGCCGCTTTCAAATCCGCTTCTGCTTGCTCTAAACTAATCTGTACATAGGTGTCTTCAATTATCGCGATGACATCGTCCTTCTCTACATAATCGCCCGCGTCAACATTTAGCTTCAATATCTTCCCGCTCGCTTTTGAGCTGATTTCAACGATATTCAACGGCTTTATAGTGCCTGTAGCATCAATTGTCACAGCAATGTCGCCCCGTTGTACAGTTGCTGTTTGGACTGCTGGCGCGTCTGAATTGCCACTGTCTCCCTTAGTAGCAAATACCATGCGTCCGATAATAACTGCGGCTCCTACGACAAGTACAACTACACCAACGATTGTGATAATTTTCCACTTGTTCATCGGAATCCTCCTTTATAATGTCGACTCAATTTCTATACCTAATACTATTTCTAATTGACAAAGTATCATTCCGATTTTTGAGTCTCTTTGTAGGAGCGACCTCCTGGTCGCGACCGGGAAGTCGCTCCTACAAAGAGAGTGTTGTATTCGGACAACCGATTTATGAAATAATGTCATATCATATTTAGAAATGTTATAAAAAGTAATGCAAAGGACATTATTATCACCTATAGACCCTCTCCCCAAATTACATAGGCGCTATAGATTTAGTCAAATTAGATAGGAATATGTTCGCATTTTTAAGTCAAGTTGATTGTTCTATTTAGATTACTCATTTTGGTGCATTAAATTCGCATCAAGACACCTTAAGTGGCATATCAACAGCACTATCCCGCCGTTCGTGCATATTCTTTTCCATGGCTTCGGGGTATCGATCAGGCAGATATGAAACTTCGTTTAGCCTTTGAAGCGCTTCTCCTTCTAACTTCCATCCGGCTGCACCGAGATTATCTTGCAAATGCGCTGCGTGTCGTGCTCCGACAATCACAGAGGTCATCGCTGGCTGTTCAAGTACCCATCGGAGTGCAACCTGGGCAGGACTATGACCCAATTTCTCTGCAACCTCAAAGAGGGTTTGTAACGTCTCATCTGCGTTTGCAGCAAAATAGCGTTGTGGGAACGCCCAACCCTCTGCTGACCGTGATTCCGCTTGCGTGCGTTCTCCGGGTTTGTATTTGCCAGAGAGAAATCCACCGGCTAACGGACTCCACACAACAACACCTAATCCCTTGTGTTCACAGAGTGGCACCAATTCCTGCTCTATATCCCGCACAACGAGGCTATATTGTGGTTGATAACACGCAAACTTTGCCAAGTTTAGCGAATCGCTTAGCCATAATGCTTCGGATAACCGCCATGCTTGATAGTTACTGCAAGCAGTATAGCGCACTTTTCCCTGACGAACAAGGTCGTCTAACGCGCGGAGCATTTCCTCTAAAGGCGTTTGTGTATCAACGTGGTGAATATAGTAGATGTCTACATACTCCATCTGCAGTCGCTTGAGGCTATCGTCAATCGCCTGCATGATATGCACGCGAGACATTCCAGAATCGTTAGGACCCGAACCCATCGGATTGAAGAATTTTGTCGCTACAATAGCATCGCGCCGTCTGCCTTTGAGTGCCTTGCCGAGCAACACCTCCGATTCACCTTCGCCATACGAATTGGCGGTATCAAAGAAATTCACGCCAGCATCCCACGCGAGATGTACCATACGTTTAGATTCTACTTCATCCGCGCCATGACCGAATGTCATCGTGCCTAAACAGATTTCAGATACCTTCAGACCACTTTTGCCAAGCCTTCTATATTCCACATTTTCCTCCATCTTACAGAGTGCCCAACGGTTTCGCCTTGTTGGCAACTTCAAGAATAGCATCAAGTACGTCAGTAACTTCTGGGTCAATTTGATCCGCTTGAACAAATTGGACTAAAGTGTGGTAATTCGTTTTTTGCATGAGGTTAGGTAACCCAAGTTTTTTGAAAAATGAGGTGAACAGCGGATCCAGAAATTCAGTACTGACTTTTGTATTTGGCGACCAAGGTGATTGTTGACCAAGTGTTTCTCGGGCTTTTTCAATTTCTGTAATCTGTTCCTCCATTATAGATATACAATCTTCTGAGGTCAATGTGTCGCCAGTGTGTTCTGCTGCTGCATTGTGTGCCCAAGTGATTAGAACATGTTTACTGGAAACAATATAATTTTCAATTTCACGACACTCCCAGGCGTATTCCGTTAATTCAGATCGTGTACGAAGTTTTTTATCAATCCGATCAAAGAGGCAAAATCCTACTAAATCTGGTTTTGCCTCACGCAAGCCATAAAAATGTTTACGAGCTTCTCGAGGCTGATTGCTAACATAGTGTACATAAGGTGATTCTAGTACAGTTTGGGCAGGATGATTAAGCTGCTGGGCAAATGTTTGCAAAATTGGAAGATCGGTAGCACCTTCAAGATAGAGAACCCATCCTTGTTGTTCTGCCTGATAGTACTGCTCAGAACCAATTGACCCCAGTGATTTCAATAGTTGGCTCCCACGGTCATCAATCCGATGCGGTTTACCGAGAAACGCGATCACAACATCACGTTTTGCTGCCTCGTTGAGAATTACCTCAGAATGACTCGCGATTACAATTTGACTGTCATGCTCTCTTGCTAATTCCGTCAGCACTTGGTAAATTTGTCGTTGTCGAAGAATTTCAAGGTGGGCATCCGGTTCATCAAGCAGGAGAACAGACCCAGGATGTGCGGCGATATAGGCAAGTAATAATAGCGTTTGTTGTAATCCACGGCCTGATGAAGACAGATCAAGAGGGATACCAGATTCATCAAGATAGGTCATTACAAACTCTCCACGTTCTTTAATATAATCCGGTTTATCAAGTTGAACGCCAAATAACACACGAATCTGATCGCAGAATTTTTTCCACGTTTCTGCATTCTGTGAAACCTGATAGCATAGGTTGCGTAAAACTTCTGCAGTACGTCCCTCTCCTATCCGGACATCAATTGTTCCTTGCTCTAATCGGATTTCATTGGATGCCAGACCGGACATCGGAGGAAGATAGACAACAGAAAAATTACCTATTTCGTCAGGAATAACCATTCGCTCGGCTACCGAACCATTATCTTCTAATGTTCTCAAGGGGCGACAGTAAAAAGACTCTCGATTGGCATAATCGAATTCCAAACCGCATTTCCAGTTTTTACCATTAGTAATACCGTCAACAATAATATCTATGCGGATGTTTTGGGTTTGTTGTTTACCGTTAATCTTCTCCGCGTCACGGACTTGCAAGTTTCGCCAGAGCAAACGTGCACTTGGAACGGGAACAGAGAGGAGATGGAGTCTATTGATAATAACCCCTGGACGCTTTACCGAATTCGGTTTTCCTTTATGATGCTCGTTCCATCGTTTGAGTCCTATTTCCCACAAAGTCAGAGCCTGTAATGCTGTCGTTTTGCCAGAATTATTTGGACCGATAAAGACAACCGGATTCCCTAATTCTACTTCTACCTCCCCAAACCTTTTGAAATTACGACAAGTCAATTTCGTTAACATTTGCTCCAGAATAGTTTAAACTTACAACGGTTTTTTTATAAGTCAACTAATCCCTCCATCCGCTCAACTACTGCCTTTTTCAAGAATCAGATACCTTTCACCAGAATACTCATCACCCCTTAATTCATGTTCCCAATCAACAAATCCTAAACTTTCATAGAGTCGCGCGGCAGCTTCATTTTCCCTGACATGGCTTGTCGCAATCCGCTCAACTTCAGGATGTAATTTCAATCTTCGTATAACTTCAATCGTAGCTGCCCGACCATAACCCTTTCTTTGAAACTTTTCACCTATCATCAAGCGTAAGATGAAACCGACAGCGTCAGTAAGTTCATACATGATGAATCCTACCATTGACGGATTCGATTGGTAATGAGCTTCTGAATCATAGACGCCGAAGGGATGATATGTCGGATTGACAAACGCTTCGGCAAGAGATTGAACATTGGTGGCAACAAATTTCTTTTGATTATCAGCAACCTTTAGGGAAATACACTCATGAAAGTTTGTCTGTGTGATTGGTCTGAGGGATACTGTTGTCATATAACCTTCTCTTTGTAGGTAGATGTGAACAACTTCAACTTTTACAGAACGCTGACGGTTTCACCCTCCGAACGAAGCCCCGCCTCATACACCTTCATCACTTCTAATGCAAATTCAAGAGACCCTTGCTCAGCAGGTTTCCCCTCCAGAATGCAATCACAGAAATACCGCATCTCTTGATAAAAACCCTGTATGAACAGCCCTTTATTTTCAAGTGTTCCGAGACTGTTTTGTGGCTCCCAAACGATGGCGCCGCTATCAAAGCCTTCAGACACAAAACTTGTGCTGCCGCTATAGTTGAACTGCATGCCTCGTTGTAGCAAAACACTCGTGCCGTTCCGAATTTCCGCATGACAACCGTTACCAAAGAATTGGTAGAGTTCAGAAGGTTGTCCGTGCCTCGCTCCATCTGCAAGATGGAAGTTTCCGAGTACTCCACTGGCAAATTCTATGACACACACGCCACCGCCGCTTTTCCCTCGATGCACCGTCACAGATGATACCTTCCCACCAACTGCCAACAGTAGTGATAACGGATGCACTCCATTTTGAAGCCAGTTAGTATGTTCACCCTCACGAAGAACGCGCTTTCCCTCACTCGGAATAGTCATCGGGTAAATACCTAATAGTGTCCGTAGAGGCCCATATTCTTCTGTCCCAAAAATTTCAATGATTTTCTGTGTGGCAGGCATGAACGCCTTTTTAAACCCGACAACCACAACCCTGTCTTTTCGGTGGCGAATCATCTCCTCAACTTCACTTGCGAACATACCTGGTGGTTTTTCTAACCACACATGCAAACCCGCGTCTAACGCCTCACAGGTCAGTTCAGGATGCAGGCGCGGCGGAACACAGAGAAATACTGCGTCTAATTCCTCGTGCCGAAACATGTCTGCCATGTTTTCGTAACACGCCTTCACACCGTACTGTTCGGCAGTCAGTTTGGCACGTTCAATGTTGACATCACAAAATGCTTTTAGCCGAACAGGAAAAAATGTCATCGTTGGCAAAACATTCCGATATGCATGCGAACCAACACCAACGACCGCTACGTTCAATCTTTTTTCAAAGTCTCTCTGGTAACTCATGCCTGCCTTAGTAATTCCTCAGTGCGTGACGACAGCATCTATAAATCGGAAAGCGTAGCATCAAGGTATGCATCCATATCTTTTTTCATCTTTTCCAATTCATCCATGTCAATATACATCATGTGTCCCGCGCCGTAGTAAGCCATCGTAATATTATCCTGCAGAGATTTGTCCAAACCGAGATGACTAAACGTGTATTCTGTTGCCAAAAACGGCGTAGCCAAATCGTAATAGCCACTTGCAACATAAACTTTCAAGGACGGATTAGTCGTCATCGCCTTTCGCAGCGTATCGGCAACGTTCACATACTCGTTCTGATGTCCGCCGTAGTCCCACGGATGCACGCGTCTGCTTAGGATCTCATAAGGCAAATCACTCTCAAACTCAAGGTCAACCCGCACGTAGTCGTTTAGCGTCGCAGTATAAGCACCTTGAATCACTGCCGAACTTGGGTCATATTCGTAGTTCTCACCCGCTGAATCTCGGTCAATACCTTTAAAACGGCTATCAAAACGACCCACCGTCTGCCCTTCTTCTCGGAGTAACTCCTTACAGAACCTATTAATTTTTATCCGCAAATCGGTCTTTTCAATGTAATCAGGTGTCAATCCGGTATACGTTGCCAATTTCTTAACAATCGCTTGTCTCCTACGATCAGACAGAGCTGAACCCTGCATCAAAGCAACAGTGTAATCACCGATAGCAAATTCTCTGACTTCATCTAAAAGTTTTTCAAGACTACCCTTTTTTGAAGTCTCCAACTCACTGAGTTTGTTATGCCAAAACGCTGTTGCTGTATAGGTTGGTAAAAAGAGGATATAAGGTAAATCGTTCCCCGCCGCAAACCGAATTGTCTGAAAATTCAGCACTACGGATACAAGCATGATTCCGTTGAGATAAGTGCCGTGCCGATCTTGAAGATAGCCAGATAACCCACATGCCCGCGTTGTGCCATAACTTTCACCGATGAGGAATTTAGGTGAACGCCACCGCTTGTAACGTCCTAAATACAGCAGTATAAAATCACCAACCGATTCAATATCCCGCTGAAAACCGTGGAACTGCTTCGCTTCTTCTCCTGGTACTGCCCTACTAAAACCCGTACTTACAGGATCAATGAATACCAAATCAGTCTTATCCAAAATGGAAAACTCGTTATTTGTGAGCTCATACGGGGGCTGAGGTGGATTGCCATCCTCATCCGGTTTGACACGACGGGGACCTAACACACCTAAATGCAACCAAACAGACGATGAACCAGGACCGCCGTTGAACGAAAAGGTTATCGGACGTTTTGAGGCATCCTCTACATCATCTAAAGTATAGGCTATGAAGAATATAGATGCCTTCGGCTTCTCACCCTCTTTTTCGTCTTCCACTTTCAAAACAAGCGTGCCTGTTGTTGCCGTATAGTTGAGTTCTTTGCCATTGATCGTAACACTATGATGTGTAACAGAGAGTTTATCCTCAGGTATAGACTTATCTTTGTCCTCAGACGTACTCTCTTCAGAATCTTTTTGTTCTTCTTGACTCATGATAGTTCCTTTTCTTTTAGATATATGCAACCATTATAGCATATTTTCAAATCGGTTGTTACAAAATTGTTTGACATAAAGGCAAAATGTGCTAAACTCTAAAGAAGGAGAAATACAATGAAAAAAACGATTCGTTTAGGTCTAATTGGCTGTGGTGGCATCGTCCAAAAAACACATGCGCGTGCTTACCTTGCTCTTTCAGAAACAGAAACCATAAAGGTATCTGCCCTTGCAGATGTTGTCCCAGAAAATCTTCAAGTAGTTGGCGATCAATTTGATGTGCCAGAACAAAACCGATATACAGATTACCGTGAGATGTTGGCAAAAGCCGATATTGATGCAGTAGTAATTGCGACACCACATTCACTTCACGCAGAACAGGTGATAGAATCAGCAAGTGCGGGAGTGGCGATTGTCTCCGAAAAGCCTATGGCGACAAGCCTTGAAGAGGCAAATAGTATTATGGAGGCAGTCAATCACAACAATGTGCCTTACACAATAGTGCATAACTACCTCTATACTGCGGGGATGCAATCGGCAATTGCACTATTGCCCGAAATCGGCGAAACTTATTTCGGACGAAGCACCGGGATGGGATTAAGATCAACTGATTTTAATGCTAACCATCCGAATCCAGCGTTTGCATGGCGTGCAAGTAAGGCAAAGGGCGGCGGTTGTATAAGTGATACAAGTTACCATGAAATTTATTCTGTCTGTACTTTAGTGCAATCCCCTGTACGCTACGTTGAAGCACGTGTGCACACGATGGTTTTGGACATTGATGTTGATGACTTTGCCATGCTGTTGTGTGAACATGAAAATGGTGCTGTCACAACCGTCTCTGGTGCATGGAGTGTTCCAGCTGATGATTTCGGTTGGTGTGAAGTGCATGCTGAAAACGGGTCATTACGTGTCAAACATCGCTACAATGTTCGCGAGGCACTTCGCCGTTTTACCAGAGCAGAAGGTTGGAAACAATTAGAACTTCCCGACCTTGATGAAGAAGGACTCAAGGATTCCAGTGGACACGCTGGATATTTTACCGCAACCTTTAATGCTCTTGCTGAGGGCAAAGCATTACCTATCAGTGCCGAGAAAGCATACCACAATCTCGCTATTATTGATGCCGCGCGTAGGGCAACAGTGGAACGTCGGGCAATTGAAATTTAGTAATCTAAAATAGTGTTGATGTTCTAACTAAAGTTCAGGTAAAATTTAATTTGTGCTTTTAGTTTGAACATTTCTGAAATGAGAACTGAAACATGAATAATGATCAACACCAAGCAGAGATTACTGCTGAACAGGATGTCCAAAGTGATGTCAGCAAATTTCTATGGATTGTTATAGGTCTTTTCGCAAATATAATAGGAATACTCATTGCTATCGTCTATCAGCCAACCCCGCCTGCAACTCGTCTGTTGGATAAGTCAGAGGAATACATTACGTTTTACACAGATACTTATAAAACCAGGGCAAGAACAATTCAGCTTAACTATGCCTTGGTAGGTTTTATTATTCCGGCTGTGCTAACTTTCTTCTTTATTCATTTAGTTTGAGTCGCTCAATTGCTAAAGTATAAAATCTTGGAAAATTATCATCAGGATGTGTAAAAAGTGCCTTGAACAGAGGATAAAAAATGAATGCTAATCGCCACAACATACAAATTACCGCTGAACAAGATGCACAAAACGATGTCAACAAATTGCTCTGGTTAGTTGCTGGTTTAGCATTAAACGTCATAGGACTTATCACCGCTTACGTTTATGAACCTTCCCCACCTGCTATCCGGTTAATGGAAAAATCGGAGGACGAGGTACTGTTTTACACAGCGGCTTATAAAGCCAAAGCTCGCCAGATTCAGCTTACTTCCGCCCTTATCGGTTTTATCATAAGCGTTATTTTAGTTATTATCCTCGTAGTCGTTCTTTTCAGTTTCATCTTTTCAGCACAACAAGAGATAATGAGAGAGGTACAACGAAGTATACAAAGGTAGACTCAATTTGAATTCTTTAAAGAAAACATAACCGAATTACTACTAAACATAACTGAAATCACTATAATTTCACAAGAAGTGTATCTATCTTGAAATCACACAAATTTGCTCTTATCAATGTAAAAAATCAGCAAGGAGAAAAAATGAAAATCACTGCAATGTCTCATATCTTAAACTTTTTCATACTAACGCTAATATGTGTCTTCCCCTTTACTACTTACGCTCAACAAAGTTCTGCATCCACATCAACACAAGTTGAGGCTGCTGAATTATTCATTGCAGACAATGCAGGAATTGATGATGTTGATGCACAGAGTGCGGCGATGTTGATCGCTGCAGAATTCCGAAAACTTGGTATTGCTGTCAACGATCCGGTTTTTGAAGTAACTACATCCGGAAATATATATCGCGTTACTTTCCGCCGTTTAGGTGAAAAGGTACTGGTTCATCTGAGTCAGATAAATTCACTTGGAACGGTTGTAATTGAGAAGCAACTTTGGATTGCTAATATTGAGGAGATGATCGCCGCAGCACCAAGGTTGGTTGATGCTCTTGTTCATAATAAACCTATAGCTTCTACTGCCGACCTTGAGACCGTCACAGAACAGGAGGCACGCGGACTTCGGAAAATGGATGGGGAATCTCTCTGGAATATGGGAATCTTCGGTGCCTTTATACCAGGAACTGACGCTGCTGCTGAACCCGGTTATGAATTCGGGTGGTCTTATGAGACACCAAAGTATGCTGTAGGTACAGAATTTCGAGGCAGTTTCGGAGACGAATATTCATTCGGTTCTTGGTCAATTGGTGCACGTTACTTCTTCAATAAACAGAATATTTCACCCTATATAGGAGGCGGACTCTCAATCTTTGGTGGAAGTTATGATGATTGGTACTACGAAGATGATTATTATTACGATTACGATTATGATTCAGGAGACGATAACGGTTTAGGGGCTTATTTTGTCGGCGGCATCTCAATGCTCCGCCTTACAAAGAGTCGTCTAAAACTTGAATTGCGTATAGATAGACCTTTCTTCTCATTACCAGAACAAGATATGATGCCTATTACAATTGGTATCTTTTTCTCTCAGCATTATGTTCCCGGTAGAGCAGGATGTTGGCTGTTTTGATTTAGAGACTGTTGGAATAGAGTTGTGATTTACTTGTTTTCGAATCGGTAATAGAAGGAGTAATCACATGGTTAGTCGACAAGAGATACAAGCGACGTGTGACGACATCGTGCGCGAATTTGCGCCGTTACAAGTTATCCTCTTTGGTTCCTATGCTTACGGCACACCCACGGAAGACTCAGATGTAGATCTGCTTGTCGTAATGCCTATTCCGAAATCAGAGTTTCGCAACAAAGCTGTAGAGATACGCCAACGAATTCCGTATCGTTTCAGTATGGACCTGTTAGTCCGTTCACCGGAAGAGATAGCGTATCGTGTCTCGTATAACGATTGGTTTCTTCGCGAGATTACGGAAAAAGGTGAGTTACTTCACGGTCCCAATGCACATTACAATATAGAAAAGCAGAAAGAAGTGCCGAATCCTGTCATAAAAGAAAAAGGTAATATGAATCCCTTAACACTGGAATGGATAGAAAAAGCTGAAAACGATTATGCCGCTGTCCAACAACTTCTACAGGCATCAAATCCGCTGCATGATATTATCTGTTTTCATGTTCAACAGTGTATAGAAAAATATCTAAAGGCATGGCTGCAGGAGGCAAATATCTCTTTTTCAAAAACACATGACCTTCAAGAATTATTGGATCTGGTTGTGCCGACTGAATCTACTTGGCAAACTTGGAAACCGGACTTTAAAATAATATCCACTTATGCGGTAGATTCGCGCTATCCCGGTGATTCGGCGACAGCTGAGAATACACAACATGCAATGCAAATCTGTGAGGAGGTGCGTCAAGCCATACGCACAAAATTGGAACTAACTGAGTAGGTATTTCGGAACTAATTAAACCTTCTTTTTTTCAAAAAGGTAATCTTAAATATGTAATCCATTAAGGAGAAATCACTATGAAAATAAATTTAATATTCTATGTTTTAGTTTTTTGGGTAGTATTGTTAACTTTTAGTATGCCTTTTACGGCGCTTGCCCAGCGAAATTTAGTCGTGGCACAAGCTGAGGCAGATGCAACAGCAGATGCAAATAAAGATGTCAACAAACCTCAATGGTTTGGGACGGGTTGTCTTATTTCTGGACTCGTATTTCTACCTTTGCCTGGATGGTACAGCTGTCTTTTACCGCCAGTTGGTCTTACGGGAACCTATTTCTATCGACCTGCACCTCCCGTTTCACGACTGATTGGAAGAACGCCAGAATATGTAGATATTTACACATCAACCTACAAAACAAAAAGAGGAAGTGCTCAAGCCAGTTGGGCATCTGCAGGATGTCTCAGTGGTGGTGCTGCAGTTGGGTTGATAGCTGTTGGGATGGGAATTGGAATAAGGTTGGATGAAATACAATTTTCAACACAGTAATAACTTTAGATGTTTACCGTTCTGACATTTGTAATACAGATGCAAAAAAACATTGGACTGGTAGCACCGTTTTTATTTTTGCTTTTCTTAGGATTCTCACTTCACGCCGCGCCTTTAAATACTCTTTCTTTGGACTTCACGCGTGAACTAACCGAGAACGACAAGACAGAACATATCGCAGGCACACTCCACTACGATATAAAAGCAGCACGAGTTGTCGTTCAAGTCACAAAACCACTTAAGCAGATAATGGTCGTGAAGGATAAAGTGTTAGAAATTTATTATCCTAAAGAAAAACAAGCATTCCGTTTCGTTTCCGAGGGACGCATTCCGCTCCCTTTTATTGAATCCATACTCCAATCCACACAAGCAGAGTACGGATTGACCGCAATCGGATATTCTTTGAACAAACATGACATTGCAGACGAAGTACTCTATACTTACTGGAAACCGCCTGAAAAAGCCAAAGATCAACTCGGAACTGTCATCTTAGGTATGCACGATGATAAACTTATCTCGGCTGAAGTTAAGAACCCTAAGGGACATATTATCGCAAGATCGTTTTATCAGGACCACAGCAAAATCGGCATCAACTATATCCCGATGAAGGTTACATCGAGTACGTATGGTGCGAAGTCTGAAGTGTTACAGTTTGAAACGATTATCTATAGTAACCCACAAGTGAACGAGAAAACACAAAATCCAATTCTAAATTTTAAAATCCCTGAATCTGTAAAAGTCAAGGAGGTCAAATGGTAAATTGCTTTGTTAACCGAAAAATCGTCCCTTTCTGTACTGTGTGCTTAATTGTTATTACGCTTTCCACATCTTCCTATGCAGGAGAAGCAAGCGATCTTGCTTTTATCCTAAAAGTCAATCCCATTATAGTCAATCCCATTATAAAAGAAATACCCCAAAATGTTAGTCACTTTAATCCTCTGGAAACTTCAGAGTTAAAGTTTGCCGCTACAGGTCTAATTCGCCTATATCAAAAATTCATCTCAAGTCAAGACGGTCCGTCGTGCAACTTCACACCGACTTGTTCGCATTTCGGCATGGCATGTATACAGGAATTCGGTATGCTACGCGGTATCCTCCTCACTGCTGACAGGCTAATCCGATGCAACGGTTTAGAATCTACACACTATCATAAAGACCCAAGTACAGGAAAGTACATAGACCCAGTTACAGATTATGACCACTAAACAGATATGGGGATTTTTGCTCATTATACTTTTCAATACCGCGTTGTTATGTTTTGCAAATTCTGAAGAGTCGATCAACTATTACAGCCCTGAAAATGTCCTCAAATTTGCTGATCATCTATATGAGCAGGGCGATTACATCCGCGCTGTAGGTGAATATCAACGCTACCTTTTTTATAAACCGAGGGAACGAGAAACAATTCTATATAGGATTGCCCTCTGTTATCGCTTTGGTGGAAAAACTGACCAAGCTATCCAAATATTTAAAACATTTCTAAAAGAATCTCCGAACAGTAAGTTGGTGAGTAGCACTTATTATCAAATTGGTGTTTCCTATTTTCTAATGGAACAGTACGGGAAATCGGCAAATTATCTTAACGCATCTCTACCACGTATAACAGATGTTCATTATCGTGCCGAATTACGCCAACTAATTGGACTATCTTACCTAATGCAAAGGCAGTGGTTTGAGGCTGAAAAGATATTCAATGCATTGCAGAAATCGGACGTGTTGGCAGTTAGGGAAAAAGCAGCGGTATATAACAAATATGCCACACAAGGAGCCAAACTACCTACCCGTAGTCCATTTTTAGCCGGTTTTTTCTCCGCAATTGTACCGGGCACAGGACGAATCTATACCGGTCGTGTTGGTGATGCGCTGAATTCTCTCCTCACCGTAGGCTTAACAGGTTGGCAGGCTTACGATGGCTTCCGTAGAGATGGACTTTCGTCTGTGAAAGGATGGACACTTGGCACACTCAGTGGCATTTTCTATGTAGGCAACATCTACGGTTCCGTAATTTCAGCACGTGTTTACAATCGTCATGTAACGGACGAATTTTTGGCAACACTTTTCATAGAATTTCCGCACTAAAAAGTAGTTATAGTAAATTACGTAATAAGTTCATATATATAACGAGTTGTGCTAAATAACTAATTGTAATATGTTTCTTCACATTAAACGTTTTTTCTCAGTGGATTTGAAAAGATGATTTGTTCTTTAGTCCCGTAGGGACGATATGTTTATAGAAAACACCAAACAAATGCTCTTTAGTCCCGTAGGGACGATATGTTTATAGCACAAAACCCAAAATTCGTGAAAACAACAAAAACAATCAGTTAACTGGCACAAGTCGTATATATATATTCTGTAGGCGGTGAATGCCTAAAGAAGCATGCTTGTGGCATGCTCCATGATTCATACCGTTGATTTCGATCTCCGAATCGCGACGATACCACTAATAGTCGGGAATCGGAGTTCCCTCCCACCAAATGCCAAACGCGCATTCCGCCAAGCGCATTCAGCGTTGATTCACAGTTCAGATGTAAAGTTAATTGTGGAATCCACTATAATGTGTAACAAAACGCGATTTGAGTTGCCCCCAGGTCGTTGTTAATTTATCTTGAGACGACACCGAGAGCACACCGGCGATGCCAATGTTTATCAACTGTTTTATTTCTCCTTGTGAGCGAGCGATGTTAGAAATGCGCACTTCATCCATCTTACCATCAAGGAATGGTCCAGCACCCCGTCCGAGCCAAAGTTTATCGTTATTCGGCGTAATCTTTCCACCAATGTTGTCTTCGTTATCTATTTCTCCATCAATGTAAATCTTACCTTCACCGGACTTTGCATCATAAGTGCCAGCAATATGCACCCAAGTCTTAAGCGGTAGCTCCTTTTTTCCGATTACAACCGCACTGCCCCAGGCTTTAGAATCCGTTGTCATGCGGAGCAGGACTTTTTGGTCGCTCCGAGGACCTACTTTATAGGTAGACTCTTTAGTTGCACCTGTACCGCCAGCGGTTGACGGAGAATCCAGAAAAACCCACATCTCCACGGTAAGTCCGTCAACCAAATCAAGACTATCGCTATCAGGAATTTCCACAAAGTCTCTTGGGCCGTTTCCACCGAAGATTAGCCCGCCGCCGGGTTTGCCTTCACCCCACCTCGGACTCCCCATGAGTTTACCATCATTTCCGCTTCCAGAGAGGTCCTTGACAGTATTTCCCTTACCGGTTTCAAATGTATACAGTAGAACAGTGTGTTTATCTTGAGCAAAACAGAGAGGACCAATAACAAATGTCAGAAAGAGGGTTAGTATAAACCAATATCTCAAATTTTTAAACTTGAACATGATAAAATCTCCTCGCAGATGCAATCTCAAAAGCTTAACTGTGCAGTATATCATATCACAGATTCACCAATTCATAAAATAAAATCAAGTTTAATCCAGGGTTATTCAGTTTTCAATATTTTTGATGTTTTTTTGCTATGACGTTAATTTAATATGTTACCATCTTGTCCGTGTCTTTAGTCCCGCTGAATGCCATACGCGCATTCGTCTTATGGCATTCAGCGGGACTAAAAAACTGGAAGGGGTACTCGTTTTCTATAAACATAGCGTCCCTACGGGACTAAAGAACAATGTTCATGTTTCTGGGTATTAACTTTCAGTAAGTCTCAATACCAGAAAACTCTTAAAACTGAATAACCCTGAGTTTAATCTACGAAAATATTCACATTCAAAGACAGATAAGGTATTTTTTTGAACAAATTCAACACTCATTTGCCTAATGTGACAAGAAAATATGATTAATTTCGAAATTCCAAGATTATTGAGGAAAACCATGAAACTTAAAAACAACATAATTATTTCCACTTTAGTACTGATTTTTTCCATGATAGTTGTCCTAAACACTGGGGCAGAAGAAACCCTCTCAAAAGATGAAAAACGATTCGACCTTGATGGCAATGGCGAACTAAGTACATCTGAAAAGGAACTCATGGTGAGAGTCGTGAGGATAGAAAATGCCAGAGATGTCCAATTCAGTGAGAACGAGATTCGTGAAATGGTCAGTGGCAGAAGTGACCGATCTCGCGGGAGGGGTGGATTTAGCAGAGGACGTGGCTCAAGAGAACCTTCAGGACCGCGCCTAAAACCAGAACAAGTTGACTTTAAGGATGGCACAGCGACAATTCCTGATCGGGAAACTTTCAAAAAGTTGTCATATCAAGGAACAGAGGTCCGTATTGACACTCAACTTGCTGGAATTGAGTTTGTAAAAATTCAGGTTGAAAATACCCATACACAGAATCCACAACTTTATTTTATGAACACAAAGACACACCGTTCTCATGGGAGTTTCATGCAGGCTGCTGGTTTAGGTAGAGGTCAAGGACAGATGCGGGGCGTGCTTAGCTACCGTCCACTTTTTACCGCACCGAACGGTGAACCCGGGGTTTACACTTTTGAGTTTAATCCAAACGATGCTTTTCCGTTTGAAAAAATTAAACTTGTACACGACCTGCTTGTAGCAAAAATGCCAATACTCAAAAACAGGTTGGGATATTGTCCGTTGTGGGGTGCAATTAATATTTATAACCGTGAGAAGACGTTATATGACAAGGCTGAATTTCCAGTCTATTTTGAGGACGACCTTTACGCGAATGTTGGCTACCTTCCACTAAATCAGGTTGAGTCGTATGGTCGGCTGCGTGTATTGGAAGCAAACGAACGTCCTACACCACGCGACATCGTAATATGCAAGACCTTACCAAACGAGATGCCGAGAGTTGCGGGAATTATCACAGGTGTGAGGCAAACGCCGCTTTCACATGTCAATCTACGGGCCATTCAGGACAAAGTTCCCAACGCATTCATTACCAAAGCGTGGGAAAATAGATTAATTGCACCATTCATCGGAAAATATGTCTACTACAGGGTAAACGCAGATGGTTTTGAAATTAGAGAGGCAACCCGTAAAGAGGTAGAAACTCATTTTGCAGATTTACGTCCCGCTAAAACACAAAAACCTACACGCGATCTTTCTGTTAAAAAGATATTACCGCTTGATGAAATTGGATTCACAGACTCCTCAAGTTTTGGGGTAAAAACAGCCAACGTTGCAACACTAAGGACGTTTGGATTTTCTGAGGGCACCGTACCCAACGGATTTGGAGTGCCGTTCTATTTCTACGATGAGTTCATGAAGCATAACGGCTTTTATAAAAAGATTGAGGCACTACTTAAGGATCCTGATTTTCAGAATTCACATGACACGAAGGAAGCAGAACTAATAAAGTTTAGGGCAGAGATTGAGAACGGAAAAATGCCAGCGTGGATGATGCGTGCCCTTTCAGATTTACAAAATTCATTCCCGGACGGGACTTCTCTCCGATGTCGCTCCAGCACAAATAACGAAGATTTACCTGGGTTTAGCGGTGCAGGTTTATATGATTCTTTCACACACAATCCAGACGAAGGACATCTATCAAAGTCAATTAAACAAGTCTATGCAAGCCTTTGGAATTTTCGTGCATTTGAAGCGCGCGATTTCTTTCGTATTGACCATTTAACTACGGCTATGGGTGTGCTTGTACATCCAAATTTTGAAAACGAAACGGCAAATGGTGTAGCAGTAACCGATGATGTCGTGTATCAAACTGAAGGAAATTACTACCTCAACACACAAGTAGGTGAAAAC
Source organism: Candidatus Poribacteria bacterium (assembly GCA_028824685.1). Classification (GTDB taxonomy): domain Bacteria; phylum Poribacteria; class WGA-4E; order WGA-4E; family WGA-3G; genus MSPOR6. Next base: position 86,020 of record JAPPCZ010000047.1, read on the forward strand.
CTTGTGACGAACCCAGAAGATCAATCCATTCCAGAAGAGATTTTGTTGGATTGGTGGGATAGCAATAACTATAGGGTTGTGTCAACTTCCAATCGGACCTCAGATGGCAAACAAATTCTGACGGACAAGTATCTGCGCGAACTGAATCTCTATCTTGGCACGGTTCACAACAAATTTAGTCAGTTATACGGTGCTTCATCCCAAACGAAAGACTTTGCTATGGAGATTGAATTCAAGATTACGAAAGATGGTAAAATATCAATCAAACAAGCACGACCTTGGGGCAGTAGGTTGTGAATCTATGCTGATTATAAATCGTCAAGTGGAAATTTCTCAGTTATAAGCATAAGAGGATGCCCGTTAGAAACAATTCTATAGGTGCGACTGAGAAAAGGTTGTCCCTCAAAATGTGCAATGCTACTTGGCAATCCGGTTGCTTGTTCAACACCCCACCAAAGCAAATCACGACGGGTTTCCAATTGGTTGTGTTGCAAAAGGGTTCCTAAACCTTTTATACCTGCTTCCAAACCTTCCACAACGCTTTGGGGTAAACGTTCATGAACAATTTGAGACACAGCATAAGCATGGATTTTCGGAGTTTGATTTTCTGTGGAAGGTGTCTGCAGAACAACTTCTCGTGCGATAATATTACCGCCTGTTGGGAGGTCAAGCCAGAAGTGTTTGTTATGAAGTGTCCGTCTTGCTTGGTATAATAGGACTACTTGCATCGGTGACAACTTATATGCTTCAATAAAACGTGTAACGGTTCCATCTGCAACAAGTAAAGCTCGGTGAAATGGTGTTAGTCGAGAAAGACTTATGTCCTTCAAAGCAGCAGGTCTATTGGATTGCGCGACAAATAACTCTTTTACACGTTTATTGACAAAGGTATCAAGATTAGAAAAGGAATCTATTTTCATTTTTGCTATCAAAATTGTGGTAGTTGTAATTTGGGCGTAGTGTCTTTTAGTTTTTTGATGTGTTTTACTGGAAATGGTTATTTGAATCAAACATCAGTGTGTTTAAATAGGATACCATAAATCAGTGTGTAGTGCAACTGGAAAGCATTATGCCATGCATTTGGGTTCTATAAATTAGACCTATTGAAGCCAAAAAAGTTCGTAATGGATAAATGGGTGTGTAAGTTTTGGTTATTAAACCGAATATATTTTGTAGGAGGGAACTCCGGGGAATGCCAAAAGGCATTCATACCCGCTGAATGCCATACGCGCATTCAGCGTTGATTTGGCCAAATGCCTAAATGGCATTTATAGCGTTGATTTCTTGATTTGGATTCCCGACAGGTCGCGATTCGGAGATTGCTCCTACAGGTTTTATCTGCATATTTCTACAAAAACTTTACATACCCTGGATAACCCTGACCATGATTGCAAAAGTATTGACGATGAATTTGTTAAAGTGATATAATTTTACAAGTGCGATCTGTTTACTATAGTTTGGACAATTTTTATAAACCTGAGTAGATATAAGAGTTAGTTCACCGTTTATGTTGCCAAATCAACGCACACCGAATAAAACAGAAACCCTCTTTGCTCCAGCGGAGCAATATGTTTATAGCCACAGTATAGAACGACACATCCGCTCCAGCGGAGCGGTATGTGATTTCCGACACATAACATCCGCTGGAGTGCGAAAATGTGGCATATCGTTTTCTATAAACATAGCACTCCGCTGGAGGGCAGTATTTTCGTGGTGTTCCACTGATATGCTAAACTCGTAAAAAATAGATTTTCCGTTGAAACTCAACTTTCATGAGGCAAGAATTGTCCAAACTATAGATCTGTTTAAACTTATAGGAGAAAACGCAAATGAGAAATAAAAAGCACAGACAACACTATGCTATTAACAGTGTGATTAAACAGAAACCTATCATTCAATCGCAGATTTCTATTCTATTAGTAGTAACACTGCTGTCCCTATCAGTTTTCGGGTGTGGGACGATATTAATGCGCGAGGGAAAGTATGAAGCACCTGATTTGCCAAAATCCGAATTGGCTACAATCCAAATTGATACGAAGGGGAAGTGGATTCAACGCACTAACCTAATTGCTTTGCGAATCAGTGGAAAGTTGGCATTAAGTAAAGAAATTGGAGAAAACAAAGATGTATCCATTGATGAGATTTTAGTTGCTCCCGGAAAGCAAGACATGTCTGTTCTAATTGTCTATGAATCTTATGATGAAGGCACGCGGGCAACTGTTCAAACATCATCAAGTTTTGATGCTGATGTAAAGGCTGGTGGTATCTACCTTTTGAAAGGTGATTTTACCTATATTGCCGGAGGAGAATTTTCCTTTGAATTAGTTAATACAGATACAGACAGAGTTGTTAGTAAACCGAAAATATTTGATTTGCAAAATGGAAGAATTTCTTTTAAAGTCAAATGAGCGATGAATTTCATTGAAATCGCTAAATGCCATTAGTGCTTTGTCAACATATTATTGTAGGTCGCGATTCGGAGATCGCACCTACAAAAGTCTTTTGTATTGTAGGAGGGAACTCCGATTCCCGACTACACTCAAAAACCATCAATTAGCACTTGACTAAGCATTAGTCTCACCGCCCAAAATTTGGGGTAATATAGTGTTATTAAGCATAGGATAATCGCTCAACTCTTTTCTCCAACGTCTCCATTTCTTCAAGAATAGCACCGATAAGATTTGCTTTATCAGCAGCATAAGCAGGATTGTCCCACTGATTGACTCGCTCGGATGGATCGTCTTCCAAATCGTAAAGTTCTCCATAAGGGTGTCCACAGTACCAAGTCAACTTCCGCGTATCAGTCACAATCGTTTTAAGGCGTAAGCCTTGTGGGTCGTCTACACATTCAATCAATAGCGAATCTCGCACGGATTCCTGTTCTCCAGTAAGCATCGGCATTGCATTCACCCCATCAGTATCAGATGGTATGGGTAATCCTGCAGCGGCAAGCACAGTCGGCACAATATCAACATGACTAAACAGTGCGTGTGTCCGTTGTCCAGATGGTATTACTGCCGGATACCTTATCAAAGTCGGCACACGGACAAGTTGTTCGTAATGAAACGATCCCTTCATCCAAAGCCCATGGTCCCCCAGCAGTTCGCCGTGGTCTGTGGTAAACAATACCAAGGTGTTTTCATTCAGTCCACATTCATCAAGACACGTCAAGATGCGTCCCATCTCCTGATCGATAATCTTCACCATATTGTAGTAGTATGCTCTTCCGAGTCGCGCATCGTGTTCTGAAACTTTACGAAAATCTGCACCGCCACCTTGCCCTGCCATAGCATACTTGCCAAGGATCTTTGACTTACTCAGTTGTCCGCAACGCGCCTCCATAAAATGAGGAGGTTTGTCGTCCAACTCGCCCTCAATGAAATCTGGCAGCGGCACCTCTGCGGGATCAACACGTGCCTCAAATTCAGTCGGTACACAGTGCGGGTGATGCGGGTCTTGAAAACCGACTGCTAATAAAAACGGTTGGTTAGCATCGTGGTTTGTTAGAAAATCTATTGTCCGGTCAGCAGTCCAAACACTATTGTGGTATTTCAAGGGTATGTCCCAATCGTGTGCGCCACCACCAAATCCTACTTGCGATAGCCGCCTGGCTTTGCTGTAACTTGCAAACGTATCTTCAGAAACTTGAGAGCGAACCCATTCACCGTAATGCCCGGCAATACCGTAGGTTGCATGTCCAAGTGCCAATTCCACCGTCTCAAACCCATAATATGGACCGCTGAAATCAGGATAACGGTCTGTATTGCCTCGTGCTTCAACAGATTCTTCAGCGGATGCCCCGAAAGGCTGAAAATGCGCTTTTCCAATATAATGTGTGCGATACCCGACATCCAAGAGACGATGTGAAATCATCGGTTCGTCTTCTGGGACGTTCATGCCGACGTTCCACGCCCCATGTCGACTCACATACTTTCCTGAAAAGATTGATGCGCGGGCAGGTGTACACACCGGATTCGTACAATACGCGCGTTCAAAACAGACACCTTCTGAAGCGAATTTGTCTAAATGTGGCGTATCCGTATATGTTGAACCGTAGCAGCTAAGGCTATCTGTTCGCTGTTGGTCAGTCGTGATGATAATTATGTTAGGACGTTGTACATTCATAGATATTGACAACCTTAATTTTCCTGTATCGCTTTGAAAACAGAATCAATAGCACCAAATAGAATAGGCAAATTTGCTAAAGTAAAACTCGTTCTGTTCCGTGTAAAGACATCGCCGACAAACCGTCCAAATTCCCACAATGTTCCATCAGTAACAATACCGTAGACAGGGAAAGAGGGATCGTCATTTATCTTTTGCGCAGCAACCAACTCAGATAAACATTGTCCCCATCCCTGCTCAAAATCGTTCTTTTTCGCTTCAACGAACATAATCAAAGGTGTTCCGACAACAGTAATGCCTAATTCAGACTTTGTAGCAATAATATAATCTGGTGTACCATTCAAAATCTCATCGTAAGTAATAGATTTCTTTACCCAAAGTCCATAGTTTTCAGCATAATCTTTGTAAATCTCTCTTAAAATAGGAAATATAACCACTTCACATCTTGAGCCTTCTGATGTAAAAAAATCAATATGTTGCTGACTAAATTCAAGTTCTTTTAAAAAATGTTCTGAAGGATCTTTTGCCTCAACTCCAAAAAAATCATTATATGAGTATTTGATATTATATTTTTCTTGCACTTCAGAAATTGTCTTGAAATCACTAAATGCCATCTGTGCTGCCTCCTATAATTTCAATATAAATTTGAGAATCATTGGAGCGGATAATAGATTAGGTACAAAACGGTTTTAAGTATGTATAACTCTGTTCCGCTGCATCTTCAGGTTCCATAATCTCTCGAAAAGCCTGATGCACTGTCACATAACCATCATAACCAATGGCTTCCAAACCGCGAAACACTAACGGAAAATCAATCCCGCCCTTATCTTGCAAACGGATCGGGTCGTGTGGCACTTCACCTTGAATCCACGTCAAAAGACGAGTTTTTCCTTCCGGTCGACGGATATGATTTTGGAGATAGACATTAAAAAGATACGGTGAAAATCGTTTGAGCGTCTCAACACCGTAATCCTGCGCGCAGAGATCAAGATTAGCGGGTTCGTAGATAATGCCAAAATTCTTTCTACCGACGCGTTTTAACACATCAATTGAACCTTCAACCGTTTCAAACAGACTCTGTGTATGTGACTGATGCGCGAGACGAATACCGCGTTCTGCGGCTTCGTCAGTCGCGCGTTGTGCCCATGGAATATCCTCCTCAACTTTCATTGCTATCCGAATCAGGTCTGCCCCGAGAAGTTCCGTTAAATCCAGATAAGGTGTTATATTGCGCAGTCCATCAGGTCCTTCATCGTTATTGAGCGGCACAGGAAAATCGCCTGTGATCATAGAGATTTTTAGGTTAAGTGAATCTGTCTGCTTACGTGCAGCAGTAATCTGCTCCAGAGGTGAATGGATACCGACTTGGGATGCACGCATACACATTGCCTCGTAACCAAGGTTCGCTGCGAGTTCTGTTAGCTGAACAAAAGTATGGGTAGCATCTCTTTTAGAGGCATTTTCTGCAACACGAACAGAAAGTGATAGTTTCATGTAATCCTTTCTCCAAAGTTCTTAGTATAAAACCACTACAGTAAAATATCGGCAATTGAAAGTGCCATCAAAACCAAACTAATCATGCCGTTCAATGTGAAAAATGCGAGATTGACGCGGGACAGGTCATTCGGTTTGACGATAGCATGCTCGTATATAAAAATCAGAAGGACAATTCCAACGCCAATATAGTAGAAAATTCCCAATTCGGTTAGGAAAGGAATACAGAACAGAAGCAAAACGGCAACAACGTGCAGCGCAGACGAAACCCATAACGCCCAACGAATGCCTAACCGCGCTGGAATAGAATGAAGCCCATGTTTTCTATCAAAATTCACATCTTGACATGCATAAATAATGTCAAATCCAGCAGTCCAAAGCAATACAACACAGCACAGGATTATTGGGGTCCAATCAAATCTCCCCTTAATTGCAATCCATGCCCCGACGGGTGAAATAGAAAGCGCAAGTCCTAACCAAAAATGCGAAAGTGAGGTAAAACGTTTGGTATATGAATATCCCATAATCACGGCAAGTGCAACTGGTGACAATGCAAATGCCAATGGATTCAATTGCCATGCTGCGAACACCAACAAACCTGCCGATACAATGGTAAAAATCCATACCGATCCTTTTGTGATTAAGCCTGCAGGAATTGCCCGCATAGCCGTACGCGGATTTTCGCTATCTATTTCCGCATCGGCAAGGCGGTTAAATGCCATCGCACAACTGCGCGCACCCACCATCGCCACGAGAACCCATCCGAGTTTTGACAAAGGCGGGAGTCCCTCCGCAGCAATAAAAGCACTCATAATCGCAAACGGCAGGGCGAAAATGGTATGTTCGAACTTGATCATCTCAAGGATAATTCTGAGTTTTCGCATCAATTGCCTATTCTTTCCACCGTTGCGTCAGACCTGAATCTATACCGAACTGATCCAAGATTTTTGTCACAACAAAGTTGATTTGATCGTCTACCGTTTTTGGAAAGTGGTAAAACCCTGGCATCGCAGGTAGCACACATACCCCAACTTGTGATAATTTGAGCATGTTTTCAAGATGGATGGAACTGAGCGGTGTTTCACGAGGTACTATGACGAGTTTGCGGCGTTCTTTGATACAGACGTCTGCTGAGCGATGGATAAGGTTACGCGAAATACCCGCTGCAATAGAGGCAACCGTTCCCATACTACATGGCACCACAATCATTCCCTCAGTCCGAAACGAACCGCTGGCAATTGACGCACCGATGTCGGATTCATGGTGATAAATAACCTGTTCTGCTTCAACACCAATGAGTGATTCCAACCGAAAATTGTCAATATCTACTTCAATCTTTAGTTCTTCCCACAACGCCCGCGCACCAGATTTAGAGATCGTCAGATGCACCTCTAAATCCTCCCGTTTCGCAAGGACTTCAAGAAGGCGAACACCGTAAACGACTGCGCTTGCACCTGTGATACCGACAATCAATCGTTTCAATTAGTGTGTCTCCGATGAAAACGGCAAAAGGTTGCCTGTTGCGTCAAATTCCAAAGGAAGTGTTTCGTTGATAACCTCAAGACTTGAGTGTAACTCCGCATCTTTGAGAAGTACCTCTGATATATCAAGTTCTGTTAATCTAAGCGTGCTTTCAATCCGAATAACGCGGGCATTCTCAGGTTTCGTCAATCCGATAGTATCAAGTGCTACTTCGATCGCCTCTCTGTCAGTATCGTAGTAAAATGGAATCTTAGATTTCTGTGGTCCGAGCGCGGTGATGCCATTCATATAAGTTGAATGTCGGTCAATCTGCTCAACCAGTCGTGTCGTTGTAAAATCTGCAAGCCCAATACCGGTAGCGTTACCATCACTTTCTTCGGTCAAATCACGGACAAATATACGTAGAATTGCGGGTTTAAGTGGTTCAGGTTCAAAATTCTGCATCATTCTACCAATGACGTTGGTATCCATACCTGTCCCGCTGATATTTTTCCCAGACCAATCCACAATTAACAGGTCAAGTTCATCAAATGGAAGCCGTCCCATCAACGATTTTGCTTCAACGAGGAGTTCACGTTCAGTTTGAAGTAATTGTTCAGCGGGCATCGCCACGGCTTTAGCAGTCTCTTCATGTGCATTTTCAATAAGTCCTAACCCAAAAGCAATTTTTCCACTGTCAAGAATGAAACTGCCTGCTGCTGTTATAACATGCTCAAATCCGTATTGAAAGAAAGCACGATGATAAAAGTTTGCTCCTTGCTGTTTACCGAGACCGATAACCATCATCTTCATCAAACCGCTTTCAATAGAACCGTTGAAATCTGTATGCGCCTTTATGCGGTTGAGCGGCACAACGTGGTCTGCTTCTGCAGCATAACGATCCATAAAAACAGGCAGGTCATCTGCTTCCGCCTGCCGCAGAGACCCGAGTTTCACAACCTCCATTGTTGCTTTTACAGGCGCACCAACGGTTGCTTCAGTGATTCCATAATGTTCCAGTACGGCTCGCTGCCCTTCAGATGTTGCCCCACCGTGGCTCCCCATTGCCGGAACAACAAAAGGTTTCGCACCAATACCTTTGAGATAATCTACGGTCGCTTTGACTGCTGTTGCAACGTTGGCAACGCCACGACTGCCAGCAGTAATCGCGACAGATTCACCGCTGCTAACAATAGATGCAGCGCCAATCCGATCTAATTCCGTATGAATTGCGGCTGGCAAGTCCGCGAGAACCGGCGCGTCAAAATGCTGTCGTACCCGTGCCATTTTTGGAAGTGCCATTCGTTTGTCCTTCTTATATGAATAAATTCCTTGTCTTTCCAAACTCAACTTATGGGAATTCTATCAGAAATAGGTTAGAAATGCAAGGAAATTCAAAAGCAGTGAAAGACAGGGTTATTTAGTTTTAGGCATTTTTAGTTGATGTGTATTACTTAGAGTTATAGTGTAGGTGGATAAAGTGGACGCGAAACCCAGAGGTAAAAATATAAGTCCTATCTGAATATGAGTAACTGCGTTAGTCCCGTAGGGACGATATGTTTATAGCAACGGTTGTGCTATCTGTTCTGAATATGAGTAACTGCGTTAGTCCCGTAGGGACGATATGTTTATAGCAACGGTTGTGCTATCTGTCTTTAGTCCCGTAGGGACGATATGTTTATCTTTTTATGTCGTTCCTACCAAATCAACGGTATGAATGCCATTTAGGCATTCCCCGGAACTCAAGAGAGGGTGGACGACATTTTTCTATAAACATTCCGTCCCTACGGGACT
>JAPPCZ010000059.1 GCA_028824685.1 Candidatus Poribacteria bacterium
AGGGTTATCGTTATCGCGATTGTATATATGATGATACATCGCTTTAGCATACTCCTGAGCTTCTACATCATCAGGCGGAAACGGAGGTATCCATTTAGCGTTGATATGGCCTCTTTCTTCAGATTGTAATCTCAATGCTTCCACTGGATTCGTTTTCAGCAGTTCCTGGTGGTAGGTCAACGGACCGGTATACGTTACCACAGGTTGCGCGCTGGGTTCAGGCGGTGCCTCTTGCCACACATCAGGTGCATCCATTGGCACTTCATGCCAATGGTCACCATGCGGCACCATCTTGAAGCCTTCCCTTGCGACGGGCGGTTTATTCTCTGCGACCGGTTTCTCCATTTCTTCAAGCATTGGCTCATCTTCTGCAAGCTGCTCTTTCAGCTGCTGCACGGTTGACCACTGCCAATACATAAAACCACCCGCAGCAATCAGGACTATAATCAGGGCTACGATGCCCCAATAAGTTTTACGGTTCATTTCAGTTCCTCCTGTTCAAGCTTGTCATTCTCCCTGCTATGCGCTGTGTCCAGTGGGCAGGGTTGTCTCGGACTTGGACAAATCAAGCCCGGTTTCGGTGCTTCCTTTCTCGGTGAACATTCGCGTTTGAATTGTTGTTCGCAAGCGGGTGGATCTCCCTGTGTGACATCTATTGTGCCAAACAGCAATAAACCGCTTGTGATGATGCATGCGAAAACAATAAGTGAGGTGAAAAGGACTTTGTAGTCTCGTCTCATCTTGTGCCTCCTCTATCATAACTGAGTAGGTTAATTGTTTGTGACAGACTACAGAAATAGGCGGGTATGTGTAAGGTTTTGGCTATTTCTGTAGAGGCTGCTGGTCTCTATATACACGTAGACATCTAAGGTCTGTGCGTGATATGATAGACACCAGCCTGTCAGAGTCCTAGTCTCTGTCAGTGCTTTGGCATCGGCAGTGTCTGTTGAACACTGTCGGTGCATCCGGAAAACCGGAAAAAGCACCTCTACCGCTAAAAATTCGCATATCTCGTGAATTCCTAACGTATACGAGGCATTATACAATTTTGAACATTTTTTGTCAATATTTTTTTAAATTTATTAAAATGTGATTTGCAAAGGCTTATAGAGAATTTTAAAATTGTGGCAGGCGTGCTTACAAAACGCACCGACAAGATGTCGCGAGCAGGAGCTCGCTCCTACAGAGGATAGCCATTCCCTTTGTTATTCCACACGCCTTTTTGGTATACTATACCTAAAAGGACACACACCGATGAAAAAAATATACCTGTCGACCCTCCTAACACTGCTACTCATTTCAACGTGCTATCTTCCCACCCTGTTCGCCCAATCTGTCGGGATGCCTGAAGGTGCTATCGCTCGGCTCGGCAAAGGACGTCTCTTCGATCTGCAATATAGTCCAGACGGCACACGGCTCGCTGTTGCCACATCAGCAGGCGTTTGGATATACGATGCTATCACCTATAAAGCACTCGCGCTGCTAACAAAACACACGGTATCTATTGAGTGCATCGCCTTTAGTCCGGGTGGAAAAACCCTCGCCAGTGCCGACGAAAAAGGCTTCATCCATCTGTGGGACATGGAAACAAGTAAACATAAACGTGCACTAAAGAATCATATCGGTATCATCAGCATCGCCTACAGTTCGGATGGCGGCACGCTCGCAACGGGGGACAGATCGGGCACTATCCTTTTACGGAATTTGTGGAATAGAGGCACTATTAAAAAGCGTATTCATAAAGGACCCGGTTATATATACAGTCTCGCCTTTAGTCCGCAAGATGCCATACTGGCAAGTGGGAACGGGGACGGCACCGTCACTTTATGGGATGCGGAGACAGGCGAATTAAACCGAACACTCAACAGACACACATCTTATGTTTATAGTGTCGCTTTTAGTCCGGATGGCAAAACGTTGGTAAGCGGCAGCGCGGACAAGACCGTCCGTCTGTGGGATGCGGAGACAGGTGAACTGCAACGAGCATTTATTAAAGATATAGATAGAACTCGCAGCGTGAGTTTCAGTCCGGATGGCAGTCTATTCGCCGCGGGTGATGATACGGGAACTGTTCATCTGTTTCATGCAGGCACAGGTGAACGCATGCAAACACTCAAAGGGCATACAGACCGGGTGCTAACAACCGCCTTTAGCACAAACTTTCGGACGATCGCGAGTGGCAGTCGGGACGGGAGCATCCGCATTTGGGAGGTCGCTTCCGGTGAAAATATACACACATTTGCTGAACATTACGGGAATTTCAGCTGTTTTGCTGTTAGTGCAGATGGCAGAACAATCGTCAGTGTCGGTAGGGATCGGAACGTCTGTTTATGGGATGCAACATCGGGCAAACTACAGAAGATAATTAACAGAAAAGGCATCAGTCATGTCATTGATATTGCTCTCAGTGCAGATGGCAAAACTATTGTTTTTGAGGGGTCTGGAGGGATCGGGTTATGGGATACGGAAACTGGCACGCGAAAGCAAACACTCAAATGGTTTTTCGGTGATCTCTGGAGTGTCGCCTTTAGTCCAGATGGCAAAACTATCGCAGGTGGCAACAATACGAAAACTCTCTATGTGTGGGATGCCGACACAGGTGATAAAAAACACGTAATCAATGAACACAAGGCGAATGTCGTAGATGTTGCGTTTAGTCCGAATAGTAAAACTATCGTCAGTGTTGGTCAGGATCGCACTGTTCGGCTGTGGGACACGGAGACAGGTGAACAGAAGAAAGTTATCAATATACCGGAAAATAGTGTGTTTAATGTTGCGTTTAGTCCGGATGGAAAGACGTTCACGACTGTGAATTACACCGATAAAATCCATCTATGGGATGTGGAGACAGGCGCGCAAAAAGGTTTACTTGAAGGACATGAGCAGCATGTTACAGCCATCGTTTTTAGTCCGGATGGAAAAATGCTTGCCACGGGCAATCAGCGCGGGGTTGTCAATATTTTAGATGTTCGCACAGGCAGGTTGCTCCAGACCTTTGCCGGACATGTCAATAGAGTTGATAGGGTTGCGTTTGTGTCGGATGGGAGCGCATTGGCAAGTATGAGCGATGATGACGGTATCTTGTATCTGTGGGATGTTGCTATTTCTGAATAACATTAGTAGTTCGTAGGTCGGGTAGAGCGAAGCGACACCCGACATGTTTTATCTGTTCTCATGTCGGGTGTCGCAAGCTCTACCCGACAAATGCCACCCGCGCATTTGGCGTTGATTTGGACCTACAAGAGTGAGTATACGTGTATGCAATGAAACACCTCAATTAAATCAAATATTTTTAAACGATTATTCTTCATTCTTCATAATTACATCCAATATTTCATCAAGTGTTGATTCGACACAATCGTGTTCTATAAGATGGAAAGGTGTTCCGTTTTCTTTAGCTTCTATATGTGCGTTGAGTATACACAAGAAGTGTTCTGTCGGTTGCAATACATATTTCGCCCTTAAATAATGAATATATTCATCTTTATCTTCCTCTGTGGCAATCCGAAATCCGCCAAATCGCATCTTCTTATCACCTTCAACAACGGTATAAACCTCTGGAATATCCCCGTGCTGTCTAATTAACCTTCTCGTGGCAATCTCTACATAAAGGTCTGGATCATCCGTATTCAGTAATATTTCATCTTCCTGCAATCTTCTTAGTGTCCTTTGTAGTATGCTGAGATTCATCGGATCAGGCCATAACAGATATGTTGCTGTGAGCCTTAATATCAAATCTTCAGAGGATGTTTCCATCGGTTTGCCGTTGGACAATAAATGCAATCTATAAAACTGTGCTTCTATATGAACTGCGGGGATATCACCATATTTTTGCAAAAGCATCGCATAGTAATATTTAGCATGTAATTCTGGGTTTTCCTCATCATACCAATTATGAGGGTATCTCAGCTTTAAAAGTTCTTCAACTTGTTCAGCCGTGGGTTTGTATAGCACTTCGCTGTTTTCATAATAGTTTTCGGGTATTTCTGGGATTTCAATGGGGGCAAGCGGTTTTGGATCTTCTTCCACATCGCCACAACCTGTAATCGTTAGCACTGTCAATAACAATAATATGCACACAGTGAAATATCTCATCTTTACCTTCCATTTGGATTGCCTGTGTTAATACTTGCTGTGTTCTTGGGTCAAGTTACTGTTAAGTTTGTGCTTCAATATATTTTATTTATTCATTTAATTTCAACTCAACATCTTTTTTTACCTTAGTATTAGGTGTCAACTGAAGAAAAAGTTGCTGGATTATTTCTTGTGGGAGGGAGACCTTCTAAGCCCGATTATTGTCTAAACCAAAATTTTCAGGATTAGCGGATTACCAGGATTATATAGATGAGCGTTTTGTCCTTCTTTAGAAAAGGTGTTTCGCTGAGCAGATACTAATCCTGAAAATCCTATAATCTTGGAAATCTTGGTTCAGACAAAGGGAAATCAAGTACAACCTGTCTCATAAATTGTTAAACGCGTTTTCTGTCCAAGAATCCATCTTCATCGTAGGGGCGGGTCCCTGTGCCCGCCCGTTGTTCCAACCTCAAGACATGGCGAGGCACAGAGACCTCGCCCTACATAAGATTTATGAGATAGGTTGTAGTAACTTATACCAAATTAACGCGATTCTTCTCGGTAGGTGCGGTTGGGAAACCGCACCTGACCCAATAAAACAAGATAAATCCTGTTAATTTGGTATTAGAAATGTATTGTGAGGGATGTGCGTTTAGTTTCAAATCGCCACTTGCTTTTAGTGCTTCGTCAACACATTATTCTTGCATATTGCAGAATAATGTTCTATAATATGCGTAAATTATCAGAGGATTTGGATCAGAAAAACATTTTGTTTGTCTATTTAGATACGTCGATTCCCAGTTTCTTAGTTCGGGAGCGTAGAACAGAACCAGAGATAATTGAAATGCAAGAGGTAACGCACCGCTTATGGAATGATAAACGATTTGAATTCGTTATCTCTCAACGAGTCATAGATGAGATTCAGGCGGGAACACGACAAGATCAAGTAGCACTTAGATTGAAAGCTATAGAGAAATTAGGCATACTTGAAATTACAGAGGAGGTTGAGTATCTTGCGCATCTGTTGTTAGAGGCAAGATCACTTCCGTTGGACCAGGAGAGCGATGCCATCCATGTAGCAGTAGCGACCGTAAACGGTGTTTCTCACCTAACAACATGGAATCTCAAACATCTTGCGAACCCAAACCAGAAAATTCAGTTTGACCGAATTTGTCGTGCTGCAGGGTTTTTTCCTGTAAATATCTTAACGCCGAAACAACTGCTGGAGATTGAACAATGAACGATCTTATTGAAGAAGTTCGAGACGCAAAGAGACAAGTGAACGCACGTTTTGACAACAATATTCATAAGTATTGTGTTGATGTGAGACGTAGACAGGAAGAACTCAAGAAACAGGGTATAAAATTTTTACGCCTCAACAGCAAACAGAATCAAAATTCTACTCGTCGAGAAGTTGGTAATCTTGATGAATAGTAGCGTTAATGCCCCATCTTGCCTTCCTTCGCAGGGAGGCTTTTTTTGTAAATCTATTGGGTAACTTAGAAATGCATTGTGAGGGATGTGCATTTAGTTTCAAATCGCCACTCGCTTTTGGATACACTGTATAGCAGTCAGCCTACAAGGCTTATTCTATCCCGGTAAGTGCGTTTTATAAACGCGCCGCATTGTCAGAATCGCGGATTTACGCAGATTACACTGATTTCACGAATTATTGACTTAGCATATCAGATACTTCGTTATGATCATGGTATACGGGGCTGTAAGACTTTCGAAGAAATGCTTGGACATGAGAAAACCTAATCCGCGTTTTCCGCGTAATCCGAGATTCTGATGATAAAAAGACGCGTTTACAAAACGCGCCTACCAACTTACTGTGAAAGGTTCTGCTTTTTCTCGCCCCACTGCGTCGGCAACTTCCCGTGCGGTGCAACAGACAACGCACCTTCTACCCAGTCTGGCCACTCCTCATTACTCGATTCCCGTGTCAAGCGTCTAAGCTTTCGCGTCCGAAACTCGTATTTATAGAGGTCATAATTCGCCTTAGGTTTACCCCATACCATCAGGGAAAAAAGAATAGCACGGTCGTCCTCTATCCACCTCGCACCTGCGGTAAGCAAATTATCTCCAAGTCTATCGTAAATATCCCTAATCGCATGTGGCACACCGCCGATGCGTGCGACAGAGAGCCGACACGTCTGTTTGCCATTATCCGAGCAGTCCGTAAATACAATCCGTTGCCCATCTGAAGACCAACGCGGGAAGAACCGCATCGTGACCGTCTTAGCACCCGGTTTCGGATCGGGGAAAAGCGGACGCTGATCCGCACCATTCGCAGACATTACGTAGATATTTTTATGAGAAAAACCTGCAGCAAACCCTCTTCCGTTGGGTTTGCTGTTGCTGATGAACTTTTCATAAACAATCTGCGTCCCATCCGGAGACCAGTCGGGCGCAGTGGAACCTTCCTCACCTTCAATCTCTTCAATGCCGGTTAGCTGCGTAACAGCACGCGTCTCCAGGTCTATGACATGCACCTCAGAATCTCCACTTCGACGAGTCCGAAAGGCGATACGTGTGCCATCAGGAGACCAAGATGGATAGTTGTCAGCAATGTTGTCGTCCGTAAGTCGCTGGATATCCTTTCCGTTTGTATTCATGATGAACAACTCACCCGAGGTTTGTGTCCGCTTCTTGTTCATTATTCGGATAAAGGCAATTCTTTTACCATCGGGCGACCAGCGCGGATAAGAGTCCTTCGACTCTGTGTTTTTTGTGAGCCTGCGTCTACCTGTGCCATCATCGTTCATGACGTAAATATCGTCATCTACAACAAACACGATTTTCGCTTCAACGAAAAGCGTCGCACCCGCAAATAGGAGCAAACAGCAAGTGAGGAAAAGAATTCGGATGTGTGAAAGTAAGACATTCTTTGAATAATTCATGGGAAAACCTCCTGCACAAGTGATGTTTTGAGAGCCAGCAGCGAAGTCGGAACTATCGCCGCTGGCAGTGTTAATTGATGGAGAAGAACTACCACACAAATTTAGTAGAGGCTGACGCTCTCCACGGCCACGTAGACTCGGTTTCTCCATCGTTATTAAAATCGGCTTCTATGTCTATGTCAGTACTTCCGTCAAGCGTGTATTCCCCGCTTAATTTGCCTGTCATATCAAACGAGAAGGTGTGGGTATCCGATGCCTCATCATTAATTGGCACCCATCTGAAATCCCCCTTGCTTTGTGGGAGAACAACTGAAGGACCGTCTACATCTGCCTCAAAGAGGTTATAGCAAGCGACGGGCACACCACCACCATTGGTCAAAAAGAAATGATGGTAACTTTTTGGGATTGAGAATTCGGTATCATACCACACGGTTACCCAGGCATAGCCGTATACATCCTCAAAAGGCGTCCCAGCGTATCCATAATCCCCATTGTCATCATACGCTGAGAGGTGCGTTAGCAGTAGACCGGTTGTCGCGAAAAGTGCGATGAGTGTGAAAACCAAAAAGCGTTTCATTTTAAAATCTCCTTAATTTTATAGTCAATGTAATTTGTAACTATTCTCTCTATCAGGACTTACGCAATTCGGAAACACCAACTTTCAATGAATTGCGCTACTAAAAACACTGCAATGCTCCAAATCAAGCAGACTGTGTTAAGTCCTTCTGTTATATATATATAGACCTTAAATAGAAAAAGTTAATAGCAAATTACATTTTTTTTCAAAATTTTTACAAATTTTTCGCAAATTCACCAAAAAGTATCACCTTTTTTGTAAATCTATTGTGTATCTATTAGAAATAGATTGTGAAGGATGTGCGTTTAGTTTCAAATCGCCACTCGCTTTTGGATACACTGTATAGCAGTTAGCCATCAGTCTTGTAGGTCGGGTAGAGCGATAGCGACACCCGACATGTATACTGAAAACTGATAGCCGATAGCCAATTACTGAAAGCCAAAAGCCGATTACTGAAAGCCAATAACCAACAACAACCAAGAGCAGCAATTGATACATTATGGAAAAACACGATCCCTTCAAGTACAACCCCAAAGGCTTCCGTGCGTATGGGCAAATGTATGACCTATTCCATTCTAACGCGAGTGTGAAGATAGCAGGCGGCACCTACGATGCTGGCAAGACCTTTAGCTGCATCGCATACATGGATATGCTGGCGCGTGAATTCCCCGGTGCCCGTATGAGCTTCATCCATCGTAGTTTGAACAGGGTGCATCGCAACATTATTCCGACCTACGAAAAATATCTCGGCTACCGACCCACAAGACGCGATGACCCGAACCCAACGGCTGTTACGCGTTTCGGTGGCGAACATCCCGATTTTTTTGAATACTTCAACGGCACTCGCATCTATGTGAACGGGTTGGACAAACCGCAAAACCTGCTATCCGACTTTTTTGATGCGGCGTTTGTGAATCAGGCGGAGTTAGTGCCGTTTGATACATGGGACGAACTCACCGCTCGCGTCTCGGAACGCGCTGGCACAATGCCGATCGCTTTTCTGCTCGGTGATTGTAATCCGAGTGTGCCGAACCACTGGATACGCCGGCAGACGAAAGCGGGTAAAATCGCTTATTTCAAGATGTCGTTCCGTGATAATCCTGAAATCTACAACCAACAAACGGGCGAGTTGACGGAGAATGGTCGGCGGCGCGTTGAACGGCTACAGAACCTTGAAGGATTGCGGTATAAACGTGGTTACGAAGGCGAATGGTGTTCGGGTGAGGGTTTAGTATTCGAGACATTTCAGCCGGAAGTGCATATCATTGACAACTTCACGATTTCGCCCCGCTGGGCGCGGTATCTCAGCATTGATTGGGGGTTTCGCAATCCTGCCAGCTGTATCTGGTGGGCACGCTCCCCTGATGACCGCATTTATGCCTACAAAGAGATATATAAAACGAAATTGACGAAACCCGATTTCATACGGTTGATAAAACAGAATTGCGATGCAGCGGACAGGATACAGTATGCTGCGGTGGACAGCGCGGATCAGGATGCGATTGAACAACTACAACGCGCGGGTTTCCGTGTGAACGAGCCGAAAAAGTCGCGCACGGCACAGATTGACGCTATCAAGGAACGGCTAAAAGTTGACGAGACAGGTGAACCAGCACTCTTTTTCCTGCGGGATAGGCTTGTGCATCCACCGGACGAGGATTTGAAGGATGCGTATCGTGCTGTTGAGGTTACGGACGAGTTTTTGAGTTGCACCTACGATGAAAAACTACGCGGCACACACAAGGATGATGAGGCAATCAAAGGTGATAATCACGGGATTGATAGCACCGCCTATTTTATATTAAGTTTACAGGGACGGCGACACATCGGCAGTGGACGTGTTGTGCATGGCAGTGTGCAGATGCGGTAGTCTGCCTTCTTGTAGGAGCGAATCAACGCAGCATGCACTTTTAGCATGCTGCGGGTTTCTAACCCCGATTTTTATATCTTCAGTTCCGTAGGAACGATATGTTTATAGAAAACGTAGTAATTAGCTTCTTGAGCTCCGTAGGTGCGACATATATGATTATACACATACCGCCTCTACGAGGCTCAAGATTAGGTTAACTCCGTCCGCTATAAACATACCGCCTCTACGAGGCTATACATACTCTAAAAACAGAATGAAATTCCTTAAATTGATGCCTATAGGTGTCGTAAACTCTACCCGACCTACGCACTGTATACACGTATAAATGTATACACGTATACACAGGTTGCGAATAATTCCGATTCAAACAAAAAAGGCGCGTTTTCAAAACGCGCCTACCATAAGGATTAGAGAACAGACTATTACCGGGTTACCACCCCATCATCCGCATACTCAAACAGGATTTCAGGTCGGGATAAGTTCTTTATGGCAATGCCTTCATATTCATAAACCGACTCCGTTGCTTTGATGATACCGGTTATTTCAACAACAAACACGTCGAGAACAACAGCATCATTCACTTTACTATAACCGAGGACGAACTTATCATCAGAAGTTCTGGATGGGGGTGCTGGGTTCAAGTGAATAATCACTTTTACGCGCTCATCTATATCCCCGATGGTGCTTTGAATTTGAACAAGTTTAGAATTACTTACTTTGTAGCCGTCAACACGTATACGGAATTTACCGGCTGCCAAGGTGGGACTCGGCACGATTTCTGGTAAGTATTTGTCGGGGTCCTCAGGTATTCTCGAGTCATCGACCGTTACCATAACCGATCTATAGAGATCACAGCCAGTAGATAGACAACACACAATAACCAAAAAACACGCATAAGTCAAGAAACGGTGGAACTTCATCATAACCTCCATAAGTCATTAGAAGGTGTTTATTTATGTTTTTTACCGTTCTATAGATGGGCAAGACACGACGAAGGGAAGAGGTCGTGTGCCGCCCAAATGAGTAACTTTAGTATTACATTTTTTGAGTTATGTGTCAAATTTTAATGACTGCCTTTCATCATCCTGCGGCGTATGGAAAGTTTTGGGTTGTTTTTCAGCAGATTCAGGCTCCTGCGGTTTCAAAACAGCCGGATAATTTTTGATAAGTTCAGCATACGCGACGCGTTCATCATCTTCAGGAAACGAAAAAAGTTGATTTTTCATTTGCACATTACTTCCCCATGTGTTATAATATATTTAAATGTTAATAATAATATAACATTTATCTATTTCTTTTACAAGTTTTTTAGCAATTTTAGGAAAAAAACTATTTTTTTGAAAAAATAATTGACATTTTTTTGTAATTTGTGGTATACTACTATTGCACTTCGTAGGTAGAGAGTGGACCGCGTCGCTTGGCGCGGCTCTACCACAACCGTTCCACACGGAAAACGAAGTGATACAATGCGATGTGCTCCACAGATACAAACTGTTCACCGTTGGAACCCGGGAACAGTGTCAAAAAATAAAGTGTAGCCGATTTGTTGTTGAATATGCATTTTTTAGGCGGGTGCCTAATTGCATTTGTGTTACGGGTTTATTGCATTTATAGTCGAATTGCATTTATAGGAGGAATTGGGAACAAACTTGCATAGGATGGCTTACTTGGGATAGGTTAGGTAAGTTATATCGTCCGTCGGGTTTCGCGTTGTTCTACCCGACATGAACCAAACTGTGGTAACCAATAACAGCCGAACAAAATTGCACGGCTGTTACTGGCAATTATTGCTAATATTCGCTGTACATGAGCGAAAAGGCATTATAACAGAAGTCTCCACTCTGTTATCAAACACTGTTAAGCCAAGTCCGTCTCTAATGCAAAGTTCAGAAAACTTTGCCAAACTTCGCAATTTACAGCGTTCACCTTATATTATAACATATACTTCAAATCTATGCAAGTTTGATTTATTTTTTCGGTGTGTAGAGCGTATCTCATAAATAGGATTTGTTGGTTCGTTATCAGTTGATTCTCTTTGTAGGAGGGAACTCTGATTCCCGACAGGTCGCGATTCGGAGATCGCTCCTACAAGTTTTATCTGCATATTTCTACAAAAACTTTACACACCCTTATTTTTTCAACATTGTAATTTTGTTGCTGTTTTTTCTAAAATAACGTATAATTACTATTAAACCGTGAGGAGGCGGGTAGTCGGGGTAGTTCTCTACTACCTTCCGCCTCCCCAACTGACTATTGGGTTCGGTTTATACGATTATCACGCCGCTACAAATTAGAAAGTGGCAACACGGTTTTATACCACACTATTGCTAATAGTAGTATAAATTTTTAATGTACACTAAGAACAGAAAAAGGCATTACTAATGAATCACAAAACGCAAGTTTCTACGTTACAGGTCCCCTTAGGACATGGCAGTATTATTTCAGGTTTAGGTTTACGTCAAGTGAAACCCCTTGCTGCGATGACAGCCCTCACGTTGAACTATCGCAGTAATTGGGACGAAGGACGCACATGGTGGACGTCGGATCGTAAGTTAGCCGATCTGATGGGTGCTTCTCACCGATATACACGCGATGCGCTGAAAGAACTCACAGGTTGGGTTACGCGCGTCAAACAGGGCGTGAAAGGAAGCATCTACCAACTCACACATCATATGCGCGAACCCCAAGATGTTCCCACCGACAAACACGGTAACCCCCTCAAATTTGCTATCCCGCGTGGCAAAGACGGCCCCTTTGAAAAAATGTTCGCAGGTGAAATCAGTTGGAAAGCGTGTCTTGTCTGGATACTGCTCAAAGCGCATTCAGATTTTCAGACAGGCAAGACGCATCCAATAACGATGAACTCGCTTGCGTTATGGTCCAGGTTCGGTAAGGACACCGTCTGCGAAGCGATACGTGAACTGGAAAAAGCCGGTCTATTAGAACGGTTGTCAAAACCGCACGAAAAATCTGTTTTTCAGCTGTATCCCAAGCCCCCCGAAAAGCGTCCCGTGAGTCGTCCTCCGAAGAAAAAACGCAAACAGCGAAAAACCTTTATGGACATGCGCACCGATGAGAAGCATTGCTACAGTTTCAACGAGAAATATCGGTGTAATTTGGACACAGGACATATTGAGGTGAGAGAACGGCACGGGCGAGGACGGTGGCACCGTCTTAAAGATCGGGAACGGCATCTCATGCCGAAACCGATTATGGAAGCGTTTGACAACATGATCGCCGAAGTATCGAAAATTCGGATGCATCTCCGCCAGGCACTCGGTCTCGCTGGTTCTGATAACGCACACCTTAGTTCTGATAGCGCACACGACGGTTCTGATAACGCACAGCACGAATTTTTAAGCTCGCTTCAGCTTAGGCTGTGACAAGGTTTTTGATAAGGGGTGTTTGCTTAACGCGAACGTGTTAACAAAATTTTTTATCGTACCGCGAATCGCGAACGAGAAATTTTTGAATTAAGTTTGTCAGTTAAGAGCACATAAGGTCTTAAAAACACTTACACACCCTTAATTAAAGACAATTTTTAATAGTTTATCGATTAAAAATTCAGTTATTTAATACATATTTAATTGAATTCCAACCGTCTTGCGCAGTTTTAACTTCAATTTATAAATAGGCGCGTTTTGTCCACGCGTTCCTCCACCCCTTGCGCGTTTTGTCCACGCGTTTTTTGCTCATCACCTCGCTACTTAATAAGGAAGGTACACACATGATTTTTAGAAAAGGTATATTTTTATTATCTATCATCTTTATCGCTTGGGGACTTATCGGATGTAATAGAGAAG
>JAPPCZ010000069.1 GCA_028824685.1 Candidatus Poribacteria bacterium
TCGAATATGCCTCAGCAGAAGATGTTGCTACAACGCTTGAAGAGATTATTACTGGTGAAAGTCTCCAGGGGGATGGGGGTAGAAGAAGTTTGGATAGGTGGTCTGCTGAGAAGATGCGGGCATTTCGACGTGAACGTGGTGAGTCGGGTGATCTCTATCAAGGAATTGTAGGTACAGTAAATATTTCTCGAAATGATAGGTTAAACATCGTTATTGTTTCTTCTGATCCACGCAATTTCACTATCATTGAGAAGATTATTGAAGTGCTTGATCAAAAGCAGTCAGAAAATGAGTTTAAGATGTATCTGCTTGAGTTCGCGGATGCTGCAACCCTCAAAGAGAATCTAACTCAACTCTTTGAAGGCGAGGATACGGGTGGTGATAGCTACCGATATTGGTGGGACGATAGAAGGGATTCAAATCAAGATACCGGTTTTGGGGTACAAGGAACTGTTCACATCGTTGAAGATATTAGGCTCAATGCATTGCTCATTTCTACATCCGCTCAGAATTTTCCTGTGATTGACGATCTGATTAATAAACTTGATGTCAACCTACCCGACCAAGAATGGAGTTCAAGAATCTTTTATCTCAAGCACGCTGATGCTCAAAATATGGCAAATCTGATTAACACACATTACCAAGGCAGTGGCGACGACGGTTTTAGAGGAGGTAGTAGTTATTCTTATTACCGCTACTATCTTCCTCAGCGGCAAACAACACCGCGATCACAAGGTTCTTTGTCAGGTAACGTTGCTGCCCAACCTTTGGTAAGCCATAATGCCCTCATTGTATCTACAGGCACAAAACGCAACTTTGAACTTATCCAAGACTTTATTAGGCAACTTGATATACCTACACCAGAAGCACAGACAGAAGTCACCGAAATTATCCGCCTTGAATATGCAACAGCGGATTCTCTTGCTCAAGTGCTCGGGCAAGTCTGGCAAGACCCGCAAGCCCAAGATGACGAGTTTGGTTTTTTCTTTTATTGGGACGATGACAGGCGCAGTCAGGATGAATCTACAGACATTAATTCACTGTTTGGCAAGGTTACTGTTTATTCCGATCCAGATACGAACTCGCTTATTGTCACAACTCGACGCCGCTATCTTGAGCAGGTTAGAGCACTTATTAAAAAGCTTGATTTCGTTCGAGGACAAGTGCGGATTGATATCAAGATCCTTGAAGTTACCCTTGATGAAAAAACAAAACTTGGTATTGAGTTGGCTGCCAATGAAAAGAGACTCGGCGGTCTTGAGCTCAGTCCGAATAATCCATTAATCGGTGATACAAATGCAGAACTCGGTCTTGCCCAGGAAATCTCCGGATTTAACTACAGTTTGGTAACGAAAGAGTATATGGCGCTCTTACACACACTTATTCGCGAAAATAAAGTCAAGACGCTTTCTACACCAACGATTACGACACGGGACAGTCGGGCTGCTACATGGAGCAGTGGACGCCGTATTCCATATCTCCAGAGTGTGGATACCAATAGCATCCTTGGAGACACCGCTACACAACCGCTTTTCAACTACGATTTTATTGATCCCCCTGTCGGCATTAACATTTCACTCACGCCTTATATCGCAAGATCGCAGGCGAATGGAGATGAGAAGCGGACAATCGGGTTAGATATTACAAATATCAGTGCCAGTAACTTTATTGAATTCACCGATTTTAATGCGCCGATAACAGACGATAACTCTCTCAGTGTCTACGTTGACGTTGAAGATGGACAGCGATTGATCGTCGGTGGCATCATTCGCAAGAAGCAGAAACAGGTGGAAAACAAAGTGCCTATACTTGGTGATATTCCTTTACTCGGAAGACTCTTTAAAAGCACCGAAACCGAAGTCCAAGATACTGAGATCGTTTTCATCATTACCCCTCACATCATAGATATTAAGAATCCTGATGACATAAGAAAACTGAGGCAGAAAGAGGATGATTGGCGGAAAAATGGAATGAAAGATATGGAGAATTCTAACAAATAGCCTTTAGTTCGAAAACTTGCCAATAGTTTCAATTACTTAAAGCGGAAACATGTGTTGTTACCGCTTTTTCTTTTTACCGTATATTCCGGTACAATTTCGTAAGCCGTTCTAGTGAGAAACCCAGAAAATAGAGTGAGGTGATAAGCCAGTTTATTGCTGTTGTTCGGACAATGCCGTTCGTCTCCCAACGTCGTGCTGATATATGAATGCAGGGTGAAACCATTTTTGTTTTTCCTAACTCGCGCAATGCCTTGGAAAATCCCATCTCTTCCATTATTGGAACTTCTGGAAAACCACCGATACGTTCAAAGTCGTACCTTTTCACAAAAATCCCACTATCCCCATAAAAGACCTTTAGATATTTACCGCGCATGTTTGCGGTAATCTCAATAATGCGATATAGAATACTCTGACCATCAATTTTTTGAAGGAATCCACCACCGACATACCCTGACGATAGTGCTGTTTCGACTGCAGCAAATGCCCCCGCTTCAAGCCAAACATCTGCATGTAAAAAAACGAGGATTTCCCCTGTTGCCGCCGCCGCACCAGCATTCACCTGTTTAGCACGTCCCCGCTCAGATTTAATTACCTTCCCATATTTTTCTGCTATGCTAATAGAACCGTCAATGCTGCCGCCGTCTATAATAATGAGTTCATGGTTTTCCAACTCAGGTTGAAGTCGAGAAAGCGTTTTTTCCAAAATCTTTTCTTCATTCAGAATCGGTATAATAACTGAGATCATATCAAGCTACAACAAGACTATCTTCTACGAACTTTTATTAACATACTGGTTCAATGCCAAGATCGGAAAAACAGAAGCATAAATCGGATCGCTGTATCCACCAATTACTTCCCAATAAATACCAACACAACTCTCTTGCCATGAACCGTCTTCTCTTTGATTCTTTAGGAGAAACTCAGCTCCTTTTTCAGCAGACCGGTTTTCACCATCAGTAAGTAAGAGGGCATAAGTGCACCATGCCGTCTGCTCTACAGTGCTATCCGTAGGGTTGCCAAACATATCTTCTCCCCATCCACCATCCGCATTTTGTGTTTGTTCCAACCAACGAATACCGCGTGCAATCTCTGGCACATCCCCAAATCCTGCTTTAACAAGTGCAACAAGCGCGTATGCTGTCCCGTAGGTGCGTTTCGCTAACCAGAGATCATCCCAGTAACCATCACGATGAATATTGGCACGTAGCCATTGAATACCACGGTTTACAAACATTTCATTATCACCGTCAGCAAGTAATGCTTCAATAGCATGTGCGGTAATGCTAACACATCCGACATCACCTTGCCCTGGTTGATATGTGCTCCAACTCCCATCTGTCCCCTGATTCTGTTTCAACCACTCAACTCCGCGTTGAATTGCACTTTTTGCATCTGTGGATGTAAGTTTTGCACGAATTATCGCAAGGGTTGCCAAAGCAGTATCATCCGCATCACTGGGAAGGGAACTATCCTGCATGCCAGAAAATGCCCAACCACCGTTGTCATTTTGATGATCAACAAGCCATTGTGCTGCTTCGCTGATTATATCTGAACTGTTGGGAAAACTTACACCGATTTCTGTTAAGGTGATGATGCTTAAAGCAGTATCCCAGACATTGAGGTTTAGTGCTTCACGACATCCACCATCAGGGTTTTGCGTGGCTTGAAGCCATTTGATACCTCTTTCTATTAATACAGAGATATCAGGGTCAGCATCGCCTTTGTCGCGTAGTTCAATCAATGCCAAAACAGAGAGGGCAGTGATATAATTCACACGAAACCAACTGCCATCACTCAAAACACGTGCTTTTAACCATGCCACCAGCGAATTTATAATTTCGAGGCGTTTGCTTGTATTTAATTCTATTATAATAAAGACGGGAACTAAAGTATGTTGTTCAGCAATAAACAACTCTTCAAAAAGAGATGTTTTGAAAAGGTCAACAGGAGGAAGTTTGTTTCTTGGGGGTTTCAATAAAGCGCGCAGCGCTGGGATACGCGATAAAAGTTTGACGAGTCTTATCAACGGCAATGCATTTTTAGAAACAGTCAATTTTTGCCAGTCAAACTGATTGAAAGCGGCATAGGTGAGTTTAACTAAGGCAAGATCAAGCGGGTAGTGCAGAATACGCGAAAGTGTTTCCTGTAACTCTGGTGTTGACACATTTTCAGATGCTTGTTCCAAGATCAATTGTGCAAACAACGTTGCATCTGGATTTGATTGATTTGCGGTATCTAATCCCCATGCACCATCTTCCTTCTGGTTTTTTACGAACCAATCAATCAATGCTTTTTCTGGTGTTTGTCCTTGTGCAAGTTGAATCCAAGCATAAGCACAAGACGGAAACGTACTTGAGGAAAGTTGCCCTTCAAAGTTTCCATCCGCGTGCTGCTGTGCCAGCAAAAAATCAATAGCACGTGCTAAAGCAGATGTGCCTTGTTGCTTAATTGCCGAATTATGTTGGGATGTTCGGCTTTCTGTCATCGTTTAAGGCTACCCCATAAAAGCGGTAATGTTAGTTCAGTGAGTTCAACCGCTTGTGGTTTCTCAAAGTTAGGACTAAGTTCGTCAGCTTCGCGGGCAATGTCACTTATCCGCACCTCGTCGATTAAACCTATCCACTTAAACTGGCGCGTGTTCTTACTCCCAATGACTACGTCGTAGTCGGCACCTTTCAGCTTTCCACCATGGTCCTTTGATGCCGCCTCTTTGCCATTGATATAAAGTTTAACTGCGTTGGAATCATAAGTGCCAGCGATGTGATACCACTGCTTCAATTTAAGTGCTTCTGCTGGCTCGGCAGATGCACCTCCGTTTGTCGTGTTAATGTGGAATTTGGGCATAGCATTTGAAACACCCAAGTGGTATGCGCCAGGAGGACCATCCCAGTTAGCGCATATTAGCCGCCAACCGTTTAAGTCTTCGGGGTATACCCAAGCTTCTACAGTAACAGCAGTTTCAGGTAAAAGTTCTTTCGCTTTACCAAGCGAGATCACTGTGTTACCATCAAAACGGAATGATTTTCCGGGTTTGTCCTCTTTATTCCAATCTTGGTTTGGATCCCATGCCGCTTTCCCTTCAACCTTTGCCTCTACATTGTTGTTAGATATATCCTTGACCTTGGCTTCATCAAAATGCCAGAGTCCGAGGGTATTGTTATCAGGAAGGTATTCAAAGCCACCTTCTGCGAAACATGTGGTAATCCCTAAGAAGAGAAGACTCATACACAACAGAAGATAACAATGTTTTATAGATAACATTCTTATTTTTCCTCCATAAATGAATGCTTATGACATTTTGAAGAAGTATAGCATATTTAAACGAACCTGACAATCTGTTTATTCTGTAGGTTCTTAACATAATGCTTGTCAATCAAAGGGATTTATGATAAGATTATGGGTAATTAAAGGAGAAAGAAAATGGCAATAGGATTAGGTGTTATCGGGATCAATCCTACCAATATGGGTTCAACTGCAACATTGTTAAAGGATGTGCCGGACCTAAATTATGAGCTTCGCGGCATTTGTGCTAATCGAGCGGATATTCTTGAAAACTACGCTAAAGATATCGGAGTCGATTTTTGGACAACAGATTATCGGGAATTGATACAGCGTGATGACATCTCCGTTATTGCAGTCTATTCACCAGACCATCTTCATGCAGAACATTGCATCGCTGCGATTGAGGCAGGCAAGCACGTTGTCTGCACAAAACCGATGGTAACAACGTTGGCAGACGCACAACGTTTGGTAGATTTAGTTCGTGAGCACGGTGTCAAATTCCTTGTCGGGCAAACGATGCGATTCGACCTTCAGTTTTTAACGATGAAGCGGCTTTTTGACGATAACGATTTAGGGAGTATCATGGTCGCAGATGCCTATTATGTTCATGATCTGCGCGATGTCTACGATTTTACACCGTGGCGACTACATGTCCCACAAGACCTAATGTTTGGCGGTGTCGTACATCCTGTTGATATTCTGCGGAGTTTTCTCGGTGATGTTGAGGAGGTACATGCTTATGGTACAAAAGGTTTACTCACCCCAGAGTACCCGATAAAAAACAACTTCTTTCTCAATTTGAAGTTCAAAGGTGGACAGATTGCCAGAGCGATGGGACTTTACGATGTTGTTCACCCACCCATGCCGATGATGCAAGTATCCATTTATGGTAGTAAAGGCACAATGATTGGTGACTTTACGGATAACAAGGGGGGACAAGTAAAACTCATGCTTGATAAGATGTCTGCAAGGGAACCTTTTGAGATGACCTGTCCACCTGAGGTAGACACAAGTGTTTACGGACATGGGCAAACAGTCATCCGATATATGCGGCATTTTCAGCAGTGTCTTGAAGAAGATTTAGAACCTTCTCCGAATGTAGTTGATGGTGCGAAGTCTATCGCAGTAGGCGTTGCAGCGTGGGAATCAATTGAAACAAGAAAGCCTGTAAAAGTATTTAACGAATTTTAGCAAGGGACGAACAACAAAGATATAAAAATCACTTGACATTAGTTGGACATTAATATATAATTTAGGTATACCTAAAATAAATTCTCAATGTATATAACAATTTAGGCATATAGAGCCTAAATTTAGGTAGGTTAAGCCTACCATATACCGCAAATTAAGGAATCATACACGTAGCGTGTTTCCTTGCGGATTGGAAGACAAATGCTTACACAAGCGGCTGAGGACTACCTCAAGTCAATCTATAAGTTACAAGAGAAGGGTGGCAAAGTCTCAACCGGTATTTTAGCGGAATATCTTGACGTTAAACCAGCATCTGCCACAGGAATGATCAAAAAACTGAAATCAATGAACCTTGTAAGCCATGAACGTTATCAAGGCGTTACGCTTACGGAGGCAGGAAAAGCTGTTGCGCTTGAAATCATCCGACACCATCGTCTATTGGAACTCTATCTATTCAAAGCACTCGGTGTGCCGTGGGATGGCGTTCATGAGGAAGCCGAGAAGTTAGAGCATGTGATTTCAGAAGACGTAGAGGCTCGGATGGATGCGTTTCTCGGATATCCAACTGTCGATCCACACGGTTCGCCTATACCGGATAAAAACGGTGTTGTACCCAAAACACCTTCCGTTCCGATGACGGATCTACGGAACGGACAAACTTGCGTTGTCGCTGAAGTGAGTGACAACGATTCAGCGATACTACGGCATCTGGGAGGTTTCAATCTTTACCCGGGTACAGCGTTCCGAGTAATTGAGGTTGCACCATTTGAGGGACCCTTCACTATTGATGTTGCTGGGCAGCAAGTAGTAATCGGACGCGAGGTTGCAAAAAACATATTCGTTAATAATGTCCAAGAAACAGATAATGTGTAAGCGCGCTTTAAAGGCGCGCTTATCACCGATGAGGGAATTCAAAAATGGAACACCAAGAAAAGATTAAACCAGATGACAAAACTATCAAAACATGGAAACACCACCTACAAGATGAAATAGATGCAAGTTTCCTTTACAGCGTTTTCGCTAATCTTGAACCAGACCCTGATCGGAAAGATATATTACTTGAGCTTGCTGAGGTAGAAAATCGGCATGTCGCACGTTGGGAAGAAATGCTAACCTCATACAACGTCAAGATGAAGCAACAACGTCCAACTTTCAAAGCAAGATTCTGGGCATGGTATGCTCGTAAAATTGATAGAAAAATACCACTTTCGCGGATGCTACAAGAAGAAGCGAGCGAAGTAAAAGACTATCTAACGCTCCATAAAAACAGCACATTAGCAGATGCCAAAGAAACAGCACTTGATTTAGCAAAAGAGTCTGCAATGCATACTGAAAGTCTAAAGGAACTCACTGGCTCAAGTGACGAACCGTGGCACAAAACTGAATCTGGAGGAACGCTGGGCAACATTATTTACGGCTTTAATGATGGATTAACGGCAAATTTCGGTTTGGTTGCGGGCGTTATTGCTGCAACTTCAAATATCTCAACAATTCTTGTCACGGGTATTGTTGGAACAGTAGCAGACTCGCTCTCTATGGGGGCATCTGGATACCTCGCTGCAAAGAGCGAACAAGAGGTATACGAGCACGAAATTGAGATAGAAAGGGAAGAAATTCGTCTCATGCCGGACATTGAAGAAGATGAACTCACGCTTATCTATGCATCTCGCGGTGTTCCGAAAGAACATGCTCGACTTCTTGCGAAGGAAGTAATGAGTGATCCTGAAAGAGCATTAGAAGAAAAAATACAGGCTGAACTTAAGATCGGTGAAACACATACAACACCATTCAAAGAAGGATGGATTACGGGGCTTGCCACCGCTGTCGGTGCTTTTATTCCTGTTGCACCATTTCTTTTTACCTCTGGTGCAACTGCAATATGGATATCTTTTTCACTTGCGATGTTTTCGCACTTTGCAGTCGGGGCTGCACGAAGTCTTTTCACTGGACGCGGTTTAATTCGGAGTGGTTTTGATATGTTCGTTGTTGGTCTCGGCGTGGCAGGGGTCGGTTATCTTGTTGGTAAACTTTTAGAACGCTATTTTTTTTAGAAAGGTTTTCATAGGAATTGAAATTATGATTAAAATACACACATCAGTCAAAATGTTAAAACAAAATTTAAACGCGTTTACACCACTAATATATATAGTGTGTGTGTCACTTTTTCTTATTTCCATCTTGGCAAATATTGGGTGTGATTCAAAAAAGCCACCGAACACATCAGAGGCAGGAAAAATCCGTATCGTTTGCACAATTGGGATGATTACGGATATTGTGAAAAACGTTGGCGGCGATCAGGTTGAAGTTATCGGGATGATGGGCCCTGGTGTTGACCCACATCTTTACAAACCGACTGCTAAGGATCACACAAGACTCAAGTCAGCACATATCGTCTTTTATAACGGATTGCACCTTGAAGCAAAATTGGCAGATGAGCTTGCTGATATGCCGGGAAATACCAAAACCGTTGCAGTAACAGAAAGTGTTGATAAATCATTGCTATTGTCACACTCAGAATATGAAGGTCAATATGATCCGCACTTATGGTTTGATGTTACACTTTGGATGAAAGCAGTTGAGAAGGTTCGGGACACGCTCAGTGCGTTGGATCCGGATAGTCAGACTGTCTACCAAAACAATACAGACCGTTACCTTGCTGAACTCGCGGAACTGCATGAATACGTTAAGACACAAGCAGAACGCGTACCGCCTGAACAACGCGTACTCGTGACAGCACATGACGCTTTTAACTACTTCGGAAAAGCTTACGGATTTGAAGTGCGCGGGCTGCAAGGAATTAGCACTTCCATGGAGGCAGGTATCGCTGATGTACGGGATTTAGCGAACTTTATCGCGGAACGACGCATACCCGCTGTTTTTGTGGAATCATCTGTTTCTTCACGGAGTCTTGAAGCAGTAAAAGCCGCTGTAAAATCAAAGGGGTTCAATGTGCAGATTGGTGGTCAACTTTTTTCAGACGCTATGGGAAATGAAGGGACTCCTGAAGGCACTTACATCGGAATGGTTCGGCACAACATTGGGACGATTGTAAAGGCATTGACGGGAGAAACTGTTTCTACAGAGGAAAACTAAATTGCAAGTACCTGACGCAAAAGCTATTGAAGTAACTGATCTGACAGTCGCTTATCGCGAAACACCTGTTTTGTGGGACATTGACCTTGATGTACCGCCAGGAGTGCTTTTAGCTATTGTTGGTCCCAATGGTGCAGGCAAAACTACGCTAATCAAAGCGATTTTAGGATTAGTCCGGCCTGCAGCTGGCAATGTCTTAATCTACAATAAACCTTATGATGCACAACGACGAATTGTTGGCTATGTGCCACAACGGGGCAGTGTCGACTGGGATTTTCCCACAAATGTACTTGATGTCGTTATGATGGGGAGATATGGGGCACTCGGTTGGATAAAGCGTCCGGGAAAACAGGACCGCGAACTCGCGATGCAGGCACTTGAAAAAGTCGGAATGGAGAAATACACCAACCGACAGATTAGCCAACTCTCTGGTGGACAACAGCAGCGTGTTTTCCTTGCACGCGCGCTTGTTCAAGATGCCACAGTCTACTTGATGGATGAACCTTTTCAAGGCGTTGATGCGACTACCGAACGTGCGATTGTTACTTTACTTCAAGAACTCCGTGAAAACGGTAAAACCGTCGTTGTAGTGCATCATGATTTGCAAACTGTAACCGACTATTTCGATTGGGTAACGTTTTTAAACATTCGCCGAATTGCCAGCGGTCCTGTTGATGATACGTTCACACCTGAAAATCTACGCGAGACCTACGGTGGACGAATTGCATTCATGAAAAACCGATAAAATATACGTGATTTTGTAGAAGCGGTTTCCAACCCTATTTCCACGTATCCTGTCCAAAATCATGGAAAATTTACACTTTCTAACCCGTTTCGATTATACTCTAATTATTGTAGCACTTGGCGCTGCCTTGCTTGGCACGGTTAGCGGTGCACTTGGGACTTATGCTGTCCTGCGAAGACAGAGTCTACTTGGTGATGCAATCTCACACGCCGCACTACCCGGCATCGTAATCGCATTTATGCTGACAGGAAGTAAGACACCGCTGATTCTGGTGCTCGGAGCAGCAATCGCAGGATGGTTAGGCACGCTCATTATTCTCAGCATTGTGAGATTGACACGCATCAAATATGATAGCGCATTTAGTCTTGTGTTATCTACTTTTTTCGGGTTTGGGTTGGTCCTGCTCACACAGATACAGCGCAACGGTGATGCCAATCAGGCAGGGCTGGATGATTTTATCTTCGGGCAAGCTGCCACAATGCTAAAACGGGATGTCCTAACGATTGGTATACTCGGAGGGTTTGCTCTTGTTATAATGCTTATCTTGTGGAAAGAGTTAAAACTGCTTGTTTTTGATGAAGGGTTTGCCGCCTCTATTGGGTTTCCGACACGAGTTCTTGATATTCTACTGACAAGCCTGTTCGTTATCGCAATTGTTATCGGTTTACAAGCGGTCGGTGCGGTGCTAATGAGTGCGATGTTAGTCGCTCCTGCAGTTGCTGCGCGACAGTGGACAGACAAAATCAGTCTCATGGTGCTTTTGGCTGCATGCTTCGGAGCACTTGCAGGGGTGAGTGGTACTTTCATCAGCAGCATCGCAGTCGGTATTCCCACCGGTCCAACAATTATCCTCTGTGCAACAGTTATAGTAGGATTTTCGATTGCTTTTGCACCGAACCGTGGGTTGTTGTGGAACAGTATAAGACAGCACCGAAATAGACGAAGCTTGAAGATTGCTACAGCTAAATTAATTGGAGCAGCCGCAACAAAAAACCAAATAAAAAATGATACAAGACCATCTTGACATTATACTTATTGCTATTGTTACTGCATCTGCATGTGCTTTACCCGGCGTATTCTTGGTGCTACGTCGAATGACGTTGATGAGCGATGCAATTAGTCACGCTATTCTTCCCGGTATTGTTCTCGCATTTTTTCTTACACATAACATTTCATCACCGTTACTGATTCTCGCTGCCGCTGCGACTGGTGTACTGACTGTTGTTTTCGTCGAATTGCTACAAAAGACGAAACTCGTGAAAGAAGATGCAGCAATCGGATTGGTGTTTCCTGCACTATTCAGCATTGGTGTGATTCTAATTTCACGGTTCGCAAGTAATGTACATCTGGATACTGATGCGGTTCTTCTCGGCGAACTCGCTTATGCACGATTTAATCGCCTTGAGATTTTTGGCTACGACATAGGCCCCATATCTTTCTCTGTTATGGGGGGCATGCTTTTGTTGAACCTCGCTTTTATTCTAATATTCTACAAGGAATTGAAATTAGCAACTTTTGACGCAAGTTTAGCAGCTACATTAGGGTTCGCACCGACCCTAATCCATTATGGGTTGATGACATTGGTTTCTATGACAACGGTAGGGGCATTTGATGCAGTAGGTTCAATTTTAGTCGTTGCACTTATCGCCGGACCGCCTGCTACCGCTTATCTGATGACAGATAGTCTTGCACGGATGCTTATTTTAAGTGTAATTATAGGGTGTGTGAACGCTGTAAGCGGGTATTTGCTTGCGTACCCATTTGGTGTCTCTATTGCAGGAACTATTGCGACAGTGACATTTCTTGTTTTCGGACTTATCTTTCTGATTGTTCCAAACCGTGGACTCATCGCAATTGCGCGCAGACATATCCGCCAAAAATGGGAGTTTGCACAAACGATGCTCGTTATTCATCTCTTTAATCATGAAGGATTGCCAGAAGCACACGAAGAATCTGAAATAGCACACCTACACGAGCATCTCCAATGGGAACCAACATTCGCCACACGGGTCGTTAAGCAAGCGTTAAACAACCGATATGTGTCGCAAGAGGCAACACAACTGATGCTGACAGATCGGGGACGCTCCATTGCTCAGCGGGCACTTGTGCAATAATCTTCCTACCGTACTATGTTCAATAATCTTGACACCACTACGTGCCTACGTTATAATCAAATTATCAATACATAAGTGGAGGAAGTCATGGCAATTAGTGCAGTCCAAACATATCTAAGCCCTGAAGAATACATTACTTTAGAACGTAAAACGATCCCTGATGCGGACACTGTCAGAAGTGAATACGTCAAAGGGGAAATTGTCGCAATGTCTGGTGCAAGTCGCATGCATAATCTTATTTCAGGCAATATTTTTGGTGAACTCCGCAATCGCTTAAAAGGCAGCGGATGTGAAATCTATAAGGGCGAAATGCGTGTAAGCACACCTAACACTTCATCCTATTTCTATCCAGATGTCGTCGCCGTTTGTGATGAACCACGTTTTGAAGACGATGTTTTTGACATACTCCTCAATCCAATCATCATTGTTGAAGTACTCTCTCCAAGTACGGAGGCTTATGATAGAGGTGAAAAATTATTGCACTACAGACAACTTGAATCCTTGAAAGAATACATCCTTGTATCACAAGATAGGGTATATGTCGAACGGTATCTCCGAAAACAGGAGGAATGGGGTTATACTTCCTTTCAAGAACTTGATGAACTCCTTCCGCTTATCTCTATTCAGTGCAAGTTACCACTTCGGGAAATATATGAAAACGTTAAATTCCCTGAAAGGTAAAGACTTAAATCATGAAAAATATAATACGAAACATATTCTTATGTTTGATTCTGCTTAGTATCACATGGTTGGGGAGTGCAGATGAAAGTGCGCTCAAAAATCCTGATGGTTCGTGGAAATGGACGAATCAACTCATCCATGAAACAAGTCCTTATTTACTGCTGCACGCACACAATCCTGTTGAATGGTATCCATGGAACGATGAAGCATTAGAACGCGCGAAGAAAGAAAATAAACCTATTTTTCTCTCCGTTGGATATTCCACATGTTATTGGTGTCACGTAATGGAACGGGAAGTCTTCTCAAACCCAGAAATCGCTGAGCAGATGAACAAAAACTTCATCAATATCAAAATTGATAGAGAAGAACGACCCGACTTAGACGAAATCTATATGACCGCAACGCAGCTATTGATACAACGTGGTGGATGGCCCAACTCAGTTTTTCTTACCCCCGATTTGAAACCCTTCTTTGCTGGCACCTATTTTCCTCCGACAGATATGCCAAATAGACCCGGTTTCCCAACGATTTTGACGGCAGTGCATGAAGCATGGGTAACGCGAGAAGCAGAAGTAATTGACTCTGCTAATCGGATTACACAAGTTATTGAGCGCGCAATAAGCACAGGATTTTCTGCCCTCACTGCTAAATCCCTTGATCGTACCTTTATCTCCGCTGCCGTAGCGCATCTAAAAACTAACTATAAACACGCCTACGGTGGATTTAGCAGTGCTCCCAAATTCCCAAGTCCTGCGAATTTGGAGTTCCTTTTGAGAGAATATGAAAGGCAATCAAGGTTACAACCCCCTCCCGCTGATTATGAATCGCTCTTAAAGATGGTGACACATACCTTAGACATGATGGCTTATGGTGGGATTTATGACCAAATCGGCGGCGGGTTTCACAGATATTCAGTTGACGCAAAGTGGCTCGTGCCTCACTTTGAAAAGATGCTTTACGACAATGCACAATTGGCAAAAATATATCTTCAAGCATATCAATTAACAAAGAAACCGCAGTACCGTCGTATTGCTGAGGAGATATTCAGTTTTGTTTTTCGCGAGATGACAGCACCTGAAGGTGGATTCTATTCGGCATTAGACGCTGAAACGGACGCTGAAGAAGGAAAATACTATGTTTGGACAGCAGATGAAATTAAAAACGTTCTCCCAAAAAAAGATGTCGAACAGTTCACTTCCGTTTACGGTGTAGACAAAGGTCCTAATTTTGAAGGTAAAAATGTCCTTTATGTTCCCAACGCAGTAGAATCGGAAGATTCTCTCAAATCTTTAATCCCTGCGCGAGATACGCTTTTAGCAGCTCGGTCTGAACGTGAACGTCCATTGCTTGATACAAAAATCATTGTGAATTGGAACGGTTTGATGATAGATGCACTTGCCTATGGCTACGAAGTTCTTGGCGAGGAAAAGTATCTGACCGCCGCGTCAAAAGCAGCACAGTTTATACTTGACACGTTGAGAAAACCGAACGGTGAATTGTGGCACACTTATGCCGCTGGTGTCGCGAAATACGATGGTTATCTTGATGATTACGCCTTTTTTGTGCGTGGTCTACTCGGATTGTATAGTGCAACTGGAGAGGAACGTTGGTTGCGTTCCGCGACAACCCTTACCGACAAAATGATTGAGCTCTTTTGGGACGAAAAAAATGGGGGGTTCTATTTTACAAAGGCAGATGCAAAACAGTTGATTGTTCGCACCAAAAAACCTTACGACTCCGCAATTCCTTCTGGAAACGCTGTTGCAGTCAACAACCTCTTGATGCTTGAGCCAAGTTATCGGAATTTTGCCAAGAAAACACTTCTTAGTTTTTCACAAGCGACGGAGCAAGCCCCTTCGTCTTTCATGCATTTGCTCTATGCACTCAACGGTTACTTAAGCTTAGGCGAGAATCCTGATGTGTCAAGACAGCGAAACAAACAAGAACTTGACGGTTTTACGCAATCACTTGTAACAGCAACTGGAAAAATTAAAACACCAACTAAAGGCAACCAATTTGACGTGGAAGTACAGATTAAAATTGCAGAAGGTTGGCATATTAACGCAAACCCAGCAGGTCAAGATAACTTAATTCCAACCACAATCACTGTCGGAGAAGACGCTCCAGTTGAGATTGTTGAAGTAAAATATCCGAAAGGCAAATCGGCGCAGTTTGAGTTTAGCCCTGAAGCGTTGAACGTTTATGAAGGCACGTTTACGATACCTCTGAAGTTGAAACAGAAACCTAATATGCCCATCAACAAAGACATTCCGATCAAGCTGAAACTTGACTATCAACTGTGTAACGACAACGAGTGTTTGTTACGACAAACATTGAATATTCCGTTGAAGTTAGAGTAAAGAACAGACTTTCTTCAGATTCATGCGTTATAACTCATCCACATGCGTCCGAATTTTCTGAAATGCATCTAAAATCAGCTGCATATCGTCTGTGTCGCCTAAAAACATTGCATGTCCGAAACTGCAGACCTCTTCCTGATACACCCGTTCTGCTTCTGGGCAGTGAACCTTGCTATAATCAATTGCTTGGTCGCCAAGGTGTTCACGAGGCAATCCAAGTTGGTCAAACCACTCTGGATTACTAAAAGGACCTTCGTTATAGATAGGTTGACCGTGTGCACCGACACCGCATGGAACACCTTCTGCTCCAAGTGCTTCTAAAAATCTACCGCGTGAGATGCCACCGAATTCCTCAGAGACGAAGCGGAAATCCCAATAGTAGAAACACCATCGTGTGACGCGTTCATCACGCGGAATCGGATGAATTCCCTCTATCGCTTCCATACCCTTCATAAGATATGCGATATTTCGTTCGCGTGTCTTTACTTGTTCGTCAAACCGTTCAAGTTGAGACAATAGAAGCGCAGCTTGAAGGTTTGTCATCCGCATGTTCAAATTGGCGACTTGACCTGCGCTGTTTGCGAGTGCTTCATCGTTTGTAATCACCATTCCACCTTCACCGCACGTCAGCGTTTTGCCTATCTGAAAACTGAATGTACCGAGATGTCCAATTGAACCCATCCCTTTTCCGCGCCACTGTGAACCGTGTGCGTGTGCACAGTCCTCAATTACTTTAAGATTGTGTCTGTCTGCAATATCCATAATCGCGTCCATATCGGCTGGGTAACCGCCGTTATGCACTGGAATAATCGCTCGCGTTCGCGGGGTGATTGCTGCTTCAATTGCATCAGGCGCGATGTTATAGGTGAGTGGGTCTATATCAACGATAACCGGCACTGCATTGA
This sequence comes from Candidatus Poribacteria bacterium, assembly GCA_028824685.1. Lineage (GTDB taxonomy): Bacteria > Poribacteria > WGA-4E > WGA-4E > WGA-3G > MSPOR6. The sequence goes on from JAPPCZ010000069.1 coordinate 16,372, forward strand.
CGCATACAACCGATGTTCCTGTTGCTACAAATGTGAGTGCTGGAACGATGACCTCATCACCTGCGGTGACGCCAGCAGCCTTGAGCGCACATTGCAACGCCACAGTGCCGTTCGCAAGTGGAATGCCGTATTTAGCATCTTGATACGCAGCAAACTTTTCACCGACTTCGTCAACTTTTTCGCGCCTGTTCCATGCCCCGCTACGTAATACCTCTAACAGCGCGTTTTCCTCTGTTTCATCAAAAATGGGCCAGCTTTTGCCTAAACCGCTTTTGACAACGGGTTCACCACCATTTATTGCTAACTTTGCCATATCTATGTCCTCCTGTTTTCGTAAATACCTTGATTAGCGATTAACTTCTAAAAGTTGTAAATTTGGAATCTGTTTATCAAGTTAAGGCAGATTTTCAGCAAACCAGTCTAATGAAGGCCATATTTTGCATACATCAGCGATTAACTTTTCAGCTCTTGCCTGAATTTCATTGATATCCCATGTATCATGTTCGCAAATTTCGCTATTCAGTTGTAAGATTGAATGTTCATTTAAAGCCCCTTTCTTATCAGAAAATGGAGCATTGCTCATACTAGCGTTAAGCTTCCTTGTTACAAGCGTTAGGTTGCCTATACTTTGTAATAGATGATCTCTTGCTAATGTAAGATTAAATGCATCCAAATAGGACTCCTCAGCTAAATTCTCCCTTGAAGGGTTATCTAAGCCTGTTTCAGAAAACAAGTCTCTATAAAAAAGTTCATTGCTTGCAACATCTCTATCCACAGAAACAGTATAATTTCTGGCAGAGTCATTCTCATAAATTACAGATCCTTCTCCAATCAGCAAAGTCCAAGTTCCTTTCCATTTGATTGGCATTATATGTTCTAAAGTAAGTCGGTTGTTAAAAGTGAGTTCATTTGTTTCAGTGAACCTATTTTCGTTCCTTTTCATAATTTCAATTTGATATAAGATATAACGGATAAGTCTTTGCTTAATGTCTCCAGCGGTTTCGAACCAACGTCTCTCCAATGCGGCTTTGACAGCACGATTATCTGGAAAAACTATGGTAGAGTCTTCTGGAAAAAGCTGAAGATCTTCATCATAATGTATGTGCAAGGCAGGTTGCATTTCATTATTTGTTGGATATTTTCTGGCACCAGATGTTTGATCAGACAGTTGTTTGACGAGATTTTCTATACTAAAATCGTCTCTAAATTTTCTAATTAACTCGGAAAAGAATATGTTGTAGTTCTTAAGACCGTTTTTACCTCGGCAGCATAACATACGACGGAGCGTATAAGATTCTAAAATATCAAAGACATAATTAAGTTCATTATCAGATAGTCCTACCTCACATTTCACAAATAATATGAATGGATGCAAAGTAGCGACCTTAAAAGTGTCGTAGAATTTCATTCTCTTCTCAATTGTTGAATCGCCCTTGCAATCCGTCATCTTTTCATAAACTTCCGAATATCTTTTTAATTCAGAAAATTCATGTTCAACTCTTTTATTGGCATTCTGAAGTTTTTTGTGATATTGCTTCTGATAGATGTTGAATTCTTCTTTTACTTTAACCTTCTCTGTCCCCAATTTTGCCATTAGAAAATGGTGAAGGAATAGTTCAGATAATGTGCGATTCTTTTCTTCTTGATTCCAATAAGGAGTTTCAAAATGGTTCCAATACTGTCTATATAAACGATCTCTATCTTGATGAGCACGTAGAAACAGATTATTTCTAAGCAAATCGAATTCACTAGGTTTTTTACCTCTTACATTTATTGATTCAAATATTTTCTCGGGTTCGTCCTCTGAATCAAGTAATATTTGAACAAACCCAAAGTTATTTACAATAAAATCAAATAGCATATCCATTTTGTCATAGGTGTCTTGCACATAATCGACTATCTCAGTTTTGAAGAAATTATACGCTTCTCGAATGCGTCCACTACTCTCATCTTCATCGTTATCAACTAATTCCAAGAATTGTTCTTTATCAAAGTCTTTTGGAATTAGTTTATATCGTAATTCACCACCTTGTGATCTTGTCCTATTCAAGATCAATCTATTGGCATCTTCTTCGATGCCCTCATATTTGACAGCTTCTTTAGCTATATCTCTCAGTGCACAAAGAATAATTTGAAAAGTTGTTAGACGTTGTTGACCGTCAATAATCTCATAAATTTCATTCTTTGTTCCTCCGTTATCATTCGATTGAGTCTCTTTCTGAATTACTAATGTGCCAGTAAAATGGCTTCCTTGTTGTGAGAATCTGTCTTTGATATCGTTCCAAAGAGGTTGCCACTGATCTTCTTTATCCCAAACGTAATGACGTTGAAAAAGAGGTATCTTATACTGAGCTTTCTTACCAAATAAGGAATCTACAGTTTCTTCTGATACTTTCATTTCTGAATCCTCCCAGCGGTGTTGCAGTAAAATATAAACATTCATTTTGCTTAATATGTATCTCGTGCGATTTTCAGTTATCAACACTTAAAATCTAACACACGATCATTTTGATGTCAATACAGTATGAATACAATATCTCTTGCAGATTATATCTGAATCCGTTATAGTTGTGATATGACACCAACAAACCAAACACTTACTGCGATTGACGGTCTACAGGTCGGGCATGCTACCGATGCAACAGCACGGACAGGTTGTACCGTTGTTCTCTGTCCAGATGGAGCAACAGCAGGTGTTGATGTGCAAGGGGCTGCCCCCGGTTCGCGAGAAACAGAAGCGATTCGCCCGGGACGCTTAATCCAAAAAGTGCATGCGATACTTCTGACAGGTGGCAGTGCTTTTGGGTTGGATGCTGCAGGCGGTGTTGTCCAATACCTTGAAGAAAAGGGTGTCGGATTTCCGGCAGGTACCGTTCGTGTGCCGATAGTTCCCGCTGCTGTTATTTTTGACTTACATGTTGGTGATGCAAGGGTACGTCCTGATAAAGAAATGGGTTATCAGGCGTGCCTCAATGCTACAGATGAACCAGTAGCGATGGGGAGTGTTGGTGCAGGCACTGGGGCTACCGTTGGCAAGGCACCTGGCGTTACTCCTTCATCAGGGGGCGTAGGTTCAGCGTGTAAACATCTTGATAACGGTTTAATTGTTGCTGCCCTTGTGGTTGTGAATGCATTAGGGAACGTAGTGAATCCCAAAACTGGTGAAATAATTGCGGGTGGAAAAGAAAACGGTCATTTTGTAGACATCACGGAACGTCTCTTAGATGCAAGTATCGTTCCCGGTACAAACACAACTATCGGTGTTGTTGCGACAAATGCCACGCTTTCTGTTGCAGAAGCGACACGGGTTGCAGAAATGGCACACGATGGCATGGCGCGTGCGATACGACCATCACATACAATGTTTGATGGTGATACACTTTTTACCCTTGCCACAAGCACACATACAGATAGCAGTATAAATACGATTGGTATCCTTGCTGCGGAAGTTGTTGCCGAGGCGATAGTTAATGCTGTAACCCTCTAAGTCGGTGAAAGAAAAGGTAAGAGAATAAAGGCGATTTTTCGGAAGTCCCTGCTACACATTTGGATCATTTTATCTGGAATCGGGGGCAGAATTTGCGCGAGAGGTAAGCACACGATATATCCAGACATACTGTAGAACTTGGTAAAGTAGCGGAGATAAACCGCAGAAAGCATTTTCTAAACGAAACCTGTTTATTGTGCGTGCGCGTGTGAAGCGCGAGTTACGGATTTGTTCCCGGTAAGATGATGTAACCGCGAGATGCCGCATCTTCTTGCATCTCCTGCTCAATCTGTTCTTGTATGGCCGCTTCATCTATCATTTGAGGATTCGCCCAATATTCAGGTCCTTGATATTCAGTCCCGTGATGTTCCGCGTATGCCCGCAACCACTGACGCCTCCGTTCTCGGAGATGTAGTGCTTTGCCGTTGAGTTCCTCGGAGATTGCGTTCGCTTCATCGACAGAGATGCTTTGAGTCTCAAGGGCGTTGTAGAATCCGTTGGCCATGTCATTTATTTTCTCCTGGAGTTGCGCCAGTTTCAGTTTTTCTGCATGGAGCTGGGCGGCCACCGGATCTGCAATCGGTTCGGCTTCTTCAACATTTTGTGAGCGTTCCTCTGGAACAGGTTGTTCCTGTGTCTCATCGCTGGCGAGTTCGGAGGGGTGTGGTGTAGCATGCCATTTGTCACCGTGCCTGTGTTCCTCGCCGAATTTCTCTTGGTTCTCAACGGTGTTTTCTGCATCAGCGGTGCCTTTGGTTGCGGCATCATTAGGTGCGGGTGGTTTGGGTAGCGATGCTTCAAACCGCTTCAATTCCCATTGTGCGTAAAAGTGCAAGCCGAGACCGAGGGCAATGATAATACCGATGATGATTACAAATGAACGAGTCATGATCCTTCTCCTATTTTAAGGATAACACCTACAAAAGTGTTTATCAACTTAAATTTCATCAAAAAACGTCATTTTTAGGAATTTTATCATTTTTTGCCCCAAAAAGCTTTTTTCCAAATTTGAAAGGTTAATACCAACGGGAGTTCGATAAAAAATCTGGTGAGATTTAACAGATCTCGTTAACCAATACATTTTGATAGACAGATGAAAACAACCAGATGAGTTGTTATCAGATGTCAGCTATTGGTTGCCCGCGCATCGCTGGTGGAATGTCAATGCCAAATTCATTTAGCACTGTCGGTGCGATGTCGTATAGGCTTTTCGTTGGAACAAGTCCACGCTTCTGTCTACCATCTTTGATAATAAACAAGCCCATCTCAGCGTGGTTACAATCGTCAGGACCGGTGTCGTTTTCATAAGTATAGATGCTGTTGTATCCAACACTTCCCACCGAACGCCAAAAGAGATCACCGAAATAAACGATCAGATCAGGCGCGATGTTGCGGCACTCCCTATATACTTCCCCAGGCTTAAAAACGCGTGTATTGATATTCTGTCCCGATTCGTCTACGATTGCTTCAAGTTGCATCTTCAATTCGTCACGGACACCCTCGTAGTCTTTTGCCTTGACTGTTCCGTGAGGTTCTCTCCCTTCAAGGTTGATAAATATTCGTGCATAATATCCACCTTCTCCCCACGCTTTTGTGTGCTGCCAGTCCACCATTTCCGTAGTAAATCGGGTAATGCCTTGCGGTTCGGTTTTAAGCGTCAGGTAACCATGTTTTTGTAGCCATTCGTTGACACAGATACCGCCATCCATCCTTTTAGCACCGTGGTCAGAGACTATCATAATGGTGGTGTCATCATCAACACAAGCCAACATCTGTCCAAGTTCTTCGTCAAGTGTGCGATAGTAATTCCGCATTGTGGCGGTAAAAGGTGAATTCGGTTCATATTTCGGATGCGTTTTATCCCAAAACCGCCAGAATGCATGATGAAGCCTGTCTGATCCCATTTCCACCATCATGAAGAAATCCCATGCTTTTTTCTGCAGCAGATAACGTGCGAATTTGAATCGCTCGCGTGTCATTTTAAGGAGCTGCTGTTCTAATTCAGCGCGTTTATCGGTGCGAAAATTTGGAATATCAATCATGTAGTTAGGAGCAACTTGTGCGATTTCACGTGTAAGTCTCGGTGGAAAGGTCCATTGTAGGTTAGATTGTGTCAACGGGGAATTGAGATCGCCTGGGGTAAGAAAACTGGTAACCATCCATCCAGGAAACGGTTTCGCGGGATAAGTAAGCGGCACCCCCAAAACAACAGATCGTTTTTGTGCCTGCCCAAGCAATTCCCAGAGTGTCGGCACTTCAACAGCGTGTGCGTTGGCAATGGTGAGTGCGTTGTATGAATGATCCAAACGGTTGCGAAAGCCATAGATACCAAGTTCACCCGGATCACGGCTTGTCATCATACACATCCACGCTGGCACGGTAATAGGCGGTATTGTGCTTTCTAATTGCCCATAGATACCCTCTTGCATCAAGCGATATGTATTGGGCATGTCGTCCTTGAATGCCTCAAAGACGAGTTCAGGTGAGGCACAATCCCAACCGATAATGAGTACCCGCTTTTCCATGCTTCTTCCTTATGCCCAACGTGGATTTCTACCACCAAACCGCTGCTCGCTGATGTTCCATAACTCCGATAACCCAAGTTGTCGGATGTGATCTAAGCCAGCGAGACATGGATCGTTTATTCGGGTGAGCCACTGCTGAAGTTCTGCTTCTAACTCTTCTCGGAGTGGTTGTGAATCTGCGTCATCAATCAGATTGCTCATCTGATACGGATCATTATCGTTATCATAGAGCAGCCAACCTGTTCCATCGTAATGGCGGGCATAAGTATAGCGATGTGTTCGCACACCGCGCCATTCGCGGAGACCAAAATTGAACCCTTCACTCCCGTGTAATGGGATTTCAAGCAAAACAGATTGTGGTTCATCAATTGTCTTGCCGAGCATTGCGTCTGAAAGGTCAATTCCTTCAACGCCCTCTGGAATCGGCAGGTCGCATAAGGATAGCATTGATGGCATAAAATCAACGAGGCTTAGTAAAGTGTCACGCGTAACACCTGCGGGAATTTTGCGGGGCCAACGCATCATGAAAGGGATTCGACTTGATTCATCCCACGGACGTTCTTTTCTGACGTGCCCGTGGCTACCGAGCATATCTCCATGATCAGATGTATAGACAAGGATAGTATCTTCAGCAATACCGATTTCGTCAAGAGCAGTCATCAAGTGTCCAAGGTTTTCATCTAAAGCCGTGATATGTGCGTAGTAACCTGAAAGATCCTTTCGTGTTGCGGGTGTGTCCACAGCGTTCGGACGTAACTGAATATCCTCTGGTGGATACATCTCTTTATACCGATCTGGAACATGTTCATACGGATTATGTGGCGGTCCCCAACTCACATATAGACAAAAAGGTTCATCAGCATGCTCACGGCAGTATTGAATAGCTTGATCGGTCTGGAATTGTGGTTCATAGCCTTCAATCTGCATCCGATTTCCATCGGAATCGTGGTAAGGTGCGTTAAAATAATTATGATGACAATTCCATCCAACCCAATGATCAAAACCGAACCGCATCTCATGCGTAATAAACTTATCCCTCGGCATACCGCCGAGATGCCATTTGCCGATATACCCTGTTGTGTATCCAGCGTCTTTGAAAACCTGCGCAACTCCCGTTTCAGACAACGGAAGCGGTAAATCGTTGGAAACTGCTTTGTGGCTTAACGGGTGTTTGCCGGTCATCAGACATCCGCGTGCAGGGACACAGATCGGGACGTTGGTGAAGGTGTTTGGAAAGAACATCCCTTCCTGAGCCAGCTGATCCATAGCAGGTGTTTGCACTTGTGGGTTGCCTGCACATCCAACATCACATTGACGGTGTTGATCACCAAAAACAAAAATTAAATTAGGTTTTCGTTCCATTATTTCTCCTATTTCTAATACTAAAGTGAACTTTGAAATTAAAGAGACACATTTTCTGTAGGAGCGACCTCCGAATCACGACTCAACCTATTAGCTGTCGGGAATCGGAGTTCCCTCCTACAAAGAGGGATGTTGTGTAAGAGCGACCTCCGAATCGCGACCTTTACCCGCAAAATTTCGGTAGACACTCCACTATAATGTGGGTATGCGCAGCCTAATCCACATTATCAACCGTGATGTCCGACAAATACACAATGCCATCACTCACACTCGCCAGCGTTTCCCCATCAGGACTGATGGCAACTCTCATAACAGAACCCAGATGCGCTTTTAGTGTTTGAAGAAGGGTACCAGTGTGCACATCCCACAACATAACGGTGCGATCACCAGCCCCACTCGCTAATATCTTTCCATCAGGACTGAACACTACACTATAGAGTTCCCTCTGATGTTCTTTCAGCGTCCGAAGCAGTTCACCCGACGATGCATCCCATAAACGTACAGTCAGGTCATGACCGCCACTTGCGATCGTCTTTCCATCCGGACTGAATGCTATGCCTCTAACAAAATCCGTATGTTTATCAAACGTCAAAACAGGTGCGCCGGTGTGTACGTCCCACGTGCGCACGGTGTTGTCACGACCCCCGCTTGCCAACAGAGAACCGTCCGGACTGAATACCACCCTATTGACCCAACTCCGATGGTCTGTCATCATATTTATTTGTTTACCTGTTTGCATATCCCACAAAAAGATGGTGCCATTACCACTGCCACTCGCCAGCGTTTTGCCGTCTGGACTAAATGCAACGGTTGTGACCAGAAGCTTATGTCCAATTAGCGACGGAAGCGCAGCACCTGTTTTTAAATCCCATAACCCCACGGTATTGTCCGCACTGCCACTTGCTAATATTTGTCCATCAGGACTGAACGCTACGCTTGCAACAGGCTTAGTATGCCCTTTTAGTGTTCGAAGCAATGCACTTGTCTGCGGATCCCACAAACGCACGGTATTGTTCCATGTGCCACCTGCCAGTGTTTTACCATCAGGACTGAACGCTATGCTAAAGACACGCTGCATATGCTCTACCATCTTCCGAAGTTCATTGCCAGTTTCCACATCCCACAATCGCACGGTGCTGTCCCCGTCTCCGCTCATCAATGTCTTCCCATCTGGGCTAAATGCAACGCTGATGCCTCCAGATGTATGCCCAGATAACACTGACAACTGTGCCCCTGTTTGCACATCCCACAAGCGAATAGTTTTGTCCCAGCTCCCACTCGCCAGCGTTTTCCCATCCGGACTGAACACTACACTAACGACAGAATTGTCATGCGTAGTCAACGTCTGAAGGGATACGCCTGTTTGTGCAACCCATAGCCGAATGGTCTCGTCATTACTCGCGCTTGCCAGCGTTTTGCCATCCGGACTAAGCGCAACGTCTAAAACTTTATCCCGATGCGCTATGAACCGACGCAGCGATTTCCCTGTCTGCACATCCCACAGCCGCAACATCTTGTCATTACTTCCACTTACCAATGTTTTCCCGTCCGGACTAAACGCAACACTTGTAACAGCCCCAATATGTCCTTCAAGCGTCCGCAGATGTGCGCCGGTTTTCACTTCCCACAGACGGATGGTCTCATCTTCACTGCTACTTGCTAACAGAGAACCATCCGGACTAAACGCTACGTCTGTCGTCGGCTGTTCATGTCCGTGCAGCGTCCAAAGTGCCTGTGCCGTGCCAGTGCGTCCTTCCCACACACGGACGGTGGTATCGTGGCTCGCACTTGCCAACAGTATCCCGTCCGAACTGAATGTTACGCTCAAAACCTTATCCGTATGTCCTGTCAGTAGGTTGAATGGTTTGTCTGTTTCTGGGTCGTATATCCAAATACCGATAGCACAAGCGACCGCCAAATTTCTGCCATCACTGGAAAGAGCGATATCTCCTGTTATTGAACCTTTACCAATCCGTGCTTTCACTCCTTCAGGTAAGCCCCGCAAATGCCAATCTTGTATATCTTGAGCGATGGCTTTGAGAGAAATAGCGCATATTGCGAACCCAATCGCTAAAATCAAAACCAGTACATTTTTCATGAGGATTGTCCTTTTTCGGAAGGATTGCTTGTAATTCATATTATACCATGAGTTTGCGACAAATCTTGTAGGTCGGTAGAACGGATATGTAAAGTTTTTGTAGAAATATGTAGATAAAACTTGTAGGAGCGATCTCCGAATCGCGAACTGTCGGGAATCCAAATCAAGAAATCAACGCTACAAATGCCATTTAGGCATTAGGCGGGTATGAATGCCTTTTGGCATTCCCCGGAGTTCCCTCCTACAAAATATATTCGGTTTAATAACCAAAACTTTACCAGACCTACCGCCTACTGCATCCACGTATAAATCTTCCTAAGTGCAGCTTCACTCCGTGTCCACAGTGACCTTTTGAACGGTGAAATTATTTTTGTATAACTACAGAAATCAGTTTTTTTAGCGCGATACTGTTCCTTGTGGGCAATCAACCCTTCATTTTCTGGCGGTGATGCACCGAAATCTATCCATTCATATCCTTCCTTACATGCCCATGTAATAATATGGTGAAAAATCGCATTATTCGGACGATATTGTAAATACGCAGGCACAGATGCTTCACACCACAGCGTTACAGTCCGGTTGAAATAGAGATAAAGTAATCCCGCAATGATAGTGCCTTGATATGTTGCGATAGCAAGTTTGGCAACACCGTGCTGCAGCAGCATCTTCATAAGGGATTGAGGCTTCGGTGTACCACCTAAACGTTTTACCGTCCTAAGATACATGTCGTAGAATGTGGATAAATCCTCATCACTTTCGGTATTGGTAACCTCTACACCCGATTTTTGTGCTTTCCTCACAGCACCCCGGACCCGTTTATTGTAGGCGTGCCAGAGGGAATCAACGTCTCCGTTTGTCTTAAGAATATGTGTAAACCGTTCTGTTCGTTCATATCCAATTCTTGTTAGGAAATCCCCGTATTTTAAGGTATCCTCAGGCGAAAGCGTCCAACACAGTTCGCACCATCCTTTTTCAGTTGATGTGGTTTTAAGGTAAGTTTCAATTGTTGAAATCAGATCTTTTGGATTCACTTGTACGGTATTAATTATCTGCGGACCACCAAACAGATTCCACGGCATAGAATACCACAATCGGATAGTTGGTATCGGTTCAAATACAAAAGCCGGTATGCCACCTATCACAGTGCCTTCTTGTTTGATCAGCAAATATACAGGATCAAGTTGTTTGAAGGAATTTGCAAGTGCATCTCGCCATGCAGACCCGTGAAAGACAGTGCTATTCGGGCATTGCCGGATAACAGAATCCCAATCGGCACAATTTTGAGGCGTAAGAGGTTCTAAGGTGTACACACGCACATTGTAGTTGAAAAAACACTTTTTGACAAGTATTAGAGGCACTTAGCAGTAGATTTGAATTGTTATTTTCAAAAAAGATGTGCTATAATCAATTTTAGATAAGGAGGACTAACCATGCAAGCGCGTAACGGATTTTCGGAATTAGCGATACAAATGTTCAAAAACGCAGCGGACGAGGAAAGCCTCAAAGAGCTCCTAACATCAAAATATCCTGAAGACGATCTGGTGAACTATCTTCAAAGTGAGGACCCGTATGTGGGACGTGCAGCGGCTACTGCGCTCGGATTGATAGGTAGTATGGAGGTAGTGCCTGCGTTAGTGGAAAACCTTAAGAATGACGACCTCCGCGCTTGTCTCAACAGTGAAATCGCGTTGTGGAAAGTATGGTCCCGTTCAGGAGATGAGTCCATTGACAAAATGCTCAACGCAGGTAAAAGATCTCTTAAAAATGAGAATTTTTCAGAGGCAGTTCAACAATTTACCGCAGTAATTGAAGCTTCTCCAAATTTTGCTGAAGGGTACAATCAACGCGCGATTGCCTATTTTATGCTGGAAGAATGGGAAAATGCACTTGCAGATTGTAAGCAGACAATTAAGCTTAATCCACACCATTTTGGGGCACTCGCAGGCATAGGACATGTTTATCTTAGATTAGGTAAAATTGATGCGGCAGTTGACGCTTATAAACAGGCATTGATTATTAATCCGAATCTTGTTTCTATTGCCGAGACAATTATGCAGCTTCGACGTGAGTTTGAAGAAGAATAAGTGTAGTTATAGGTAGCAATCATGAATACTGTGATTGGGCGTAAGCTTTACCTAAAGAGGACATTTTTCGTTTGTATTGGTATTGCAAGTTTTCTGCAGTGGCTTATATACCAATTATTGACGCAAGCAAAACTCGGTTCATCTGCTGAATGTTTTGCGCTTGCACAGACATTCGTAGTGTTTTTGGTAGCGCCATATTTGGCAGCAATAAGCGTCCGAGTTGTAAGTAGAGGTGGTTCTTCCGCACATTTGTTATCACTTTCTCCCATCTCTTTTGGTAACCGCTTGTTGATGGGACTTGCCATCAGCCAGACTCCTCTGTTATGTTGGATATTTTTATCATCAGGTTTCGCGCTTTTTGCCAGCGACATGTCAATCGGAAAAGCAGTAAAAATGTTGGTGGTGTTGGGACTTTATAGTTTTTCAACAGGAGCAGTTGGTATGTTGGGCGCGTATGTGTTGCGGGACAACATTTTTGGAACAGGACTAACTTATTTTTTTCTATGCATTTTAATTGGTAGCGCGTTTTTACTCATGCCTTTAGGTCGATATATCAATAACCTACAACCCGTTATTTCGCCGGTTCTTCACCTGAACCCGCTGATTGCTGTATGTAATATCTTTGACGGAATGGATATTTTTAGAACACCCTTGTTCTATGAACGAACACCGATTACATCTTATGATTTCTCATATCCATCTTGGTATGTTATCACTTTCTGGCAACTTTTAATAGGTGGATGCTGTTTTTTATTGACATGGCAAATGTGTAGACCTACAAAGTTTAACTCTATTTGGTAGATCATTGAATTAATTAGACGCATTTATCTGTAGGAGGGAACTCCGGGGAATGCCTAAATGGCATTCATACCGTTGATTTGGATTCCCAACTAAGAGTCGCATTAGTCACGATTCGGAGATCGCTCCCGCCAAATGCCATACGCGCATTTGGCGTTGATTCACAGGTGAGGTGTCCAATTATTTCCATATTTCACCATAGCAAAGGTTTGACTATTACCGCAGAGAAACTTCATGGCTAAAACAAAAGACCCAATCATAAGCGTTTCTGGGGTTCGCGGACAGGTTGGTATTTCGCTTGATGCGCGTACCATTACCCGTTTTGCACTTGCATTTGGCACTTATGTAGGCGGTAAAACTGTGGTAATAGGGCGAGATACTCGCACCTCAAGCCCGATGATTCGGCATGCAGTACTTGCTGGACTTCTTGCCACAGGGTGTCACGTCATTGACGTGGGTTTATGTCCAACGCCGACTGTCCTTTTGATGGCGAAAACGCTCGGTGCGCAAGGCAGTATTACCATCACAGCAAGTCATAACCCTGTAGAATGGAACGGCATAGAATTTGCATCTGAATCTGGAAAGCTGCTCACACAGATTGAACGTGATGAATTGACACGAATCTATGAAACTGAAGATTTTACCTTAGCACCGTGGAACAAACAAGGGACACTTGAAAAATTTAAAGATGCTACCAATCATCATCTTAAGCAAATTCTCAGTTCACCGTGGCTTGATGTCGACTTAATCCGAAATGCTAAACTCAAGATAGCACTTGATTGTGGTAACGGTGCCGGATGTGTAATTAGTCCAAACCTCTTACAAGAACTTGGTTGTCAGGTGGTAGAAATTAACTGCAAGGCAGACGGTGATTTCCGTCGTCCAGCCGAACCTACACCTGATGCTTTAGGTGAGTTGTGTGAAAAGGTCCGTGAAACACATGCAGATATAGGATTTGCCCACGATGGCGATGCAGATCGAGTTGTGATTGTTACGGATGATGGCATAGCATTAAGCGGCGAGTGGGCCATCGCTTTCGTAGCAGATTTTATTTTGAGTAAAACAAAAGGAGATATAGTCGTCACAGTATCAACAAGCCGAATGATGGACGATATTGCAGAAAAGCACGGTGTAACACTACACCGTACGAAAGTCGGTGTGGGATGGGTGGTTGAGAAAATGCGTGAAGTCAACGCTGTTATCGGAGGTGAAGGTACAGGTGGTGTTATCTATCCTTCTATTAACTATACTACAGATGGTATTGCCTCTATCGCAGCAATTGCTCAATATCTTGCCGAATCCAAGACCACAATGACAGCACATGTTGAAGCCATGCCACACTACGAGATGTGCCGAAAAAAAATGGAGATCCCATCACAAGAGATTGCAACACAACTCGTTGAACTTGCTCTGAAAATGTATGAGAAAGAAAGCACATCGACTGCCCAATCCGTACCATTTCTTGAGTTAACCGACGGCATCAAGCGCGTTTGGGATGATCGATGGGTAAACATCCGTAAATCCGGAACGGAACCTGTAATTCGTGTTTTCAGTGAAGCTCCGACGGAGATGGAAGCAAAAACACTTTGTGATGAGACTCTTGAAAACTTGAAAATGTTAATGAAACAGATAAACCTTTAGATGCGTTATTTATGACAAAAAGAGTCCATTATTTTTGATGCTGAAAATCTTACATTTTCTGTCTTCAGAATTGAACGACAGTCGTATGTTGTGGTTAAGTTTACTATAAAGAAATACTAACCGCCATCTTGGTGGTTTGGAGAAATTATGTCTTTGAAAATTGCCTGCATTGGCGGTGGAAGTGGATTATCCGCTCTGCTCAGCGGGATTAAGTACTATGCTAATCTGGAAACAGATAACGGAAAAATTATTGATCTGGATAGTTTGGCAGCGATCGTTACTGTTTCTGATGACGGTGGCAGCTCAGGACGTCTTATAGAAGAATTTGATGTGCTTCCGCCAGGCGATATCCGCAGACTATTATGGACGCTATCCGATGCAGACGAACTGGCGGGACTTTGGGAATACCGTTTTTCCAGTAATGGTGACCTTGGTGGACATACAATCGGAAATTTATTATTAACTGCCTTGACCGAACAATTCAAAGGTAATTTTCCAAAAGCGATCCAGGCGGCATCACGTCTCCTCGCTGTGCGTGGACAAATTATCCCTGTCACCTTGGATTACACCGTTCTCTGCGCTGAACTTGCAAACGGTGAGATCGTTCGAGGTGAATCGACCATTCCGGTACGCGAGAACCGAGAACCGATCAAACGCGTGTTTTTTGAACCGCGTGAGAACGGTAAAACACATCATGCCTCAGACGAAGATTATGAATGCCAAGCACATGAAACAGCAATGGAGGCACTCGTTAATGCAGATGTAATAATCATCGGCCCAGGAAGCCTTTACACCAGCATCATGCCGAATCTTGTAATAAGGGGTATTGTTGAAGCAATTCAACGTTCAAACGCTGTTAAAGTATACGTATGTAATGTGATGACACAACCCGGTGAAACCGATGGTTACGCTGTCACTGACCATGTCAATGCCATTCTTGACCACGCAAAAATACCCATTGATTATGTCTTAGTTAATAATCAACCAGCACCACAGGAAATCATGCAAGGGTATGTCCGAAATGAATTGGTTTCACAACTTACCCGAATTCGCACTTTGTCTGACGAAGGGCTTTCAAAACTGGCTGAGGATACCGAACATCTGAAGGAGGTGCTTGACTTAGCAAAAGATATTTCAACGCTTTCTGTTGAAACAATGCAAGTTGCTGACGCTTCAAAAGTACAAGTTTCCTATAACCGCGAGCAGGAGAGGCTTGAAGAGGAAGGCATTACCGTTGTTGAAGCAGATTTAATCAGAGACATGGTTGTTACCGAAATCGGAACATGGTTAGGTGGAGAGCAGATGAACGTAATTCGCCATGATCCTGAAAAGTTAGTGATGAATCTTGTAAATATCTTCAAAAATCATCCGAAACTAAGCGAAGTCATTTAGTTAAAAAATTAAGGGTAGGTTTTGAGAAACACTACCCTTCTTGAAGAAAATAGAACTTATGATATTGTAAAAAGGTTTTACTGTAACATTACTGCCCTAAGTGAGATATGTTGTTAGACTTAATGTGGGACGCAAATTTATCGCAAATAAATGAAAGGTTATCAATAAAATTATCCCAACGGAATTCTTCCTCTTGCGCCTTTGATGCTGCGAAATACACCGCTAATTCATAATAATCAGGTTTTCTTTCATCTAACGGTTGTGTGTCAGCGGTATATTGTTTTGAATTTTTATACATCTTGTACCCCCTAAAAGTTATAGGTTACTCCTCCCTACACGTTTTTAACGTCATCCTTAAAAGCGAGGTTTCATTTTTTTAAACGGACAAAATGCTAATTGCTTTTACATTCAACCCAAAATCTTTGACTTTAGCACATTTTGAAGGTATAATTTATATTTTTAGGAGGCGTTCATGAATCATCAAAAATCCGGCTCAAAAAACACCAAAAGCAACACAAATACGCGAGAAAACGACAACAATACATCCGATACAAACTTTATCCGACAAGCAATTGAAGAAGATATAGCATCAAATAGATTTGACGGTAGGGTGCATACCCGATTCCCTCCAGAACCGAGTGGATACCTCCATATCGGGCACGCCAAAGCCATCTGTATTAGTTTCGGTATTGCTGAAGACTATGATGGACTTTACAATCTCCGATTTGATGACAGCAACCCCATTACAGAAGAAAGTGAATACGTAGAAGCGATTAAACGCGATGTTCATTGGCTCGGATTTGATTGGGAGGAACGCGAATTCTACGCCTCCGACTTTTTTGAGACACTCTATGAATATGCTGTAAAACTAATAGAAAAAGAAAAGGCGTATGTGTGCGATCTTACACCAGATGAAATGCGCACCTATCGCGGCACTTTGGTAACACCCGGCAAAGATAGTCCCTACCGCAACCGTTCTGTTGAAGAGAATCTAACGTTGTTCGGCGGGATGCGTAATGGTGAATTTCCTGACGGTTCTCGCACGCTCCGCGCGAAGATTGATATGTCCAGCCCGAATCTAAATATGCGCGATCCTGTGATGTATCGCATTCTTCGTGCACATCACTACCGGCACGGGGACAATTGGTGCATCTATCCTACTTACGATTTTACACATGGACAGTCCGATTCAATAGAAGGTGTAACGCACTCTCTGTGTGATGTTCAGTTTGAGGACCATCGACCACTATACGATTGGTTTTTAGAATCGTTGGAAATTTATCAACCTCGGCAAATTGAGTTTGCTCGCTTAAATCTCACATACACTGTGCTTGGCAAACGAAAGCTCAAAGTTCTCGTTGAGGAGGGACACGTCAATGGATGGGATGATCCCAGACTTCCTACGCTTGCAGGTATGCGACGTCGTGGCTATACCCCCGAATCCATCCGAAATTTTTGCAACCGAATCGGTGTATCAAAAGCCGATAACCTCATTGAAATCGGACAACTTGAATATTCTATTCGTGATGACCTGAATCGGAACGCACCCCGTGTTATGGCAGTTCTCAATCCAGTTAAAGTGATTATTGACAACTATCCAGAAGGGCAAGTTGAAATGCTTGATGCCGATAACAATCCAGAAGATGAAAACGCAGGGACGCGGAAAATTCCATTCTCAAAAGAAATCTACATTGAACGTGAAGACTTTATGGAAGACCCGCCACGAAAATTTTATAGACTTGCTCCCGGACGAGAGGTGCGGCTAAAGCATGCATACTACATCACCTGCGAAAACGTAGTTAAAGACGAAAACACGGGTGAAATCGTTGAGATTCACTGCACGTATGATCCAGAAACGCGTGGTGGTTGGTCAGATGATGGACGCAGAGTGCAAGGCACACTGCACTGGGTTTCTGCTGAACACGCAGTTAATGCTGAAGTGCGGCTATATGATTCGCTCTTTACAGAACGTGAACCGGAAAACGCAGCAGAGGGTGCAGATTGGATGAAATTCCTCAATCCAGATTCGTTAGAGATTCTTAATAATTGCAAAGTTGAACCGAGTCTCCTTGATGCACCGCCTGAAAGTCGCTATCAGTTCCTACGAATGGGGTATTTTTGTGTTGATTCAGACACAACGCCAGAAAAATTGGTTTTCAATCGCACAGTACCGTTGCGAGATTCTTGGGCAAAAATTCAGAAAGGACAGAAATGAACGGAACCCTCTCTCAAAATGACCAAGTCAGAGTTCGGATGGCACCATCACCTACTGGCTACTTACACATCGGTGGTGCGCGAACGGCTCTCTTCAATTGGCTGTTTGCCAAACATCACAACGGCAAATTTATACTCCGAATTGACGATACGGATACGGCGCGTTCCACTGATGAGTCCATGCGCGAGATCTATCATGCGTTGAAGTGGTTGGGCATCAATTGGGACGAGCAGTATGTCCAGTCGGATCGGAAAAGCATCTATGAAGGTTACGTTGAACAATTGCTTGAAAGTGGGAATGCATACCACTGCTATTGCACACCTGAAGAACTTGAAGAGATTCGCGCACAGGCGCGCGTTGATAAGCAAACCCGTTCCTACGATGGAAGGCACCGGCACCTGACATCGGAAGACGTAGACCGTTTTATCGCCGAGGGCAGAAAGCCGACCGTTCGTATAAAAATGCCTGACACACCGATTCGTGTTGACGACCTCATCCTCGGTTCACGCAATATCGATCCCGATACCTTAGAGGACGAAGTGATTGTCCGCTCAAACGGGATGCCTAACTACAATCTTACCTCAATTATTGACGATGCGGAGATGCAGATAACACACGTCATTCGGGGAACAGAGCATCTCAATAATACACCGAAGCAGATTGCGATTGCGAATGCACTTGGTTTGAACCTACCTCAATTTGCACATATTCCATTGGTGCTTGATGATACCGGTAGGAAACTCAGTAAACGCCATCACGGCGATCTCGTCGCTGTGAACCGCTACCGTGAGGAGGGATATCTGCCTGAAGCCATGCTGAACTTCGTTGTCCGACTCGGCTGGTCCTACGACGACAAGCAGGAAATCTTTTCTGTTGATGAACTCATTGAGAAATTTGATCTTGAGCGGGTTGGTAAAAGTGGGAGTGTCTTTGATATTAAGAAGTTAGAATGGCTCAACTCCCACTATATTAACCAACTTGATGTGGCAGCGCGGACAGATGCAGTGATGCCTTTCTGGGAACAAGAAGGTTTGGTGGATTCTAATACAAAACGCGATTGGCTTGAGAAAATCGTTGAGGCAGTCGGAGAACGTCTCACAACATTCCAAGATATTGTCCCACAAACACGTTACTTCTTCACCGATGATTTTGAATATGACTCAAAAGCGGTAAAAAAATGGTGGGGTGGTTCAGACGAGAAGAAGCAAAAAACTTGTGAAATTCTGACAAATCTCCAACAAATTTTGGAAGAAATCTCTGCGTTTGAAATAGAAACGATTGAGTCAGCGATTTGGAAGTATACAGACGAAAACGACATCAAACGCGTCGCGGCGATGCAGGCGTTGCGAATCGCGCTCACGGGTACATCGTTCGGACCGAGTCTCTTTGATATTGTTGTGCTGCTTGGCAAAGACGAGGTTTTGAAGCGGATCCCAAAGGCGATAGCGCATCTATGAGTCTACTGCAGAGCAGTGCACGTAAACCTCTAAAAGGAGGTCACTCATGGCAGCAAAACTCGCTATTTCTGGTGGTAAAAAGACCGTCCCTGACGGGTTAATTCAACCGTGGCCAGAGGTTACCCAAGATGATAGGGACGCTATTGCCGAGGTTATCGCCTCTGAAAGAATTACCGAACAGCAACGGATTCAATCCGAAGGTCTCGCGAAAGAGTGGGCAGAATACATGGGTGTTGCGTATTGTATTCCGGTCAACAGCGGGACTGCTGCGTTGCATCTGTGTGTCGCAGGTGTCGGTATTGAACCGGGCGATGAGGTCATTGTTCCCGCCTTCACTTTCTGGGCGACAGCAGCAGCTGTCCTCCATCATAACGCTATTCCTGTCTTTGTTGATATTGACCCCGTAACCTACTGTATTGATCCCAATGAGATTGAAGCGAAAATCACCGAGCGAACTCGCGCTATTCTGCCTGTTCATATTCACGGCATGCCTGCCGATATGGATCCGATTTTAGCAATTGCTAAAAAGCATAATTTGAAGATTATTGAGGATGTCGCGCAGGCACACGGTGCGCGCTATAAAGGAAAACCTTGTGGAGCATTCGGTGATGCCGCAGGTTACAGCACCCAAGCCTCCAAAACATTGAGTAGCGGTTGTCAAGGTGGTTTGTTCACAACGGATGATGAGCAAATTTACAAGCGCGCAGCATTGTTACAGTATTTCGGGGAAATCGTCGTACCGGGCAGAGAACGCGAGGAACAGGAATACAACGCGTATGGACTCGGATGGATGTATCGTGGGGATATGTTCAGTCAGGCGTTCATCCGTAGCCAACTCAAGCGACTTGATGTGAACAATGCGAAGCGGATCAAGAATTGCCAATATCTTACGGATCATCTGGACGAAATTGACGGCATCGAAACGCCTGTTACCCCCAAGGAATGTGAACCGGTTTATTACAACTACGTCGTCGGTTTTGATCCAGAGGCGTTGGGATTAGATATTCCCGCACGCACCTTGCGTGAGAAGGTGCAAGCAGCACTACGCGCTGAAGGAGTGCCGACTGGACAGTGGCAACGACTCCCCGTCCCATCTCAAGAAATTTTCCAGAACCGGATCGGTTACGGCACAGGCTGCCCGTGGCGATGCAACCAATCAACCGTCGAATACAAGACTGAGGACTATCCCAAAGCCGTTGAATTCATGGATTCTCACTGCTACATATTTGATGTCAATCCGCCCAACGACCTTGAGTTGATGTCCTATTATGTTGAGGCGTTCCACAAGGTGATGGGTCAGCTTGATGCTGTGCTTGAACATTCAGAAACGCCTTAAGTTTTAGGTCGCTCCTAAACCATCAACCCAGCATAAGTACCCTTATATTCAAATCACATTGAAAATCCGTAAAGTGAAGTGTTATCATATTTAACATAAAACGCAGATACGTTTTCATATCTAAACCCTCATCCCTATCCGCAAAACACGCACTTCTGAGCCAGTATCTGTAGAATACACTTCACTTTAGGATAAATAATGACATACCGAAGCATTTTAAAAAAAATAAGACTTGCTTTCCCCCAACCAATATCTGATACTATACATGATTCATACTTTGTGCATTCCATGATGCGTGCTTTAGATCAGGTAGACACACTAAAAACGCATCTACCATTTCTCGGCAGCATCGTTACTGGGGACTTTGACGCAGCAAAAAAGACAGAATTACCAGAAGATATTTCCACAGTTGAAGAGGTAACAACCGACCTTGTGAGCTACCTCCAAGGAATGACTATCTTTGGTCACCCCCGCACACAACAGAATGTAATTGCCCCGACAACTATTCCGAGCCTAATAGGGGTACTTCTCGCCTCTCTACACAATCCTAACCTTTGTTGGGATGCATCCAGTCAATTAGTTGCGATGGCAGAAGTTGAAGTCATTGCGATGACATCACAGTTGGTCGGATACGATGCGGAACAAGCAAGTGGTGTATTTACCTTTGGTGGCACTGGAACGACACTCTATGGCGTAAAAATCGGATTAGAAAAAGCATGTCCAGAAACAATGCATAAAGGCACGCCAGAAGATGCAGTCGTTTTTGTGTCGGATGCAGCACATTACTGTGCTGCGAATATTACGGGTTGGCTCGGAATAGGAACGAACAATCTCATTACGATTCCAACGACAACCGAAAACGAGATTGACCTTGAATTACTTGAACAAGAACTCCGAAAAGCACTCACAGATGGGAAAAAGATTGCTGCTATTATTGCCACATTAGGCACTACCGACGCGTTCGGTTTAGATAATTTAATGCATATCGTAGCGTTACGGGAAACTCTCGTTGATGAATTTCAACTTGACTATCAGCCGCATATCCATGCTGACGCTGTTATCGGATGGGCATGGTCTGTTTTTAACAACTACGATTTTGAGGATAACCCGTTAGGATTTCGTCCGCGTACTATCCGCGCTTTAGCAGGTGCTTGCAGGAGGATACAACACCTTTCCCTTGCTGATTCTGTAGGTATTGACTTTCATAAAACTGGTTTTGCGCCTTATATCTCCAGTCTCGTCCTCGTCAAAGATCGGACTGATCTGGATTTGCTAAAACGCTCACCTGAACAAATGCCTTATCTCTATCATTTTGGACAGTATCGTCCTGGCATGTTCACACTTGAAACCTCAAGAGCAGGGACAGGCGTGCTTGCGGCACTCGCGAATCTAAAATTGTTTGGAGAAGAAGGATTGCGTGCCATTCTTGGACACATCGTTGAAATGACGCAGCTTCTACGGGAACATCTGGAAGGGCATGAAGGCACGACAGTACTAAACCGTGGAAATTTTGGCACCGTTACCCTATTCCGTGCTTATCCAGTCGGTGTGGATACCTTTGAAATCAAACGTCAGGAATTTGAGGATGCTGCCAATCGGGACATTTTAATTGCACACAATGCCTACAACAAAGAAATCTTCCAATATGTTAATTCTGAGGCGATGGAAGGACGAGGTGTTTTCATCTCTACAACAGACTGCTACCGTAAAACCGCTTATGGAGAACCAATTGTCGCTTTAAAATCGTTTATCCTATCCCCATTTGTTGATGAAGAGGATGTCAAAACAGTTGTTGCAAAGGTATTGGAAGCGAGGGAAGCAATTGGTGGTTGAAGTGCGGGACTAACCAAATGGAGGTGGTGGGAATTGAACCCACTTCCGGAGAAAATTGAAAGCAACCACGCTTTCGTCCTCCGTCGAATCCTTTCACCCCCTATATGATACAAGGATACCATGTTTTTTTCACGATATCAAAGAATAGTTTTGGGCAAACACCAGTGCCATTCAATTTTCTAATGATTCCTTTCTTTACCAAAACTCCAAAAAATCGCGTAAACCACCATGTTGACAACAAAATACACGCTCACCCAAGATGCAAAAAAAGTATCAACCCCAACTTTCCTGCAAACTTATTGTGAATATATTGGATATCTATTGTTCCTAACGCCACAAAAACTTCTGATCCTAAACAGAATTTGGTATAATATCAGCATAAAAGGAGAAAATCGAAAGGAACTCTCTAAATGCAAAACGACAACGCGAAACTTGTCAAAATAAAATAGCTACAACAAGAGGAAAATTGTGTTCATACATACAGATAGAAAATAAAAAAATAAAATTAATTAAAAATAAGAAAAATGTCTATAAACCCATACATAGACTGGCGGCATAGGCAATTTCAAAAGTATACCACGGTATGAAAAAATATACCGTATGGTATACTTTTTGTAGAAATGATTTCCAAATCACAACACTACGACTCAAACGGTTATTGAGCCAAAAATTGAATGCCTCTGGGACAAACACCAATTTGTTTGACTTCGCTGTGTGTCTGTGATAATCTATGTTTATTATAATCAGATTGGAAGGAACTTTTATAGTTAATGGAACATTGGATAGAACAACTTA
Organism: Candidatus Poribacteria bacterium; assembly: GCA_028824685.1. GTDB lineage: Bacteria > Poribacteria > WGA-4E > WGA-4E > WGA-3G > MSPOR6. The sequence continues at coordinate 39,395 of JAPPCZ010000069.1, forward strand.
TTGGAGGATTACCGAGTGTAGCCCTCTTTCTTATCATTGCGGTGATGCTTTACACACTCGGTAAAGGGGCAGATTGGCTGGTAGATGAGGCAGTCTTACTTTCAACGCAATGGGGTTTAGGGAAAGCAGTTATCGGGGCGACAATTGTGAGTGTTGGCACAACAACACCGGAGGCAGCCGTTTCCGTATTTTCAGCATTACAAGGAAAACCAGGGCTTGCACTCGGAAATGCAGTCGGTTCAATAATATGTGACACTGGACTTATTTTAGGATTAGCATCGTTAATTGCACCGTTATCATTCAATCGTCAACTTGCATCTCGGTTGTCCAATGTCCAAGTAAGTGCTGGTATTCTTTTGGTATTAGCCTGTATTCCATGGTCTTCCCCTATGGCAGTCTTTAAAAAACAAGGCGGCGTACTTCCACAATTTATGGGATTCGTCTTTGTTGTACTGTTAGGGTTGTATATCTGGCAGTCTATCCGATGGGCAGGTTCAACAACACCCGATCCTGAAGACGAAGAAAGGGCATCGTCAGGTGGATCAAGTACTTTCCTTACACTTCTGAAACTCATCGGTTCAATCGCAATCGTCGTAATTTCCGCCCAAATTCTCATTCCGACTGTAAGTGTTCTTGCTATAAGATTTAAGGTGCCAGAATCAATTATTTCGTTAACATTGGTAGCATTCGGCACTTCGCTCCCGGAACTTGTAACAGCCATCACAGCAGTGAGGCGTGGACATGGCGAATTAGCGGTTGGTAATATCATCGGCGCAGATATTCTCAATGTGCTTTTTGTTGCTGGGGTTTCTGCCGCAGCGACAAAAGGTGGGTTAATAGCAGAAGCACATTTTTTCCAATTCGCATTCCCCGCAATGTTATTTATCTTGATTGTTTTCCGATTCGGTATTTTCGTTTCAGGTAGCCAATTGAAACGTCCTTTTGGAGTTGTATTAGTCGCAGTCTGGCTTGTAGTGATAATTCTTAGTGGTGTTTTAGGAATAGATTCGCATTAGGTCTTATAACATTTAGCGAAACTGTTCAATTTGTCTGAATCGCAAATTTCCAATTGGCGATTCAGACAGAGAAAGTGTAGAATTAAAAAGACATAATAAATTTGGTTTTTATACGTTTTAGACATATCGCTCCTACAAATGTGGTGTTACTTTGTAAACACGATACCTCCCGCGTGCCATAGCAAGTATCCCCACAGAATAACAAAATCCCGCCAAGTAGTTTTGTGCCATAAAAATCAATTTGTGCATTCACAATTTGCGATCCTAAAAAGCAGCAAACAACTAAAGAAAATAGGATAACTTCACAATGAAAAGAACACTGTTCTCGATTTTCACTATTTGGCTTTTGATACTCACTTTAACCCCATACACTCTCACCAAAGGCTACACCCAATGGAATTTACCTACAGGTGCGACTGAGCGATTCGGTAAAGGTGTGTTAAATAATATGACATATTCCCCTGATGGAAAACTAATAGCAGTAGCAAGTGGTATTGGTATTTGGATTTACGACGCTCAGACAGGTGAAGAACTTGATCTACTGACAGGACATACATTTCCTGTCTGGAGCACAGCATTCAGTCCAGATGGTTCAACAATAGCAGGTGGAGGTTGGGACAAAATCATTCGTTTATGGGATGTCCCTTCTGGCTTACATGTTCGGACGATGGTAGGACCTCACTTACATGGCTACGGCTTAGCATTCAATCCAGATGGCAACACGCTGGCAATTGTGAGTTCATACTATACCGTAGATTTGTGGGATGTACAAACAAGCACATCCATTCAGACACTCACTGGTCATACAGGAAGGGTTACTTGCGCAGCATTTAGTTCGGATGGCAAGATATTGGCAAGTGGTAGTTTGGACAAAACCGTTCGTTTGTGGGATGTGCAAACAGGTACATCTCTGCCAAAGATGATTGATCATCAGGATGCAATTTGGTCAGTTGCTTTCAGTCCCGATGGCAAAATACTCGCAAGCGGAAATTCAGACAATACCGTCTGTCTGTGGAATGTGCAAACAAGTGAACTCCTCCGCATATTGAAAGGACATACTTATTATGTCAATAGTGTTGCATTTAGTCCCGATGGCAAAATACTCGCAAGTGGGAGTAGGGACGGTACCGTTCGCCTGTGGAATACACAAACGGATGAACTCTTACGTATATTGAAAGGACATACTTATTTTGTCAATAGTGTAGTATTCAATCCGGATGGCAAAACACTCGCAAGCGGAAGTTGGGACGGTACTGTGCGTCTATGGAAGACGAATACAGGAGAACTCCTCCGCGTATTGAAAGGACATACTGATTATGTGGAAAGTGTCGTGTTCAGTCTGGATGGAGAAACAATTGTAAGTGATTATACTAACAAAACCGTTCGTCTGTGGGATGTGCAAACAGGTGTGTCTCGTAAAATGCAAATAGGACATCAGAGTAAAATCTGGAGTATAGGACTCAGCCCCGATGGCAAAACACTCGCAACTAAACATGATGACGCTACCCTTCGTCTGTGGGATACACAAACCGGGGCACATCTTCAGACGATGACTGGACAAAAAAGCACGGAGGTTATTGTGTTCAGTCCGGATGGTAAGACGCTCGCATGTACGAGATATGGCACATCCATTAACCTATGGGATGTTCGTACGGGGAAACGGCTTCGGACACTGAATGGGCATACGAAACTCATCAAAAGTGTTGCGTTCAGTCCTGATGGAAAAATACTGGCAAGCGGGGGTGGAGACACTACTATACGCTTATGGGATGTTAACACAGGAACAGGTATTTGGACACTAAATGGACATACGAATTGGGTCAAAACCGTTGAGTTCAGTCCGGATGGTAAAGTAATAGCAAGTGGAGGTGCCGATAAGACTGTGCGTTTGTGGAATGTTGAAACAACTAAGCACATTATGACATTAAAAGGACATACAAAAGAAATCAGAACCGTCATGTTCAGTCCGGATGGCAAATTGCTCGCAAGTGGAAGTGATGACACTACTATACGTCTGTGGAATGTCCAAACAAGTAAACATCTATTGACGTTCAAAGGGCATACGGATAGGGTCAAAAGTGTTGTATTTAATCATGATGGTTCAACACTCGCAAGCGGGAGCGATGACGGCACCGTGCTGCTATGGGATCTCACAACTAACCAAATGGATTAGTGCTTGGTCAAGTCCTAATTGATAGATTTGAAAGTAGTTTATCGGTAGGAGCGATCCCCGAATCGCGACCTATAATATGTTGACAAGCATTAGGTTAGTTGCAACGATTCGGAACACGGGAATACCCTCTCTTTATCCGAGAAATAATTTTGTGCCATAAAATATCAATTTGTACACAGGACTTACGCATTTACTCTTAAAGTCCCACTGATAAGGGGGATTTAGGGGGTTAAATTACTAAAATAACGCCTTTTTAACCCCTAACCCCTTTATCAAGGGAGAATGCGTAAGTCCTGGTACATTCGCAATTTGCAATTCAGAAACGCGGAAAACAAAAAACAATAGGACAAACTACATAATGAAAAAAACACTATTTTCGATTACATTACATACTTTAGACTCAAACACCGTTTCCCAAGATTACACAAAATGGAATCTACCCACAGGCGTGATAGCACGTCTCGGGAAGGGTAGGGTAAGCGACGTTCTAAATCCACCAGAAATCGTTTATGCTCCTGATGGAAATCTTATAGCAGTAGCGAGTGCAAATGGGATTTGGATATACGATGCACAGTCCGTTAAGGAATTATGCTTTCTCACAGGACATACACTTGATGTCACTACCGTATCTTTCAGTCCAGACGGGTCAATATTGGCAAGTGGGAGTGGTGACAATACCATCCGTTTGTGGGATGTGCGAACTTGGACACATATCCGCACGTTAAATGACCATAACTGCCGTATCAATAACATTGTGTTTAGTCCCAGCGGATCTCTATTGGCAAGTGCAGGTGATGACAATACCGTCCGGCTGTGGGATATGCGAACAAGTGAGATCATTCGTGCCCTTAAAGGCCATACGGATAGGGTTAATTATGTTGCTTTCAGTCCAGATGAGTCAACATTGGCAAGTTCGAGTTGGGACGCGACTGCACGTCTGTGGGATGTGCAAACTGGCACATCTCTTCAAACACTCACAGAACATACATCTGCTATGAGTAGGGTAGTGTTTAGTCCAGACGGAAAGACACTGGCAAGTTCGAGTATGGACAAAACCATTCGTTTGTGGGATGTGCAAACAGGCGACTCTATTCGGACAATCAAAGGGCATACGGGAAGGGTTACAAACGTCCTATTTAGTCCAGATGGTGAATTTCTTGTGAGTACCGCAATGGATTTTGACACAGACCTGCGGTTGTGGAATGCGCGGACTGGTTCACTGATTAAATTGCTAAAAGGACATACGAGGAAAGTCACAAGCCTTGCGTTTAGTCCGGATGGGACTACATTGGTAACTGGTAGCGGTGACAGTACTGTCCGTCTGTGGGATGTGAAATCAGGGACATGTCATCAGACCATTACAGATCATACATTTCGTGTCACGAGCATTGTGTACAGTCCAGATGGATCTATGTTGGCGTGTTCTGGTTGGGATGAAACTATACTTGTAATTGATACGCATACAGGTGAAGAACGCATCCGACTCAAAGGGCATAAGGCTGATGTTGTAGACCTAAAATTTAGTCCGGATGGCAAGACACTTGCGAGTGCATGTTGGGACGCGGACGCGCGTTTGTGGGATGTAAAGACTGGCACAACTTTGCACATACTCTCAGGCCATACTGGCTTATGCACTTGTGTTGTGTTCAGTTCCGATGGCAAGACCCTTGCAACCGCAAGTAACGACAATGATGTCCGTTTGTGGGATGTAGCAACGGGAAAACTTCTGTTGACCTTGACTGAACATAGGGAAAGTATCAATAGTGTCGCTTTCAGTCCAGATGGAAAAACCCTTGTGAGTTCAGCTGATGACAAAACGGTACGTTTTTGGGATGTACAGACCGGATCACTGATTCGGATACAGGATGATCTTGAGAAGTATGTTAACAGCATCATTTTCAGTTCGGATGGAAAGACACTTGTCACTGCAAGTAATGACAAAACGATATGTTTTTGGGACGCACAGACTGGCGCACTTACACGGACACTCACAGAACATACAGATGGCGTATGGAGCGTTGTATTCAGCCCAGATGAAAAAACGCTCGCCAGTACAAGTAGAGACACTACTGTGCGATTATGGGACGTGCAAACAGGCACACACCTAAAAACGTTGGAAGGACATGCAAGATTGGTTTATACAGCCGTATTCAGTCCAGATGGAAAAACATTGGCAACCGGGAGTAGTGACGGCACCCTGCTGTTTTGGGAACTCACGTCTGAAATGATAGATTAGGAATTGCTGCAACATTTCAATAAGCGGGAATCCCTTCTTCTTACGAAATAATACCATTTCTAATATATAATGTGCCATTTTCGGAAATATCTTGTAGGAGCGACCTCCTGGTCGCGACCAGGAGGTCGTAATCAACGGTATGAATCATGGCGAATCATGTAGAATACCAAAAGCGTATTCTACCAAGCGCATTCGTCTTTAGGCATTCACCGCCTACAAAAGAAAGATATCTTCAGTAGACAATAACAGTCGTATTTCTTAATGACAGAGTATTTATTAGAATTGGTATAAAAACCATGTGCTGCAATATATCAGTCTGTCCTCCCTAATCCACATAATCCGCGCTTCTAAACACATCCAACATCTCTCTTTACCAACCGACATAATTATTTACCATATATACCAATTTGTGCATCCACAATTGTGTAACTGTAAATGCGCTATTCTGAAACGCAGTATACAACTCAAATTCAAAAGGACAAACTTTATGGTAAATTATATATTGTTTTTGGTTTTAATCTTTGGGGTTTCAATATTCCCTCTAATCTCAAACACCTTTGCTCAAGACTATACACAATGGGGTCTACCCGCAGGCGCGAAAGCACGCCTCGGTAAAGGCACTATACGTCAAATTACATACTCTCCTGATGGGAAACGTTTAGCGGTGGCAGGTAGTATAGGTATTTGGATTTATGACGCGCAGACGGGCAAAGAACTTAACCTGCTCACAGGTCATACATCTTCTGTGAGAAGTGTAGCGTTCAGTCCGGATGGTTTTACATTGGCAAGTGGAAGCTGGGACGCGACAGTGCGTTTATGGGATGCCAGAACAGGTACACCTCTTCTGACGATGAAAGGACATAGTTCTGGAGTCAATAGTGTTATGTTTAGTCCGATTGAAAAGACAATTGTAAGTGGAAGTAATGACGGTACCATCCGACTCTGGGATGTGCGTACGGGAAAAACGCTTCGGACTTTCATAGGACACACACAAAGGGTTAGTAGCGTTTTGTTCAGTCCGGATGGCAAGACCCTCGCAAGTGCAAGTTGGGATAAAACTGCGCGTTTGTGGGATGTGCGGACAGATAAGTCTCTACGAACGCTCACAGGACATGAGAAGCATCTCTTGGCTATAGCATTTAGTCCGGATGGCAAGACAATCGCCAGCACAAGTTGGGATAGAACAGTGCGGCTATGGGATAAAAAGACTGGCACCCCACTTCATACATTAAAGGGTCATACTGCAGGTGGAGTCACAGATGTTGTATTTAGTCCGGATGGTAATACAATCGCAAGTGCGGGTGTTTGGGACAAAAGAGTCTGTTTTTGGGATGCGAAAACTGGTGAATCCCAACGGATACTAAAAGTACACACTGAAAATACTATCAGCATAGTGTTCAGTCCTGATGGTCAGACAATTGCAACTGCATGTACAGCTGGACCTGTGTGTCTATGGGATGTGAAAACAGGAGAACATCTTCGGGAACTGACTGGACATACGGGTAAAATCAGGAGCATAGCGTTTAGTGCAGACGGTTCTAAACTGGCGAGTGGTGGATGGCAGGATCATTCCGTGCATTTGTGGGAGGTTGAGACAGGCACACCACTTCACGTGTTAAAAGGACATACGTGGGAGGTATCCTGTGTAGCGTTCAGTCCAAATGGCAAAACCCTCGCAAGTGCAAGTTATTCGGACACAGACGATGCCGTGTTTCTATGGGATGTTGAGACAGGCGCATCTATTCAGAAGCTCAAAGAGGATACGGATGGGATCAATAGCATTGCATTCAGTCCGGATGGGAAGATTCTTGCAAGTCAAGGCAGTGAAAATACGTTGCTTTTGTGGGATTTGCATACAGGTACATCCATTAGAACACTCACAGGACATACAGATGAAATCGTTAGTGTAGTGTTCAGTCCGGATGGCAAGACACTGGCAAGTGGGAGTTGGGATAGTACCTTGCGCTTGTGGGATGTACAAACGGGCACATCTATTAGGGAAGTGACAAAACACACAGAAAGGGTTGGTAGCGTCGCGTTCAGTCCAGATGGAAAAACGATCGCAAGTGGGAGCTGGGACGATATAGTACGCTTATGGGATGTACAAACGGGCACATCTATTAGGGAATTGATGGGGCATACGAATAATGTGGGTAGTGTTGTATTCAGTCCGGATGGGAAAATACTTGCAAGTGGGAGCTGGGACAATACCATCCGTCTATGGGATGTGCGAACAGGCACACACCTTTTGACATTGACTGGGCATACGGATGGTGTTTCAAGCGTAGTGTTCAGTTCGGATGGAAAAACCCTTGCAAGCGGGAGTTCGGATGGCACCGTGCTGCTATGGGAACTCACACATGGAACTATGGATTAGGTGGCACAGTGGCAATTTAAAAACTGTGCCAAAATAAATTAAAAAGGTGGTGCTGTCAAACGCACAAACGAACGCGACACTTCATCCAACTCCTCACGAATAGCCGCATCCAATTCCCAACCAACACCACCGAGCGTGTCGTCCAATTGTTCAATTGTATCGCTTCCACTGATAGCAACGGTGACTTCAGGATGTGATACCACCCATGCCACTGCAAGTTGTGCTGGTGTTTTTCCTAATTCATTCGCAAGCCGTTTGAGCGTAGTAATAACCTGTCCAGTTGCACCACGCATCCGGTGATCATATTCCTCTCTATATCGTCTTGCCCAGAGAGTGCCATCAGGAGGCGGTTCGTCTGCGGAATAGACACCGCTCAATAAACCAACCGACAACGGACTATAACACATAACGCCAAGTTCTTCTTCACGCACCAATCCGAACATTTCCGTTTCCAAATCCCGATTGAGAAGGTTATACATATTTTGAACGCACATATAGGGTGTAGCGTTGATGCTATCAGCAACCCAAAGTGCTTTGCAGACCTGCCACGCCTGATGATTACAACAGCCAATGTAGCGTACTTTACCTGAACGCACCAGATCGTCTAATGCCCGGATTGTCTCCTCTTGTGGTGTTGTGTCGTCCGGCCCGTGAATCAAATAGACATCAATATGGTCGGTGTCAAGCCGTGTCAGTGAACGATCTATCTCCCGCATGATATGGTATCGTGATAATCCATAGTCGTTTGGTCCCTGTCCAATGTGGCTAAAGACCTTGGACGTAATCACCACATCGTCCCGTTTTCCTTTAATCGCTTTGCCGAGGATAACCTCTGACCGCCCAATATTGGCGCGGTCGTCCATTGGACCATAAACGTTAGCACAATCAATAAGGTTGATACCGTTTTCAATTGCGTGTTCAATCAATCGTTGGGCAGCGTTTTCGTCGCCTTGCCCTCTAAATCCTAAGCCCAAAGCAAGTGGACTAACCTTAACACCTGCTTTACCAAAATTGACATATTCCATAATCCATCTCCTATAATTTTTATGGGACTGATGCTATAGTGAACTTTAGAATTAACAGGACATTTTGAGTTGTAGGAGGGAACTCCGATTCCCGACTATCAGTGAGTTTCGTCGCGATTCGGAGATCGAAATCAACGGTATGAACGCCATTTAGGCATTCACCGCCTACAGAAAATGTGTCTCTTTTATTTCAAATTCACTATAAAAAATCCTACAAATGTGCACGACTCAACGTCCGTAGTGCATCAACAAGTCGTTCCATATCCGCTGGCTTCGGCGCCGAAAAGATTAAACGTTCATGCGTGATAGGGTGTTCAAATTGAAGTGTACGCGCATGCAATGCTTGCCGTTTAAGATGTATGAGTGCATGTTTTACGGGAAGTACATCAGCATCGTTCAAGGCACGCTGATCCCCTCCATAGATAGCATCGCCAGCAACTGGATGTCCAATATGCTGCAAATGCACACGGATTTGATGGAGTCTTCCCGTTTCTAATGTAAGTTGAACGAGCGAAAATTTGTGATAACTTTCTAATACCTGATAGTGTGTGACAGCACGTCTGCCGTTATTTTTGACTGTGGTCGTTCGCCTTCTATCACGGCGACTCCGTGCGATTTGCGCATCAATCGTTCCTGTAACTTCAGCGGGAATTCCACACACGACTGCGACGTACTGACGCGTTATAGTATGCTCTTCAAACTGCACAGACAGTTCGCGATGCACAACGTCAGTTTTCGCAACAACAAGCACTCCTGATGTGTCTTTATCCAATCTATGAACGATACCGGGTCTTTCTACCCCACCAATGCCTGAAAGGTCGGAGCAGTGGGCAAGCAGTGCATTGACGAGTGTGCCTGAATTCACACCGCTTGCAGGATGAACAAGCATGCCCGCGGGTTTATTCAGAACAATTAAGTGGCTATCTTCATAAAGCAAGTCAAGCGAGATATCCTCAGGTTGTAATGTATCCAAAGGACGGGAATCGGGAAGGGAAAGACAGACTTGGTCACCAGAACGAAGCGTCCAACTGGGTTGTTTGGAGACTTTATCATTTACGGTGACAGCACCATCGCGAATCAGCTTCTGAAGATAGGTTCGCGATACACCTTCAGTCACACCCATCAGAAACTGATCCAACCGTTTTTCACTATGCTCTGTCTGAATATGATAGACTTGTGCTGTGGTTTCCATAACTGTGCATAGATTGGAATTAATCTGCGGAAGTTGAGATGCGGAGGGCTGCGGGAGGTGTGTTGGCAGGTCTCTTGTGCAGAACAATCTCAATGTCATGATCCAACTTTCTTAGCAGTGAAAGTATATGATCAATTGTACAACTTTCAAACTGACCGCGCAAAAGATCAGAGAGTTCAGACGGACTAATACATAGAATTTTGGCTGCTTTGTTTAAACTGAGCTTGCGTTCGGTTATAGTATCCTGAATTCTGAAAACGAGATGTGCCTTCGCTTGCATTTCCTCTGGATTAGGAAATCCCAAATCCTTATATATATTACCGCTGCCTTTTTCAACTTTAACTTTCTTATTACTCATTTTTCTGCTCCTGCTTTGGCATGTTCTGTGCAGAGGTCCCTACGTCCAACCACCGTGAACGCTTAGATTATGCCTACGAATCGATGGTAAACGCGTTGCAGGCACGTCTGCCGTTGAATGGCGAATCAAAGCAGATGGAGTCAACACAATTCGCATCCATTTTGTAGAGATTTTGAAGTTTATTGCTAGAGTGGAGTTTGTTCACTGGTATAATTCTTGATAATAACATCATATATTTTTTTTATCTCGTTTGGTGCTGTCCTAAACCACTCTTTTCCCGGAGCATTAGTCATGTGCTTACTGGTAGCCTTTAGAACGTCGTGAATTCCTTTCTCCAATTCTATTGGTTTATCTGTCCGTATAACAAGTCCTAATTCAGGTTTTTCAGGCATTGCTGTTCCTTGTTCCTTAATTCTAAAGTTTGGATCGTAATTTTCACTACATCCGATTTTACATGGCCAGTCCTTCTCTTCTTGAAGTTCTGCATATTTTCTGTAAATAGGATAATAGTAGAGGTAAACGCAACCTTTACCTGAACCGATGATTTTTGAACTTCCATTCGGATCTTCACTCTCATAAATTTCCCAAGTCCCAAGTTTTGGATTGTCTGCTAGCCCCTGTTTCTTCATTTTGTTTAGAGCATTTGTAGCAGGATGCACTTTAGTCTCAGCTCCTTTACCACCACCTTTTTCATGTTCTACATCTACCGCTCGTTTTATGTCCATAACCTTGGCAGATTTCCCTATGAATAATTCTCGGATAAGTTCATAAGCAATATCTAGGTTCAAAGGTTGTTCAGAATATTTATATTGATTATCCATACAAATGTCTGCTCCTTTCATAATATAATCGTAGTGTGAGGGGCACATCAATTGCGTTCCTATCTCTGGTGGATTTATAGTTTATCGCCGAAGTAGGGTTTGTTCATAGTTTATTTGACATAAACGCATTTTACTAAATTTGAAGATATGTCGCAAGTGTTTTCTGTACAATCAGTTAACAACACAAGGGACAGGCACACAGACCTGTCCCTTATGAAAAATGATTTAAGAGTACGAATCAGTAATTGTTGAAAAGGTAGTTTTACCCTGTCACAGCACCTTCAGATGCGGAAGAGACAGAGTTTGCATATTTTGCCATAACACCACGTGTATAGCGAGGTTCGGGAGGAGTCCACTTTTCAAAACGTGCTTGAACTTCAGCATCGGAGAGCGTAACATCAAGGCGGCGTGCCTCAGCGTCAATCACGATTTCGTCCCCTTCTTGGAGGATAGCGATGGGACCACCTGTTGCTGCCTCAGGCGCAACATGACAAATCATAAAGCCGTGCGTCGCACCAGAGAATCTGCCATCGGTCAAGAGAGCCACATCTTCACTTAAGCCTGCACCGACGATTGCTGCTGTAACGCCTAACATCTCACGCATACCAGGACCGCCAGTAGGTCCCTCATAACGGATAACCACAACATCACCGGGTTTAATTTCTCCGCCTTTGATGGCGGCAAAAGTGTCCTCTTCGCGTTCAAAAATACGCGCAGGACCACGATGCAGTGTCTTCTTTTGACCTGCTAACTTTAGCACACAACCATCAGGGGCAAGATTTCCTCTCAATATTGCAAAGCCGCCAGTGGGTTTGAGAGGGGAATCAACTGTTCTAACAACCATTTGCCCTTCGGTTTCAGTTGCTGCGTTTGCCTCTTCACTGATCGTATTACCAGTAACAGTGAGTTCATCAGTGTGGATCAATCCTGCTTCAACCAATCGTTTTGCTAAAAAAGGAATTCCTCCAGCATTATATAGGTCGGTAGCGACAAACTGTCCGCCCGGTTTCAGGTCTGCTAATACTGGAGTTCTTTGGCTAATATCGTGAAAATCTTCAAGTGTCAACGGGATTTGCGCTTCATGTGCAATAGCAAGTAGGTGCAATATCCCATTCGTTGAACCTGCAGTAGCAGCAACAGAGGTAATAGCGTTTTCAAGAGACTTGCGTGTAATGATTTGACTTGGACGGCGATCAGCAGCGAGCATATCCATTACAAGTTGACCAGCTTTGTACGCCTCGTCGTCCTTCTCCTCTACCACAGCAGGTACACTGCCACTTCCCATCGGTGCAATGCCCAGCATCTCAACTGCAGTTGCCATCGTATTAGCAGTGAACTGTCCCCCACATGCACCTGGACCAGGGCATCCCTTACTTATCAAATCGTCCAATTCTTCTACTGTGATTGTGCCTTCTGCATGTTGACCGACCGCTTCAAACACATCTTGGATAGTGACATCACGTCCTTGGAAGTTGCCCGGCATAATAGAACCACCGTAGAGCGTAAGTGATGGGATATCTAACCGTGCCAACGCCATCACAGTGCCGGGAACAGTTTTGTCGCATCCGCACAGCGCGACAACAGCGTCAAACATATTGCCGATGGAGACTAACTCAATTGAATCGGCAACAATCTCCCGGCTGATAAGCGAGGTTTTCATGCCCTCCGTTCCCATTGTGATACCATCGGAGATGCTGACGGTATTGAATTCGAGAGGTGTTCCACCCGCATCGCGAATTCCCTCTTTGACCTTCGCAGCGAGACGTCTTAAGTGGAAGTTACAAGGTCCGATCTCAATCCATGTATTTGCAACCCCGATAATCGGTTTGTCAAGGTCTTCAGGGGACAGTCCACCATCGCCGAACATAAGCATGGTGCGGGCAGCAGCGCGGTCGGGACCGTCTGTAATCACGTAACTTCGGGGTTTCAGTTTATTGGACATTTGGCTACGTTCTCCTTCAAATAGGTAATACCATTTCTATGTGATTATATTACATAATTTTGTAGGTAAGGTTTCGCAAACTCTACCCCAAAGTGTGAATTTAGTCTATGATCTTTCTGGTTAGAGGGTTTTGTCTGCACGATTGATAGGTATTGCATCTGGAGTATGCATTCGTTCTACCTAATCTGCACATATATCGCAATATATCAAAAGCCTTCTGGATAGATTATATTCGCGTTTCCTTGCTGCATAGATTTCCTGAAAAGTTCAATAGGTTTGTTCTGATACAAGCCGGCGAACTCATATTCAAGTGCAATTCGCACATACTCGGCAATGATATCATCATAGGCACCGATGAATTCAAAATACGGTTCTCCATTTTCCGATTCCACTTTTTCGAGAAAGGTATTCCGAAAATTGTCATATCTTTCGGCTGCTACATCATCTACTTCACCTGCCTGATGGCGCACGCGGAATGTTTCCTCCCAAACTGTTATCAATTTCATCGCGAAACCTCTTTCATCAAATCCAAAGAACCCTAACAGTATTTCTTCAAAAATTGCATCAGATGCCTCGGGCAAGATCGTAAAATCTCCGGTTGTTTGCGCATCTTCGTATACTTTTCTTCTTTTCCAATTGATATCCTCCATTATCCATCGTGATGTTTCTAAGGAGGAGGGATAAGCAATCCCATTGCAAGATTGAATGTCATGTTCAACTGTGCAAGTATCGTCAATATCTGGAGGAGGTATTATATCTGGAATAGGATTTTTCTCACAACCAAATGTGAAACAACAAATAATCAGCAGGCTAAACATCGTAAGCAAGGAAAGGTTCAATTTCATAGAAAATTCCTTGATAATTTTGGCTACATTGTGAATTCATAGACAAGGTCTGTGTTCGGAGTGTCTTTGAGCCGTAAAATAATCGTGCCTGCTTCCTGTTGGTATGCCTCTTGATACATAGTTTTGATTGGCGTAAGATCAAAGTTATGGTCTTCGGTTAACCATGCCTCACATGCGTCCCCGTTAGCATTGTGTGCAAGGGAAACATGGAGTTGAACAGGAAAAGATTCCAGAAATGATTCCGCCACAACGAGTGTCATTTCATGTTTTTCACATCCACCACCATAGGATACGTTTATTGTCAACGTATCCCCATTTATTGTAGTGCTATTCAAGGTGTATTTATCTGTGCCGAATCTTCCATCTGCATCGCCAATGAAAACTTTACCGATGGACGGTTCAATGTCAGGTATATCGTCATCAACTGAAACAGATACGGTGGTATCATCAGGATCCGCTTTCATCTGATTCTGTATCTGCTGACACCCTATTATGAAAAGGACGAGTAAACCTAAGAAAAGTCCGAAAGTGTTGTTTATTTTCATATTTGCTTGATCCTTTAGGGATGCCAACTACTGCATACCTAACCAATCACTGATTATCCCACCATATTTTGCAATAAGACCAGCAAACACAACAGAAACCATAGACATCAACTTAATCAGGATATTCAGGGAAGGACCTGAAGTATCTTTGAACGGGTCGCCCACGGTATCACCAACAACGGTCGCTTTGTGCTGTTCTGAGCCTTTTTCACCGTATTCGTCCTTGTGGCTACCTTCTTCAATAAACTTTTTCGCGTTGTCCCATGCACCACCAGCGTTTGCCATCATAATTGCCAAAACGAACCCTGTGGCTAATCCGCCTGCAAGCAATCCTAATACACCAGCAACATTAAATATCAGCCCAACAGCGACTGGCACAACGATAGCAATAAGCGATGGTAAAATCATTTCGCGTTGTGCGCCAACGGTAGAAATAGCAACACATCGGGCATAATCCGGTTTTTCCTCGCCTTTCATAATGCCGGGTTTTTCGCTAAATTGACGGCGAACTTCGTCTACCATAGCACTCGCAGCACGCCCGACAGCTTTCATCGTCAACGCACAGAAATAGAATGCCATGACCGCACCGATGAATAGGCCAATAAGTACCTGTGGATTCATCAAGGTGACGTTATAGTAATCCATGAATTCGCTTACCGTTACTTTCAATGTTTCTACTGTATTTCCATTAATAAGCAAAGTCTCTTTGCCTGCTAAATGGATGAGTCCATGCCGAATTTCCTCAAGATAAGCTGCGAGAAGTGCAAGTGCGGTTAGTGCTGCAGAACCGATAGCAAAACCTTTACCTGTTGCAGCGGTTGTATTACCGAGCGCGTCTAATTGATCCGTGCGTCCACGAACACTTTCGTCAAGTTTCGCCATCTCAGCGTTTCCACCAGCGTTGTCTGCGATGGGGCCATAAGCATCAGTAGCGAGCGTGATACCGAGTGTGGCAAGCATACCAACAGCAGCAATACCGACACCGTAAAGTCCCATCAACGGTTCGCTTGCGCCGCCGGGAAGATAATAACTAATGGCTACTGCGCCGATAATCGTTATAACCGGAATAGCAGTTGATTCCATGCCAACAGCAACGCCTTCAATAATCACCGTCGCCGGTCCAGTTTGCGCTTGTTTCGCTATAGCACGCGTTGGTTTATACTCATGAGAGGTAAAGATTTCGGTAACTTTGCCGATAACTAATCCTGCGGCAAGTCCCGCGATAATTGCACCCCAAACCTGCCATTTATTGGGAAGATCAAGGTAAATCAGGACCGGGAGTGACACAATAGCGATGCCCAAAGCACTACCATTGATACCAAGATTCAAGGAACTCATCAACTGCTTCATTGATGCCCCCTCTTTTGTGCGCACCATATAGATACCCAAAATAGAGAGAAGCACACCGATGCCAGCGATAATCATTGGGGCAGAGAGATACTTTAGCTGAAGAGTAAGGTTATTGTAGTCTTTCGCAGCAATAGCAGCAACACCGAGGGCAGCTGTTGCAAGGATTGAGCCTGCATAAGATTCATAAAGGTCAGCACCCATACCAGCAACATCGCCGACGTTATCGCCGACATTATCTGCAATCACAGCGGGGTTTCGCGGATCGTCTTCTGGTATTCCTGCTTCAACTTTCCCGACAAGGTCAGCACCAACATCAGCTGCTTTGGTATAAATACCACCGCCGACGCGAGCGAACAGTGCTTGTGTTGAAGCACCCATACCGAAACTGAGCATAATCACAGTAATCTGTGGTAGTGGGTTCGCCCCTAAAAAATCGGAACCTATCCAAGGGATCTTAGGAAAGATGTAGTAGAGAATGAGAAACCATCCGGTAATGTCAAGCAGTGCGAAACCAACAACTATCAATCCCATCACCGCGCCTGCGCGGAACGAAACTCTTAGCCCGGCGTTAAGTCCTTGCATCGCTGCACTTGTCGTACGTGCGGAGGCGTTGGTCGCTGTTTTCATGCCGAGAAAACCGCAGAGTCCTGAGAAAAAACCACCTGTGAGAAATGCAAACGGGACGACCTGATTTTGGGCTTTAAGGACGAAAGCCATGAAGATAAAAATTAGGCAAAGAACAGCAAAAACAATGCCGACCACTTTATATTGTTGCCTAAGATACGCCATCGCACCTTCGCGCACAGATTGTGCGATTTCACGCATTGTGTCATTCCCTTCGTCCTGTTTCATTACAGAACGATAAAAGTGATACGCAAAGCCTAAAGCAATAAGTGAACCTATTGGAGCGATCCACCATATCAGCGGTACAGCAGGGGGAGGGGCAGGTTCTGTTTGGGCAAAAGCTGTGGTGGCTAAATTCAAAACGGGGAAGCAGGTTAGAAAAATCTTCCAATTTAACCACCGTCTCTTGCAAGTGATTTCACGCATTAAAAACCTCTCTTTTTATATTTTTTTGTAATCCCAATTAAAAAATTTAAGCACTTGTCCAACAAGGTAGATAGAACCTGTCACACAGATCAAATCTGTCGGAGATGCGGACGATAAACTCTTCTCAATCGCTGATTCTGGGGTTGGACATGTTGTTATCTTAGAACATATACTTGACCAAGTGTTTTGTATCGTTTCTGCGGGCAGGACACGTGGATTATCGGAAACTTGTGTTGCAATCACGTGGTCCGCTGTTTTTGAAATAATTTCGCCAATTGCGGTTAAATTCTTATCTTTCATAATACTAACGATAAAAATCACCTGAGCGTAACAAAAATTTTCACGAATAGCACGACATAACGCTTCCATTGAAACGGGGGAATGTGCACCATCCAACACAACAAGCGGTGAGGACATAACTTGCTGGATTCGCCCGTGCCACTGAACGTTCTTGAAGCCAGCATAAACACTGTCCTTTGAAATTATATACCCTCTCTGTTTTAGACATTCAATTGCTGCAATAGCGGTTGTCCCATTCACATACTGATGGTGTCCAAGTAATGGCAACGTGAGTCGTGAATAACACTCAGAATCTGTTTTCACCTCAAATTGTTGTGCTATAGGTATACCGTCGGAATTCATAACGAGTTGTGATACTGATATATCAGAATCGCGTTCTACAAAATCTTTGACTTCAACAATCGGGGCATTCCGTTCACTCGCTATCTTTTCAATGACAGCAAGTGCTTCAGGGTGTTGCGGTGCCAGTGCTACCGGACAACCCTGTTTTATAATTTCCGCTTTTTCGCCTGCTATCTCAGTGTATGTTTCTCCTAATATCGTCGTATGTTCCAAACCAATAGGTGTGATAACAGATGTTACAGGTGAGACAACGTTCGTTGCATCAAGTCTACCCCCTAAGCCAACTTCAATCACAGCAAAATCAGTTGCTTTGTCAGCAAAATAGGTAAACGCAAGCGCAGTGTATATTTCAAAAAACGAAACACGCCCGAATTCGGTAGTGGAGACGGTTTCAATAGCAGGCTTTAGTTTTTTAATGTAGTAAGTAACTTCTTCTTCTGATATGAGTCTATCATCAATACGGCACCGTTCCCGTGGTGTTATAAGATGTGGGGACGTAAATAAACCCATCTTATAGCCTGCCTGTATTAGCACCGAAGCAATAATCGCTGCTGTTGATCCCTTCCCTTTACTTCCTGCAACATGAATTACTTTTAATCTATCATGCGGATTTCCAAGCAGGTCTAATAGCTGCGAGATGCGATTCAGGTTGTAGAACCGTGCTTGCCGTGAAAAATCCGGACTTCTTTCATAGTCAATGAATTGCTCAATATAGGCGAGCGCCGATTTATAGTCCAAATTTTTGATATTACCTGTAGGAGCGAGCTCCAGCTCGCGACTTCTATACCTTTAAATATTCATAAATCGGAAATTGCTCGCAAAATTCCTGGACCTTTTCTCGGATTCGCTGTTTTATAGATGCTTTTTGTCTATTCTCAAGTGCCTCAGTAATAAAATCCGCGATGTGAACCATCTCATCTTCTTTCATGCCGCGCGTCGTAACCATCGGTGTGCCAAGACGAATTCCACTTGTCGTTTTCGGTTTCCTTTTATCAAACGGAATTGTGTTCTTATTCACAATAATTCCAGCATCTTCAAGGTGATCCGCTGCCTGTCTACCGCTCAATTTTTCATATTTTGAAGTCAAGTCTAACAACATCAAATGATTGTCCGTGCCACCACTGACTAATCGGAATCCATTTTCCATTAATCTCTCGGCAAGTGCCTTAGCATTTTTAACGATTTGTTCTTGATATGTTTTAAACTCAGGTTCGCTTGCTTCCTTGAAAGCAACTGCCCGCGCAGCAATCGTATGCAGGAAAGGTCCGCCTTGTAAACCGGGAAAAACAGCACGGTCTATCTTGGCTGCATGCTCTTCCTTACACATTATCATCGCACCACGAGGGCCACGTAAGGTTTTATGTGTTGTTGTGGTAACCACATCACTATATGGAACCGGATCAGGATGAACGCCACCAGCGATCAGACCCGCAATATGCGCTATATCTGCAAGCAGATATGCCCCAACAGAATCGGCAACTTGCCGCCACGCAGCGAAATCAAAGTGACGCGGATACGCTGTTGCACCGACAACGATAAGTTTCGGACGGTGTTCTTCCGCAAGACTCGCTACCGCTTCCATGTCAATCAACTCAGATTCAGCATCCACACCATACGCAACAACATTGTAATAACGACCAGAAAAGTTCACCTTATCGCCATGACTCAAATGTCCACCGTGGCTAAGAGACATTGCCAAAATCGTGTCACCGGGATCAAGCAGTGCATGATACGCCGCCATATTCGCTTGAGTGCCAGCGTGCGGTTGCACATTCACATGCTCAGCACCGAAGAGTGTTTTGGCACGCTCAATAGCAAGCGATTCCACCCCATCCATAAACTCACAACCGTTATAGTAGCGTTCACCGGGATACCCCTCAGCGTATTTATTCGCTAAGATACTCCCCTGAATTTCCATAACGGCACGACTGGCGTAGTTCTCCGATGGAATCAGCATGAGAGAATTTTGCTGACGGGCCAAGTCGTTGGCGGTAATTTCAACAATCTGTGGATCTACCTCTGCCAATAATTTATTCATTCTTTTCACCGTTTTTAACTTGACATGGTGTTGTTTTCATGAAAATGAAATTGTAACACAGATTTGTTACAATTTCAAGAAAAGTTGACATATCTGTGTCAACATGTTATATTAGTGGTAACGGATTTTCGTTACTTTTGTTTAATAGGATTTTTGGGATGGGTTTTGTGAGTTGTGGTGGTGCGATTCATTTGTATCGGATTGGTGTTACTTCTTATTGTACTTCCTAAACTTCACAAAGCGTCCTCGAATATCAACTACGATTTCCTTTTCAAACACACCATTTGGATATTGTGGGTCGTTAAGTCGGATAACAAGCGTGTCCTTGATTTTACCACCTAAGAAATTAAGTGTTTTATTTGGTTGGATAATCCTTTCAACAGATTCACCGGTATGAAGCGTGCGCTGCTGCGAAGTGAACTGGGGAAAGATATGAAACCGCTGCCTTTTAAACCTTACTTCAAAAACACGTAATTCAGTTTTGCCAATGTTAGTAATTGTCAGAGGTATACCGTTGAAACGTTGTTTGTGACTATTCACTTCAATCTTTGCTTTACCTTCAACAATATCTGCCGCGAATTGAATAGGTAGCAACATCCCTGACTTATCGTCATGAAATCTTATAATTGCAGAAACTCGTCCAGTATTTGCGTGAACTTGTGGATTGATAATCAATTTACAATGTCCAGTATTATCTGCAGCAAGATTATCAATAGTCTCCAAGAAACCTGATTCTGATAGTTCATCAGGTATTTTGACACTGCACACCACGTTACCCTTATTATCACTGCGTTTTATTGTTATAGTTACGTGCTGTGGGTCATCAAACAGATAGATCTTAGGAAAATATAAAGCGGGTGGGTTGGCAACAAGATGAACCATGTCATACTTGGCAACGAACGGCAACACACGACGGTTCGCCAAATAGCAATCTGTGATTAGCGATGCACGTATCTGTTTACGATAGGCATTAGCGGGTCTTTCACTCACTACCTGAACCAACGGAGATGTAGGCATCAGTTCAAATGCTGTTTCGTTTTGGACATCCAGGTCGCTTTCGCTAAAACGTAAGAAAGTGGATGGTTGAATTTCTCCTTTCAGTCTACCTGCACCGAGAATATCAAGTTCAATCGGTACGGATTCAGATGCATTTTGCTCCATTTGAGGAAAGACTAATTCATCGTTACGAACAACTGGAACAGGTCCATTTACCCTACCAAACACATAAATTGGTGATTGAAACGTTCGCTTCGGTTCTTTCTCGGTTTCCACTTGAATCCAACCTAAATTGAGTCCTGGTAGGAGATGTTTTGGTCGAATGATAGCAGTTACCTCATGCTTTTTGCGGCCAGGTAGAACAAGTGTTTCAGGTTTAATGCGGAGCCAATCCGTAGCAGAACGAAGTGTTAATTCTAATTTCTGTTTAGATCTATTTCGCAG
Organism: Candidatus Poribacteria bacterium; assembly: GCA_028824685.1. Lineage (GTDB taxonomy): Bacteria > Poribacteria > WGA-4E > WGA-4E > WGA-3G > MSPOR6. The sequence continues at coordinate 60,445 of JAPPCZ010000069.1, forward strand.
TGTCACCTTCTGTTCTATCTTCTCAATCTGTATTCTGGATGCGATGCCATGTGAACAGCAAATTATTTCGTATAAACGCGCAGGATCAAGCCGCATTTCACCATCAATTTCTGCGCGATAAACGTATGTTCCTTCAAAAAGGCTCAATGGAACACCGAAGGCATCATTTCTTTTTTCAAAGAATAACGTGCGCGGTGTCCAATCGTTGAAACTGCCCATTAGATAACCGAGACGTTCTTCGCCTGTCCGTGGGAATTGAAAATCTACATCCCCAAAAATCATAACAAATTGATAGGGATCATCTTCGGGGAAAACATCAATCGGTAAAGGTTTTTCTTGTTCAGAAAATGTTTCAACGTGATGGAGATCAGGTTGTTCTTTGTCCAGCATCAACGTGGTTTCATTGACAATCTTATGCCACACCCAAATTGATGTTTTCTTATCTGCTAAACTGAGTTCACCAACATTACGTCCTGCCTCCAGTTTTTCAACGTTTACAGAAACAGGCAATTCGATTGTATCATATCCTGTCGTATAGATCTTAGACTGTACAACCAACCAGTCAGAATCGGATGTTATCACCTGCTCGGAAAATTCGCTTTGACTAACAATCGGAATTGAAACATGTTGTTTGAAGTATTTTAGTGCAATTCCAGTCTTTTTTTGTCGTGGCATTACGACACTTGGTTTCCGCAAATCTAATGTGTAATGTAGTTCACTTTTTGATGTGAAAATATAAGCGTCAAAAGTTGATTCATCTTTTTGTGTAATTTCAAGACGGGTTGGTGGGTAAAGTCTGAAATCTCCGATGAGTAGAAATTCAGCAGACGGTGCTTCCATATCTTCACGTTTATCAGCAATAGAAACTTTACAAGTAGTTATTTCGCCGAAGTTGATATATTCCGGAAGCATCAAATTCGTCCGTTGAGTGTCTGGTGGATTCACACACAACAATATATCACTAAACGTCTTTCGTTTTGAATTGGAAAGAACGCTTAGTTTCACTCTATTCTTTGATGAAGGGTTTGGTAGTGTTCTTAGGTTAAGTTTCAGTTCAAGTTCCAGAGGTTCTGATGTTGATGTTAGTGTCACAGGTTTTGATCCATCAGCTCTCTTTACCCACCTTTCGAATCCACGTGGAATACGTATATGTTCTACATACAACCTCCCACCACCGACGTTAGAAACTTCAACTTTTATAGACTGGTTTGGATTATCAAACGTATCCACATATATGTTCGCATCGGTATAGAGGAAGGGATCGTCAATCAGGGTAACCTTGAATGAAGGTAGAGGTGGAGGCGGTGCTATGGGGAGATATGTCTTGCGATAAATTTCTTTGAGATGATTAATCATAATCTTATGTCTCAAGGCGCGTTGAACGAAAAGGTTACCAATCTAATGGATTTGTTGATTCTTGTGTGTCGTCATATTCTGTTTCATCATCGTACAAGTCGTCATCGTCATCTGTGATGATGAAACGGTAGACTAAATATCCAATTGGCACTCCCAAACCAACAATAAAAAAGAGCGTGGCGATTATTCCTCCGACTACGTTGTTGGACTCTGATGTGTCTTTTTTATCAGGCTTCGGTTTTTCAGGTTTTGGTTCCTCTGGTTTTGGCTTTTCGGGTTGAGGTTTCGGTTCTTCGGGCGTAGTTTTGATAGGAGGCTTTTGGGGTGTTGTCTCTGGCACTTTTGGTGTAGGCTTAGGCTGCACAGGGATAGGCACTGTTGTTTTGTCTGGTTTCGGTGCGGGACCTACTTTTAAGGGCGATAAAGGGATAATCTCATCAACAGTTTTACCAACAGACGCAGGTAATGTTCCAACAGTCCAACCGGTGCCAGTCGTTTCGCAATAGTAGTATTTTGTGCCATTGTAGGTCAGCGAGGCACCCGTATAATCTCCACTGACACCAAGTGCAATATGTCCTGGCGTAAAAATGAGGGCAGTTTTTTCCCCTAATCCGCGCAGGACAGCAGCCACAAGGATAGTCGTATCTTCGCAGTCGCCGCCTCCTTCAATCAGTGTCTCAACAGCGTATCGTCTGAATTCATCAAAACCTGTCGTCACGTCATCAAGGGTATATGGCAGGGATTGGACAAAACTTAAAACGAAATCAACGCGGTCCTGCTTTGTCCAACTTCTGTTCTGTTTGCAGGTGCGTTCAAACTCACGCGTCAAATTGCCAAGCGTTGTTCTCCCTTCTTCCACTAATTTGGGTATATCGTAGCGTTCTTTGCCAGAGTAAGAATTATATCGTTCTAAGTCAATTGTCATTAGGACAGTGTAGGGTTTTCCCTTGAAATTCCACACATATCGCCTACCGATTGTCTGGCGTGTATTGGGGGGACGCTGCTGGGTGATTCCCTCTACAATGCGGACAAAACTTAAGGCATCATTTGCTATAACGTTGGTATTGATGAGAAGTTCGCTAATGAACAAGACAATCAGGAGTCTGATGTGCATTGTGTGTTACTCTCCGCGAATGACCACCGGCTTTTGAATGATTTCACCATCTGCTTTCCGTCTAAGACCGGGGGAAACAATTTCAATAACGGTTCCATGTTCGCCACTTGTATGTCGTGATTCTCTAATGTCATGCACATGTGAATCAGCTTTCGTAACTCCAAGTTCGATAGGAACCACTTCATATCCTAAAAACCTTAAAAATTTTTCCATTTTTTTAGGTAAATCTTCAAATGGTATAAAATCTACAACCTCATTAAATAAACGATACCTTATAAATTGAGGTATAAATTGGTTATATTCCTCCTCGTCTACCTGATACCCCAGTTCATAGGCAGAAAGCACTCCTTCTAAACGGGCAGCATGAGCAACGCATTGGTCGCGAATGTGAGTTAGTTCTGCTTCTGTGCTTACATCAGTTGTTACATCAAGAGGAATAGGTGAAATATCAGATTCACTCCGAATACGCTCCAGTCTGTCCTTGATATTTCTCTCTGCATTTATCAAGATTTGTACAAATTCGGGATCAACTGTTTTGTCTTGTTCTAATTCAGCCCTCCACTTACCTAAATCATACGCCATTGAATTTAATATTATCATTACATTTTGACTTGGTGTTGGATTCTCTATAGCAACCAAATCAATCGGTTCACCGCTTTTATAGGCCTCAACTAATGTCAATACCTGTTTTTGCGCTAATTGGACCGTTTTCTCAACTTCCAGATGATAATGAATTACGTCATTATCATCTCCACCTTTATCTTCAATTTCCCTATCAGAATTCATATTTTTTAAGTAACTACTGATAATGTTTAGATACTCTCTTATTTGTCCGATATCAGACTGGATATTTTTCTGATCCTTCTGAATTGAGGTTTGTACAGGATCCATTTCGTTCAATTTTTTGGTGTTCCGCGTACTAATCTTTTGAATAGCATCCAATCTTTGCATTAATTCCTGTTTAACTTGATTCGTATCTGTTTGTAATACTTGTGTTGTTTTCCACATTGTTTTCCATTGTCTAACCATTTGAATGACGAAAAAAACAAACACAGTAAGGATTGCAATTATCACGAGAACAATTAACACTGTCCAGGACATGGTTTCCCATATATCGGGTTCAATGTCAAATTGATCCTCGTTTTCCTGTGAATACCCACTTGAAGCAAACGTAAATAGAACTAATGTGAGGAATAACAACGTATATCTAAAATATAACATAACACTTACTCTTCTATTGTCTAAAGCGATTATAGTTTTAGTCCATCAAAACTGGTACAGTAAATTCAACTAATTTTTGCTCCTGCTGATCTGGTAAAATTACTGCAAATGTGCCGTTAGTTGTATCATCTAAGGTTACCGAAAGTATAAATTCCATCGGGCTGTTCAATGTATACTTCCTATCTGTCGATGGCTCAACCTCAAGCGTTGCAAGATAATGGACATCGCTGTATTCTGTCGTGGATAAACCGCAGTAGAGATGAACATCGAATTTTTCTGGTGCACCTGTGAAGCGAAAAGCTTTTTTTTGATGATACGGTGGCACCCATGTTTTCGGAATAAGTTCTACCATGTTTCTATCAGGCAATCGCACACCGAAGCAGTAATGATAAACAAAATGGAGTGGTTTTGCAGAGCTTTCTTCCTCAAATTGTCGAACCAATTCTGCTCCACCCAATAATGCCGCTGTTTCCTGCTTTTCAAGAAATGTTGCATTGCATTGATCACGCAATAACTCAATAATAGTTTTAGTAGTATCGTCAATTCTGCCAGAAAAACCGACAGCAATAGACAGGTCATTTTCAACCTTTTGCAGTGCCTTTTGCACACTGGATACCTTTTTGCCCACATCCGTGCAGTAGTCGGTAAACCGCATTATATCGGTCAACTCAACCGATACGTTGTCTTCCAATCGACTATAAACTGTATGATAGACTACAAGATCGTGCCGTGCAAAATCTATCATAAACAGATGGCATTTGTTTGCATCAGTGAGTATATCCTCCAACGTCTTCTGGTAATATATTGAAAGGCATAACGGTTGGCTAAGCATACCACGAAGCGTCACTTTTGATGATTTGAGAAATGAAACCTGTCCCTCAATTTTTAAACGCTTGAGTGCCGTCCGTAGTTGTTGACGATGCATAAGTGTCCACTGATGAGGTGTGATAAGATATACCAGCATCCAATCTATGGGATAGCCTTGCTCGGGCAACTGACGGTGAAAAATCTCCTCAAAAAAAGCATTAAATAAACATTCCAAAGTTTTTTCATCCGTAATTTCCTGAAAAAACACATCTAATTCTGTAAATCGCACCTCTAAGTCAAGTCGATCGAATTCTTCCCCAAAACAAGCAACTAATGTGTCATCGTTTTCCTGCCGAAACCCAACCTTCCAAGGAAGTGCCGGACTGATGGTTTGAAATTGTTCGTCAGTTAAAACGCCTATCTGTATTTCAGTGGTAGAAAGATCAATGATGCATACGTTATTTTGCATTAGCAATCCGTTGTCAGAACTAAAACAGTCAATGTTGGATTGATGTCAACGTTCATTTATATTTTATCTGCAAATGGTGGATTTATCCTCTTGACTTCCGTTTTATATTTTTTACCGCCCACATGTGCAACTAATTCAATTTCACTATCAGCTTTGACAGTCATTTCTAAACGTGCCTTTCGCAATTCATCCTTCGTCACTTCTGCAGGTAATTTAAGAGTATAACTGGCAATTTGCGAACTGTTTGACAGATCGTCATCCGTGCCGAAATGCTCATGAACATCAATATAAGTCTGGCTTGAACGTGGTTGAAAGTCTATCGTGTTTTTACTATCTTTAGGTATTCTCTTTCCTTTAGGTATAACTTCACGAAAAAATGGTTGTCCCTCTTTAGTTTGAGCGATAATACCAAGACGGGAGTGTGTTATATTTGCTGAATCCACATACTCGAGCCAGTTACCTTCAGTAACTGGTACTGTAAGATGCCGCCCATATATCATAGCACCAAGTACAACACATTCTTTCGGCGGATCCCCCAACTGGACGTTAATGCTTTTTCTATACCTCTTTTGGAAATGGTCACGCATCATCTGTTCAACAGCACGCATTTTAGATGATTGACCAGCGAGAATAACAATATCAGGCAAGAGTCTATCATTGACTTCTATCATTGCGTCAATATCATCAAATGTTTTACTTAATCCTGGTTCTATAATTTTCTGCAATTGCTGCGTTGACAACTGGACGCTAATATCACCTTGAGTTAGGCTATCAAACGATCTTATGTCTGTTCCAATGATAACGCTCAAAGCAAAATATTTCACTGTTTGTGTTTTTTCGCTGAGTTCTTTTTTCATTCTTTCCGCTTGCTCATACAATATAGCTGTATTAGTTAGCATGGCTCTATCAATATTTGTATTTTTTGAAGACGTAGGTGTTTTTCTGTAATCATAATAAGGTATCTCAAAGTTGAGATCTGGATTTACATGTCTAATTTTGGTTTTAAGTTTTTTCAAAACATCCTTGACAATTGCATGTGTTACATCTTCACCACCATATCTAGGGTTTCCACCACTGGCAATTGGTTCAAATCTTATTTCACCATCATTGTAAGTGACTTGGGATAGAACGATGTCAATGGTTCCGCCTCCAAAATCATAAACTAACATTCTATATCCTTTTGAGGTGTCTTTTACACGTCTTTGAAGAATTGTTGCGATAGAAGCTGCCGATCCCTCATCAATCAGGATAACATCGTTGATGCCAATTTTTTTAAATGCTCGTCTCAAATCTGCCCGTTGCTCATGTGGAAACATCGTAGGATAAGTAACTATACATCTTTTAACTCTCGATTGAGTCGCAACAGTATCCAAATACTTTTCTGCCTGTTGAATAATATGCTTAAAGATATCCGCAACTACATCACACGGTTGTATATTTTGTTTTTCGGGAAAGTAACGTTTCCATTGGTATCCTAACCAACGTTTGATCGAAGTTATATAATAGGGACCATCAATCTCGCTTGTGCGGTGAGTTTCAGCATCATATCCGACGTGATATGCTTTTCCATTATTAGGTTGCGTATGATAAATAATCGTTGAAGGCATTATTTCTGGAGGATTCGCCTCAGTATCCAAAGGTATGAGTTTTGGTTCATAAGTTTCAGGATCAATGTAAGCACAACATGAATTCGTTGTCCCAAAATCTATAGCGAGATAATGCGGATATTCTTCCAACTCATTAACCTTAACATTCAGGACACCTTCATATTTGGTGGCATCCACGCAATTGGAGTAGATAGTAAAGTTAATAGGATAATCTCCGTGCTCAATACCAGCTGCAGAAATCTGCAATTCAACATTCTCCTGTTCACCTGCTTTAATGTTTATTGGATATTCAAGGTTTGGCAACTGTAATACACTGGAAGGGTCGTTGAATTTGATATTTTTAATTGTCAGTAGTTGTTCGCCTCTGTTCTGAAGTATTATGGTATGTGCTTTCTCACGTTCCTGTGTGATATCCAAATTAAGTTGTGTTGATGGTAGCTGCAATTTCGGGGGTTCTGGCACTATCTCTCTTTGTATCTTAATTCGCTTTTCAATAGGTTGGGAAAAGTCTTGAAGTTTAAAGTTAAGTTTTACCTCATTTGGTTCATCAGTGAGTCGGTTACAATCTATCTCCAATTTGATTTTTTTAGTTGCGCTATTCTTTTGGTGGAGTTGTGTGGAATATCCAGTACGAAGAACAGAACCTCGTGTGACTTTAATATCGTCGATGTAGAATTGACTTTGCAGCACTTCAATATGGAGGTCTTCTGTTACCTTCTCTTCACCTTTTCGATGACGAACAACTAAAGGATTGGGAGTCAGTTTGAATTCTGGGTGCGGTAGTGCTTCAAGTCTTAGGGTTTTTTCCCTTTCAAGGTTGGGCGGAACATCTTTGACACGTACAGTGATGGTTTCAGGATTTTGTGCTAATTTTGCTGGATTCACCTGAATCTGTAATGCCCGGCTCTTACCTGCCTCAACTTCAAAAGACTTATCATTTGCATCCAAAAATTGGATTGTGTTATTCCGTGATGGTCGTATCGGTTGAAATGTAATCGGATAGGCACCGGTGTTTTTAACGAGAATAGTGAGGTCATGGAAATTCGCACCGTCGCCAGCATAAATCCACGGTTCCTCTTTCCATTTCACCGAAAAGTCAAAGACCGAACATCCGCAATAACCGCAATATTTATCATGTGAATAGATTACCCATCCGACATTGCATTTTGAGCAGACTGCATCTACCATAACCGCCTACTCCTTTTTAGGTGCGTTATCACGACGCGATACCTGCTTCACATTGACATCAGCAACATTGAAAGGTTTAGCGGGTTGTGCCTGTTTTTTCTGTGCTTCGGTTTCAGGTTGCGGTTGTTCAGACACATATTCTTCGTCTGTAGTTTCCTCTTTGATTGCAGGTTCTGCTTCAGGTGTTACCTCAGACCACTTATATTCATCTTCGGTTGCATCTGATGTGCTATGTTCGGTTGGCGTATCTTGCGAGGTTTCCTGATTCTGTTCAGTATCATCCTGCATGAAAGTCCCCGCATCCACTTCACTTTCTTCGGTCGCGTCATTGCCATAAGTGTCTAAGTCTACTGTTGGGTTTTCAGCATTATCGTTGACAACCTCTTGGGTTTGTGGAGTGGAGGTATCTCCTGACTCAGTTTGGGGTGGTGGGTGTGAAAAATGTGCATCCAGTTCTGTGTCAATATCAGTGGTTTCTGGAACGTTATTTTCCGAATACACTTCATCCAAAAATTGATTGTAATAATCACTTAACTTATTACGCGTAGAAAGATCTTCTACCTTATGGAGCAACGGCTCTATTATCTCTTTTGCAATTTGCTCACGAACAAACAATGAAAATTCTTCTTGCACATCCCGAATAAATTTGTCATAAGACTCAGCGTTTCCCATTCGAGAAAGCCTTTTAATTCCATCCGGATCGTCATACAATCCAAGCGTTTGAAGTGATCCATCAACGTAATATTCAAAAACATATCTTCCATAATCAAGACGAAACACACCAGCAAATGCTTTGTCATTGATTCTGTTACAGATGGCCGGCACAAGACGTGATAACACTTTACACCATCGAGCCAGTCTATTGGTTTTACTTCCGAGTTCAAGATTGTAGAAGTCAGGGTTTTGATGGGTGAGATGTCCATATCGTCCTGGAGGTGGAGTTTTGTCATAATGATCTTTAAGCGTTTGGAACACATCCAAATCATCTGTTGCAAAACCGAAATCTTCTTGGTAGAAAAAAAGAAGATGGTCAACAGAGGAATTGCCATGATGTGTAAACCCAAGTGTTCCCTGTAGATTAGGTAATACATTCCCTATCGTATCACGCCCAAAGATTATTTTCGGTGGAATTGGAACTAATGGTTGATATGTGGTTCGGAATGTTTGATATGGATTTGAACGCCTGGAAAGATTTGGAATTTCAGGACTGCCGGATCCTAAATGTTTTTGCACCTCTTCCACAACATCATGGCTCTGAATTTGGCGTAACGCTAAACGCCTAAAGTTTTCGGTCATCTGATTAACGATGTCGTCCTGATCTTTTTCTAAAAATGATGCTATCGTTCCTCCGTTGAGCATTGGACCCACGGCAGCTGCTTTCAAAATGCTGCGACTCAAGTTTTCTGCATCTGTATCAATCTTATTGTCTTCGTTGTTTGTTACAATCATAACACACTCAGCTTTACGAGGATCAATAGCCTCTGCATAATCATCTTTAAACCTCTGAATACATCCTCTCAGATTATCTACGATCTGGTCTAAACGCTGTTTTATGGTTCGATGAGGGTTAGGTCCATCTGCCTCCCTCGGTGTGACACCAAAACCGAGTTCTTCTCGAATTTCTTGTAAAATTGAACGGAGAAAGTAATTCCTAAGTGATATGTAAATACTCGTTGAACTTTCGGAGATTAACTTGCCATACTTATCTATCAATGCTTGTCTATGGGCATTAACGGATTGGTCATGTAAACCGATAAGTTTTGTCCACCGATTATTTTCTGCCCGAGATATCGCATCAAAATCAAGTTGGTTAAGGTCTAAAGAAGGTGCTAAGGTTGGGCATTCTTCTTTTTCAATAGTTTTTTCAATTTCTTTGTCAAGATTCTCAAAGAAAACTTGTACGTCACCTATCCCGTATGTGCCATCATGTTCCAATTTATCCAATTGCGTGCTAAATACCTTTTCAACGGAATTAAGGAACATCCCTTTACACACAGGTTTTTGCATCTCCATTAATTCAAAATACTCACCACCCCCCTCAAATTTTTCCTTGAAGGCTTCGTCTTCAGGGTAATTTTGCATTAGACCTTTCAAAGCAGCAGCAGGTGCTGATTGGAACTTTGTGGAAGCACCTCTAAGTAGTTTGCCAATCTGTCCCTTAAGAGGTTGTAAACCTTTCGGGTTTGTTAAAGTTTGAATGTTTTCACCTAAGATATTCTGCCATTCTTTTTTAGCATCATTCACTATATTGATTTCAGGACTATTTGATGCAATCCATTTTTCACTTAATCTCTGGTTAACCAAGGCAGCAGACGCACTTGCAATACGATATTTAGGATACCATACGGCAGTTAAGCCGAAACTCGCTAAAGTTCTCGACATAACAGTATTCTTATTATTTTTTCCAACTTGTAAACTTCCAAATTTCGGTAGTGCTTTACCGTCTATACCGATAGCTTTTTTGAGTCCGAAGGTGTTACCAGCAGTCTCCGCAAAGAGATGTAAAGCAATCATCAAATTCAAACCATCCTCATCAAAATTTCCGTGTTGGTCAACGAACTTATAATTTGGATTAACACTACTGCGCGAAACAAGCTTAATATCATCATACGGGTTTTTAAATGGTTCGGTCGCTTTAAGGTTATCTGGAAAAATTACATCATAATGAGTCTTAGGATGATTATAGTAATTCAACTCCCAAAGTCCACCGTAGCAATTGGCAGCATGGACAGCAGTTTGCGCAGCGGCAGTTGCAGCTATAGCCTTATCATGCATGGTAAAAATTCCATGAACTTCATTACCATCTTTTCCAGCAATTAGATTTCTGCAAAAATATGCCATATCAATCAGCATGCCGCTGCAAGTTCCGCCACAAAGGGACCCAACAAGATAAATGTGGATATTACCGCCTACAGTGGCATTATCATCTGGTAATCCCTTGGTTTTGCAATGCTGTGACAATATACTATTTGCTTCCTTAGTTGTAGCAGGTGCGATAATAGCAGCATGAGCTTTTAAGACTGTTTCTCGCATCTCATCCCAGTTTTCCCATAAACACAGTCTTCCTGCCATTCGGATATTGGCAGCTCCCGCTTTAAAGTTTAGCGCGAAGTTTAAAAGATCTGGGTTGAGCCAATCTGCCCACTGCGGACTATAATTGGGGTCATTAGGGTCTAATTTGAGTTTAATAGAGTCAAAATTATCTGTTGTAGCACTTACAAGATTAATTTGTTCATAACCTTTCATCTGGTTGGTGTTTTCCGCTTCCATAGCACCATCCGTTTCAATGGCAATGTAACGAAAAATCGGCAATCCTGCGCGTCCATATTCTTCTGACATGAGTTCACGAAGTTGTTTCAGAATTTTGGTTCCAGTTGTTCCAAGTCCAATAAATAATGTCGGTCGAATCATGTGGCACTCCTATTTAAAAATAATAATTACTTTTTTACTTTTTGTGATGGAATTGAAACTAACAAACATGCATCTATAATCACTATCAATACATAGAATAGTAAATAGAATATGGTATGCCACCACTCAGAAACCCGTGGAATAGCACGTAAGCATATCCAGATAGCAAGACCTGTTCCAAAGAGCAAGTGTATGACGATCGCAATACGCCATGCGCGCGTTGTTGCACGTTCAATTCCGATTTCATTCATAAATAAACGGGCGAGTCCAAACGCTATTGCCCATACAATACCATACGCAGCGAGATAAATATAAATTGGCAATACCAACGGATCTACGAAAAAATCCGCAATAACTTTCATCGTGCCCCCTTAAGTTTTATATTTGTTTTTCACGTATATTCTTACTGGATTAATTTCCAATTCTTTACGACCATCATATCAGAAACAGAAACAAATTTCAACGCTAAGTTTAGTCATTTCATACTTTAAGCGGGTCTACACGATCTGTAGAACCTTCAAAAGACTCGTCATTTGATTTAGTGTCAGATATATTATCTTCTTTATCATATTGGATGTAAACCTCAATATTATCCTCGTCCCGTTTTAATGTTAGGGACCCAGGAACATTTACTATCTCTCCTTCAGCGTCATCAATGGACTTATGATGTCGAATTCGCCCTTTATTCTTTGACCACGGCCAAGGTAACTTTTTTTCACAACGTAAAAAATCGGGACAATCAGGCCATTCGACATCAAAATACATTTCATGTGCATCATTTTCTCCAAAAGCTAAGGAATTCTTATCTGTGAGTGTGAATAGTCGATCATCATTAGAAATAAACTCATCCATAGAGTCTTCTATAGCTAACTTAATTCGGTGTTCAACTGGTTTAGACTTTACCCTTTTTATTATTGCCCTAATCACAAGAAATAGGATTACACCCAAAACCGGCACAAGCAACACCCAAAGCACCCACAACGGGAAGCCAGTGCCGCCACCTTTTAGTTCATAGGGCGCCTCTATTGTTGTGTTGAGCGTTTCATTTTCATACCTATAGTCAATTTCAAGCACTACCTTGTTTCCATACCAGTCCAAACGCCCATGTTTTGGCACTTCTATAGCAAACGGTTCACCTAACCGTTCAATAACTTTCGGCACAGTAACGTCGCAGAGTTTACGAGTGTCTTTATATTGAACCTGACAACGGATTTGGTCAATCTGGAATGCATCTGCTTGTGGACTTTCTGTCTGAACCGTTAGAGAGACGTTATACTTGTCGTCAGCAAACTGGAGTTCTAACAGTTTTGTTGGACTATCAGGGTCGGTGATACTGGCAACATAGATACTTTTAATAACCGCAGTATAGTTCATTAAGGGGACAGAAAAAACTTTATCTTCTCCGTTGAAACTATAGGCAACTTCAAGCTTCATCTTATTGTCCGATGCAGCGATCTCACGATTAGCAGGAAGCAGCAGACGGAATTCATACGGAGGCGGATTTCCATTAAGTTCAACAGGATCAACATTGAGAATGTCTGAAGTGTTATCTTCATTTATGATTTGAAGTGGCCTGTAATTTCGGTCAACTATCTCTACATTAAAATTATTGAGTTTAAATTTGGATTCTTCGGAGTTTTCCGTGTTAATTAGAAGCGTTTCACTAAAAAACTTCCCTTCCTTATCTCTTGATAGTTGAATTTTCCGCACCGGTTCTTTCGGTTTAGTTGGTGTTGCAATGAAAATTGAATCAATGTCGCCCCGTTTTTGGAGTCGCCTGACTTCAATTTTTACATGATTATTGACAAATACGCCAAAAATCATTGGATCATAAAATTCATCTTCAATTATTGCTTGTCGCTTTAATACATTAGCGATTCCTGGATCACTTTTGCCACTGTTATCAATGTCACCATCGGTTACAAAGACCCAATAGGTCTCATCATCAGTTTCTCTATACAACTCATCATACACTTCAACCTCTGCACGCAGTAGATAAGAGACCTTTCCATAGAAGGATCTTCTGAGGGTCATTGGATTTGGCAGTTGCTGCTGAAAGTCATTTTTGCTAATCTGTTCTCTGTTTATTTTTGTGTTACCCTTCTTTGCATATTCAACATAGGTAAGAATATCACCACTTTGGTATAGCGGTTTACCGACTAACACAGCGTCGCATTCCTTGATATATGTATCGTTTGCATTGTCACGCAAATCTTGTGAAGTATTTGTGAATAATAGATTTGTCAGATATTCATTAACACGTCTCATGTCGTTGGATCCCATATAGACGTTTGTTTGCCCATCGATTCTTAAACTGACCATACTACCAGATACATCGTAAAATACGATAATGTGTTTAGCAGCTGCTATTATTGGTGTTAGCAGGATGAAAATGAATATTAGAGAAATAATAAGTGTGTTTCGTAACATAAGCGTTCTTCCTCCTAATAATCTCGACAAATGAGCCTATCTTTGCACAGAATAAACAGTTTATTTTCATACCGAATAGGACGTGCTACGGGTTTTGGATTTTCTGGTTGTCCCATCGCTAATGGTTGATGTAGGTCGGCACTATTCTGTCCAAATCCTAAAATTGTCAATCCGTAAGAATGTGCTGAATATATCCGATTGTTTACCACAATGGATTGATGCGGTGCAAAAAGATGTTGATTACCATTTTTAGGAACGTTTTTATTTGGCAAAGAAACCCCTCTTTCGGTATCATAGGTATAGACAACCTGTCCTGATATATCAGATAAAAACAACTGCTTTCCATCCGTAAGCGGCGGATGCGCGAAAAGGGATAGTCTATTTTCAATATTGTGTTCTCGCACATGATCCAAATCCATTGCTTTAGTTAATTTTCCGGAATTTGGGTCAAAACGCTTAAGGCTCCGATGACCATTATTGCCTATCGCTTCAAAATAGACCGTACTATTGACAGATACAGGTGCGGAGAACGATCTATTTTCGTAAGAAAGATCTCGCTTTTTAAATGAATTTGTGCCTATATTGAGAGAAAAAATACCTCCGCGTTTTGATGTGAAAACGATATATTGTCCGCAAAGCGTTGGAGACATCGATTCATTTTTTTCGTCAAAGAAATTACCACTGATAATTAATCCGTTGTGCTTAGCAAGGTCAAACAGCAACATACCCTGCTTCACGCCAGCAACCATTGCCTCTCTCCCATTTATCTTACATTTCATAGGCGCGCACTGAGGCAAAGGTTTAATCTTATCGGCATCTACACCATTTATATTATTGATAAGGTCTGTTTTACCATCAATTACAGATGTCTTTTGAATTCCACCCGATACCACCGTATACAGATGAAGTCCATGATAAATTGGGGTTGAACCGTAAGTCAACTTCTCACTAAACGGAATATTCCAATTCAAGCTTAGGATCTTCCTGTCTGAGTCGTATACAATTTTGTAAGTATCAAGTTTTTTTTCACCAGGATTTGGCACAGCAATAAGCCCATCAATAGCGAGTAATCCAGGCAAACTATCACCTGTCTCTATCTGTGGGATATTAGCAACCCATGCCCCGAACTCATTGTGATGAGATGACTTCTGTGGTAGTGTTGCTGTGCGTTGTGGGTTCCCCGATGCCATATCCCATTGTGCAGGTTTTTCCATTTGCTGACTACACTGCGTGCAATAACGGGCAAAAGCACGGTTCCAATGCCCATCCGCACACCGAAAAGCAAACTGGGAACACTGTTGGCAATAAACCATGCTTCCTGATGCTTCCGATGCAAGTAAACTGCACACCGCACTGTCATGTGAATAAGGACAGGTATTCACTGGATTCCTCCTGTTTCGGAATAGACTAAAACAATCTCAATCCTACGATTTTTTGGATGTCCGTCTTTGGGGTGATTTGGGACTACAGGATGGTATTCACCATAACCTGTTGCCGTTAGTGTCCGTGGATTAATGCCAATATCATTAACGAAAAGTCTTAGGACAGCAATTGCTCGATCTGACGACAACTCCCAGTTCGAACGATTTGGAATTATAATCGGAACATTGTCTGTATGTCCTTCTATTTGAATACTCTTATACAATTGACCCAATTTAGCATCCACCTTGTTTTTCTGCAATATCTGACCTACAGTTGTTAATATACCCCTTCCTTCCGATTGCAGAATAGCCTTATTCGTTTCAAATAGAATTTTATTGCTGAACGTAAATCGTTGCAAGTTACCATCCCGATTAATAGTAATAATTTCATTTTTTATCTCATTTGGAAACTTTTCTGCAAACACTTTCTCTATCGTATCTTGCTTTTTCTCCATTTGCATTTTCATAAATAACTTGCTGTTAGAGACAAATTGAATGAAAATAAAAAACAGAAAGATAAGCAGCATCGCAATTGATATATCTGTAAAGGCAGGCCAGACGTTGGAAACAGACTCTTGTCGTATTTTAAGGTCCATTTATAACTCCTATTTGCGAAAAATACCGAGCCAACGGCGAATTTCTGATCCCCAGCGATATAAGCCGGGTTTACTTATTGTCCTATTCAAAGCATCTATCTTCTCACCGAGTGTAATAAAGTTATTCTGAAGTTCCCGTTTTATTTGCTCTGTGTGTTGCTGATCACCCGATTCAGTCTTTAAAAAAGTCTGTTGAAGTTGTTTTACACTGCTATCTAATGTTTGCATTATTTCATTTTGTTCACCAATCATCTCGCGTTGCCCTTCAAAATGTCCTTCGATTCGCTCAAAAACTTTATTTTGTGCCTCAAGGGCAGGTTGAACCTGAAGTTCACTTATCAATTGTGATAATCTATTCGCAATTAACTGCTGATTCTGTGTCAAGTCAGACCTGATGTTCTCAAAAACTTCATTCTGATTCTCAAGTGCTGATCGTATCTGTAATTCACCAGCAACTGCACGTAAATTATCCACTGTTTCAGTAAGTCCTACCACCATTACTTGTTGATTTTCCATAATGGGTTGAAGCATCGATTGAAGTTGAGTCTCAAGGGTATCGGCAAGTGTATCAGAAAGGTTGTTAGCAAGTTCGTCAACAAACCTTGATTGTGATTCCCGAGCATCCTGGATTGTGGCTTTCAATCCCGCGCTTTCTTGTCTGAAATCTGATACGACTTTTTCTATACCCGTAAGTACTGCTGATTGATATTCCGCAACTTGAGCTATTGATCGCTCAGTCATTTCCCTAAAATCATTTGCCATGGTATCAACAGTGGATTGAAACTCTGATATTTTTTCAATGAACTGCTTTGTAGTTGCATCAGATTGTTCCACCGTAGTTTTAATCAGCACTTGGTATTCATTTATTCCTCCTAAACTTTCGCGAAGTTCTATCGGAATTTCGCTCAATTCTTGCGTAATGACATATTGCTGCTCAAGATATGTATCCCAGGACTTCTCAGTTAATTGTTGAATAGACTCCTGCATCTTGCTGACATTCGTTTCCGTTGCCATTTTAAACTCGTCAACAGTCGTCTTAAGTCCATCCATAGAGGATACAACTGCTGTCTCTGGAGTTTGTGTAAAGCAAGGGATTATTTCTATAGCCACAGTTTTTTCAAACTGCGTTAGAAAAACAGAATTTGAAAGATTAAAAGACCACCCAATAAACCCTAACCCGAACGATGCCAGCAAACCTGCTAAGGTTGTTTTGAAGGCAGTTCCCATGCCTGTTAGCGTTTTCTGTAGTGCTTCTGATATTTGTGGGAGTTGGTCGAGGTCGTCAATATCTTCCAAGAGCGGTTGGACTTCAATAACTGCGGTTGTTAGTCCCCATAATGTCCCTACTAATCCAAGTATGATAAGGATACCGAGTATATAACGCGAAAGCCCCGCTTTTCTGCTGGCTGCACCAGCATGGATGTCACCAAGCACATCATGATCAATTTCACCACCATTCTGCTTAATGCTAACTAAATCTTGAATTCTGCGGTGAATACTGCTAAAACCGATGGCATGTTGAAAGATTATTGATTGGTTAGAATTATTGAGGAAATCAGAAGAAATTTCACTGAGACCGTGGCTTTTGATATTTTTTTTTACAAAATAAAGACAGAGACCTTCGTATACTAAACGCAGAAAATGTAATCCGTAGTTTACCACCCCAATCCAAAAGAATATCCGAATCCAATTAACAATTTCTTTCCCGATTGGATCTTCAAGACTGAAGATTTGTTGTAATAATTCGTTCAATTAAATAAAACACCACCTCAATTATTATATTTATGTCGCATAAAAGGCATGATAACATAATGATAAATAAATGTCAAGGATTTTATAGGTATATTTGTAATTTCAAAGAAGTTAGAATATATCCTTGTCTATAAATCATCATATCGGAAACTGGTGATTACCGGCAGTCAATCCATAATCAATCCCAAAAACTGCACCTGTTGCAAAACTCGCCTTATGGGATGCAAGGAACAGCGTGGCGTTTGCGATGTCCACTGGGTATCCGCTACGTCCCAGCGAATATCACGCAGTGATTTCATTCAATATATACAACGTATCTCATAAATATAAATAGTTCAAAAGGATGCTAAAAGTGCAAAATCATGCAGAATATCATACGGGGAATGCCTAAATGGCATTCATACCGTTGATTTGGCATCCTCTGCCAAGCGCGTTCGGCGTTGATTCGTTCAGGCAAAAATCCACGACTCAAAAAATCACATTTTTATTTGCATTCTATCTACTCTTGTGTTATAATACATATAGCAAAACAAACTTACTTTACACGAATTCATAGCAAATAAGCGGTGGCACGCATGGTAAAATCATGTGTGCTATTTTTTAGCGGTGGCACGCATGGTAAAATCCAAGCGTGCCATCTTTTTTAAGGAGAGGAACAATGAACAAAAAACGACCACGAATCACAGAAGAACTAAAACTACTTTATGCCACACTTGTCGCGCAATTAGGCGATACACAACAAGCAATCGCAGAA
Source organism: Candidatus Poribacteria bacterium (assembly GCA_028824685.1). Classification (GTDB taxonomy): domain Bacteria; phylum Poribacteria; class WGA-4E; order WGA-4E; family WGA-3G; genus MSPOR6. Next base: position 78,571 of record JAPPCZ010000069.1, read on the forward strand.
GTCAACAGACAGATGCTAATCCATCTAAAAGAGAAATATGATACTTATGAGTTATCACCTGACGAACCAAAAGACAGAGATTGGTGTAAAAAAGCATTCAGAGAGGCAAATCCGAACTATCCAAAACACTGTCCACCCGATTCTAAATATTTCAAATATATTGAAGAGCAGAAGACGTTTTTAGCAGGAAAGAAAATTAAAGAACTGAATCAACGTATCAACAGACGACAACTCACTTTAGACAATCTAATCGCATCTATAGAAATTCCCGCTATTTCCCTCTTACCCGAAAAAATAAAGGAGGCATCAGCAGATGAAATCATTAAGATCCTTTCGATCGTTTTCAAACTGGATGGAGAGTATATCGACCGCACCGTCCCTCACCACCTCCTCGCCCAACAATACAATGCCAACCAAAGCAGAACTGAAAGCGACAGAAGTCCTCAAGAGACAACCGTGGGAAACACAGAAGGCGATGATGAAGCAAATCCTCCAAACCTCGCCGAATTCGAGGATTGAAGCATACAAAACCGCTTTCTGCTTCTGGTCACCCCAAGCCTTCGCCAAAAAATTTTGTTCGGAATATATGACCGCGTCATTCGGTAAACATCATCATCGAATCTTCAACACACTGCTGCCTGGAGAGACAGCAAAACGAATCAATATACTCGCACCACGCGGCAGTGGAAAATCAACATGCATGGCAGTTATCCTACCACTCCACGCAATCTACTTCAAAAACTGCTACCGGAAACTCGGCATAGAACCCTATCATTTCATTCTTATTCTCTCACGCACACATGCAGTCGCTGAATCACGAGTCAGAGACATCAAACACAAGATAGAAACGGATAAGCGATTCGCACATATAAAATGCAATGGAACCGTTAAGCGACTACTCTGTAACAATGACATGCAACTCATAATCGCCAAAGGACGAGGTGCGCAGCTACGTGGAGAATTGTTCAAAAACCACCGCCCCGAACTCATTATCTCTGATGACCTCGACGACCCAGAAACACTAAAAAACCCAACTGTACGGGCAAAGGACCAATTGTGGTTTGACTCGGACTTGATGCAGGCAGGCAGAATCGACCGCACAACAAACTTCATCAACATTGATACCCTAAAGCATCCAGAAGCAATCGCAGCAACCCTGCAAAAACGACCGCAGTGGACAACACACCTATTCAGAGCAATAGAAGAACCCGCGGACCTCTGGCATCCCACCCATGAAAAACAGTGGGAACAATGGGAGCAGATATATACCGATCTTTCACTTCAGGACACAGAACGCATCCCTAAAGCAGACGCATTTTATAATCAACATCTTGCTGAAACAGCACAAGAACCACACATCAAACATCTCTGGAAAGAACAAATCACATACTACGACATACGAAAAGAAATATGTGATGTCGGTTATTATCCAGTTCTACGTGAATTCCAAAACGAAACTTATGATCCATCACAGACACTCTTTGATATGAAAAACGCGTTGAAATTTGACATCGTAGCGGAAGGATTGCTACGCGATGATAAAGTCCTTGTCCAGTGGGCAGACATAGCCGGAGCTTCTATATTCCTTGACTGGGCAGGCGGCAAAGACATCGTTGATAACGCTTATGCAGCAGTCGTCAGCGTTTTATGGACACCTACACCAGGACGAAACGCAAACACACAATCCTTCCTTGGCGGAACACACGGTTATGTCCTTGACGCACATCTATTTCGGGATAATATAGAAGCACAAATCCGCGCTTGCCTTGACATGCATGACAAAGTCTGCAGCATTGTTAAATCAAGAAATATAAGAATCCGACTCGGTATTGAAGGGTTTGTCCAAGACACATGGGAAGCACAAAAGCAAGTAGCAGAACGCACTTTCAAGGCAGAACGAGATAAACGGAACTATTCAACCCAATTTAACATAAAATGGATAACACGACGACGTAACAAGTTTGACCGCATAGACGCACTCCAAGCACCTATCCGGAACCACTGGCTCGGTTTCTACAAAAAGTTACCCACTGAATTCCAAAAGCAGATGGAGTTATATCCTATAGGAGATTTCAATGACGGACCCGATGCCCTTGAAGGTGCATGTCAACTGCGCATTGCCACTTATGAATCTGAACGGAAAGAACGCCGCGACATCACACGCCAACGCCAAAAAGAATTTAAAGTTAGATTGTAAATTAACGTGAGCAAGACTAAAGTTGACTTTTTCCTACTTTGCTTCTATGTTATCCACCTCTTCCAGCACCTGTATTGTGCCATGCAGATAACAATCCAGCGGCACACCATCTGCAAACTTGCCCTTGATGTCAACATGGAACTGCATGGTAGACGTAAGCGTAGGTATTTTGAGGAAAATCGTTTTGCCATCCTCAGAGAGTGTTGCAGATTGAATAGTGTGTTCATCTCTGCCTTCTTCGCCAGAACGTTTTAACTGTGGTGAACCGTAGCCTTCAGTCCAGCGGTACTCCCAACTTTGTACCCGCCAGTTTTCTGTATCTGCTGCGGATTTTGGAGCGAGTGGGGCATAAAAATCAATAATTAAGCCATCCTTGACAGCGCGAAACGATTTCGGTGTACGGAGTGGTGCACCTGTCATGCGTACCCGGTAAAACCCAGTATCTTCCTGTTTGTTAGACGACCAACCGAATAGACCTGCAAGATAGAGGTCTCTACTGATTGGATGGAATCGTCCACGCATCACACCTGTGGGAAAATCCAATCCCATTTCGGTAACGGCACCTTGCACAGTCTCTCCTATTTGGTGCTGAAGAACCGCGTATACTTTCCCTGTGCCGTAACTGACAGAGAGCAGAGAATCCGCCATTTCTCCCCATGTGTCTGTTGGAATCCAGACTAATGTAGCAGGAGAACGGTCAACAAAAGGAGCAACCCAACAAAGCGGCGGTTCGTAAGTAGTTGGAGGGTTATCAGGTGGGTACCATCCCCATAAATTTCCGTAGAAGCGACCAGGTTCAGTGATACGATTCAGTCGGTTGGCGGGCATCCAGAAGCCTTCTTGATCAGTCCCGTAGAATATCGGACCAGGACTAATTCCGAGTCCATTTGATGCGCGAAATCCATAAGCAATCACGGTAGTCTCTTCTCCATCTGGTGAAACTCGGATGAGGGTGCCGTGGTGTGGGTGTTGGGCGCGCAATGCATGTCTGGCGGATTTCATGTAGTAGAAGTTTCCCGCTGCATCGGTCTGCAGGTCCATAACCTGCTCGTGGAAGTGTTCACTGTTGTAAACATCATTGTTAAAGTTATCATAGAAATCAATTTCTCCATCTTCGTTGAGATCAACAAGACGAGTGATCTGGTCACGTCCGGCAACGTAAATCTGCTGCCCGACTATTTTAAGCCCGAGTGGTTGATTCAGTCCGGTGGCGATACGTTGCCATATCAGTTTGTTCAAAGTATCATTGAGTCCGGTGACTGTCCAGACATCACCGTTCCAGGTGGAAAGTGCAGCACGATTGCCATCAGGGAAGAAGTCAAACGCTCCGAAACGTATCCACGATCCCCATGGGTTTTGTGCGGGCCAATCTATCTTGTCAATCGCGAACGGTTGGCTGGGGTCACGTCCATCATTTGCTGCTAACTGGGCGAAATCTGAGAGTTGTGATTCACTACCATCCCATGTAAGAACTGATGCGGTTGTGTCTGTAGAGATGTGTAGATAAACACGGTCAGAGTCGACGATCCATTTTGCACCTTCAATTGGTTCTACCAGAGTCGCTGCAATCAGAGGGGGTTCTTGGACACGTTGGTAGAGGGCCAACATTTCGTCGGGAGATAGGGCGCGATTGTATAGATACATTTCATCAAGTTTCCCCTCTAATCTGGGGGATTCTTCTGGGAAATTTTCTGCGGTGAATCCAAGGCGCCAAACGTCATCTTCCAATTCATCATTGGGTTTGAGAACCCCTTCTGCGACAATTTCTCCATCCAAAAACAACTTCACTGCACCAGTTTCATGTTTCCAAGTCATTCCGACATGATGCCAAGCACCATCAACAACTGATTTACCGTTTCCTGTAGCACTGGTAACGACACCGACCCAACCGACATCAAATGCCAATTGTCCATTTCTGATAAAAAAAGTTTTGCCGTTAGGTATCCATTCTGTTTCATCAAGTGCTTCAGAGAAGATTGAACCGTCGTCTTCAGTGGCAATCCATGCAGTGAATGTTAGGTCGTTTGTGTCAAAATCAAGGGCGAAGTTTTCGTCAAAACGCGCTTCCGCATCGCCATCGAACACAAGACATTTGTTTTGCCATCCATCTTCCCAACGAACGCCATCAAGGGTAATTGTTGATTTTTCAGATATCTCACTTGCTGTGTGAGAACCGTTGCCTTCGTCAAAATCCCAATACCCGATCAAAGCGGAATCGTTCTTCTGTTTCTGTGCAGACGCGGCCTCCGAGGTTTTAGAATGGGGAAACAGGACTGCAATGTACTGATCTGCATTGCCAACACCGCCAGGGGCAGGTGATAGATTATCCATAGAAAGCACTTTCGGTAGATATCCATCTAATTCAAGGTTCATAGTCGTTGTTCCCGCCTCAATTTTCAACGTTTCCAGCCTGAGTTTTCGTTGTATATCGGTCTGTCCTGTTGTATTAAGTTTTTCCTGCCAGCGTTGCGGTCCACCTTTAATCAATGTCGTCAGGTCCGTAACAGGAGGAGAGGTATCAACGAATTGTGTCCACTCGCTCAACTCAAGTGTATCATGGATCGTAGGTGTAATCAGAATCTTGGTGGAGATTGCTTTATTAGATGCCGGGAACCGAACGCGGATCTCGCCCTGCGTAGTTTCCCACTGTGTGCCTTTCGGTGCGTCAACCAATGCAGCGAGTAGGCTGCCTGGTTGTCCAGACTCTGTCCCAGGTGGACACAAAGCGACCCCAGTACCGCGTGAAAATTCAGGTAAAGCGGAAGTTTCACCATCAGTCATTGTTGCGATACGGACAAGTGTGCTTGATGTAGCGGGACCGAGTTGGAGAGTGCGTACAAAAGCGATCCCATTTTCTCCACTTTCAAGCGTTGGGGTTTCCAGCACAGACCGAGTGCCCACCGTATACGACAAAATAACGCGATTTTCGTGAAGATACAATCCTTTCCAATGTGCCCAATCTCTGGGTAGAGGACCAAAGGGAACGGATCGTGTATCCTCAAAACTGCCATCTTTCGCCCATCCTGGACCTACAGGATTTTCCCACAGCAGTTTTCCTTCTATTGATGGATAACTCTGATGCCAACCGTTGAATTCAACATCTGCGAAGTCAATCAATCCATCTATCCAACCTGCAGAATAGCGTAACAAATCTGTGTCAAACACCACTGCACCACCTGTGAGTTCCGGAGTAAGCGGAATAATGATACCTTTGTAGGTAAGATTTTTGTCATTCGCTGCGACGGCTGTGGAAAGGAATGGTCCATAATCCATATCCCGCCACCGCTGTCCAGTTTTAACATGCCAACCGGGCACATATCGTCGCGGCGCTTCACTTTCAAGACACCAGTAGACACCGTTGACGATGAGGCGACGAAAATCGCTTACTTTGAAATCTTCTGGATGTCCCATTGTGGTTGTGAAGACACGTCCTCCCCCTGTATGGGTGTGTGTCCAAGCAATGGGATTGACAGTCTCATCACCACCCCGTTCTCCTTCTGGGAATACGGGTCGTCCTTGCACCAGGATCTGGGCATCTTTCGGTGGATAGTTAGGACGCACATGATAGGTCCAGGATCGCACGTGGAACGCTGGGTTGACTCCAGTAAGGATCAGGTGATCACCGACGATTGTGGCATCGGTACTTGCCCCGTGTCCGTAATGGTATATCCACGGTGCGCCGAGTTCGCGTGCACCGAAATCGTTCCATTTTGTAGCACGCTCGTCTTCATCTTCGTAGGCAAAGGCGTGCGTGGTTGTCCGGAAGGCGACTATAGGACCGCCACGGTCAATGTAGCTTTGTAATAGTGCAAGTTGGTCATCTGGGAGTTGACGGAATCGTAGATATAGAACGAGTAGGTCTGCGGTTTCGAGCACGTCAAGTCCATTTATGCTATTCCCTTCACCACCCTGTAGTACGTCGTCAATGAGAACTGTGGTACGGAAGTCATAGTGTTCTTCCAACACTTGAGCCAACGCGGGCATCGTTACCTCAGAACGATATTCATTCTCACCTACAACGAAGACAATATGGGGTTGTGCATAACCGATGGATACTAATGCACCAAACGCGAACGAGATACATAGAAGATAAATTAAAATTCGCTTCACCCATTGGCCTGAAGCGTTCTGTTGATAATCTAATTTTGACAAATTTGGTCCTCCCGGATGAATAGATTAAGTTTGCTATGCAATGGCAGCTCATAGCGCAGCTATCCGACAATTGTAAAGTAGCAAAATTATAATAGGTATTAGAAAAAATGTCAATAAACAACCAGCTAAGGATACATCCCATTGTTGGAGGGCTTTGTAAGCCCGATTTATTACCCAAAGTAGGCGCGTTTTGTAAACGCGCCGTTTATAGCGTCTGAGGTCTGGGTTCGGCGCGTTTACAAAACGCCAAATCAACGCTGCGAATGTCTTTACGGCATTCAGTGCCTACCAGGGTGGCGAACCGCTAAATTGACACCCGCCAAATGCCTAAAGACGAATGCGCGTATGGCATTCACCATGATTTGTAGCGTTGATTTCTTGATTTGGCAAATCCTGGTTCAGACAAATGATAAAATATTACACATCCTTGACATATATCCTCCTACATGTTATATTATCGGTAACGGATTTTCGTTACTTCAAATATTCTGCACGTTTCTGACTACTTTGCTAAACCATGCTTCAAATCACAAAATTCAAAACCGTTATACTCATTTTAGCCCTTTTTGTTGCTTTGCTCCTTCTGTCGGCTTGTAATTCCCAAGACAAACCTCAAGATTCACCATCCTCAACTCCAAAAACGGATTCTCCTGAAGTCATTACGCCACCTATCACCCCGCTTCGTGCTGAAGATTGGCACATGTTCATGCACGACTTGCAGTTATCTGGAAAAAGCCCAGACCAGAAAATTAAGCCTCCGCTATCTATGTTGTGGCAATTTAAAACGGGTGGTCCTATAACCGCATCCCCAGTTGTAGCAAACGGAATTCTTTATATCGGTTCCGCAGATGGCAAATTATACGCCTTAAATGCGAAGGAGTGGGGGATCAAATGGGTTTTCAATGCTGGAAGTGCCATCCGATATTCAGCTGCTATTTGGGGTGGGCGCGTCTATTTCAGTACGCGGGATAACAAATTCTACGCACTTAATGCAGAAACAGGAGACGTACTTTGGGAATTCAAATCAAAAGGTTGGATGGATTCACCACCAGTTGTTTTTAATAGAACTGTTTACACGGGTGCATTTCCTACACGAATTTACCTGCTGGATGCCATCACCGGCAAACTTAAATCCGAACGACAGCGCATGGTCACAATTAACGGCATAGAATACGGATGCACGAATGCAGAATTCCGTCCCGTCATTCCACAGTATAACGCGAATTTATGGCGTAGATATACAGCAGGAAGTGAAAGTTTTCCCGTCACTGCAAACGGTTTTGTCTATATTGGTGCGAGAAATGGGAAGATCCATGCCATTGATATTGCGTCCAAAACAGAAGTTTGGTCTTATCAGATTGGCGGTCCTGTGAATGCAGCCCCTGCAATTTCCGAAGGTATCCTCTATGCAGCATCTACTGACGGTTCAATCTATGCGTTCGCCAATGCTACAGAAAGTCCACCGATTGCAGATGATACACGCGAACACGGGATTGTTACACATGATAATGCGCCAGTTTATACGGAGAAAAACGGAACTTCACCCTTATATCGCCTCAATGATGGCACGGACTTGCCGATTCTCCAAGCCGCACAGGAGCGGTATCAAGTCGAACTACCGAATAAAGAACAAGTATGGATAGATAGGTTTGCTTTTGGGCAATTTGAAGATACAGATGGGATGTTGTTCAATTCAAACTTTTGTGGCAAACCACGGATAATACATCTGATCGATGGCGCAGAATACCCGTATTGGAGTCCCGATGGCGAACGCATTGTCATGCTGAAAAGAACCGATCTGAGCGGAAGTTATTGGAAGGCAAGTGAACTCTGGATTATGGACAAAGAGGGAAAACAAGCACGAAAACTTTATACCGGACAACTTTACAATCCACATGTTTCTTGGTCACTGGATGGTCGTTTAATAGCATTTGAAGCTGAAGAAGACGACGATCGTTTTGTTTTTACCGCCGATTGGGAGTTGGGACGTATCGAAAAACTGGTAAAAGGTGCGGGGCCTGCATGGTCACCTACGGCTAATCAATTGGCATTTAGACGGCGTGAAAGAGGCTATGATGTTATTTATCGGATCAACAGTGACGGCAGTGGTGGTAGAGATATTGCCCGTGTGTTATTTAGACAAACTCGACGTTCTTATACCTTTTTGCACGCACCCTCTTGGTCGTCAGATGGAAATCTACTCGCTTTTGAGGTGACACAGAATCAAAAGCTCGGCAACGGCACAGTTACGTATGCAGCGATCCGTATTCAAAATATAGAAGGAGAACGGGTGAAACAGATTCCAACGCAGCACCAACGCGTCCGACAGATGCGGTGGTCGTCCGATGGGGCACGACTTGCCTACGTGCTTTCTGGCAGCAATCGACAAGATCCAGTTCTTGATAAACGCCTTCACATTGCTGGGATCACTGACGAATCGCTGAAACATCGGATTTTGAAACACACAGCACCCGCATGGTCACCAACAGGGAATCGGTTAGCATATTTAGAACGAGAGGATTGCGTTGGTCTTCGCTGGAAGGTTTGGGTGCATGACTTGGATAGCGGTAAAAAATATCCGATTGCCCGAACATCTATGAAACTCGCCTCTATTGTCTGGATGCCGGATGGAAAAAGCCTCTGTCTGTGGCATACCTCAGATTATCTGCGGAATAATGTCTATCAACCTGCTGACACAAAGGGATGGATTGTACCAATCAACCTGTCTCCGTAGCAGAAACACTTTTACCCCATGGTAGGCGAGGTTTCCTAACCTCGCGGTTGCGGGGTGCCTAATTAATTCAAAAATCTACCATAAAGTAAATCCAATGAGTCAAGAACATTTAAAATATACAGATAGAGTCAACTTAGGCAGTTATTATACCCCTACCACATTTGTGAGGCGGGCATGGGAATTTATTGAATCATACATAGATTCACAGACTACCGTAATTGACAGTGCCTGTGGGTACGGCGATTTTCTAAAAAATTGTGGACAATCTCTCACAATCGGGTGCGATATAGACGAAGCTGCAATTGATGTAGCAAAAAAGAACACTGATAAAGTCCGTTTTTTTCAGACGAACTCTTTATCCAACGTATCAAGGGAAAAATTTGGTATTCCTCAGCAGTGCGAAAGATTGATAGTCGTCGGAAACCCACCCTATAATGACAAGACCTCCCTCATCCGTCATAAGATTAAACATGCTGAATTTGACGTTGATGAAGATTTAGTCAGTAGAGACTTAGGAATATCATTTCTCCGGTCCTACAATAAACTTGAAGCAGATTTTATCTGTGTTTTGCATCCGTTATCTTACTTAATTAAACCAGCCAATTTCAAGCAATTAAAGGAATTTGCTGCAAATTATAAATTGGTAGATGGCTTACTAATTAGTAGTGGTGAATTCCCCGAATCCGCAAAACTTACACCTTTTCCAATCATAATTGCCTTTTATCAGCGTGATACCAAAAGGATGGAATACAGTTTTATCCGTTCCTTCTCATTTAAAATAGGAGAAAATCTTCGTTTCTGTCTAAACGATTTTGATTATATCCCAGGTTATATTCGCAAATATCCGAGTAAGCAGCAACAACCGATACCTGATGATTCTCTATTTTTCTGGACAATGAGAGATATTAACGCATTAAGAAGGAATCGGACGTTTGTCAACGACTATAGCAGTAACACTATTGTAATTGACAAAAGCAAACTGGATTATTATGCTTATGTTGACGTGTTTAAAAGAAACCTTGATAGGCTACCCTTCTATTTCGGAAACTGTGATGTTCCTATAGATGATGCGCTTTTTAAGCAATCCAAACAGTATTTCATTAGTGATACTATTCGGCATCACCTTTTTCTACAAAAGCATTTTCAGATAGATCCAATTGAGAAGAAGCAGGTGGAAGTTAAACTGGATATGTATTTCAAAGAATTATTAGGAAAACACCATGTTTGATAATGAGAACAAAAGAATACTTGTAGATATTCCGCTTACAACACCTTCAGGCAAAATAAGAATTAAGTCAAGAAGCATGTTTTATGAGTATGGAAATCCACATGCTGCAGGAACTAAACCTTTACATCAAAACAATTACGTTGAGTGGCAAATAGGTTATGATCTGGAAGACAAGCGTAAGAATGAATCTAGCTTGCCACATAAATCCTTTATTGCCTATAACGGTAAGAAAAAAGTGTTATACGAATTATCTGAATATTTGTATTATTTACATTCTTGGGATATGACAACTTCTTCAGAATTAGAGGAGACTTTTGAATTTTTATCTGATTTGGAGGAAGAAAACTTACTTTCTAATCACCCTTCTTGCCAAATAACGAGAACACATCCTGTTGAGAAACAAATCAATAATACCGTATTCTATGGAATGACTCTGAACTATCCACAACTCGTCTATAAATTTGGGGTATATGAAATTATTGCAGAGATTACCATTAGAGAAAAGCAAAGAGCAATTGGTGTTCAGCCAATGCTTTACTTATGTTTCCCAATAACAGAACTTCAAGTAAGCGAAAACTTAATTGGTCGCACAGCAAATCCAAAAGAAAAGGCGATATTTATTATTGATAAGAAAAACTATAGAATAATTATTGAGATGGTAAGAATATTTGGGATGCTTAGTCCTTCACACTATAAAGATATTCTGGCGATATTAGAAACTGTTTCTGATAGGTTCTAAACTATTTTGGAGATTTTTATAGTCGCCAAAAATCAACTTTTGCAAGTCCAAAGCACTAATAGGAATAAAATCTGCCAAACTCTGTTGCGGGTGTGTTGGAGCAGTTAGAAAGCAGCTTCAAGTAAGTTTAGCATATCCTGTTCCGAACACCGTCTCGGATTGAGTTTATGACAGTGGTCAAGCATTGAATCTGTTGCGAGTTTCGGAATCTTTTCCCTGTCTAATCCTGCCGCTCCGAGTCCTGCGGGCATATTAAACTCCTTATTCAATTCGCGAATCTCATCAATTGCAGCGCATGCCGCCTCACCTTTAGACATCCGTTTTACATTAACACCTAAAGCATCTGCAACATCTGCGTACTTCTCAATCACATGCGGCAGGTTAAATTCCATTACAGGAGGTAGGAGTATCGCATTAGCAACACCGTGCGGGATGGGTGCGTCTGTTGACAGCTGATGGGCAATGGAGTGAACCGCACCAAGTCCTTTCTGAAACGCAAATGCTGCCATACATGATCCTAACAACATTTTGCCTCTCGCCTCAATGTCCTCTCCATTGTGATATGCTGTTCGGATATTTGCGCCTAATATCTTCAATGCTTGCAAAGCCACGCCTTCTGAAATTGGGTGGTACTTTGTCGCCACATAAGCCTCAATTCCGTGTGTGATAGCGTCCATACCAGTTGCTGCGGTCAGTGCTTGTGGCATTCCTACAGTCAATGCAGGATCAAGCAGTGCGAGATTTGACATGTTGAAACGGGTAACAATCGCACGTTTCCGCCATCGGTTGGTTGTTTGCAGCGAAGTGTCGGTAATGATTGCGCCTTGAGATACTTCACTACCCGTCCCAGCAGTTGTTGGCACGCATATCAGCGGTGGCATATCGTCGCTAATCTTATCCGCTCCATTTGAGTCTACATAGTACGGTTCTAATGGTGGCGCGTGTGTTGTCAAGAGACGGATGGCTTTCGCAGCATCCATCACACTACCACCCCCAACTGCAATCACAACATCGCATTTTTCTTTTTGATAGACTTCCACGCCTTGCACAACGCTTATATCTGTGGGATTCGGTTCAATATCCTCATAAGTGGCATAGGGCAAATTTGTATTGTCTAATGGCGCGACTGCTTGATCCAATATTCCCACATTGCGGATACCGACATCGCTAACGATAAGCGGTTTTTTGCCTCCGAATGCCTTGACATGCTCAGCCAAGTTAGCGATGGCACCCTCTCCAAATTCAATGCGTGGCGGTAAAAAATAGTTGAGAATTTCCATATTCTCGTTTATCCTATGTCTTGAATTAATTTCTTTCTAACGAACCATTCTTATTATACCAGTAAAGCAACTTTGATGCAAATTTCCTATGGAAACGCAGGGTTATTTAGTTTCGCAATTAGTAGTTTTGGACTTAGATTTTTCAGTTTTTCCAAGCGTTCCATTTTACGTCAGTGAACCAACATGCTTTCATTGATAAACTTTGAGAAGATGTCTCTATTTCTATAGTTATACTTGTAGCAGATTTCAGCAACGTAAAGTGGTGTGTATCCTGTTTCATAATGGTGATGTGAACCAAACCATGCACGCTTCAATAAAGACCAAAATCCTTCAATGGTATTTGTATGGGTATTCCCATCAGTAAACCGTTCATTGTGATTGATAACTGTGTGCTTCATTTCCTTGCCGATGAGTTTGTAAGCTTGATATTCGTCTGTTATCAGTTCAGATTCCTTTAGGTTTGCGACACTGCGAATAAACTTGAGTATACTGCGTCCTGTCAGTTGTTCAGCGACTTGTGCGACAACCTTGCCGCCTCTTTGGATTGCACCGATAATCGCAGTTTTCTCTGTGCCACGACCGCGTTTACTCGGTTCGTCATCCTCACGCTTGTTCGGTTTGCGGGGTTTACCGCCAATGTAGGTCTCATCTGCTTCTATGATACCTTCAAGCAGGGCACCCCTTTCTTTGCCATCTCCGCGCGAATACGAGCCATTATGAACCATGCTGTCTTTTGGTTCAAATCTAAGTCGCGCGCCAGTTGACAGCTGGACAAACTCTTTTTCGCATTCGCAATCAGTGATATCGCCAAAAACCATTTCTGTAACGCGACTTTTGTGCCCTGAAATACCGTCTCGCAAGTGACCTTGAAAGTGGCGTGGCAATTCCAGCGTCCGATGCGTCCTTCCTTCGTTTCTGTTCGCTTACCCACATGACTGCTTTCACAGTGGGGACATTCCGGTTTACCTTTCCAACGGATCTTCTCTAAATGTGCGATACAACTCTCTTGATCTGGGAATCGTTCCATAACCTTGATTAAGTCCATCAGAATACTCCTCTGAATAGGAGTTGCTTTTTCTGACGGATTTCTGATACAATATCAGATAAGATTGAACCGTCAAAAAGCAACTCGCTTTTTTAGGTTTAATTAGGGGGTGGCACCCCCTAACTTCTTATCTATATTATACCACATAAACCCAGTATACACAAGGGTTTATTACGCTTGGGTGTGTAAAGTTTTTGTCACATGAAGCGTATAAGGGTAGGTTGTAAAAATTATGTAAAATTGGTATCCTTTCCCCATAATTTATTTTTCTCCAAAGGAGAGGATACCGATGTTTAGTATATCATTAGAGAGTTGCGAAG
>JAPPCZ010000078.1 GCA_028824685.1 Candidatus Poribacteria bacterium
GGCTATTGGACTCGGCTGCACGCGCATATCACTGGAATGGACTTCACAATCTGACTCGATTAATTGGTTGTAAAGTCTATTGAATATGTTTCCTGTGATAAGACTATGTGCCCGACTTGCCCCAGACATTGCAAATATCTGTCCGTTGAGGTATTCATTTTTGTGCAACGCCTTTCGTTCTTGGGTGATGTACTCCTCAGGGGTGAAGAGGGTTTGTGCAGGAAGAGATGCCATGCGTATTTCCTTAATAGCAGTGATGTTAACGATATGATACTATATTCTTAGGCAAAAATCAATCCTTTTTATCCCGTTTTAAAAATGCTGAATTCACTGGGAAAGACGTTAACTATAGCGCTTCAGGGTCGGATCAATTTGGACTGCCCACTGGTCAATCCCACCAGCAAGGTTTTTTGTATCGGTAAATCCGTTTTGATGTAGATAGGCAGTAGCGTAGAGACTTCGCTGTCCATGATGACAGTAGACAATAATTTCTTGGTCTGATGGGAGACTGTCTATATGATGCGGCAATGTGTTGAGTGGGACTAACCGCGCACCTTCAATATGCACGATGTCGTATTCACTCTGTTCACGCACATCTAATAAAAACACAGACTCGTTTTCGTCCAGTTTCTGTTTCAGTTCTTGTGATGAGATTTCAGGGAGTGAGGGTCTTGGGTGCATTACTCAGTATTTTCCTCGTTTTGAATAGGCGGCAACGGTGCGCATTCTGGGCACGGACAAGTCTCGCGTAGGATTTCGAATGGATAGATGCCAGTATTGTGTCCATCATCCCAACTGAATTGGAGCGCGTAACGACCAACTAACTGAATATCAAGCGGTTGAATATCGTCTGAAACTTCAATTAACGTTATGTCGCCATCGCCTTGTGGTGAAAAGAGAGAATGGACATCTTTACCTTCATGCCTTATGATCGCACATTCGGCACACGGACACATCTGCCTGAGATAGCGATACGGATACCAACTGGCATGCCCATCCTTCCATTCAATCTGAAAGGCGTTTTCATGTTTTTTGAGAGTTTTCGGACTTTTGCTAACTGTCGTCATTATTTTATTACCCAACAATTGATTCGGCGATTCTAAGCGTCTTGGAAATCTTGCCAATCAATTCCCAATTGTTGAACAGCAGCACGAATCGTTCCTAATTTCAGGTCCCGACTACCCCAATCTGGTACAACAGTACCGTATTGTGTATCAGGATTAAACCATTTCCGATGCGATCCGCCGCTTCTTCTCTTTCGTTCTTGACAACCGAGAGTTGTTAATTTTCGAGAAACTTCTCTATATTTCACGAGGCAGACACCACAGTTTCCAACCACAGGAGGCTCTTCTCATCAGGAATCTGGATATTTTCTGGTAATGAACGTCCTAACTCTTGATAGAGTTCCAAGACTGCTCTAAAAGCGTCTTTGACGTTTTCTAACGACTCGTCTAACGAATCACCCTCGGTAACCAACTCAGGCAACAGCGGAGAGGTCACTGTATATCCGCCTTCAGGTTGTGGTGTCAGAACAAGAGGTATTTTGTATTCCATCAGAACCTCATAAACTTGTTAAAAGATGCCGAGTTCGTCTCTCGCGTCTTCGCTCATCATTTCGGGGGTCCAACGCGGATTCCAGACAACATTGACATTAACTTCTTCAACACCATCCATCTGTTGCGTAACGTGCTGTGTGCCGTTGACAATTTGTCCACCAGCGGGGCATCCGGGGCTTGTTAAGGTCATCGTAATATCAACAGTTGTGTCGTCAATGTCAACTCCGTAGATAAGTCCCATATCCACGATGTTAATACCGATTTCGGGGTCGATAATTTCTTTGATAGATTCTAAGACAGATTCTTCTGTTACCATTTCTTTCCTCCTATAGTGACTATGATAATCCACTCTGATGAGGTAGTGGTTAATCGATGCTAACTAATATTTCGTCGTCCTCAATTTTGACAGGAAAACATTCAATATCTTCTACGGCAGGCATACAGAGTGCTTTTCCAGTTTTGACACAAAATCGTGCGCCGTGCCGTGGACATTCTATCTCATCACCGTCCAAAAAGCCTTCACCTAAAGGACCGCCATCATGTGTGCAGACATCCTCCATCGCGTAAAATTCACCTTCCACGTTAAAGAGTAGCACGGGGACGAAATCTACTTCAACCAATTTTTTTGTGCCGGTTGGCACTTCACCAACTTTCGCAACTTTATAAAATTCTGCCATCTGTTCCTTTCTTATTCATCTTCTTCACCGGGCCAGCCTTGATACCGTAGGTCCGGGATTGTGAGAATGCTGTTTTAATTCATTGTATAAGCTCGCGCATGTGGGCCCACAGTCAAGAAAACCACTGTCTTATCTTCTCTTCCTTCACAGAAGCAGTATTGACACTCCTCGACAGAACGACATTCTTCACAGATAACAAAAATTATCCGAAAATTCCTATCTATTCGTGAACTACGACACCCTCGTAAATCTAATCCACCAGAA
The DNA here is from genome assembly GCA_028824685.1 of Candidatus Poribacteria bacterium. GTDB lineage: Bacteria > Poribacteria > WGA-4E > WGA-4E > WGA-3G > MSPOR6. The sequence continues at coordinate 2,498 of JAPPCZ010000078.1, forward strand.
ACCCTACCGAGTCGTTCTGTGCGATCATAAGGATCCGCAAGTATCTGTTCAATTTTTCGCCTGATACGTTGCCGTAAATTTGAGTAACGGGTTAGATTGCGAGAGAATCGGTCTTCATAAACTACTTGGTAATTATTCATTCCAAATTTCTTCGTGAGTGTAAAATTTCAATTGACCAGATTCTTTACGTTTTAGGATATCCACCATATCTTGATAAAGAGACGATTCTTTATCAAGGTGAAAAATCCCGAGTTCTTGTGATGCAAACTCTATCAATTCTTCACGCACTACTTTACGGATGAGGTGTTCTAATTGCTGAACACTCAGTGTAACTTTAGTTTCTTGTGTTGCTGTTATATTGTCACTCATTGCGTTGTGTCTCCTTATTCATCTTCTTCGCCGGGCCAGCCTTTAATACCGTAGGCACCCGCTTTGAGAACTTTGAGCGCCAATAAAGCGCATTTTACTCGGACGGGTCCCAACGGGATACCAACCATATCCAAAATGTCGTCTCTGGAGAGTTTTTTGACTTCCTCAAGGGATTTTCCTACAATCTCTTCGGTCAGCATAGAAGCGGCGGCTAAACTAATGGTACAGCCGTGACCAGAAAAACGCACCTCTTTGATAATGTCATCCTCTACAATTAAATCAATCCGAATCTTATCTCCACATAGTGGATTATCCTCTTCGTGTGAAATATCTGGGTTTGGGAGTGTTCCGTAGTTGCTGGGATTTTCGTAGTGATCCAACAGTTCTTCCTGATATATGTTCATTTACTTCTCCTGGTCATGAGATTCTGTGCTTTTTGCAATCCTTCGTATAAACGATCTATATCTTCAAATGTGTTGTATAGATAGAAACTGGCACGTGCAGTGGCAATAACATCTAATTTTTTCATCAGCGGTTGTGCGCAGTGATGTCCTGCGCGAATAGCAACGTTATGCGTATCCAAAATGCCTGCCACATCATGCGGATGGATACCCTCTATATTAAAGGAGATAACACCTGCTTTTTGATGCGGTGCCGGTCCATATATAGTAATGCCTTCAATCTCTTGTAGACGTTCGTGTGCATATTTAAGGAGTTCCTGTTCATGCACATGAATTGATGCTAATCCCGCTTGCGTGAGGTAGTCTACGGCAGCACCAAGTCCGATTGCCTCAGCGATGCTTGGCGTGCCTGCCTCAAATTTCGCTGGCACATCTGCGTAGGTTGAAATGTCGCGTTCAACAGAGCGAATCATTGAACCGCCGCCGAGAAAGGGTGGCATCTCCTCAAGTAGTTCCAATTTACCGTATAGCACACCGACACCGGTTGGACCACACATCTTATGCCCAGAAAATGCAAGAAAATCGCAATCCAACTGCTGCACGTCAACATGAAAATGTGGCACGGATTGTGCTGCATCTACGATGACCTTTGCACCTGCAGTATGTGCAGCGTCTATAATAGACTGAATCGGGGTAATTGTGCCGAGAACATTAGAGACGTGCGTTATCGCTACCAGTTTGGTTTTTGGGGACAACACATCGCGGAGTTGTGTGAAGTCAAGCAAACCTTCATCGGTTATCTCAAGAAATCTAAGTGTCGCGCCAGTGCGTTGTGCAAGCAGCTGCCACGGAACAAGGTTGCTATGGTGTTCAAGGTCGGTGAGTACAATCTCATCTCCTTGTTGAATATTCGGACTTCCCCAACTGTATGCGACAAGGTTGATGGATTCCGTGGTATTCCGTGTGAAGACAACTTGACTTGTACGCGGTGCGTTAATAAGTTGTGCGACTTTCTGCCGCGCTTTTTCGTATTGGTCTGTCGCCTCTTCTGAAATCCGATAAACGCCGCGATGGATATTGGAACGATAGGTATCATAGTACGCGTCCATTGCTTCAACGACAGGGCGCGGTGTTTGTGTTGACGCAGCACTGTCGAGAAATGCTAACGGGGGCGTGTTTGCGAAGATAGGGAAATCTTCGCGAATGGCTTGGACATCAAGGGGACGAAAGTCGGAGGTGTGTTTTGTTTTTTGTGTCATATTATATCCAAATAGATTTAATTATCGTTTTGACGGTTTGCAAGTTGTGCTCGGAGTCGTTCTAACTCTGCTTCTAATTCTTGTCGTCTCTGTACTTCTTCTTCTACACGTGCTTCTGCTACCTCTTTAAGATGCTGTTCTTCCATAGATGTTGTAATCGGTGTACCATCAGGTAGGGACGGGCGTAAGAGTCTAACGTGGTTTTGCTGTTCTTCCCATCGAAACCAAAGATTTAACGCTTCGCTGAACAAACCACCTTCCGCATCTGGTAACATCTCAACAATTTCACCTGATGGAGTCCGTTTCCACCCACGAAACTCTGGCGGCTTCTCCATTTCCGGTTGATGAATAAAGTATTCTTGAACACCTATATCATTTAGATACAGTTCAACTTTTTCATGTCGATCCTGATTCGCAGTCGAATCTGAAAGAAACTCAAATACTGCTACAGGAACAGCGCCTTCTGACCACGTATAAAAACTGCGACGCCCAATGTCTTGACTAACTCCAAACACAACGTAAATATCAGGAGCAACCGACTTAGTTATGTCACCTTCAACGTAATAGATAAAACTATCGACACCGATAAATATCTCTTCATTGATAGCAAAATATCTCGAAAGTTGGTCATAAAAAATATTAATTTGCACACCGTGAAATATAGTTGCTGCCATCGGTTCATCATCCTCACACGGATAACCTTCAATATAGACAGTCGGTTTGCCACTTGCTTTTGGAAAGACTGGCATATATTTTCGCTGTTTGATTTCAAAGTCTTTTATGGTATCCATGATTTTCTCCGTTTGCTGGTGTACATTATATGTTCAGGGAAGTGCTGCCAAAATTACTGGGTGATCAGTTTTGCGAATCACCGGAGGATCAATTTTACGAGTGGCGAATTTGAGACATGCCACAATATCATCGGAATTAAGATCTGGCATTTCCTCAAGAACCTCTTTAAAAGAGAGGCCGCTGGCAAGTAAGTCTAAAACATCTGTGACCCGAATCCGCATACCTCGGACGCAAGGACGGCCACTACACTGCTCTGGATTGGAAGTAATTCTCAACCTCAAGGTGAAATAGGTCCACGCTTTTGCACAATCAGCTCCCTCTGAATAGATACTGTCAGGCACAAAAAAACTCAGGTTAGTAGACTTTTCTAATTTGTCGCGTATATTCCCACATATCTCAAAATCACGTTCAGTGTCGGGGGTAGTTACTTGGACGGACAGCACATCGCCCTTAGAACGCTTTTCATCATATTCCAGATAATCATAATCTTTCAGAATTCACTTGAGAGTCTCTACGATTTTTGGATTTTCTGATAGCTTCATAGGACGTTCCTTAATCTCAATTCAAATATCTATTTTTCCGTATAGTATTTGACAGTCTCTCTATTCATTCACCTTACTTAAATTGTAAGTAGGTCACTGAATTTCAACAACTGACACTCTTATTGTTTATCAACTACATCTACCTTTATATGGATATCAAGACGCTTGGCAATTTTCTCTAATATAAGTTTTTTCGCAGGTGTACCGTTCTTCAAATTTATGTGAAACTGGCCATGCTGCTGTTGGGCCTTATCAGGAGGAAACGGAGTTGTTGATATAATAGTAGGATAAATACGCGAAACTTCTTCCGGGCTGAGTTTTTCAATTACTTCTTGGACAATTACTTCAACGAAGGTTTGTGCTGCATTGTGATGGTCGATTTTTGTTCCATCGGGCATAGTAACAATAAGTGTTTGCTGAGGTTTCCTGGTAGTTGATGATGTACGATATGCTGTCCTTGATCGAGGATTTGGTTCGGGATTAGAGGAACTTGCCTTCCGATCCGACTCGGTTTTCCTTTGTAAACTTTTCAGAAAGGTTAACACTTGTTCAGTTGCAGGTCTAGCCCCACATAGACTTTCGGTTTTACCTATCATTACTTCTAACAAAAACTCGGAAAACTCATCTTCGTCTCGCAGCAATTGACTCCATGCCTCTGGTAAACGCCTCTCAATTTGTCGTTGTTTGGAAACGTTTTTATAGTCTTCTTCAATTGCCTTAACAGCTTCACCTATTTGTACTGCTTCGTAGTTCAGGTATCTGTTGAGACGTGCAGAATTTTCCTCACTGTCGTTTTCGATCAAATCCAACTCGTATACCTTACGTTCTCTGAAATCTCCTTGTCCAATCGGGTAAAAAAATCGCCACTTCTGACCATCAGTGAGGATAGCGATTGGTACTCCTCTACGAAAAGCATATCCGAATAACTGTTCCTCTGCCCCTTCAAGGTTTCCGACTTGCTTAACCTCTATGAACACAAGGGGTTTTCCTGGTGGATGACACAATGCAAAGTCAACTCTCTGTCCCTCCACCGCATATTCAGGAATGATGACCTGAGGCGTGAATTTCGGCCATCCTAACGGCTCAAGTAACCTTTGCACAATACCAAAAGAGACTGCAGCCTCACTTGGATACGCTCCTTGTTTTAACTGATTACGTATATCTTCAATATGTTCCTTAAGTGTCATTCTAATATTATACCTCCTATGCTATGCCCCCCTTAAAATCGTATATAATGATGCGTAATAGGAAGAGCGCGCTTAGAAAGCGCGCATACCAGTGTGTTTATGAGAAAAATCTTACCTGCTTGGGAAACCGATATTGACAGGAGCTGTATCGTGGCTTTCGCATGCCTGATCAGTTGGGACATCGGTTTCAGCATCGTTGGCTGCAACAATGCCCTCCTCAAGCAGATATGCTTCCACTTCGTCGCCGCTGACATCGGCAAGCATGATGTTGTCAATTTGGACGCACGGCTGGTAAGGTTGCCGTGTCTTCTGCACCATTTCACGATAGTTGTCTTCGTTATTGATAATGTCTCTGTCTTCATACTCCAAATTATATTTGGCGAAAATGGCACGGACACCGTTGCTCCAGCCACAGACAGGTTTCATGTAAGCGATAATTTTGGGTTGATCCATTGTAGTGACTCCTTTTTATTCTGGCAACGTCTCTTGACGTGCTTCATATTATAAATTGGGCGGACAAAGCCACCCACAATTTCTGAAATGAGCTGTACTATGTTTCTAACTTGCGTGAGACAAATTCTTGTAGTTCTTCTCGTACCGATTCCATCGGCACGCGTTCCATGACAGGTTCAAAAAATCCGTCAACAATCAGTTTTTCCGCTTGTGCGTAAGATAAACCACGACTCATCAAATAGAAAACTTGATCGGTATCAATCTTTCCTGCGGTTGCACCGTGCGTGCAACGCACCTCATGCGCTTGAATCTCTAATCCGGGCAAAGTATCTGCATGTGCACGTTCGCTTAACAACAGATTGTCATTTTTCTGATACGCATCGGTATAGTTCGCCTCTGGATACACATATATATTACCACCCCAAGCCGTTTGCGATCTATCCTTCAGGACAGTTCTGTATAGTAGATCGCTGAAGGTATGCGGTGAAACGTGTTCTTGTGCAGTGCTTACATCTAAATGCTGTCGCGCATCGGTAAAAGCCAATCCCAACATTTGCGCGTTCGCTCCATTCCCTTCTAACACAATCGCTTGGTTTAGTTTGTTCAACCTACCACCGAAAGTGGCTGTGACCCAGCAGAGTTTTGCGTCTTTACTGACCATGGCTCGGTGTGAGGCGAAATTCCAGACTTGCCGATTCCAGTTTTGAACCTGCACATAAGTCACATTTGCATTTTGACCAGCAAAAATCTCTACCGCACCACTATGTAAACCGCCTGCCTCTTGATTCGTAGACAAATTGTCTTCCAAAATCACGACTTGGCTGTTCTCTTCAGCGATGACAAGTATATGTGACAAGTCAGCGTGTTGTTCTTCTGAAAGTCTGATATAAACCCGCAGTGGCACTTCAACTCTAATACCTTTCGGAACATGTAAGACATAACCACCTTGCCAGAATGCCCCATGCAGTGCATCAAACTTGTTAGAGGTGGCGATATTCCCACTTTTTAACGTTGTTTCTAACGTGACAGCCTTTGTCATAAAGTAGTCACGCAGTAATTCATCGCGTTCCTTTAGTGCCGTGTGAAGGTCAGCAAAATAGACATCCTGTTTTTCCAACTCAGCAGACAAGGATGTGTGTTGATGTTGTCCATCTAACTGAAGAATGACACCCGCAGCATCTTCAGAATCTTTTGGCACTTCAACCGATGTGTCACCATTCTGTCCAATAGTGGGACGATAGTTGTCAACTGCGAAACCGCGTAGATGCCGTCGAGTTCGCCGCCAGTAATCCTGCGTACGCATATCAACGGTGCGCCGCCACGTATCGTCTTCGGTTGTATGTGGCATTGGTAACGACTCATAGAGTGCGTACGCCTCTAACCGTCTCTCACGCATCCACTGCGGCTCATCTTGCGCTATTTTCTCAACAAAATCTTTTGAAAAATCACCTTTTTGCAATTCAGCACCTTTCCTCTATCCGACTGAGCCTTCCATCTGAAGTTGGATGAGACGGTTCATCTCAACAGCATATTCCATCGGAAGTTCCTTGACAAGCGGTTCAATGAAACCGTTGACAATCATAGTAGATGCTTCCTCTTCGGATAATCCACGACTCATCAAGTAGAAAAGCTGCTCTTCACCGATTTTGCTGACGCGAGCCTCGTGTTCAATGTTGGTATCGTTTTCATTGATTTCAATGACAGGATAGGTATCTGAACGTGAATCTCTGTCAAGAATGAGGGCATCACAAACTACGTGCGACTTACACCCCTTTGCGCCCTTCGCGACATCAACCCAACCACGATAACTGGAACGTCCACCATCTTTACTGATAGATTTTGACGTAATCTGCGATGTGGTATGTGGCGCGCAATGATAAACTTTAGCACCCGCATCTTGGTGTTGTCCTTTGCTCGCGAACGCAATGGAGAGGATTTCACCCCGCGCACCGGGCTCCATCATATAGACACTCGGATACTTCATCGTCAACTTACTGCCGAGATTACCATCAACCCATTCCATCTGCGCGTCTTGGTAAGCCATCGCACGTTTGGTGACGAGATTGTATACATTCCCCGCCCAGTTCTGGATTGTGGTATAACGCACCCGCGAACCTTTCATACAGACGATTTCAACGACAGCACTATGTAAGGACTCGCTGCTAAATGTCGGCGCAGTACAGCCTTCAACGTAATGCACTTGCGAACCTTCATCAGCGATGATGAGTGTGCGTTCAAACTGCCCCATGTTTTCGCTGTTGATTCGGAAATATGCCTGCAACGGATACTCAACCTTTACACCGGGAGGCACATAAACAAAACTACCACCACTCCAGACAGCACTGTTCAGCGCGGCGAATTGATTATCCGCAGAAGGAATGATAGTCCCGAAGTATTTCTTCACAAGGTCGGGATATTCTTTGATAGCCGTATCGGTATCAAGGAAAACGACCCCGATTTTATCCAATTCCTCAACGATGTTATGGTAAACCACCTCGGAATCGTATTGTGCGCCGACACCTGCGAGGAACTTCCGTTCCGCTTCCGGTATGCCGAGTCGGTCAAAGGTTTTCTTGATGTCTTCTGGCACATCGTCCCAACTCCGTTCACTTCGGTCTGATGCTTTGACATAATAATAAATGTCGTCAAAATCGAGTTGGGAAAGATCGCCTCCCCATTTTGTCATCGGCTTCTGCTTAAAGATTTCGTAGGCATTGAGCCGATATTCGCGCATCCAATCCGGTTCCTCTTTGATGTCGCACATCTGATTGATAACCTCTTCGTCCAATCCTTTACGGGATTTGAACGTAGGCTTTACATCATCGTGGAAACCGTATTGATAATCTTTACTAATCCCGATTTCGTCAACTTCTCTCGTTTCAGGGGTTGCCATTTTGTATTCCTCCTCTTAAATTGTATTTTCTTGAACAGTTTCAGCAATGCCGTATTTTTCACGCATTGGATCGTAGCCTTCTGCTTCTAACACCTGTGTGAGTTCCCATCCACCTGATTCGACAATCCTACCATCAAGCAGAATATGCACAAACTGCGGACGGATATAGTCCAACAATCGAGGATAGTGTGTAATAATCAGGACACCGAGTTCAGGTCCAACCAAGCTGCTAACACTTTCACCGACAATACGCACGGCATCAATATCAAGTCCGGAATCTGTTTCGTCAAGGATAGCGATTTTTGGTTCAAGCATTGCAAGTTGCAGGATTTCCGCACGTTTCATTTCGCCGCCAGAGAATCCATCGTTGAGATAACGTCTTGCGAAGGAATCGTCCACGCCGAGTTGTGTCATTTTTGCACGTAGTTCTTTACGGAATTCCCGCATCGGTATCAGTTCGTTGTTTTCGGAACCGTTTGTTTCTGCAGAACGGACAGCACTGGCAGCAATCCGTAGGAAGTTCGCTAAACTTACGCCTGGGATAGCTGTTGGATATTGAAAAGCGAGGAAAAGTCCTAATTTTGCGCGTTCATTCGGTTCCAATTCCAGCACATCAACGTCGTTAAAGATCACCTCACCAGAATCAATTTCATAGAACGGGTGTCCCATCAGTCCTTTCGCAAGTGTGCTTTTACCGGACCCGTTTGGTCCCATAAGGGCATGCACCTCGCCCTGTTTGACGGTTAGATTTAATCCTTTGATAATCGGATTTCCTTGCACACTGACATGTAAATCTTGAATTATTAGGTCGTTGCACATCTCTTGGTTTCGAACTCCTTATTTATGTAAATTTAGAATTTAGTGCTTATCTATTGTCGTTAATCGATTTAATTTTCCGCTACATGTGTTGATGTATTTTGTCCCTCTAACGCATCGGTATAAGTGTCAAGTTTTATCGGTTGGATTGAGAGTTGATATCCAAGTGCCTCAAGGACAATTCCGACTACATCAATCAAAGGGACATCCTCACTGGTAATCATTTTTGAAAGAACTTGTGGGGCCATATCTACCTGCTTTGCCAACGCAAAAACACCACCTTGCGCTTCAACGACGGTTCGGAGTGATCTTTGAACAACTGCGGGGTTCTTGTAGATTTGGTAGTCTTCAAGGATTGCTTGTAGATAGGCAATTGCGCTTTTCTGGTCAGCAATCTGTTCAATAAGACATTCACGCCATGTTCTCATAGATGTTCTCTCTTACAGGACTTACGCAGTCTTGAAGATTATTGAAGGATTTGAGAGTTGATGTCGTAAATAATCATCCAATAAGCTATCTTTAAGATCATAAATCGTTCTACCAACTGCACGGGCAGCACGCTTCAAACAGACCCATACTTGAAAACAACACGCAATATGATTTCTTTGAGCACGCAACACACGACATTGGCATTTGCCAATACCGGTCACTTGTTTGATCTCACGATGGAGTTCTTCAATCTTCCAGCGCACGCGATATGCTTGCTCTGTCGCATCCACATCTGATTGAGATAAATCGTTGGTCGCAATATATTCCGTGCGTCCGTTAGAGGAGGCTATCCGGAACAACTTCACTTGGTGCCCTTTGGGAAACTTATTGATGTGCACGCGTTTCCCTCGGCGTGTTTCTGTCCGGGTCCAAGATAAATCTTTGACTTGTTGGTGCGGTTTGACACCATCCGTATCATTCACAAGACGATTGCGTTTCAGTGGCACACAGTAAATCTTGGAAAGTTGTTCAATCGCTTTCATGACTTGCATAGACGCATACCAAGCATCCATCAGCACAGTCCGAAATGGAAGTTGTTTTTTGAAGACAGCGTTGTGCAACATTTCCAGTAAATGGTCTATTTTGGTTTTACCATCATGATCTTTGTCAAAAATACGATAATCAATGATCCAATACGCTTGCGTCTTTGGATTGACATAAAGACACGTGACAATACCGATGCCGACAACCACTTTTTTGTCGCTACCACTCCATTGAGAACGGAGGGCTTCAATCTCTTTGGCATAAGGTTTAGAAAGCACAACATCATCAAAGACGATGTATCCAGCATTATCATACGCAATGTCATCTTTTACGGATTGCCAGAGTTCACTTGAAGAAATGTTTTCATTTCTCAAGAAACGATTGAGTTGATCGTGGCTCCAAGTGTCTGTGTGATCTGCAAAATAGGTTTGTGTAAAGTTAGTGAAACTTGCTATCAAAAATTGACAATAATCGGAACATAAGTTATGCTTCTTTTCAGAGAGTGTAAATGTATTCAT
>JAPPCZ010000067.1 GCA_028824685.1 Candidatus Poribacteria bacterium
ATATCGTCCCTACGGGACTAAAGAGCGTCTCAACTAATGAAGGATATTTGGACAAACCATTATTTATGTGAAACAATTAGTTGCTAAAAGTTATTTAGCACAACTCGTTTTAAAACGTATTTTATATCTGTTGTTATATAAACTTTTCATTTATTCAGTTTAACAGCAGTTCCAGTGGCAGTTACCATCAACATACCATTACTGGAGCCAAGCACCTGATAGTCAATGTCAATACCGAGGACAGCATCAGCGCCTTGACGTTGCGCTATTTCCTGCATTTCTTGGATTGCAGTTTCACGCGCATCGGCAAGTTTGCTTTCATAAGCTTCTGACCGTCCGCCTATCATATCTGTAATACCAGCGAGAAAATCACGAAAGATATTTGCTCCCATGATCGCCTCACCTGTGACTAAGCCAAGATATTGTCCGATTTGCCTGCCTTCAATTGTATTCGTTGTAGTTGTTATCATTATTGTGATTTTCCTCTTGCAGTAATTTCCCAGACAGATTCGACAATTTCGTCCCGGATGCCGAAAAATCTGTCGTGTAGATTAACATTTGTACAACAGTGTGTCGGTAAAATTTCCAGTTTATCCCCTGGTGTGAGGGATATATCTCCATTGGATACCAACATTTTTCCATGTTCTTCGGAAAGTCCTATCATTTCAAGTCCAGCGATGCCAATCGGCTGCGGAATGCCGAACTCCTTTGTGAGCACCTTCAAGCCTGTATCTACAATGATACGGTCTTGTTCGGGACGACTGACGACGGTTGCCAAAACCGACAATGCATTGTCAAACTTTTCTCCAATGCCTTGAACATTGCGATAAGTGGAATCCATAAAGACATAAGAGCCAGCCTGCACCTCAGTCATTTCAGGAATACTCCCAGTGATGTCAAAAGTGCCTGTACCACCGCCACTCATAATTGAAACTTCTATTCCATGTTCTTCAAGGAAATGCTTTGTTTCAATTAAACGTTGCATTGCTTCTCTTGTAGCGTTCTCTCGTTCAGTTCTGTCCGGTTTTGCGACGGTATGTCCCTCGTATCCCATCAATCCCTCAAACTTCAGGTTTGGACTTTGGCATATTTGGCGTGCCAATTCAAGTGTCGGTTGACCGGGTTCAACACCACATCGATCCATCCCGATGTTGACTTCTACTAAGATTCTGATAGTTACGCCTTTCGCTTTTGCTGCTTCAGAAATATCTTGCACATTTTTTGCGTTATCCACAGCAACCATAATCTCAGAATGCTTTGCGAGGTTGATGAGGCGTGCTATCTTATGTGAACTTACGATCTGATTAGCAATTAGGACATCTCGAATTCCCGCATGGATGACTGCTTCCGCTTCACCTAATTTAGCACAAGTTATTCCTATTGCCCCTGCTGCAATCTGTTTGTGTGCAATAATCGGCGTTTTATGTGTTTTGAGATGAGGTCTCAGTTCTGCGCTGACATTATTGAAATAGTCTGCCATCTTCTGGATATTTGCCTCCATTTTATCCAGATTAATTAACAGCGCGGGCGTATCTAATTCAGTTTTGTGCCTACCGATATATGACTCGGTGTCTTGCATACAACACCTCTTACAGTTGTTTCACAGGGTTTGAAAGCGTTCCGAAGCCATCAACTTCTATCTCAACGATGTCGTCTGGCGCAAGCGGTAAATCATTTGGAACAATTATCCCAGTGCCAGTAGAAACGACAGTGCCGAATGGGATGGGGTTATCTCGCATCAAAAACTCCGTGAGTTGTTCAAATTTCCAATTAATTTGAGAGGTATTTATTTCTCCTTCATAAATTTCTTTATCATCACGAAGGATAGTACATTTCATTTCCAGATTGTACGGGTCATCAACTTCAGAGGTAGTAATGAACATTGGACCGAGGGCACAACATCCGTAAAATACCTTTGATTGCGGCAAATAGAGTGGGTTGTCACGCTCAATATCCCAAGCAGAAACATCGTTGCAAAGCGTATATCCGAGAATCTCACCATCAGCATTAAGAACATAAGCGATTTCAGGTTCGGCTGCTGTTAAAATAGAGTCGCTACGAATCCCAATAAAACCGTTCGGACCGACACATCGTGATGGCGTTGCTTTAAAAAAGATTTCAGGTCTATCCGCATGATAAACACGACTGTAGATATCTTGCTCGCTATCATCATCACGCATATCAGCACTACGTTTATAGGTTACACCACATCCCCATACCTCAGGGGCATCTATTGGGACAAGTAGGTGTGGAATTTTTTCATCAGGTGAAACATCCAATTTCTCTAAGGTAAGCCCGCTATTTTCCTCTGAAACCGACTCGGGATCTTGAAATGCTGTGAATCGCATCGGTGGCGGTGGTGATACCTGTTCTTGGATATCCGCCAAAAGCACGCCCAGCGTCACCCGTTCTTTATGGGCAAGCTCAAGGATTTCTAAAACACCTGGCGATTCATCACTGGTTACATCAATAACTTCATGTTCACGGGTGACAATCCCGACTCGCTTACCTAAATTAGGTAAGTGAAATTGGATTAGTTTCATGGTTCTCCAAACATTATTTTTCAGATGGGACCAAGCCCGTTTTCTCAAGGAACGTTATAACCTGCTGTGCAGATTCAAATATAGACAGTTCAGCCGTATTGACAACAACCTCTGGATTGAGAGGTGCTTCGTAAGGAGCACTGATACCAGTAAATTCCTTAATTTCTCCAGCACGTGCTTTTTTGTATAAACCTTTCGGGTCGCGTTCTTCACACACGTCAAGTGGGCACTCAACAAAGACCTCAACGAATCTATTTTCAGCGATTAACTCTCTTGCCTGGTCGCGGTCGGCACGGTATGGTGAGATAAATGCTGTCATTACAATAGTCCCTGCATCAACGAAAAGTTTCGCGACTTCACCGACTCGGCGAATATTTTCTTCTCGGTCTTCGGGGGAGAAACCTAAATTTTTGTTTAACCCATGTCGGACATTGTCACCATCTAGTACGTATGTATGATGCTTTCGCTCGTGTAATAGGTGTGCTACTACATTGGCTAATGTTGATTTTCCTGAACCTGAGAGTCCGGTGAACCATACGACACAACCTTTTTGGTTGAGTAGTTGTTCTCTGTCTTCCACTGTGACGGTTGTTTCATGCCACGTAATATTAGTTGCTTTCTGTTCTGTCAATCGATTCTTCCTCGTGATTTCGTGATAGTAATTTGGGAATATCAGTTCCCTTAAATGCTTTGCAAGGGTAATACCCTTGAATCGTATTATGATATAAGAATGCACTTGCTGTATAGTATACCAAAAGCAGATGTCAAGTGCAACCTATTTTGATACGATATATATTATACGTTACCTAAGTCCTACATTGCAAAGATTTTTCCTAATAAACTAATGAAGAACTCCCGAAAAAGTGGTATACTTCTTTAGTATCTAAAAAGCATAACAGTTAGGAGATGGGCATTTAACTCTAAAGTGTATTGTCAAAGGGGTAGAGAATAATGACTAATAAACAGGTTAACTTAGCGGCGTGTCAGTTGCTTACAAGTAAAGATGTCATTGCAAGCACTACAAAAGTGCTTCAACAAATAGAAACGTGTGCAGAAATGGAGATACAGATTGCTGCGTTTCCTGAGGGGTGTCTATTTGGCTATTGTTGTGATACCGATTATTGGGAGCAAATATCGCCGCAAGTATTCAAAGAAGCAGAGGCAAAGATAGCAAAAGCAGCACGTCGACACAAAATGGCAGTCATTGTCGGTTCTGCACATCACGATGGGGAGAATTGGCACAATGACTTAGCGATTTTTGACCAGCAAGGTAGTCTTAAATACCGTTATGGAAAAACTTTCCTCGCTGGAGAAAAGTGGTGTACAAACAATCGTGGCAAACTGCCGATTGTGCAGTTAGCGGATGTTGCATGTTGCTTTATCATTTGTCACGATGTTCGCTACCCAGAACTTGTTAAACTACCTGCTGCGATGGGTGCACAAATCTGTTTTTTCTGTTCATGTGAAGCAGGTTTACTATCGGAATATAAACTCTCTGCGTATCGTGCTATGCCGATTTCGCGTGCAACAGAGAATGGAATTTATCTTGTTATGGCGAATACACCTGCGAATCCAGATAATATTAAGGCAGCGGGGTCGTCACATGGGAACTCTAAAATTGTGCATCCGAACGGTAATGTTCTCAAAGAAGCAGGATTTTTCGGAGATGAAATCGTATCTGCCACAATTGATATTTCACAAGCCAGAGGTTCACAAGCGAAACGGACTTACAATGAAGACACGATACTTAGGGAATGGTTTCGAGAAGGGTGTGAGTTTGTAGTTAAAGTCTGACATCAGCAAAGCATCTAAAGGAGTCAGATCAAAACTCATAAATATCCTCACGCCGTTCCGCAACCTTGTGTCGTACAAGTGTTTGTAGGTCTTCTGGCATTCGCGCAAACGTTTCGGGAAAAACGGGTTGGTGTCCACCTTCGCGCATCAGATTCCACCACGCAGGATAGTATGCAATGTTCAATGCCATACGATGTTCGTCATCGGTTGTGTTTGCCCCCTGCCCATGCCATGCCCCACCGTGCCACAATAGGACAGAACCTCGTCTACCACAGACAGACACCGGATAACTTTCTGCAATATCGGATTGCGTTGGTCTCCGTCGTGCGCGATGGCTAAATGGCACAACAAGTGTAGCTCCGTTCTCAACGGTGAAATCTGTTATCATCCAGATTGAATTAATCATCCACGGTGTTTCGGGCAAGCGTGATGGCAGATCATGTGTCGAATCGGAGTGTATACCACCTTGTGGTGCAAGCGGTTTGACCCACTTTGTGCAAGCCTCACCCAACCGTGCACTATCACCGAGAAAATGACGGACCACTTGTAGCACTTGTGGATGTGCAATGCATTCCCAGCACATTTCATCAAGATTGACGACTCCGAAAAGCGTTTGATACAGTTCAGCGTTTGGGTCTTGAAAAGTTTCACGATTCGCCGGGTCTTGATGAAGTTGGAAGTATTTCTCCGCCATCGCATCTGCTTTTTCTGCGGGGATCGCATCCTCAATCAGGCAATAGCCAAAAGTTTCAAGATGTTCTATTGCATCATGTTGCTGCATTTTCTTATACTCCTGCATCATTCAAATAAGGAATCAACCGCTTATTCCGTAAGGCATTTAATGGAGCTACCTTTCCCTATCAGAGATAAGCAGATCAAACGAATTGCTCTGCCATCCACCTTCCATAACGATATTATCCTTCGTTTCGCGCAACCGTTTGACCATTCGGTCTTTCATGCGGCGGAGCACATGCTTGTATCCCAGATGTGTTGCGAGATTGTGAAGCTCATGCGGGTCACTCTGCATATCGTAAAGTTCGTCTTCACTATACGGATTGTAGACGTATTTCCAAGAATCGGTGCGCACCATCCGCACTGTTGCAAGTGTTGGTTCGTATCCATGAAATTCAGCGAAAACGTCGTCGGGCCAATCTGCTACAGTTTCACCGCTGAGTAATGGCACAATAGACCTTCCATCAAGATTGTTGGGCATTTCTGCACCACCGATTTCCAAAAATGTCGGCATCAGGTCAACAAGGTTCACAAATTCATCACAAGTCGTTCCATGAGATGTCACTCCTGGCCATCGTATCACAAGCGGAATGTGATGTGTTTCTTCATACATGTGAAATCCTTTGTTGAAAAGTCTATGGCTACCGAGCATGTCGCCGTGGTCAGTTGAAAAGATGATGATAGTGTTATCTGCTAAACCGCTCTGTTCAAGGCAATCGAAAATCCGTTGAACTTGGTCATCAATAAAGGTGCAAAATCCCCAATACGCTGCAATGACTTTCTGCCAGTCGGGCCACGTCAAATGACTCGCGTTCCAGCGAAGCATCTCTTTTTGTTGAATTAGCGGTTTGTTGATGAACTGTTCATCAAAGTTACCCCAACGTTCCACAGAATCTGGGTCATACATTGTGTCGTAGGGTTCTGGCACAGCATAAGGGAAGTGCGGTCCGAAGAAATTAGCGGCAATCATAAAAGGTTGCTCGGAATTGGTATATCCATCGATTAATTCTATCGTTTTATCAGCAGTCCATGCTTCCATTGTTCGTTCTACGGGAAGCGGAAGTCTGCCGTAGAAAGGTGCCTCTCCACCCCATTCATAAGGTTGCACTGCATCCCTGTCAATCCTAAAATCAATCCCATCATCACGAAGCCACTGATGCCACTCGCTGTACGGATGCCACTTATCGTAACCCCAGAACTCAGTATCACCTTGTTTGGCAAGATGCCATTTGCCAACACACGCCACGTTATATCCGGCGGCTTTTAGTAGTTGTGGATATGCAGGCTTGTCAAGAATCTGATCTGAAAATACCGCGTTGAAATTCCCCATATTTGAGAGTTGCCCATGATTATGTGGATAGAGTCCAGTAAGTAGTGAACCGCGTGCCGGTGAACAGAGCGCTATTGGTGTATAGGCTTTTGAGAAACGCATGCCTGTTGCGGCGATATTGTCTATCGCAGGTGTTTGGCAAACGGGGGCACCGTTGCAGCCTAATGAATCAAAACGTTGCTGATCAGTAAGTAAAAATAAGATATTAGGGGATTGTGACATAGTGCATCCTTTTCGTGTTAATTGATTAGGTTTTCCGGGTTTAATGCTTCCAATTGTGGATGGACAAATCGTCCATCTTTCCGAATGAGTTCTCCATCAAAATAGATTTCACCACCGCCGTACTCGGGCGTTTGAATCATCACCATATCCCAATGGACAGAAGAACGGACACCGTTATCTGCTTCTTCATAAGCCTGTCCGGGTGTGAAATGAAACGATCCCGCAATTTTTTCATCAAACAAAATATCAAGCATAGGATTTGTGATGTAAGGATTGAAAGCGATGGCAAACTCTCCGATATAACGTGCACCTTCGTCTGTGTCAAGAATAGCATTCAACTTTTCGGTATTATTTGCAGACGCTTCAACGATTTTGCCATTTTCAAAGCGGAGTCGAATGTCAGTAAAAGTTGTTCCTTGATAGATTGTGGGTGTATTGAAATGGATAGTGCCGTTGACAGAATCGCGCACAGGTGAAGTAAAGCACTCCCCGTCGGGAATGTTATACTCGCCTGCACACGGAATAACCGGTATATCCTTAATGCTGAACCGCAAATCAGTATTCTCACCGACGATTCGGACTTGATCTGTTGCTTCCATCAGAGACTTGAGAGGAATCATCGCGCGTTCCATTTTACTATAGTCAAGCGTACAGACGTCAAAATAGTAATCCTCAAACGCTTCTGTGCTCATCTTCGCCTGCTGTGCCATCGCTGGTAGGGGCCATCGTAGAACAACCCATTTTGTCTGTGGTACGCGGATATCATTGAGTGGACGCAGCCAATACTTTTGGTAGCGCTGCATCGCCTCTGATGGAACATCAGACATCTCGGTAATGTTATGACTACCACGAATGCCGATATACGCCTGAACCTTTTTTATTCTGTATATTTCACATTCACCGATAAGTTTTATACCAGCATCGTTTCCACCAAGAATGATTTCACGTTGAATTCGGTTTTGCTTAAGTTCAACGAGTGGGATTCCGCCTGCTTTCCGCACAGCACGGATAAGGGCAATTACCATCTCCTGCGGAATATCAATGGCTTCAATTAGGACAAATTCACCGGATTGGACTTTGGTAGAGTGGGTTGTGAGTACGTTTGCAAGTTTATCAAGTCTTGGGTCGTGCATATTTACCTCGGAAGTAGTTTTAAGTTACAGTATCGTTTGGATGAGATAGAAAGTTTTCTTGCATATCATTCGCTATAGATGCCCACCATGTATTATCTGCGTTAACACGTAAAACATGGGTATAGCGCGGTGCATCATTCGCACCTAAACTCTTCTCAATTATCTGCGTATCCGCATTGTGTTCAAGGAACTCGGCAATTGTAGATTCTAAACGTTCAGGAGAACGAATCGCGATAACGTTGATGATTTCCGTCAATTCTAAATCCAGCATAAAATCAATGTTCCAAAACAATTTTTTACCGCTTTTAGGTAGTGGGTCGGGCGGTCCCAAATCACATTCGCGGAATTGTCTTATCATCTCATCTCTGATAGCGTGTGGCGGTTTGTCACCGCTGCGTGTTGCATGTCGCACAAGTCGTCGTGCAAGTGAGGTAGCACCTTTTTCTGAAAGAGCGGAACCTACATAGGTGTAATCGCCTGCGGGTAGCGAAATCAGTTTACCTTTCTTAAATCGCCCAAATTGTAATTCGGTGTCTTCTTTAAGCCGAATTCGCAGAACATAAGTTCCTGCTTGTGAATCTTTTCCCATAAGAAAAATGTTTGGAATATCCACTGCCTCTCCAATAATGCTTTTGTTTAAATTTAATCTCAGGCAAACATTTCAATACACTGTGAGTATAATGTTTCTATCAGGATGAGTCAAGAAAAATCAGAGTCTATGCTTGACTTTTTCAACCAAATATGGTATTACTTTTCTGATTGCTCATGTAATTTCAAACGGATAGGAAACAACTACATTAACGAGTTCAGAGGACTAATGAAAGTAAGTCGATTATCTATTGGATATATTACTGTTATTGCGTTGTTGGTAATTCATCTTCTGCCAGTCTGGTGTTTTACGTATTTTCCCACTCAGGATGGAGCAAGTCATATCTACAACGCTTATGTTCTGAAGGAATACCACAATCACGAAAACTATCGGTTACGGGAAGTCTATGAGTTGAACCCAACTCTTTTCCCTAACTGGACATCCCACGCACTTCTACTATTACTGTTATACATCTTTCCGCCTCTTATTTGTGAAAAGATTGTGCTTACGCTTTGTATCGGTCTTTTACCTTTGTTTCTCTTTTATTTCCTAAAAGGTGTACAGAAGCAGAACACAGTTTTCGGACTGGTCGGTTTTATCTTTGCTTACAACTACCTACTTCACATGGGGTTCTACAACTTTGTACTTAGCATGTCTCTGTTTTTCTTTACTTTGGGGTACTGGTGGCGAATCAAGGACAAATTACGTTGGACAAACATTTTGGTCATATACATTTTGCTGTTAGCAACCTACCTCACTCACTACCACTCGTATGCGCTGCTCATCATATCACTGACATTCTTTGCGCTTTTCTTATCGATTTACAATATTTTACACGAAGTTTGGGGTTATAAGAAAACAACACATCCACCAATGAGTTTATTCAAGCACGCTTTGACGAAACTTAAACCTACATTGATTTTTATCGTTACGCTTTTGCCTGCTTACTTTATCTTCTTTTCCTACTACCTTTACCTTGTAAACGCCCACGGGAGTGAAGGTGACCATAGAGGTTTTGAATGGCTCATAAACTACTTTTTCTCTATGAAATCTTTGGTCTCGTTTCGGGACGATCATGTGCTTATAGGACGGATGTTATTGGCACTTTTCGGCGTTGCCTTTGTGCTTACAGTTATCAATAGAGTCTGGGATTATCAAAAGCAATCAGAATTCCCTGATGAACGGCTCTGGACGCGTTTTGTAACCCAAACGGATGGGTTTCTGATTATGGCATTCCTCGTCACAGCAATGTATTTCATATCCCCTTGGTCCGGCTTCAGTGGTGGTTGGCTTAATGATCGTTTTCATCTGTACATATTTCTTGTATTGCTCCCATTCTTCTCGGTCGATTTGCATCGCTACATAAACTATGGCTTTGCGGGAGTTATCATCGTGCTTTCCTTATGGCATCTTAGCTACAATGTCCACACATACACAATGCTGAATCGCGACATTACTAACGCGCTTTCATTGGAAGGAATGGATGAGAGACATACAGTTCTTGAAAGTATACCCGGAGAATGGAATGGTTTATCTGATTCACTCGGTTTTGAATCTAAGTATGTTGAACCGTTCGGACACATTGAATGTCTGCTTGCGGTGAAAAAAGGGATCGCCTATCTTAACAACTATGAGGCGAATACAGATCATTTTCCGTTGCGATATAAGCGAAAGGATTTGCCTGCAGACTTCTTCATTGTATGGCGAACAGAATATGATGATGTTGAAGGTTTAGAAGAAGAATACGACTTGATTGATTCCAGCGACTACAATCGTCTATATCGCCGCAAACGTGCCTTACCGGACACCCAACTGTGGAAAGGAGTAGTCGGTATAGCATTTGACATGCAACCCCATGACGCTCAGACAGCATCCGGATTTATCCCTGTGTATACTGATACAGTTTTCACAGATGGAAAATACGGTTGGGTTACACAGTCAGAAATGGACGACTTCAAAAGTGAATCCGAATTTCAACAGATGCACCGTGATAGCATTTTGGGAGAGGAGGATGGCGTTTTCAGAGTGACGCTTCCCAATGGAACGTACGAGGTGATATGTTATTTTGGTTTAAGTGAATCTGAACCGTTAGAGGTAAACTTGATTGCGAATGGTGAAGAGAAGATTAAGCGGTTGCAAATACCTGCCGGAAGTGATAGAATTTCGAAAACTTACAGAATTCAGATTACTGATGAACAACTGACTCAAGTGATATTTACCCGCGGCAAAGGAAAATACAAAAGGTGGGGATGGTGTAGTTGTACCATACTCTGTATTAATGGTGATATGCGCTTCAATCTTCCTGAAGGAACCAAGGAGCGATAACGTTATCTTCAACATAGGTCAGTATATAATTCTTCGTCTTATCTCAAAGGTCTTCCCCAAATTACCATTGTTTCTAATTGAAAATTCAGGAATCCATCAACATCAACAAAGTTGCTTAAGATTTGAGATAATTCAGCATCAAATGTCCTGACATTTTCCTCTCCCATGTCTTCCTTACACAGACTTTGTCTTGAATGAAAAGACTGAACATAGTCTGTCAGTGGTTGCGAGAAACTCACCGGTGCTGTCCGTTTATCTCCAATCAGATGTATGTGTCCTCTATCTTTGAGTACTTGAACCAGATCAATTTCCTCATAGTGCTTGTTGGTAGAATACTTACGGATTAATGCAAGTTCCGCGTCTTGCCAAGGTGCGCCAACAGGACGATCCCCGTCAATGATTACGAGATAACCATCTGTTGTCAGTACTTTCTTGAATTTTGGAAACACTACGTTCCATTCCATCCAGTGAACGCTTGCTCCAGCTGTCACCATACGGTAAGGTGGATACAACTGTACCTCTTCAATAGGTCCAATGATCCATCGGAGTTTGGGATGATTGCCATTAGAGAGTGACTTTCCTACTTGAATCATTTCCTGTGAGAAGTCAACCGCATCAACACCGTCTACGTGCTTGACAAGCGAGCGTGCAATTTTTCCTGTACCACATCCAACGTCTAACACTCTCCCTCGTGATCCTCCCTGCAAACTTAGAAGTATTTTATACGTTTCCTCTGGATAGGGAGGCCGTAACTCATACGCTTCCGCCAAACTCCGGTTTTTGAATCGGGATGCATAATTTTCCCCATATTGTCGTGGTCTTGCTGTTTTCAATGTATAAATCTCCATTGCAGAGAACCTCACCCGATCATCTTGCCTATCCATCAGATTGTTAGGGGAGTGAAGTCCATGACAAAACACACTATCCGAGTGCCTTCACCACAGCGTTGCCAACCTGTGAAGTTGTGGCTTGCCCGCCTAAGTCCGATGGGAGGGTTTTGCCTTCCTCAACGACCTTTAGTACAGCTGCATCTATTGTTTCTGCCGCTTCTGCCTCACCGATGAAGCGCAACATCATCGAACCGGAGATAATCGCCGCCAGCGGATTCGCGATACCCAATCCCATAATGTCAGGAGCACTCCCGTGAACCGGTTCGAACATCGACGGGAATCGACGTTGCGGATCAATATTGCCGCTCGGAGCCAATCCCATGCTTCCGGTGATAATTGCGCCAATGTCTGTGAGGATATCCCCAAACAGATTGCTGGCAACAACCACATCAAAGTCCTCTGGTCTCCGCACGAAATCCATACATGCTGCATCCACAAGCAACGATTCTGTCTCTATGTCGGGATACTTTGGAGCCATTCGCTCAAAGGCTGTATCCCATACAATCATGCCGTAGCCTTGCGCGTTCGACTTGGTGATCGAAGTGACTTTGCGCTTCTTATCTCGTGCACGAGCTTGTTCAAATGCATAAGTGATAATACGCTCGCAGCCGTGGCGAGTAAATATACCAACCTGCACGCCGATCTCCTCGGGAAACCCTTGGTATTGAAACCCTCCGACGTTTGCATATTCTCCTTCTGTGTTCTCTCTTATCACCACCAAATCAATATCCCAAGCCTCTTTACCCTTGAGCGGTGTGTTAATACCGGGATAGAGGATACTTGGTCGTTCACAGACGTACTGATCGAATCTACGTCGGATAGGCAATAGAAGCCCATTAAGCGCAATGTGATCTTGGATGTCGGGGTGTCCGACTGCACCAAGATAAATCTGGTCGTACTCCGCAAGCGTCTCAAGGGCATCTGATGGCATCATGTGCCCATGCTTGAAATAGTAGTTCGATCCCCAAGGGAACTCCACAAAGTTCCATTTGATGTCATACCTGTCGGTGATAGCACTGAGAACCTTGATGCCTTCCTCTATCACCTCAATCCCAATTCCGTCTCCTCGAATTACCG
>JAPPCZ010000081.1 GCA_028824685.1 Candidatus Poribacteria bacterium
CATTATAGAGCAAATCCCATGGATTTAAAAGTATTTTATAGGTAGCAACTTAGGTTATCTATCATAGTTCTGCTGTTTTTCCTATTGGGTATAGCAGCTATAACTGCATCCGCACAATACACACCCAGTGCTGTTAAAGATGCGTTAAATTCTATAGTTGCCATAGAAATAGATGATATCCAAGGCAAAACGATTTCACGTGGACTCGGGTTCTTTGTATCCAAAAATCAGGTAGCAACCCACTTCTCTAATCTCAAAGATTTTACCCCGGTACCAAAAGGTGCTGAAATCTATGTTAAACTGGTTGAAAAAAGAACAAGATATTTTGTTGGTAGCATATCAGTCCGTAATAAAACAGACCATTTGGCTTTCTTAAATGTCCCAATTCCCGGTGTCAAACCGCTATCTGTAAGCAATAAAGTACAACATAGCGAAACAGTTTACTCTATCAGTGATCCTTCAAAACCTAAGTTGATAAAAGGCACTGTAAAAGGCAACTCAAAAGACGGCAAGTATATTCGGGTTTCAAATCAGATTTCTCAGAAGAATAGAGGCGGTCCCTTACTCAATAGCAAAGGTGAAGTTATTGGGGTTTCGATGCTTTTGACAGGATTAAATAGTAAATTTATTTACGATGATGGCAACGTATCTATCTCTACCGGGAAGAATATTAGCGATGGTTCATCGAAAATCAATATAGGTGGAAGTGCTTTTGCAGTATCTTCAAATGTACTTAAAAGACTATTAACAGAATCCAACAGTGATTTAGTTAATTCTCGTCGTCTGAAGACTATAACAGATCAGCGGAGATCAAGTTCGAACAGGATTGCAAGAACTTTTGATGTGAATTCAGGTGGACTTTTAACAATTGATTCAGAGATTGGTAATATTGACGTGCAAACTGTTGCACGAGATAAAGTTAATGTGATAGTTACAAAAGAATCGAGAAAAAGGTTGGATGTATACCAAGAGGTACTTGACGATTTTAAGGTGACTTTCGATCAAAAAGGTTCTGATCTATCAATTAAAGGCGAGTTTGAACGTGGACGAGACCACTGGCGCAGGCAACTGAGTGATCTAAAATTTAGTTTTAAGGTTACAGTGCCACGCCAATATGATGTTGACTTAGACACGCCGTCGGGAAATATATCTGTTGATGGTGTAACTGGTAAGTCGAACGCAAAGACTTCTGCGGGAAATATCAATGTAAACAACATTGTTGGACCAGTAGAGGTTTATACCTCAGCGGGGAATCTACGATTTGGCAAAGTCAAGGGGTCTATCTTAGGTAGATCTTCTGCTGGCAATATTACTTTATCAAATTGCCAAGGTAGTGTTGACACAAAGACCTCTTCGGGGAATATCATTGCCGATATAGCGACACAACCTCAATACGAATGGAATTTGCAGACATCTTCTGGCAATATAGTCTGTGTTCTTATCTCTAACCTTGCAGCTGAAATTGATGCTCAAACAAGTATAGGGTTTATTTCAACGGATTTCTTAGCAAAAGGAACTGAATTCCGACAAAAGAGGTTACGCGGAACTGTGAAAGGAGGCGGGAGGTTACTGAGATTTCGAACATCTGTTGGCAACATCATATTGAAAAGCCGGTGAGATATGGAATAGATTCTATCGTGAGTTTGTTAAATCAGGTCTTTGGACTCGGTGCGGTTGGAAACCGCACCATAGGCGTCAATTTAAGGGCATTATCTGTTTTTTATAGGTGTTTTTGTTTTATTGATTGAAGTGTCTGTCTTGCGGGCGGCGTATGCAAAGTAGTAGACACACGCCGTGTGCCGTATATATCCCAAAGAATGTGTGGCGGACGGCACCAAATCAACGGTATGAATCATGGCGAATGCCAAAAGCGCATTCGTCTTTAGGCATTCCCCGCGAAGCGTGCCTGCTATTTTTAAATCAACGCTAAATTGACGTTTGTGTGTATGTCAGAATACGCGTATGGTATTCTGAATTGATTAGGAAACCGCACCTACCGGGCATATGAGAATAAGATTTATGGAAAATGAAGTTCATATCTATTATCAAACTCACGTGATTTTCTAAAAAGAATTAATTCATGGGATGTCAATTATTATCTTCTCAATCGCAAAGTGATATACTCTTCAACACTTGTTCCACCGTAATCCCTTCAATCACAGCGCAACTACCCGCACCGCACCCGCCAGGATGCCTACCCGGATGACACGGATTACACCCCAAGTCCATTCCACTTTGCACAATTATATGTTTGTCTCCATAGGGGCCGCTCCGAATGTGGTTTGTTGAACCGAAAAGCGCAATTACTGGTGTTCGAACAGCGGCAGCGATGTGCATCGGGCCCGTGTCATTCCCGATATAAACATCACACGCTGCAATTAACGCTGCGACTTCTCGTAGGTTTTCCGTTTCAACAAGGATCGGTGATATATCCATCATGTCTGCAACTTGAGATTGAAGTTCTTGTTCATTTGGACCGGCGAAAAGTAAAATTGTAGCGTTTTTTTGTTTTGATAAACCGGTTGCAAGTTGCGCGTATTTCTCAGCACTCCAAAGTTTGTATTCCCAATTCCCGCCCGGATGAATACCTATTAATAACCTTTCTGATGTAACACCTGCTTCGGCAAGAAAATTGTGTGCTGTCGCTTGTTCTGTCTCAGTCAACTGTAAGTAGGGTTGTGCATCTGTTGTGTCAACGCCTTGCTTACTCAAGACTTCCAGATATCGGGTGACAGCATGTCGTTCTCTATCGCCGCGCACCAATCCCCAATGCTCCGTGCCGATACATCGTGCCGTGAAGCTATCCCGTAGATTAATAACAAGGTCAAATTTCTCACGGCGTAATGACTTTATGAGATTTATTCGCCCTTTTAAACCAGTGTGTTCTCTTTGATTGTCATAAAGAAGGGTGGTATCAAGTTGTGGGTCGTTAGCAAAAAGGTTAAACGCGCTGGGTCCGACAAGAAAGGTGATGTGAGCATTTGGGAAGTGCGCTCGTAGCGGTTGGATAACAGCAGTAGACAGCACTGCATCGCCGATGAAACTGAAACTGAAAACAAGGATTTTTTTCATTTTTCAGATGAAGGAAAGGATTCAAGAAGGTCAACGGCAGTTGTTAAGCCATCTTCAGATTCCATTTGTGTTCCCAACATTTCTGCTTTTTCTGTCATAGAAGGTGTTGTCATAACCTGTGCAATTCTTTGGGCAAGGCGTTTCGCGGTAAGGTTGCGGCGATTTAAACTTTTCGGTGCGACTCCTAAATCAAACAGCAGCTTGCCCCAATAGAATTGATCACCAAAGTGTGGTACTACGACAGACGGAACTTTAGCTTGACAAACAGAGGCAGTAGTCCCTGCGCCACCGTGATGCACAACACAACTCGCTTTTGGAAATAGCCATTGATGCGGTACATACTCCGTGCAAAAGATGTCCTCTCCAGCATCCTGAGCGCCTAAAAGCCCCCAACCTGCTTGAATGATTGCGCGTTGGTTTATCATTTTAACCGCATCCATTAAAATTTCCGTTGTTTCACGACTATTGCTTCCTCCCATAGACCCGAAAGTAATAACGATAGGTGGTGGTCCGTTTGCTAAAAAATCTGTGAGTTCAGATGGAGGTACGTAGTCTGGCTGTGCAAGATGCCAAACGCCCGTAAACTTGTGGTTTGGTGGAAAGTCGCCTGGTTGGCAAAGTGCTGGAGATGCCGCGATGAGGTTCAGATGGGGTGAATACATTTCATCCGATGCCACCGTTGCTCTCGGTTTTCCACCGACAGACGCAATAAACTGATTAAAAAGCGGGTCAACAGCATATCTAAGTCTGAGTCTTATCAATTTCCACACAATAGCATTGAATGTTCGGCTCCAATTGGGAAAAAGATAGAGAGCATTATCGGGGATTTTAATGAAGCCCGGACAATACGTCACAGTTATCCAGGGTAACTCGTTTCGGATAGCTGCCTCTTGTCCAGGGATGTCTATGGAATGGCAAATTGCTAAATCATATCCTTTCATCGCTGTAAGGCAATCGTTATACCATTTTTCGCCGCGACGCAGAATACCTTCCTTCGCGATAAGCAGCAATGGTGCCATAGGATCGCGCATTGCTATGACAGTATCCATCGTTTGATGAAATTCTGCTAAATCAAAGGGAACTCCTACTTCAAAGAAGTCCGCTCCGATGTCAAGAATCTTGTCTTTGTAGATGGATGGTGCACAGACCCGCACATGATGTTCTCTTTGAAGCAAACGTTCTGCGAGTGCTAAAACTGGATAGACATCTCCTGTTGTGCCCCAAGCTGCTATAGCAATTTTCATTTTCGGCTCGCTTCTACGG
Source organism: Candidatus Poribacteria bacterium (assembly GCA_028824685.1). Lineage (GTDB taxonomy): Bacteria > Poribacteria > WGA-4E > WGA-4E > WGA-3G > MSPOR6. The sequence continues at coordinate 4,336 of JAPPCZ010000081.1, forward strand.
TCATTGCCGTTGTATTCCAGACCATTTCAACTGGGAGCTTTTTGGTGCATTCCCATCCGATTTTGCATTTGTGGGCACTACAGGGCCAGCATGGCATATCGCGCCTCACGACAGATGCGTTTTCACTCATCGGACGCCATGCGACATGATCAGTTGGACCGAAGATTGCTACTGTCGGTACATCCAGTGCTGCAGCAAGATGCATCGGACCAGAATCATTGCATACGACCAAATCGCAGTGGGAAAGCAGCGCGCTCAATTCCCGAATTGTCTTTGGTGCATAAGCAATAGCATCGGACTGCATCGCTTCTTGGATGTTGTGTGTCAATTCTGCTTCATCGGGACCATGCAAAAGAAGTATTGAGGTGTTGTAATGGTCAACGAGTCTGTCAGCAAGTTCAGCAAACTGCTTTTCGGGCCATCTTTTATCATAAGAACTTCCACCGGGATGAATGCCAATTAGAAAAGCACCATCCTCTACACTCAAAGACGTAAGGAGTGCTTTAGCATTTGCAATTTCATCAGGCAAGAGATTTAAGACAAGTTGTCGGGAGACTTCACCTTGACAGATTAACCGCACTAATTCCAAGTTTCTATCGACTTCGTGAGTTTCACCTTTTTGATACTTGCCATGCCATGTATGCGTTAATGTAGACTTAAACCGTTTCTGATGGCGACCTAACCGGTAAGGGGCACCAGACAGAAAAGCAATGAAATGTGGCCATGTAGCAGTTTGCATCGCAACGACGAGATGAAATTGCTCACGGCGTAGCGAGTGATAGAATTGGAGTTGCTCCGATAATTTACGATGTTCTCCCTGACGATCAAACACGATCACCCTATCAACATCAGGATTTCCGATTAGCATAGGTGCATTGAGTGGTCGTGCTAACACCGTAATTTCTGCTGATGGGTAATTCTGGCGCAGCAACCTGATTGCTGGGGTTGAGTTCAGCAAATCACCAATACCATCTGCGCGAATGATGAGAATCTTTTCAATGTCGGGGAGTATTTCTCCGTTTTTTAAATCGCGATGCGCCATGCTGTTTCTCTTTAACTGTAAGATGTATGCTGAAACCTATTATAGCACAAGGCTAAGGGAAAGGCAAATCTCAAAGAAATGGGACAGAGGCATTCAATTGTCGGTTTATCACCCGTTTTAATCGAAAGGTCGCGAGCTGGAGCTCGCTCCTACAGGAAGAGGGTTTTTGGAAAAGGAAGAATTATTGGAAATTGAATGGCTCTGTATGGCTATTGACAAATTATTTACACCCACCAAAAAATGTGCTATGATTACATCAGAACCACACGAAGCAGCGGACAAAGATTTATGAATATTCGAACACAACTAACACTTAGCTACATAGGCATCGTACTTCTGGTACTATTTGCAATGTCCTTTTTTCTCGCGGGGACACTCAAAGGTCTACTCAGTGACCGTATTATGAATGAGTTAGAAGTTCAGGCTGCGCTTGCCAGAGAATTTCTGAAAGAGGAACTTCCAGAAAAGAAAAACTTTACGTATCAGGTCATAGATGGTCTTGTTGATAGACTCGGAGAAACAGGTAAAGTGCGTTTGACTTTCATAGGTGAAGATGGAACTGTCTGGGGGGATACGGAACGAGATGGTGATTCGCTAATTGCGATGGAGGAACACCTAACTCGTGCGGAGGTGCAGGATGCGCTGAATCTCGGTAGCGGTGTGAGCAAACGTGAAAGCAAGACAACGGGGATAGAATACCATTATTTTGCGTTGCCCGTTGAACGAAATGGCAACTTGATAGGGTTTTGCCGCGTCGCTCTACCGATGGAAACTGTTAATACAGCACTTGGAGACCTTCAGCAGATTCTTTTGTTTGTCAGTATTGCTGGGTCAATTCTTGCAATTCTGTTCGGTGTTCTCACTACAGGTGCTATTGTCAAACCGATTAAGAGGTTGACGCAGATCACACAATCTATTGCTGCGGGCGAAAATACATCACAAGTTGAAGTTAAATCTGATAATGAATTGGGACAACTCTCACGAAATTTCAATCTTATGACAGATAGGGTTCAGGATCATATTGAAAAAATTTCCTTAGAGAATCAACGTTTAGAGACTATTTTGACCAACATGAGCGAAGGTGTGTTACTGGTAAACGGCGCATCCGAAATTACTTACGCCAATCCCGCCGCGATTGTTATGTTGAACCTTCCAGAGATGTATCTCGGTAGAGCGTTAATTGAAATCAACCGTATTCCTGAACTACAGGCTTTACTTAGGAAAGCAGAAGAAACAGAGGCTGTTGCTTTTTCGGAAATTCGTCTTGGGAATCTGCAAGAGTCGGAAGCGGAGGTGACTATTGTCCCCGTCGCTGCTGAAAGTGAGTATGTCATCGTTATTCACGATGTTAGCCATGTGCGGCAACTGGAGCGGATTCGCTCAGACTTCGTAGCGAATGTCTCACATGAACTGCGAACACCTTTGACCACAATTCAGGGATACGCTGAAACACTGTTGAACAACGGCTCTACTAAAAACAAAAAACGCAAGGAATTCATTGGAAAAATCCTAAAACACTCTGCTCGTCTCTCACGCTTGGTCTCAGATTTGCTGGAATTGGCACGGCTTGAATCAAGGGATATTGAGTTAAAACGTTCGCTATGTCACCTTAATGATTTCCATGAGCAGATTTTGGATGTATTTGAACCAGTTTTGGAAGAAGCGGGGGTAACTTTGCAGTGGAATATATCTGAAGGTTTGCCTCAGGTGAACGTGGATAGTCAGCTTTTCATGCAGGTTTTTGTGAACCTCATTGACAATGCTATTAAATATACGCCTGATGGGGGTGTGATTGATATTTCAGCGGAGTTAATTGAAACAGAATCAGATACTGCTGATGAAGTTGTTGTGCATATAAAAGATACTGGGATCGGTATCCCATTAGAGTCCCAATCTCGTGTATTTGAGCGGTTTTATCGTGTTGACAAAGGACGCGCGCGAAAAATGGGCGGTACTGGTTTAGGATTGGCAATTACCAAACATATTCTACTGTGCCACAATGGGCGGATATGGTTGGAAAGCGAGTTGGGGCAAGGCACCGTGTTTTATTTTGCGTTGCCTTTTGAGGAATCGAGTTAAAACTTGTTTTACGGCACGCGGAGCGTGCCTACTACTTTTAATATAGTCAAATCTGCCAAGTCTGTTGTGTCCAAGCCATCTCCCAAAATAGATATTCATAACGACTGCTCAGTAGGAAATTTTTGTGAAGCCGCTCTTTTTCGGCAGAACTGCTTTCAGTGGTGATTTCGTTCAACAAGTTTCGCAACCATTCACCTAAAGCAAGGAATTCAGGAGAAGCATACATATCTATCCATTCTTGGTAGAGTGGTTCGGGTGAGCCGCCTTGTTCGGCGAGGGTTGTGCCGATTTCGGCGTATCCCCATTGACATGGCAGGACCCCAGCAATGACATCTGCTAACGTTCCGATTTGTGCAACGTGGAGCATGTGTCGCGTATAGGCATGTGTCGTCGGTGCCATCGGTGCTGCTTCCATTTCAGCGGGGGAAATACCGAATTTTTCGCAATACCCGCGGTGCAAATCCATTTCGGTGTTCAACGTTTCGTCGAGCAATTTTGCAAAGAGTGCCATTGTCGCTTCATCGTGTGCTTTGATTGTGCCATAAGCGAATACGCGGCTATAGTCCAGTAGGAACAGATAATCTTGGATCAGGTAGAACTTGAACTTTTCTGTTGGTAGCGTTCCATCTGCCATTCCGCGAACGAATGGATGCTTTAGGTCTGCTTCCCAGATTGGTGCGGCGGACTGTCTCAGTTCATCGGTGAATTTGGGATTTTGTGTCATAACGTCTCCTTGAAATGTATTTGGACTATCTATAGATTTCTTTTATATCATACCTTAACCGCGCGAGGATGTCAAAATGTTTGAAAGACTTGGGATTGTTACCAATATCTGGGCAAAAGAGATGGAAAATGGTGCACGTTTCGATGATTTGATGGTTGAATTTGGGGCAAACGGATTTAAAGATATGGAGGTCCGCGAAGGCGATTATCTTCGTAACTCTGAATTCGGTAACCTCATTCAAAAACTTGAAGAAGCGATGCTCGATTTTACCGATGCCGAATTTAAAATTATCTGTGATGCTGTGTGGGATAGCACTGCTGCAAATGAAAGTTCTGATCTAAATAAGACAAAACATGCTGCTCTATTTAAAGAGATTGCTGAGTTTGTCCGAAAAGCAGCAGAATTGACGCTCAGTTATGCCATGTCGCATCCATGGCTTTCAACACCCGTTGATAGTGAGACTGACACACAAAAGATTGTTATAGCAAAGAAATTGGCGTATCTGTTATGTCCATCACGAGCGAGGTTACGCCTTGTTGATCTGGATACTGAAGGTGAGATTGATGAAAACGCTGCCATTGCCAATCTAAAGCGGTACGCTTCGCTTTTGCCGGATTATCCGATGATTTTTGCGGTTGAGAACGCCCGACAGTCAGCAACATTAACCTTGAAATTGGCTGTCGCAGGTGGGGTCAAACTTACGTATGACGAAACGAACACGTATAGAGCTGACGGAACTACCTTAAATCCACCAGAGGAATTCTGGGGAAACGTCAAGATGGATAATCTAACATCAGTACATTTTAAGCAGAAAACAGAGGCAGGAGTATTATCAGAAGTAGGCGATGGGTATGTGGATTTTAAGGCTATTAAACAGCATTTGCAGTCCGGAGACTATACTGGGGATTTGCTACTTGAAAATGCGCCTACTACGCATTCGTTAGTCAACGCATTAAAAAGTCGGGATTATCTGCTCGGATGTTGATTTATAGTTCGTAGGTCGGGTAGAGTGCAGCGAAACCCATAAATGTCAATTAGGTGAGTACTGTTTGTGCATCTGATACACCTGTCGCCCTCTGGGGCTTGCATTGGTGAGTCAACGCTTTCTATACACCTGTTGCCTCTCCGAGGCTTTGTTAAATCACGTCTTAGCACCAGCGGTGCGAAAGGTGTATAACGTTAAATATCGGGGTTGAAAACCCTCCCACAAGAACGTTCACGGACAATACGGAGCGGTTAGAAACCGCTCCTACCTGGTGAAAAAAGGCATTATTGGCGTATTTTCTTGATGGTGCCCCATGTGGTTGTCAGTTTTCCAGCGGCATGAACAGGAGACGGTTGCTGTCCTGATTGATCAAGTTCCTTGGCAGTTAAAGGACGATTCCAAATCTTCACTTCATCAATCAGTCCTTTGTAAAAACGATTCAGATGTTCTCCGACCCAAATTGACTGTCCGCTGTTGATGTCCTTTGTATTGTCATCCTTTTCATCAATCAACTTACCGTCTACGTAAAATCGGATCTTTTTTGCTTTTTGGTCTCGGACGCCAGCGAGGACATGCCATTCACCATCATTTAGGAAACCCGGAGAAGTTATCCCCGCACTATTAGCGCGTCCTTTATCCCGGACAGAAAAACCCATTTTGCCACGAGCCGCGGGGTTATCGCCGCTGACGGAGAGTATCCAAACTGCATCAGTGCTGGGACGATAGTTCCCTACAATTCCATCGTTCTTTGGCGGCTCATCATCTGTTTTCACCCACACCTGTACTGTCAATGAATCACCAGTGGAAAAGGCAATTGAATCTTCCAGTGGAACTTCAACAAAGTCATCCGTGCCATCAAATTCCAACGCGTCACCATGCTTTCCATCAACAGTCGTTGCGCCGCCGTTAATCGTTCCATCATTGCCCTTTTCAGACAAATCTTTCACAGTATTGCCATCAATGGTGTTTTTATCAAAGCTCAGATGCAGTACTAATCCGTCTGGTGGATTAGCCTCACTAAGCACCGTAATACCGATGAGCATACCAATAATCGTGAGAAATACAAAAACTCTTTTCATGATAAACTCCTTTTGAGAGGTTTATTATAGAGCGTATCTCATAAATAGGATTTGTTAGTTCATTATCAGTTGTTTCTCTTTGTAGGAGGGAACTCCGATTCCCGACTATTAGTGGTTTCGTCGCGATTCGGAGATCGCTCCTACAGGATTTTGAAATCGGGCTTTCAAAGCCCTCCAACTATTTATGAGATAGGTTGTAGTAGAATTTACAAACAACTTACATTGTCATTCGATGCTTATAAAGCGTCCTGCAGTTTAAAAGTCGCGACCAGAGGTCGCTCCTACAGGAAGAGACGCAATGAATCGCGCTTGGTGAATGTGCCAAATCAAGAAATCAACGCTATAAATGCCATTTAGGCATTTGGCGGGTATGAATGCCATTTGGCATTCCCCGTATGACATTCACATTAAACGCATCAAACCTAAAAAGAACTGTAAAGGTAATTTTAGATCTCACTATAAAATAAGCAGGTTTTAACTATAGTAAAACACACAATTACTCAGACATTGTTAACAGCGCGCTTACAAAGCGCGCCTATCGTGTTAGAGTGACACTAAATTGACACATAAGAAATAAATTTAGTCTAACAGCGAAGCAACGAGTGATTCCATAGCAGGTGCCGTGCCGACATCGGGTAGTGACGACATTGCCGCCCACGTCTCGTATCCACCCTGCTGAGTTAACGCTTCGTCCGTGCAGATATAGCCGATATAACCGTTTGCCAAACTGACAAGAAATAGCGGTTTTGCATCAGATTTAGATTTGATATTCAATCCTGTCTCAACAAATACTTCGCCAGGCAGTGCGACAATTGCAGCCTCACCAAGACGCAGCACTTGAACCGGGGCAGACATTTGTTCAGGCAACTTGGCTAACCGTTCGCACTCAAGCGCATAGATATCCACAAGACTTTTCGGAATCGGTTGCCCAACTACCCAACTAAAGGGACCTGTTTCATATCCATCATAAGTTCCAACTTCTACAGACAGTATTTTCTCAGCGACTTCAAGATCCGCATCGGTAATCCGCTTTCTCGCAAAATTCAGCGTGTCAAGTTTTCCGCTGAATTGTAAGGTTTCATGCATCTCCATGAACTGCATTTCAGTGATGAAATGCCCTGCGAGGACATTTGCCATTTTCACTGCTTGTGCATGTCCTCCTGCTGTCCATTTCGTCTGTCCGCTGAAGTCTATATTGTTGATTTGTCCTGAGGCTGCATTCCAAAGCAGTGAAACACATGTTTCACCTAAGTAGCGGCGCATGAGATGGTCGAAGTGTCCGAAATAATCGGCAGAGAGTGCGCTGCCGTTGTCCGTGCCGATGTAGTGAAGTGAGAAATTGGCAACTGCTGCGATTGGCATGTTGTCTTCCGTCTCAACGTACATCATAGCAAGTTCGGGGTCAATTGGACCTGTCGGTTGGACAAGGTCGGGGTTTTCAATCCCTGGATTCATACGGACGGTGCCGTCTTTCATGTGCCAACGCCGATTGAAAGTGATGCGGCTTTCAGAGACACTTGCAAATCCAATTCGTGCCGGAACAAGTCTCAACAGCGCGAGTTCAACAGCATCGGCAATCTTCAATGGCACCCAATCGGTATACTCATTATCCTCATCAACGCCAAGTAGGTCAGCAACTGCAACCGCTGTATGCGTGTGTGTAGCATTGACCATCACATGTTCTGGAGGAATATCGCATCTGTCAGCGATACGTTGTTTGGCAACATCAACCATTCCCTGTGTGATGGCAATCAGGTCGCATGTGACGAGTGCTATTCGTGTTGAGTCGTTTTCAATGACGAGTGCTTTAGCGAACAGTTCATCATCCACGTTTTGTGCGTATCTTGGGCGAAATCCTCCCGGAATTGCTGTGCCGAGCGGAGGTGTAATATTTGATGTGGCGGATCCTGCTTTGATAGGCACTGTTTTTCTCCGATGCTAAAATTTAGCGGAATTGGTTTCTGCTTGTTCAGTTTCGGACTCATTGTAAGTTTCAGTCTCGTCCGATTCTTTTACGGTGGGCACTTCACTCTCCTCATTCGCCGTGGTTAATTGCTTAATACGGTTACACAGTTCTTCAAGCAATTTCGGCGCAGTTTCTGCAGCTTTGAGTTCTGCTGCGAGTTGTGTCCACTGCTGTTCGGACATGTCGTTTCGGGATTCTACGCTGTACTTGCGTTTGATATAGTTCCAAAGGTCTGTCTTACTGATACTTGCCTTTTCAAGTGGTTCTGATAGTTGATTTGCTATTGCGAAAGCGGCTTTTTGTGCGTTGGTGATATTGTCACTGGACTGTTGCGGCTGCGGTTGTTGCTGGGTATTGCCGCCTCCGGCTTTACGATGCAAATAGAAATTTAGCACCTCACGAATTACGGGAACAGGTAACAACTGTTTGATGGCGTTTCGTTGTGCTTTATGAACTGCTTTGGTAAATGCGAACGGATCGGTGCGACTGCCATTCATTTTCGGTTGTTCATACGCTCCCCAACGAGATGAACCTGTGATTGTATCAACTGCTTTGACAGTAGCAATCCAGGAGTGTTCAAGTTCCTCATACTTCATTTCTTCTACCTGGATACCACCTCTTCGGTTCGCAGCTTCGTTAATGCCCGCTAACGTCAACCCTTCAACGACACGTCCACCCTGTTTGAAAGAGTAGACGTAATCTTGAATCGTTTGTCCTGTCATCAGTTCAACAATTGCTTGGTCATCTACTTGGTCAACGACCTCATATTCAGCGGTTACAGGAACCATTTCTTCCTTTTTTTCTTCAGACATAGTATTGTATTCTCCAAAAAATTCTAATGTTGTTATTTAGCATAACATTTTTTTCAATGTGTGTCAAGAAAAATTTACATTCGTTAATAGAAATTCGGTTTTATGTGTATTTTAAGGTTTCTGTTTTTCTATGATACTCGTTCATATCTCTGTTTGTCACGCCAGGTTTCTTCGGTGTGGTGTGTAAAGTTTCCGTGATTCAGAGAAAAAAGAAATCAGTATCAATGAATCCTCATATAAATGCGCAGTGTATAGTTAAATCGGGCTTACAAAGCCCTCCAACAAGAAGATGACATGGTTAATACCGAAATATTTACACACCTCTCGGTTTGACAAAAACCTTGAATCCAGCACTTGATCCTGCTATAATAACGAGAATATCAGTATCGGAGCATCAACGAAAATGGTAGTTCCACTTCTCAGCATGCAGGCAATAACCAAAGATTTTCCCGGAGTGCGTGCGTTAGATGACGTGAATTTTGAGGTGCATTCTGGAAAAATTCATGCGCTCTGTGGCGAGAATGGGGCAGGCAAATCAACGTTGATTAAGGTTCTTGGCGGGGTGCATCCTTATGGCACTTATGAAGGACAACTACACATCAACGGTGTTGAACAACGTTTCCGTAACGTGCGTGATGCAGAACACGCTGGTATCGCTGTCATTCATCAGGAATTGGCGTTGATCTCTGAGATGACAGTTGCTGAGAATATCTATCTTGGCAGGGAACCACGTCGATTTGGTGTAATAGACAAATCCCGTTTGTATCACGATGCGGGGCAGCTGCTAACGCAGTTTGGATTGGAAATTCCGTTACAGGGACAAGTCTATAAACTCGGTATTGGGCAGCAGCAACTTGTTGAGATAGCAAAGGCTTTGTCGCGTAATGCGCGGTTGCTTGTACTTGATGAACCGACAGCGGCGTTGACTAAAAGCGAAGTAGACATCCTCCGTCAGATTCTGATGCAACTCAGAGACAAAGGCGTTGCTTGTATCTATATTACCCACAAACTCAAGGAGATATTTCAGATTGCTGACTGTGTGACGGTGCTACGCGATGGAAAAACAGTTGCAACACAATCAATTGATGAATGCACCGAAGATATATTAATTTCGCAAATGGTGGGTCGTGAGTTGACAACGTTTTTTCCGGATCGTGAGCATTTTTCGCCACCATCAGGGGATGCCTTAACTGCGCTAAAGGTTAAAGATTTAAGCACCTATCCATTAGAACCTCCGCGTCTTGAGAATATCAGTTTTGAGGTGCGGCAGGGAGAAATCCTTGGGGTCGCAGGACTGATGGGAGCAGGTAGAACGGAACTAATTAGCACTATTTTTGGTGCATACTCGGGTAGATGGAGTGGAAAAGTCTATAGAGATGGTGCACCTGTACAAATTAGTTCGCCTCGCGATGCGATACAAGAGGGAATGGCGTTAGTCAGTGAAGATCGGAAACGGTACGGACTTATTATAGATAACGATGTTGTTCAGAACATGACACTTACAAGTCTCTGTGCATCAGGAGAAATTACATCGTTTGGTGTTATCAACCGTCAAGTAGAGTATCAAGAAAGCAGACATTCTGTGGAGACACTTCGTATTAAAACGCCTTCGCTTGATGTTCCTGTTAGTCAACTTAGCGGTGGAAATCAGCAGAAAGTGGTTTTGGGCAAATGGTTAATGACGCGCCCGAAGGTGCTGTTTCTTGATGAACCAACACGTGGGATTGACGTTGGTGCGAAGGCAGAAATTCATGCATTAACCGCTCAACTTGCTGACGAAGGTGTTGCTATCGTGTTGGTGTCTTCAGAACTGCCGGAGATTTTGGGGATGAGTGATCGGGTGTTGGTATTACATGAAGGCAGGATTACAGGTGAATTTACCAACGAAAATTTAACACAAGAAGATATTTTGCGTAGTGCAGCAGGAGCGTAATGGAAAAGGTATTTAGGACAGAAAGTCCGGAGGAAACACAAACTTTCGGGAAGAAACTCGGCAAAACACTCAAACCCGGTGACGTTATCGCACTCATCGGTGATCTTGGAACGGGTAAGACGTGCTTAACACAAGGCATCGCGCGCGGTGTGGGTATCGCTCCGAATGAGGTCGTCAGCAGTCCTTCCTATATACTCATCAACGAATATAACGGAGAGATTCCTATCTATCACATTGATCTATATCGACTTGAAACCGCTGCAGAAATTGCTGACCTTGGATTAAGCGAGTATGTGGAAAGTGACGGTATCTGTATTATTGAGTGGGCAGAACGGATGGCAGACGGACTACCTGATACCTGTATAAAGATTTACATTACGTGGGAAGATGAAAACACGCGATCCATCAAAATACAACATTCTATATCTTGATAGTGGTTCAGGTATTGGTGGGGGACAGCGGAGCCTTCTGCTTTTATTGAAGTCGTTAAACAAACAGTGTTTCACACCTTTTGTAGGATGCCTTGGCGAAAGTCCGTTTGCAACAGAAGTAGCAAAGACAAATGCACAGGTTCTGCCGTTGTCTCTCCCCGAGGCACATAACAAAACCGATAAGGTGAAACGTTTTACGTCCCAAGATTTGCTCAACGATTTTCAACAACTGCGGGTTATTCTGCAACTGCATCGGGCAGTAAAGCAGCATGCAATTGATCTTATCCATGCAAATTCGCTTTCCGTGGCGCTGCTTGGTGGCATCGTCGCGAAATTGAATCGTATCCCAATTTTAATGCACAAACGTTATGCAACATCCTACGGTATTTTAGATAAAATATGTGAAAAACTTTTACATCGGGTGATTTTGGTGTCTGAGGCAACACGTTGGGATTTCGCTCCTAAAGCAAAGCAGACTCTCATCTATAATGGGGTAGATTTAGAGGCTTTTCAGGCATCGGAAGCAGAGGTTGAAACCCTTCGTACAGAACTCTTTTCGGTAAATGCTAAACCTATAGAGAGTGAGTCGGAGTTGCCAATACTTGTGGGTGTTGTGACGCGGATTACACCAGAGAAGGGCATCCATTTTCTTGTGAGGGCGATGGCTGAATTGAAAAAGATTTTACTTAATGAATCGGTTGACATCAAATTGTTAATTGTCGGTGGACCCTATTTTCAGAAAGACCACGATTATATGGCTTCGCTAAAACAGGAGGTAGCCGATTTAGGGGTTGAGGATTCTGTTGTCTTCACAGGGTTTTTATCCGATACACGCGTGGTTACGACGTTGCTTGACATTGTGTTAGTGCCATCCATTATCCCAGAGGCTTGCCCACGTACTATCATTGAGGCGATGGCGGTTGGCAAGCCGGTCATTGCTACGCCGCTTGGTGGAAGTAAAGAACTGGTCATACCTGAAACAGGGATTTTGGTGCCTCCTGAAAATGCTGAAGCAATTGCGTCTGCTATTGCAGAACTTGTTACTGATCGGGAACAGTTAATCGCGATGAGAAAGGCGGCACGTGAGCGCGCGGAGCAGTTATTTAGCAGTGAAAAGAATACGGCTTTGACAGAAGCAGTTTATACAGAATTATTAACATAATGGCTTGTGCCAGTTACGTGGTAGTTTTGTTGTTTTTCACAATTGTTCATCTTCTGTAGGAGCGACCTCCCGGTCGCGACCAGGAGGTCGCTCCTACAGAAGAAATCGGGTTTACAAAGCCATCAGAAATCGGGTTTACAAAGCCCTCCAACAAGAAAAGGAAAATACCAATTAACACATCCAGCAGGAGTCACAATGAATGGGGAAAGAGGAAAACTGAGTAGTCCGACGCAGGACGCACAAGTTAGCCAAGGTAGATTGAACCAAGTATCAGACTTCATAAACGAGGAAGTTGGTGATACTTCCAATTGGGTTGAGATTTACCGCACTGGTGATGAGTGGGAGGTGAAACTCATCCAAGCAACTTTAGGTGCGCAACAGATTCGCTGTCGTCCTATGCTGATAAAACAGGAACGCCAAACAGCGTTGTTTGTCGCGCCAGAAGATGAGGTTACTGCCTTAGAATTGGTGAGTCGTATTGACGTGGCAATTGCTGATAACGAGATCACATCACAATCTGAAGAAACCGCAGAAGCACTTAAACAACGCGACATGACTGCTGTTGCAGAGGAAAATCCACAATTGACTACCGAATCTGGGGAGACTTTACTCGCACACCGTGAAGATATTGGTAGTGTTGTTTATGTAGAGGGGCAAGGGTATGAACTTCGAGTTGGGCAAGAACCGTATATCACTGTGGAAGAAAAGGACTGGGAGGAGTTTACAGATTTCAGTGCGCAACGCCAAGAATTCGTGATGCTTCTCAGGCACGAATACCCGGAACTTTATGATTGGATTCAGGAAGAGAAGTTGTTCGCCGAGTTCATACGGCTCATTGAGATGACGTATCAAGATGATGCTCCTGTCCCACCACGTCGGTATGCTGATATTTCCGAGACAGAAACAGATACAAGACCTTACAATTCATTTGCCTTACTGAGTTTGACGGTTGCTATAATTTCGCTCATCACTGTGCTTTTCCGTGTGCCATGGCAGGTAAACCTTGTGTTAGCTGCGGTTGCCGTGTTATCTGGTGTTATTGCGTTTTTCAGGATACGTATGCAGGCAGAAAGCCTTGCCGATGGTGAAAAAACGGTGGGAGCGCCAATGGCACTCAGTGCGATTGTGTTGGCGTTTTTGGTGGTTGTGTTTGCGTGGTGGTTGGATCAGCGTCCTGAACCTGATGTGCCAGAGAATCCACCTGTACGTGAGCAGGTTGGGGATCGGTAGGAGCAATTCAGACAGGAAACACCCAAAATATACCCAGAGCCATTCAATTCTCCAATAATCGCATAGGCTACATCTGTTTCTTCTTGTAGGAGCGATCTCCGAATCGCGACAAAACACAAGGATAGTCGGGAATCGGAGTTCCCTCCTACAATACAATTAAATGGGAAAACTCGACAATTGAATGGCTCTGCAAATATACCTGCCCTAATTGACATATCAAGTGAAATATGTTATCTATATTTGCTATCTATAGACGCAAGCGGACGGACGAAGCCAGATCGGTTTCTCTGGATCTGGCTTTTTGTAAGTTTTGGGGAGGTGATACCTGATGCTACGGATTGAAATTCAATCGCCCGATCTTGAAAAAGAGGTTGATGCCTTAATTGGGGTTGGGCTTTATCCTGATTCTCATACTTTGATTATTGATGCCCTTGAGAAGTTGGTAAATAATAAACAGAAATCCCGTCTTGATGCTGCAATTCAACTCTATCAAACTGGGGAAGTAACACTTGGGAGAGCCTCGGAGTTTGCAGGGATACACCGTTTTGAGTTTGAATCGATTTTAAAAGCGAGAGGTATCTTGAAAATTGTTGAGGTCGGATCGGTAGAGAAGTTAAGGAAGGTGTTTCGTTAATTAAAAATTCGTCGCGTGATGAAGATGCCTCGTCTGAAGTTAGAAGACCTTGTATCTCAGGTGACACAGGAAAATGCTCATTGTGAAATCTCCATCGGATAAAATCAAGCAATTCTAATGTTGCAGAAAAGTTATAATTTAAGCAGTTTATCAAAATTAGTTGAAACAAAAACCAATTAAAATAAAGGAAATATTGTGAGATTATCAGAAGATCAGCAAATCGTGGAAAGCCTCAATCAGATTTTGGAAGATTATGCACTACAAATTCCACTTCTCAAAAATATACAAGATAATTTCAAGTTCCTTCCCCACATAAACAAAAATAAGAAAGAACGTAAAAGAGTTCTAAATTCAATCGGTATCCAAACAAGATAACAGGACAGTAACAATTGCAGGAAATCTGGGTGAAGATGTTCCCAAACCTACCTCTAAATCACCCGTTTACAAAACTCCAGATGAAACATCCGCATACATTGAAGCACAGGTTCCTTTGTGATGTCAAAACGGGTCTAAGAAATAAAGCTGCGATTCCTATTAGGTTATGTATTGGATTCCATCCGTGGACGAAGCACTTTTAATTCTTTGAGAAGCACTCCTCCCTGTTCAGTCTGTATTTGTTCCGAGATTTCTCCGTTCGTCTCAACGATAAATCCAGCATCCTCTATCATCTGCAGCGTGCGTAAAGATTCCTTCCCTGTTGCATTAAGATAGCCTTCCAAAAACATTGAATTCGCGGGATAGAGCGCCATCACCTCCATGCCTCGTAGATGATGTTCCCTGCCTGCAGCTACCCGTATCTCTGCACTCGGATTTAGGAGCCGATACAGACATAACACACGCAAACAGTAATCCGGTGTCAAAGTAGTAGGCACACTCCGATGTGCCGTAACGGATTCCGATAACTGCGTACCATCAATCGGCAAGAAAAAATTGACAGGAATTGAGGCTACTTCCAACCTACGTAGTTCCTTTGCCACCCTTATTAAATCGCTATTTTCTTCACCCATCCCAACAATCACACCTGAGCAGCATGCAAGTCCAACGGACTGTGCAGCACGTAGCGTATCCATTCTATCCTGATAGGTATGTGTGCTACATATTTTGGGATAGTGTGATTCTGAAGTGTTGAGGTTGTGGTTTAATCTGTCCAATCCTGCTTCCTTTAATGTGCGCGCAGCGGATTCATCAATCAATCCTACGGATAAACACACCTCAATCGGGTACCGTGATTTTACCGTTTGGATCAAGTGTGCGAGTTGTTCAACGCGTTTAGGACGTGGCCCGCGTCCACTCATCACAATACAGTAGCGGTATGCACCAGACTGATATGCACGTTCTGCCTCAGCAAGAATTTCAGACTCCGGTTTTAAAGAATAGGTGTCAATATCTGTCGTTGCAGTTTTTGCTTGCACGCAGTAATGGCAGTCCTCTGGACAATTGCCGTTCTGTGCGTTATTAAGAATATGCAGTTGGACTCTGTTTTGAAAATATGTTTTGCGAACCTGATACGCAGCGTCCAACAACGGAAGTAATTCTACTTCCGAGGCGGATAATATCTTTTCACAACAAGTATCTGAAAGCAGTTCTCCGTCAAGGCTTGTTGCCGTCAATTTATGGTAGAATGTAGATTCCATTTTTGCTTGTTAAATTTCCCACGCAATATCTTTAGCATTAAAAACAGGACCTTCGGTGCAAACACGCTGATACTCAATCCGATTCGCGTCAATACGGACGGGACAAACACACCCAAGACATACACCCATCGCACACCCCATGCGATTTTCCATAGCAACCTGTGTAGGAACTTCAAATTCTGTTGTAATCTTTGAGACAGCGGCGAGCATGGCGTGTGGTCCACAAGCGTAAATTGTTGGAAGATTCAAACTGTCTTTATTAAGCATATCTGTTAGAATATCTGTAACAAACCCGTGATGTCCGACACTTCCATCATCGGTAGCGATATGCACTGCAACACCTATTGCTTTCAAATCATCAACGCTCAACAGTCGCCCTTGATTTTGCGCTCCTACTAATCCGATCGTGTGTATATCACGTGTACGCAACGCAACTGCAAGTAGCATCAAAGACGCGATACCCGCACCGCCGCCAACTAAAATTGCCGGTTGGGGTGTGTTCTCAATATCAAACGTATTTCCAAGCGGTCCCAATACATGCAACGATGTCCCTTTCGGCATCTCTGATAACCGCTGTGTTCCTTCACCGATGATCTGATAGAGCATTGTAATTTGATGTCCGTCAACCGTATAGATTGTAAACGGACGGCGCAGCAAAAGTCCAGCACCGTTTGAAATCAGGACATGGATAAATTGTCCTGGCTGTGCATACTGTGCAATCTTAGAACACTCACAACGTAACAAAAAATGATCTTCTGCGACTTTCTCATTTGAGAGAATAGTAGTGTGAGTATCAAAAGTATTCATTGTGCAGTAATTTGTATTGAACGGATCGCTTTGAATCGAATGTAAATCTTAGTATTCACTCATTGGATACTTACCTTAAATTATACCACTGCTTGTAGGAGAAGGCAAGAAAACCTTGAACTGTATAAAAATAAAACAGGCGTGTCCTAAGGATAACGCCTGTTTTAAGATTTTCAAATCCATTGAATTATTAAGTGGAAGAGACAGGATCTAATTTTCGTAATCTGAACAGATGAAACGTCCCACGCCACAAGCCCCATAGAAGACCAAAAATGGGCCATATTATGAATCCGTACTCGCCCAGAGGCGTGAGAACGAAAACAACTTTTTCGCGTCCAGTGAGCGATGTCCCTTCGCGTACAAGTTGGTGCATCTCATTAACAATACCATAAAAATCAATCAAATCGTTTTCCATCCGTTGCTTCATTTCAGAATCTGCGAGTGTGTTATAAAAGAGAAATGGCATCACTGGATAATACCATAAGACCCCCAGAAACACAAACACAATGAAATAGACACAGATGATAAGTAGTGCTTTTTGCATAATTAATTCCCCTAATCTATAAAGTTTCCACTCTTTTGGAAACCTAAGATTTTCCCTTGTCAGCTACACCAAAGATTAGGATCGGTGTTTAAAAATTCAATCATATTGCACAACTTCAAATAATTGTAAAATAACTCGTTGTTTTGATTGAGAAAATTAACGCTACTTTTTTATATTTGTTACCATTTTTAGACAATATTTGACATTCATATTTCCCTTTAATCGGATTGTATCAATCAATTATTTTAGTTGTAAATTCGTTGGATTTTTTGGTAAAACCCCCTTTTTACTTGGTTTTGCCTCCTTTTTGGGTTAGATGTCTCTATAGAAACCGCAGAGCAGAACGACATATTCTGAGTCAATTTTGAGTCAAAGATTTTGATTTTGGAAATAATACCTTGAATTTACTTGCAAATTTTCAGAATTGTGTTTATAGTTACACGGGAGGAAAATTATAGAAATGAAAAATGAACTAAAGTTTCGCGAGAATGGTTGTTTTAAAATTGTCCAATTTACTGATATTCATTGGCAAAACGGTGAACCTGTTGACCAGCAATCCGCGGCTTTGATGGAAAGTGTTGCACAAGCAGAAGTACCTGATTTAATCGTGTTAACCGGAGACATTTTGTCCGGAGGCGGATGTGATGATGCTGCCGAATCCCTTCGACAGATTATTGAGATTTTGGAACGGTGCGATTTTCCTTGGGCAGCGGTCTTCGGCAACCATGATGATGAAGGCACGGCAAATCGCCACGAATTGATGGAAGTCATGCAGGAAAGTGACTTATCGCTTGCAGAACCTGGCCCGGAAGACATTCCCGGTGTAGGAAATTATGTTCTAACAGTTGAAAGTTCAGATGGCACAAAATCTGCCGCACTACTTTATTTTGTTGATTCAGGTAGTTATGCTCCAACAGATATTGGTGGCTACGATTGGATCAGGCGCGCCCAGATTGAGTGGTACCTCAGCGAATCTAGGAGATATACTGCTTCCGCAGGAAATCCGCTGCCCGCCCTCGCTTTTTTCCACATACCAATTCCTGAATATGATGAAGTATGGGATTTTCACACTTGCTACGGTGCAAAGTATGAGAAGGTTTGCCCGCCCCTAATTAATTCCGGTTTTTTTGCTGCCCTACACGAAGCGGGAGATGTTATGGGGACCTTTGTTGGTCACGAACATATTAACGATTTCTGGGGAGATTTACACGGGATTCGCCTCTGCTACGGGAGAACTACCGGCTTCAATTGTTATGGCAAAGAGGGATTTCCGCGCGGGGCACGAGTGATTCAATTACGGGAAGGTGAACGTCAATTTGAGACATGGCTCCATCTTGAAAACGGAACAATAGTTAACGAACAACAGGAACATAAACCGCTTCAACGCACTTTAACTGAAGATTGATGCTTCTTTCTTACGAATTTAGGATTTTAATTTTTGGGAGGAAAATGTGAGAGCACAACCACAGATCTCTATCCGACACGAAGGCGACGTTGCAATATTTGACATTACAGGTTACCTAACAAACGAATCTGAAGAGGCTATTAATGATGCCTATGCTGACAATGGAGTGCAGGCGGCAACAAAACTTCTGCTCAACTTTGATCGGCAAAGTTTCATTACAAGTAGCGGATTTGGCACAATAATTAAATTACTTTGGAAGACACGGGATAAAGGACAAACGTTACGTATTGCACATCCGGCGATGCAGGTAAGAACTATTTTTAATACTATCGGATTGACACAAAGCATCGGTGTATACGCGTCTGAAGCAGAGGCGTTGGAAGATTTTTAAGCTCTCAGGGAAAAAGGGTGTACATGTTTTTGTTAAACAGCACGCCTAACAAACTCCACAGGCTTCCTGCAAGGAACTGACCAAAGATAAGTCCCAAAAACAGGGGCAACGCTCTGCGATAAGCACGCACACCACCCCCCGTAAAGAGAAGTCTTTTAAAGAGCCATCCTAAGAAAATTGAAAACCACATCCATCCGATAGCCCAACCGTTTCCTACGGCATATCCGACTGGATAAAACGGCCACCACAAAAACTGTCGTTTGAGAATCGTCAACACACCGGTTAAAAGGAAGCCAAACCCCATGTGTTGAATAGCCGGAAAGTTCGGCGCACGCGGTGCGGTAATCCAGTTTTGCAGGCGGTTAAACTCACCGACTCCCCAGCGAGCAAACCGAAATTCATAATAGAGTGCCACATGCCCAACAATGGAAATGACTGCACCCACAATTGATGCTACTATCAAGGCAATAACCAACCGATTCTCACCAAGACGGAAGTGTCTGCCAATTTTAAACGCTTCCAGTTGATGTGGCATCGGATGACACCGATACCCGTAAGCAAGCCAGGATAATAAGGTTGTGTTTGTCAAATTCTGCGCACCTAATGGACGACTACCTAAAAATAGTAACATAATTCGGTCTGGATGAACCCCGTGCAACTCGTGTGTCGGGGGACCAAGTTCGGCACGCATGCGGGTCATCCCGATGCATAATACCAAATAAATGCCGAAATATCCGAGCGTAACCCATGGCGATAATCCAGCGAAATACCAAAATATCAATACAATCCCTAATCCAAATATCAAGCCAAATACAGCAAGTTGATATAAACGATCTTTTGATCTAAAGGAAAATACACCCCCTAACACCTTTAAAATTTCTCTTCGACTTGTTACCAGGGCAAGTAATCCTATCCCAATCCATGCCCCTGCCCGTTGTTCTGTTTGGAAACCGATTGCCGTTGTCCATCCTATTGCAGTGAAAAAGACGCGCTGCAACCCCCAGAATAGGTAAAAACTCCAGAAAGATAGTGCTAAATCCAACGGCATGAGGTAACCTAACCCTACTGCAAATGGATAGACATAGACAGGCAAACGCCCCATCGCATTCCAAGGGCGATCTGGAAAGAAGAGTCTATACTTAATCGTAAGCGAGGGAATTACAGGAAATAGATAATTCAATCCTGCCAAAATCTCAAGTCCAAATGCAATCCCGAAACCCAGCCAAATTAGTTTATTGCGGAAAAGGTTAGACGTATTGCCGAGCAGTTCAACTGGAAGCGTTGTCAGCGGATAACTCAACTTTTCATGGTCTATCCACTGTTTTCGGATGATGATATTGATACATAACATCATAAACATCAGTACAATCACCAAACCGCTCCACGCAATAATTGGCCACATCCACGCTTCCATGTAGCGGGGTTGCCAAAAGGTGTCATCTCCTTCAAAATAGCCTTGCAGAATTTTGCGATCCGTAATCGTCAACCATGTTGGTAAAAAGCGAAAGAAGATGTCCGCCCATTCATTTTCTGGCGTTGCAAACCATCCCGCGTTTGCTATCATCGGCACTAATTGGCGGACGATATCGTGCCCCGCAAGCGCTGTTGCGACCGAAACCATGATGTACGTCAACGCGAGTTCACGTGAAGTTGGGGCAGCGTGCTTGAACAGTCTTTTTAGGAAAGGTGAAAGTGCAGCAAGCAGAAAGAATGTGAAAAGCACGGTGGGAAAGATTGAGAAATCTGTGAGTTCCCATACCACACGGTTTTCTGCTGAGATAATCCAATAACAGGTTAAAATGATGAGGATAGAACCGAAGAGGAGAGTACCGACAAAAAAACGGAGTGTTGAAGGTTTCTCAACGTCCTGAATAGCACTTGGCTCGTTTTGATGCATGTTTCTATCATACCATATCTACTGAAATCAAGGCAACGAATTAATTGGGTTTGTAAAGTTTTTGGCACAGAGACACAAACTTTTGTTCTCTTTAGTCCCGTAGGAACGGCATAAAAAATAAGCATATCGTCCTACCCAATCAACGCTATGAATGCGCCAAATCAACGGTATGAATGCCATTTAGGCATTCCCCGTATGGCATTCAGCGGGACTGAATGCCATATTTCAAATGATAAAAAACATAAAAACAACACCTAAGTGGGAAAGTAACACATACCCATAATAACAGCAGTGACAGACCCACGCAACGAGAAAGGAAAGCGACATCCGCTGGTATCCATCCTCGTACTTATTGTCATCGGTTTGATGTGTGGACATAAGGGTATACATCTATCGTAACTTGGGTACGCTCACAACCAGCACTCGCAAAGGCACTCGGTTTCACACATAAGAAAACACCTTGTGCAGCAACGATCCATAATCTATTGAAAAAGTTAGCTGTTGTGGTAGTAGAAGAAACTCTGACACAATGGGTAAACACCGTGATAGAAAGTCGTCCCGATTTGATAGGGTGTCTTGACACAGCGCACTTTCTGCCACGCCATCATAAATCGTGATGGAGACTATATGCTTCCTGTCAAAGACAACCAACCTGAACTTTACGTGCGATTGAGAAACTTTTTCAAGACATACTTGACACGCTTTGTAATACAACACATCCTCTATTGACAGACCCTATTTACATTTACGAGACAGTTGAAAAATCGCATGGTAGAGTTGAAACAAGATGTGCCAAAGCAAGCACAAGTCTCAATGACTATCTGGACTGGCCAGGGATAGCACAAGTGATCCAATATCATTATACGGGCAAATATCTGAAAACAGGAGAAGAAACACCCAAAGTTCACTATGGTATTACAAGTCTGACACCCGAAGCAGCATCTGCAAAGCGCTTACTTGAAATACGGCGTGGACATTGGTCAATAGAGAACAAGTCACATTGGATGCGGGATATGGTGCTCGGGGAAGACACCTCTCCTGTCCGGTGTGGTGGTATCCCACAAGTCATGGCAGCAAATCGTAATACAGCATTATCGGTATTCCGATTTGCAGGGTATACGGCTATCTCTGATACAATCAAATATCTCGCTTCAAAACCTAAACTCACAGTAAACCTGATAAAATGAAAATTCATAAAACTAAATAACCCTGCTCTTTTTAGCACAGAACCATTCAGTTTTTAGGTTTTTCTTAATATTTTAGATAGGTTACGACCAGGAGATCGCTCCTACAGAAAGAGATATTTGACAGAAGATTGAAACTACTATATGATTCTGCTTTATAGCATTTTGCAGTTGAAAAAATTGTTAATAGTATGTTACATTAATACTGTACTTGTAGAATAAAGAAAGTAGTAGATATTCTGAGATAGAAATTTCTCTCTTGTAAATTACTTTCATGATTAACACTTTGGATGGTTTTTGCTGTTGATATGTCGTATTCAACCGAAACAGATCAAGAGAAACATCGGGAATATTTGTTTGCGCTTGCTTCGGTTGAAGGCATTGGTGCGGTTCGCCTCAAACGTTTGTTAACACGGTTCGGTAGTGCTGACCGCATTTTTGATGCGGAGTTAGTTGAAATTGCACAGTTACCACACTTCAATCCAATCTTAGCATCACGGATACTTACTGTACGCAATAGATTTGCCGAATTGCGTCGAAAATTAGAGGCACTAAATAACCAAGGTATAGAAGTTATCTTTCCAAAAGATGCTGAATATCCTGCCCTTTTGAGATCTGTGCCGGATGCGCCAACAGTCCTTTGCAGAATCGGTGAATTATCTGAGATGAACGAACAGTGTGTTGCAATTGTGGGAAGCAACCGTCCGACAGTTGACAGTATTAATGTAACGCTTGGACTTTCAATATGCTTAGTTGAAGCAGGTTTTACGATAGTGAGCGGACTTGCAAGTGGTATAGATACCAATGCACATTACGGCGCGTTAGGAGTAAATGGAACAACTATTGGTGTTGTATCAACGGATCTCTCGTCTATCTATCCATCTGAAAATCATGAACTTGCTATAAAAATATGTGAAACAGGTTATGTTTTTTCAGAACACCCGTTTCCTGCTTCACCAACACCTGCTAATCTTGTTTTACGCAATCGGATTATTAGCGGGCTTTCTAAGGCTACAGTGGTAGTTGAAACCTCAAAAGAGGGAGGGGCAATGCACACTGCGCGATACGCGCAACTACAAGACCGCCCTGTTTTGGCATGTCAGTGGAATTCATATAATCAACATAACGAAGGAACACGTCAACTGATTAGAAATGGTGCTTTGCCTTTTTTACCTGACCAACTTGATACAGTTGTTGATATACTAACACACCCCGACCATCTTCAAAACCACATTATCGGAAACTCAATTGAACAAATGACACTATTTGAACATCAGGAAAGCTAAATATCTCCAAATTTGCAAAATTTTAATGAATTATGTATCATTTTTACTTGATATACATTTTAATTTATGTTAATCTATAGCAAATTTATTAAAAATTTTGATTTTCGCTTTACAAAAAAAGCATAATTTTGTATAATAATAAGCGAAAATCGATTTTTACCTTTACAGATTTTGCAAATTTTGCTAAACTTGAAGGTACAGAATTTGGGTGTTGACTTTCGGAACTGAAGATAACCTATCCAAATGGTATTTAGTTAAAAGGTGAAGGTTCCACAGAAAGTTCAATTCTCAAAGCGTCGCCTATCCTCTGACTTCACGGAGGAAGGCAAACGAAATAGTCTGAAGATTACTTGACTAAACATGGGCATGATGGCAGGTTCCGGCACTATCGTAGAAATTAACATATAACGACACGGAAATGTCATCTATATATGAAGTTTTTAATCTGTGCCCGATTTTCGGGTACCTTACATTCTGATAACCTTAATTAAGGAGTTACCTACTCATGAAACTTTTTTTTAGAACCTTGGCAATAATCATGGCAGCCTTGTTTGCCGTATACATGGTTGGTTGTGGTGATGGTGATGATGAACCTGAACCTGAAGCTGCAGCGTTTGTTAGTGCTACGCCCGCAAGTGGTGGCGATCTCGCAGCGAACGGCAGTATCAGTGTCTCATTTGACAACAACCCAGGTGATGTAACAGTCAGTGCTGGTACAGTCGCTGGATCTGGTAAGTCCCGTAACATCACCGGTCCTTTCACTCCTGGTGCACTTGCACTAAACATTACGTGGACAAACGGTGATGGCAGCCACACACTTAACTACACCGTTGTCGCAGCTGATGAAGCCGCGCCGGAAGTCACTGGCAGCAATCCTAAAGATGGTGCTGAAGGCGTTGATCCCGCGAAGGTGTTTGAAGATGGTATAGAAGTTACCTTCAACGAACCCGTCACCGGCGATCTTATGCTGATGGACGGCGATGATGATGTTGGTTGGACATCCAAGGCGGATGGCAACAAAATCATGCTTTCAGGGAATGCCGGTCAAGAACTCAGCAACGAAACCGAGTACGAAATTGCAGGTACGGTCAAAGACGGTGCTGGGAACGAAGCCGAAATTAGCCTCACTTTTGTTACTAAAGCTAAAGAGTAAATTTTCGACTATTTCGCTAAAAAGGACAGCGTATCTTAGATACGCTGTCCTTTTTTATGGATGCAAGCTGTGAAGTTGAATAACAAAATGGGTATGTAAAGTCTTTGTCAAGTCAACACACACCAGTTATAGGCACGGACTCCTGTCCATCTTACAGTAGAAAAACACAACGTCCCCTTTGCAGATTGAACCAATGTGACAAAATATTAACACACCCTTACAAATTCACTTTTTTTAACACAAATTATTAATATATGCTATAATGTTTGGAGAAAATTGAACGGTTTTTGAAATAGCGTTGTCTAATACAATAGAAGCCGAAGGAGATTTTTTCGTGGAAAGGACTGAAGCCTTACTCATTGACCATCTTCGTGAAGGAGATGAAACAGCATTAGCACCGTTGGTTGAAAAATATAAACGAATGGTGCACCGTCTCGCGATGCAAATCACCAAAAATCACGAGGATGCCAACGATGTAATGCAGGAAACCTTTATAAAGGTATATCAGTCAATTCATACCTTTCGGCAGGAGGCAGCTTTTGAAACATGGGTTTATAAAATAGCTGTCAATGAGGCACTCAACTTCGTCAAACGGCGTAAACGGCGTCGTGAATCTCCGCTTGTTACTACAGATGAATCCGAATTTCATCCAGATGCGCGACAAAAAGCGGAGATGACAAGTGATCCACAAATTCAAGCGGAGAAAACTGAACTACGGTATTGGGTAACAAAGGCGGTCAACAGTCTCTCACTTAAACATCGGATTGTAGTCATTCTTCATGAATTAGAAGGGTTAACACATCCCGAGATAGCGTCAATATTAAATTGTTCCGAGGGAACAGTCCGATCACGTTTACACTATGCCCGAAAACATCTCAGAACGTTGTTAAAACCGTACGTTGATGCAAACTCCGATTTTTAACAAGTTTTCCCACTATTGTCGGTAAAATTGAATAATTGTTTAAAAATTCTTGTGGGAGCGGTTTCCAATAAGTGTAACAAAACAAGGAAACCGGCAAAAGTTATGAAACTGAAATGTAATGCTATACAACGTTTTATATCAGATTACATAGATGATACGCTTTCAGCGCGCGACACTGCAAAGGTTGAGGCACATCTCCAGTGCTGTTTAGTATGTCAACATGAAGTCAATGTTCTCAAAAAGACGCGTGATCTTGTTGTTGGTTTTTATGTTGAACCCGAGACACCTGATAGTTATTTTCACCAATTTGAGGTAGAATTGCACCGTTGTATTGAAAATAAGGGACCCATCCCGCTAAACCAACGGCTAAAGACTTCGTTGTTGCAGTTTACTTGGTCTTTGCTAACGCAACTTCGTCAAAGTTTTGGGCGATATAGTTTCATCAGGATGAATGCGTTACCATTAGGTGTGCTTTTGGTGTTAATAACTACAGGATTTGTGGTAACGCATCTACTGAAACAGGAAGTTTCACCACCACCTAAGGTATATCTACAACAAGCAGGTGAAACGGATCTATCCAACGAATCAGCTGCTGTCAACGCAAAATCAAAGTTGCGACAAGACATTTACAATGATCGTAAAACCAAACGGAAGGCACCTGGAGAAGTTAGTTCACCAACTCCCGCAGCAAATTCAGAGAAAATAGGCTATTGGAAATTGACAGAGCCATTAACTACTGAAACCGAAGGGCATATTATTGTTATGCATCTCAGTAATGATCGTTCTGTTCCGAGTGATGCTGCGGATTCTGAACTTATTGTTTATGCACAACCTGACGTTTTAAGCAGGAAATCACCTCTACAAGAGGATAATTATGCCTCGCTTCCGTTGGAACTTCAAGTTGCCCCCTTTTCAGAGAAATACCAGCGAAAGCACCGTAGGTTATCCCGGTATGTTGACAAATTAATGAACGTGTCTTCAGAAAACGTATCTTCAGAAGTACTTAATATGCCAGAACTCTACGACTTAAGTAAATTGTAACTACTTTCAAATCAAACGAAGTGTTTTGATACTTCATAATATAGTCTTGATGTGCTATCAAGACAGATTTACAAAAGACAGGGCGGTTATTGTATTCCGTCCATATTTTGAAAAATCAATGGGTGGAAGATTTTCTTTATTCCCCCAACTTTTCTTTATCTATATCCAAAGGAGAATGTAATGAATCCAAGAATTTTGGGCATTATTGGCGGTCTCGCCCTTATCGTTGCTCTACTCTCGCCTTTTATGATGGGAAGTTCAAAAAAGGTGGAGCAACTCTACTTATCTGCTAAAGGACTATATGAACAAGCGGATTATGAAGGGGCGATAGCCAAGTATACTGAGGCACTTGAAGAGTCGAAAAAACGCGGTGTGAAAACCGAAGTGATTGACAAAGATTTTACGACGCTTGCTAATTTTCAAATTGCTGTTTCTTATTCTCGACTTGCTGAGCAGACAGGTGATGTTAACCACTATGATACAGCGCTTGAGTATATTGAAAAAGTGGCTCCTAACGCTACTATGGCTAAACATCAAGAAGGGTTAACATACCTCTGGGGACATATTCTATATAGAACAGAACAATATGAACTTGCTGAAGCAAAGTTCACACAATTGATTGATAATTTCCCTAACAGTCTACAAGTAGAGAACGCGTGGTACGCAATCGGTCAATTGAATTATAAGTTAGGAAATTATGAGAGCTCTCGGACCGCTTTTAACAATATTCTTGTCGGTTTTCCTAACTCTGAATTCAAGGATGACGCGCAGCTTCTCATCGCTCAATCGTTCCTTGACGAAAGCAATTACGAACAAGCTTACCCGGAATTTGATAAATTTGCAACTGATGAGTTTAAGAATTTTCCAGAACTGCATGCCGAAGCGATGTATAAAGCCGCTTTCTGTTTGAATCAACTTAATAGAGATGATGAAGCGATTAGTCGTTATACAAACTTCATTACACAATTTCCGGAACATCAACTTGTTACGGCGGCATACTTCGACCAAGGTCATATTTATGCTAAACAGAAAGACTATGACAATGCACGCGTTAACTTTGAGTTAGCACTCCAAAATACAGCAGACCGTGGACTCCAATCCGAAATTCAGTCTGCCATTGGGCAAACATACTTTGATCAAGCTGACTATGAAAACGCAATTGTATCTTACACAAAACTGTTAGACGAATATCCAGAGAGTGCATTCATCGGTGATGCAAAACTCGGTATAGCCGATAGTCAGTTCCGATTGGATCGTTGGAGTGATGCTATCACTTCATATCAATCGGTTATTGAACATGAAAAAAGTGAAATGCAATCCGAAGAAGCCGCTGAACTCAGTTTAACACCTTATTGCTCTTTACAAGTTGGTGAAGCATATTACAAACTTGGAACTAATCAACGCGATGCTGGTGAGACGCAGGAAGGGGCAGCAACGCTTGAACTCGCGTTAGAATGGTACCTGAAAACCGTTGACGATTTCCCAGAAAACCCTGTTGTGCCGCATGCACTATATGGTGCAATCTGGACATTGAATGACTTGGAACGCAAGGAAGAATTGGAGAAAATTGCTAGCGAGTTTATTGAAAAAAATCGTAACGATAACGAATTTGATATCCTTGCTGCAGAGGTACAACTCCGCTTTGCTGACATTAAACGCACCGAATTTAAGCAATACGTTGAAGCCGCAGAAGAATACGCTAAATTGTGGGAATACCGTCCACTTCCAAAATTCCATCTTATCAAGTTAATGGGCAAATTCTTTGAAGGTCGTTCCTATTATGAAGCCGCGAAACCTGAAGGTTATCAAGAAGGTGATACTACCACAAATTTCAATGCGGAATATCTCCAAAAATCTGTTGAGGCATACCAAGGCGCTATCAACATGTTTTCTGATGAATCTTTTCGTCCTGGCATTGAAGAAGGGCGTTACCAAGACTTCTCAGAACGTATTGCACAGGTTGAAGCATGTCTCATGAACGAAGCTCTCTCACACGAGATGCTGGGGGCATGGGATACAGCGCGACAACGCTACGCTATGATTCCTGAAGCCAGTAACTACTATGAACGTGCACTTTTGCTCACCGCAAACAGTTATGTGAGGCAGGGGGACAAACCCCAAGCTATCACTTATTACAATTCAATAATGTCAAAACTTGAAGATAAAAACAATCTTTCATTGGCAGAAATTAAGCTTGCAGATCTGCTGCGTGCTGAAGAACGGTTTGAAGAAGCGGCTGCCGAATACCAAGATGTTGTTGATGGTAACCCAACAGGTGAATATGCAGATGATGCATTGTACTTTGTCGGTCTTTGCTACTATCATGCTTCATCGGAGAAACCTGAGCTTATTGAAAAAGCTGCAGAGGCTTTCAATAAGGTTGTTGCGGAATACGCGGATAGTCCAAACGCCATTGAAGCCTATTATGGCTTGGCACTTGTTTACCAAGATGCTGCCCAAAAACATGGTGATACAACGAAGTGGTCACTTATTGTTCAGACAGCAGACGCAGCAACCGAAAAGTTCGCTGACAGTAGTGAAGAGTTGGTTCTCCAAACACTCGGACAAATTGATCTTATCAAAGCAACTGCCCTTGAAAACATAAACGCTGATGATATTGAAGGTCTTGTCGCGAGTCTACAGCAAGTTGTTAATAACTCTGGAGCACGCGAAGATGCTCGCATCCGATCACAACTTAAGATTGGGCATACTTACTACAGTAAAGAACGTTTTGAAGAAGCTCTCGCTGCGTATAAATTATTCGTCGAAAAATTCCCAAATAGCGAAATTGCACCAACTGCACAATTTCAATCTGCTGTCTGTTATTACCAGATAGCTCAGAAAGCTGAAGATGCTGATGCAGCACAACTCGCGTATACCAATGCTGCCAGTGAAGCAGAAAAAGTTCTCGGAATGACGGATAACGTTGATAACCTCATTAGCGCAAATTATACGCTCGGTTTATCAAAGTTTGGGTTAAAGGATACGCAAGGTGCAATTGATGCCTTCAAGCAGGTCACTTCCTTTGAAGGTCAAACCGAGGACGAAAATCGCAAGAATCTGATCTCTCAAGCGCACTCGCGACTTGCTGAATTATTCAATAACGTTGGTAATTATAAGGACGCTGTGAAAGAGTATCAGTACATTATTGCTAATAGCGAAGATGCTGATTTACGAGGACGTTCCTATTTTGCAATGGCTTATGCACAAGACGAACATCTTAAGATGTATGATGATGCATTGACAAACTATCAGAACGCTATTCAGTTAGCCGATAATCTGGTGAAGGCACAGTCCTATTATAGGATGGGTTTGATTTATCAAGAAAAACTCAACAAACTTGATAAAGCATTGGAAGTTTTCCAAAACTTGATTGCCAACTATAGTACGGAACAGAATACCGGTGTTGCTTCTATGGTTGCTGATGCTGGTCTCCGCCGTTCTGAACTGTTTGTGAAATTGGATCGCTTAGACGAGGCTATCGCTGATTCAATAAGTTCAGTAGAAGCACTTAAGACAAGTCCGACTGCAACTGTTGCGCAAAAAGTTGCTGCGCTATATACCCTCGGATTTCTCTATTCAGATAAAGCGCGCACCCACTATCCTGAGGATCTACCCCAAGGATTTGATCTTAAGCCCTATATTGACACGAGTGGGTTAGCCGCTTCTTCTTTCTTTGAAGTTAGCAAACTTGCTTCGCCTATAGAGAAGGCGGATAAACAATCGGTCATTCCGTATGTACAAAATTCGCTTTTCCAAGCCGGCCAGATATACTATTCGCTTGGTGCCGGATTTAAGCGGCGCGCAGAGTTGTTACTCGCCATTGATCCGCTTACAGAGTTTGTTAAATATGCGGATGCAGGTATATTCCCTGCCTCAAAGGATCTATCAGGGGACGTGGAGACTTCATTAACTTATTTAGCCTCTGCTAACTTTGACTTGGGACGGATGCAAGTTGGATTAGACGAAGAGATGTCTCCGCAAGCTGTTGCTTATTTTGACGCTTCTGTTAAGGTTTTCAATGATCTTGTCAAACGCTATCCAAATGCCAAAGATGCTGCACTCTGGCAGTATCAAGCTGGCGAAGCTTACTATACAACAGAGCAGTTTGAAAAAGCTATTGTTGAATATGATAAGGTCAGATGGGTTAACAAGACGCATGAAAAAGCTCCTGAATCCTTATACGCTATCGCTACTTGTTATCAATTTCTCTCTGAAACAGCGAAAGACGCAGGTAATACAGATGCTGAAAAAGCATTTCTTGACAAACTATTCGAAACAAACGAGATACTTGTCAAGGAATATAACAATAGCAAGTTCGCTGGTGAGGCGTTCATCAACATTGGCAATAAGCACTATAACGCCGCTTTGGATCCAGAACTTGAGGCAACTGAGCAAATTGAACTTTTCCGACAGGCGATTGAAAACTACAGGCGCGCGCTCGCAGCGCCCGGTCTCAGTGCAGAGTCCAAAAACACTGCAGAGGGTTTCCTTAATGAGACCGAGAGTTTTCTCGCGCTTAATGAATATAAGTATGCTAACGCATCACTTGGTAAGGCTCAAAGAGCATCCAAAAAGTCTGACATTGAAGATGCAATTGATCTCTTCAAAGCGATCACAAAAGTTTATTCAGAAACCAAATATGCTGATCTTTCTTACGGTAAGTTAGGGGAAGCATATACAATGCTCGCGAATAAAGAGGAAAACTATTTTCCGTATGCATTGTATTATTTCCAATTCTTGCCTAAGAAGTATGCAACTGATAGCCCAACTGACACCCAGGTTGAGGATGCAATTAACTACTGTATTCTTAAGTCTAATGAGATTCAAGCTTACATGAAGTCTAAGAATATTGAGCCACTTCAGGGAGAACCTGAAGATGGTAACGAATAACTTGGGTTAACGAACACTGTATTCGTAGGGACAGGTCTTATACCTGTCCCTATCCTATTTTATACGTGGGGCAATTATGTGTTCACAAACAATATCGCTTTACGTAAAATACTTACCTTATCTTTAAAACCGAATTAATTGTCTGTCTTGCGGCTGAGTCCTCAAGAGTATAAAAGGCAATCAGAGGAGTTACTGCAAGTGTATGATGAATTGAGAGTACCCCCGCGTATCCTACTCGGTCCGGGCCCCAGCATAGCAAATCCACGCGTCCTCAAAGCAATGACAACTCCTATGCTCGGGTACTTAGACGCAGATTTTGTTGATGTAATGGATGATACTGTTGCCTTGATACGGCAAGTCTACGGCACCCAGAATTCCCTTACCTTCCCTGTTTCTGGCACCGGTACTGCAGGCATGGAAACAGCACTCACCAATATTATTGAAGCGGGAGATTCTGTAATTGTTGGTATTAATGGGTATTTCGGGGGCAGGATAGCAGAAATTGCAGAACGGTGTGGAGCACATGTTACACCTGTCCACGCTGAATGGGGGAATATTATTGAACCGGAACAGATTGCTGAAGCGTGCGAAAAAGTTACCCCGAAACTCGTAGCTGTAGTTCATGGCGAAACGTCAACCGGTATTCTACAGCCGTTAGAACAGATAATTGACATTGCCCGTGAAAAGGAGGCATTGTTTCTGGCGGATTGTGTCACATCGCTTGGGGGACAACCTATTGAGTTTGATGAGCGCGGCATCGATATTGCCTACAGTTGCACGCAGAAATGTCTGGCGGGTCCTCCCGGACTTTCGCCAATCAGTTTTAGTGACCGTGCAGTCGAAGTGATTCAGAACCGTAAGACAAAAATTCAGAGTTTCTATTTGGATGCAACCCTGCTTGCAGAATATTGGTTGGGGGACTCACGAAAGTATCATCATACCGTATCTATGTCCATGATTTATGCCTTGCGCGAAGCACTGCGAGTTGTTATGGAGGAAGGCGTATCGCCACGCTACCAACGACATGAACGCAATGCAAAAGCTTTGATTGCTGGTGCTGAAGCTATCGGTTTACAACCTGCCGCAATAGAAAATCATCGCGCTCCGATGTTAACTACACTGCTCATTCCAGATGGAATTGATGATGTTACGATACGAAAACGTCTTATTCAAGACTACGGCATTGAAATTGGTGGTGGTTTGGGGATTTTTGCTGGTAAAGCGTGGCGAATTGGACTTATGGGTGATGCTGCTAATGAACAGAATGTCTTACTTGTTCTAAACGCAATTGAAACTCTACTTATTGAGTTCGGATACAAAGTTGATACTGGAACAGCTGTTAGTGCGGTGGCTGCAGTTTATCAGAACAGTTAAATATAGGTAAACACTCACCTGTAGACGCGTTTTGTTGAAGTTAAAATTTGATTCGGTAAAGCCAGTTTCCCATGAACGGAAAGTAATACCATTTCTAATATACAATGTGTCATTTGCCGAAATATCTTGTAGGAGCGACCTCCAGGTCGCGACCAGGAGGTCGTAATCAACGGTATGAATCATGGCGAATGCCAAGAGCGCATTCGTCTTTAGGCATTCACCACCTACAGAAGAAAGGTATCTTCAGTATACAATAACAGTCGGATATCTTAATGACAGAGTACGTATTAGAATTGGTATAATTATAGATTTTACTATAAAGCATGTTTGACTGCTGTCTGGATAGCTATCAGATGTGCAGCGATTCGTGTTTCCCAGTCTAAGTGCGTTGGTGTTTCAAGAATTAGGCACCGCGTATTTACTTGTTCAGCTAAATACCTTCCGCGTGTCCATCCTTTAGTCGTAACTTGATCAAGCAGTGTGACTACTCCATTTTCATTGCGATGATCTTCTATTGAGGGTTCTTGATTGATAGCACATAGTGCTACAACGTTTTTCACGATTGCATTCCCAATCGGCAAACATTGTGAAGTGCGACGTTCCCACAAGTAAAATCCATTGCTATCACTATCTTCATGTAAGTCCAACGCAAGTTCAATTTTCCCTTTTTTCCTTATAGTATTATTACGTGTATTTTGCGGATGCATGCACTGTTTGCGTTGAAGTGATTCTGCGATGAACGCTGTTTCTGGGCACTGGGTCGGGGTTTCAAACATCCGATTAAGGTCAAGTCCAGCAGCATTTTCACGGATGTCTCTTTCGTACCCGTAAGGATTGTCACACGGTGAGATGAGCCAATTGTATTCGTTTAATGGAAATGGGGAAAGGTTGTGTAGATCGTTATCAACAAGCAGTTCAACAAGGCGCAGCGCACATTCAACGCTCGCTGGTTCATCTCCGTGGATTCCAGCTGATACATAAATCAGGGGAGAACTTTTTTGTTCAGCAGTATAACGCAAACAGTATAAAGGATAAGTGGAAGTAGTATACGCTTGATGCCAGACTGTGAGATGCTCAGACTTTCTAAGAGCCTCAAGAATGCGATCCGTAACATCTGCATAATTCCGGACTTTCATCCGAATCACTCCCATTCAATCGTGCTCGGAGGTTTTGAGCTAATGTCGTAAACAACACGGTTGATACCTTGGACTTCATTGATGATTCGGGTAGAAATCTTTGCTAAAACATCATCGGGGATTCTTGCCCAATCCGCTGTCATAGCATCACTACTGGTAACAGCACGTAAGGCAACCGCATTTTCGTACGTTCGTTCATCACCCATCACACCAACACTCTTAACAGGCAGTAGTACTACCAACGCTTGCCAAATTTCATCGTACAATCCTGCAGCCTTAATTTCATTGATAAAAATTGCATCAGCCGATCTTAGTACAGCTAACCGTTCTGGTGTCACCTCACCGATTATTCGGACAGCAAGACCAGGTCCAGGAAACGGATGTCTACCAAGCACGTGAGATGGAACGTTTAATTCGGCACCCACGGCTCGTACTTCGTCTTTGAAAAGTTCACGGAAAGGTTCAATAAGTTCAAACGGCATGTCGGGAGGGAGTCCACCGACATTGTGGTGTGTTTTAATCGTAGCGGAAGGTCCCTTGGTAGAAACGCTCTCTATGACATCTGGGTAGAGAGTGCCTTGTGCCAGAAAACGGCAAGGTCCAAGCTGCTTCACTTTTGCTCTGAAGGTTTCAATGAACTGTGCACCGATAACCTTGCGTTTCTGTTCTGGATTTACGATACCTGTCAACGCATTCAAAAAAGACTCTGCCGCATCCACGAACTCAATTTTTATTCCCAGTGCTTTACAAGTTGATAAAACTTGTTCCACCTCATTTTGGCGCAAAAGTCCGTTATCCACAAAAACAGACACTAACGCATCACCTATCGCCTCATGGAGAAGTGTAGCAAGCACCATTGAGTCTATGCCACCGCTGACAGCACACAACACCCTTTCGTCTTTCACCGTAGCTCGGATGCCTGTTATGGATTCTGCAATGAAAGTATCCATCGTCCAAGTGGCATTACATCCACAGATATGTCGGACAAAGTTGTGAAGGATTTTGTCAGCGTCTCGTGTATGCTCAACTTCAGGGTGAAATTGCAATCCGTACAAAGTGCCATCGGAGTTGACCATCGCTGCGATAGGCGAGTTTGGTGTTTGGGCGATTGTGTGGAACCCTGTAGGAAGCTTGTCAATTTTATCTCCATGGCTCATCCATGCAGACAATTCGGATGGTAAGTCGGTAAATAATGGGTCTGATGTAGAGATGACTTGAAGTTGTGCATTCCCATATTCCCGTTCTGTTGCAGGATGGACTTTTCCCTCTTCTAAGAGAAAAGCAATGAGTTGCATGCCGTAGCAGATGCCCAACACGGGAATTCCAAGTGTGAAAAGAGAGGCATTTATCTTTGGCGCATTTTCCTCGTACACACTTGCGGGACCACCAGAAAGGATAATCCCTTTTGGTGATATTTTCTCAATGTCACTAAGCGGCAAAGTATAAGGTTGAATTTCGCAGTAAACCTGCTGCTCCCGAATGCGCCGAGCGATTAACTGCGTATATTGCGAGCCAAAGTCTAAAACGACAATAGCATCTCGCTTCATGTCTTTTCTCCATTTTTAGATATTGGGTTTCGGCGGGGTTGCCAAAATGAAGTTTAAGGATTTAATTCGGTAATTTTCCTATAAGGACGTTTGATTATAATTGCTTCAAGCAAATAGTATTTTACGTATCACCGTTGTGGTTCGCAATCAATGATTTCCCCTGTCTCTGGTTCAAAAATCACACCATAATATCCCGGTGGTGCAAATTTCACATCATCCCACATTGCTAAGTCTGTATTCGCGTCCTGTAAGTAGTAGCATCCCCTATGCTGATGTTCTTCAGATTCGATGGTCCGAACGTGGTAGCAATGGTTGTGAAACTGAATCGTGTTCCCATAGATGATGATGTATCGGTCACCAAACAGACTGTGTGCTATTTGATTGACGACATAAGGGTCAATTTTTAGACTATGCAATGTTTTTTTGATTATCTTCGCAATTATTGGGACAAATTATTTTTTGTGTCTAAAACTCATGGCGCTTTAGAGATAATAATATCAACTCTGCGATTTTTTTCTTGAGAATTTTTGTCAATTGGCTGAGATTCACCTAAACCGACAGCAGTCAATCGTTTTGTTGGCACTTTGCCACTATTAATAAGAAAAGTTTTAATTGAATTTGCTCTTTTTTCGCTGAGCGCTTGATTAGTTTTCGCATCTCCAAGCGAATCGCTGTGACCTTCAATTCTGACAACGTAGTTTTTGAATTCATCTTGTAACAATATAGATGCAAGTTTCATAAAGGTTGGGAAAAACGCCTCATTTAAACGTGTGCTTGTGGTTGCAAATAGATTACCACTAATTCTAATGAGAACCCCTTCCTCACGGTCTATGACAACTGCTTTCGGAATTTGCTTTACTGTTTCAACCAGTGTCGTCTGGGCAGAATCCTGCTGTTTTGTTTTTTCAATAGCGCGTCGGAGGTAATCGTGACATTGTTGCGACGCGTCAACAGCTGCTGAGTATTCCTTTTTTGCAAGTGCTGACTCGGCAGTTGCAAGTGCTGAAGTAGCCAATTCATATAGTTCAGGGGCAAACTGCGGCACTTTGGTCTGTGTTTGTTCTGCTACTGCTGCTTTGGCGGATGCTACTGCTGCCTCTGCTTTTTTGATTCTTGATGTAAGTTCCTCCTGTGCACGGCGGCGATATTCAGCGACTTCAGAGATAGTAATCGCCTTGTCTGCAATCTGTTCGATTCCTTCGGCAGTCTGTCTTGCTTCTCCATAACGATTTTCTTGGAAATCTTTTTTCGCCTTATCCAATTGGTTGCGTGATTGTTGGAATTGTTGTGTGGCGTGCGTGGCTGCATTTAGGGATTCTGCTCGTTCAACTTTCAGCTGCGCGCGTTCAATAGCAATAGACGCTGCATTTTCCGCCGCTGCGCGGATCTTCTGATACTGAATTGCCAATTCATAAAGATTGTTAGCTTGTGTCAGCGCGTCTGTGGCAACTTTTTCTGCGTCGGTGAATTCTTTTCGCTCTAAGTGCGATGTTGCTAACGCAATTGCTGATTGTACACGTTCATACTCTGGTGTTTCTATAATTTCAGGATAAGTTAGTTTTGCAATGGTCACAAAGATTTCTGTTCCGGACATTGGCAAGCGAATTTCTGTACGGCGCAGCGCATCTTTTGTTTCCCTAAGATCTGTTGTGAGTGAACCGGCACGTTGGTTTCCTGCCTCAATTTCTTTTAACTTTTGTTCAATTTCCATCGTCTTCATCTCATTGCGAATCTTTGCTATTTCTATTTCATATTCCTTTTCCGTTATCACCTCTTGGTACATCTGTTCTTGGATTGCAATGAGTTGTGCACGTGCTTGCTGTTGTTTGGCTTTGTACAAAGCGATTTGTGCTACAAGTTCTGCCTGATATGCGAATTCCATGCTTTGTGCAATATCTTCACGCTCCTGTGCTTGTTTGGCAAATCTTAGGAGCTTAACAGCACGGCTGTATTCATCGGATGCGAGCTGCTCAGCATTGAGTTCAGCTGCATTGGAAATTGCCTTCTGGCCATTCTGAAGTTGTGTATCAAGGAGAACACTATCAATTTCAACTGATACGCATCCGTAGCTAATTAGACATCCTATTAATAGCAGCCATCCATAAATTCGCATCGAAATTTCCTTTATTTCTTCTGGGCGGCGAGTTCTGCTTTAAGTTTTTCAAGATTACTGAGAACTTCTTCCGTAGCTTGTTGTCGTAACTCTAATTCAGCTTGTGCTTCTTTAACCTGTGCTTCCTGCCGAACTGCCAACGACTTCTCTGTTGCAATTCGCGCATGAAGATACGCACGCAATGCCAATCGATACGCGCGTTCTACATCGCCTGATTGCAAGGAGGAGTCAGCATTGATAAGCATCTCCTCCGCTGAGTTCATCTCGCTCACGGCTACATCGCGCGCACCAACATTTTCTGCAGCAGCAATACTTATCCGCGCGTTATCTGCGGTCTCAATTGCCAATTGTTCTATTTGCTTGCTACCGCATCCCAATATAATAACGAATATTAGGAGCGAAGGTATCCATTTCATGTTATTTCCTCTTTGTCACAGGACACGTTTATAGTGAATTTTACAATTAACTTACATCTGAGATGTAGAAGGGAACTCCGATTCCCGACTAAAAGTGGTTTCGTCGCGATTCGGAGATCGCTCCTACAAGAAAAGGCGCAATGAATTGCGCTTGGGTGAATGCGCCAAATCAAGAAATCAACGGTATGAATACCTTTTTGGTATTCACCGGGTATGAATGCCATTTGGCATTCCCCGTATGACATTCACATTAAACACACCAAACCTATAAAGAACTGTATATAAAGTAATTTTAGATTTCACTATAATGAGCAGCGATCTTTAGAAACGGTATAACACAATTTGACGCATAGTGCAATAAACAAAAAAGCCCCACACTCAGGTGAGGCTTCTAAAAAACGCTCTAATACGCAGGACGCTCTGTGTAAACACTCACCTTACGGCGGTATTTGTCTTTTCGCTCAAACCAGACATAACCGTCAATTTTTGAGAAAAGCGTGTAATCCCTGCCAACGCCAACATTATTGCCAGCGTGTAAATGCGTGCCACGCTGTCGGACAAGGATACTTCCTGCCGTAACATGGTTCCCTGAAAACCTTTTGACCCCAAGCCGTTTTCCGATACTGTCACGACCATTACGGGTACTTCCGCCACCTTTCTTATGTGCCATCAGATTCAACCTCCTCTCCGTCAATCGTGGTAATTTCCTCACCACCAATTGCGGTAATTTTGATACGGGTAAATGATTGACGGTGACCTAACTTACGTTTGTAGCTTTTTCTACGTTTAGATTTAAAAACGACGATCTTTTTTGCACGACCTTGCTGAACCACCTCACCCGTAACTGACATGTTTTCGAGATAAGGGGTCCCGGTTTGCAGTTGACCATCTTCACCGGCAATCGCTAACACGGAAGGAAATGTCACCGTTTCACCAACAGCATTGTCCAACTTTTCTACATCTATGAGACTTCCGACCTCAACACGATGCTGTTTCCCACCGCTTGCAAAAACTGCATACATTTTACTTTCACTCCTTTTAGGTGTAGAAATTCTCAAGAATCAAATTGAATTCCTATTTATAATTTCCACCCAATTAAGTAAGATATATCTAAACTTGTGTAACTGGATCTTGGGCGCACCTATCCGCCCATGTTTATACTTCAACTAATTATTATAATGCCACAATTTAGTTCAAAAGTCAAATCTTTTTGAAGAGTTGAGATGTGTAGATATTTATCACACACGTTTACCTTATGAAAAATGTTTACCTCTAATAGGTATGATCCCGAATCAGAAAATATTGGGTGTCAATTGGTGCAAGTGTCGGGGCAGATTTTGGAGGGATGCGCTTTTATTCTAACGCGACTCCAAAATCTGCTTTGTGAAAAACCCCAGATAATTCCGAGAGCTGGACATACCCATAAGAAAATCACCTTTCCAATACGAGCAACAATAACAACTTTTTCCGCCAGAACTTCGTTGTCGGCACCATATACTTCAAGTTCTCGTGCGATGCTGTAAAACTCCAATAAATCGCCATCAATACGTTCAACGATATAGAAACCTTCAAGAGTATTTAAATTGTCCGTAGTCGTGCAAAAGATAAACGGAATCGCGAAAAGCAATAACCACCCCACTACGACACAAAATAAAGACCTAATAGAAAAAATTAGCAAAAATACAAAAATGGATTTGAACTTATGCGCGAACATGGTTTTAGATTCCATGGCTGAATCGAATAGAGGGTTACCAAACTTCAGAGGCTTTTCATACTAATCTTTATGAAGGGATATAAGTCCCTTCATAAAATAAGATGTAATACAAACCACATATTTTAATGCTAAATTTACATGAGTTAGAGATTAATCTAAAAACAATTCTTCACCGTTTGCAGCAAAGATTCGATAGTCTTCAAGATGTAGGTCTGCGTCAGACTCAAGGATCAATTCCAACTTCAGTGTGCGCTTGAGTTCTCGGAATTTGGCGGACATCTGCACATTAAGATGCGAAATAATGTGATCGTTTGCGATAATTCGTAATTTGGATTGCTGAGTTTGGTTATATGCCCTTTTTATTGCTCTGAACAGTCCAATTACAACAGTTTCAATTGATAAAATGGTTCCGTGTCCTTCGCAATAAGGACACTGTTCCGTTAACAAAGTAGATAGACTCGCCCGCGTCCGTTGGCGCGTCATTTCCACTAATCCTAAATCCGAAAAGTGGAGGATATTCGTGCGTGCTTTATCTTTGCTTAATGCCTCTCGGAGCATTTTGAAAACCTGCTTCCGATGCGTTGGTTCATCCATGTCAATAAAGTCAACAACGATAATACCGCCTAAATCCCGCAATTGAATTTGTCTGACCACTTCGTCAACTGCTTCAAGATTTGCGCTTAGAATTGTGTTATCTGGATCAGATTTACCAACAAACTGTCCTGTGTTGACATCAATTGAAACCATCGCTTCTGTTTGTTGGATGATGATGTGTCCGCCACACTTGAGCCAAATTTTTTCGCCAAGTGCTTGCTGTAGTTCTTGATCCACACCATAAGCCTTAAAAAGAGTTGTGTCTTCATTGTAAAGCGTTATCCGATCAAGCATGTTTGGCATTACAGAGGTAACATAATCAACGGTTTCTTTATAACCAGATTGCGAATCAATCAGAAGTTGTTTAACATCTTTGGTAAACATATCCCGGACAATCCGATTAGTAAAACTCACGTCTCTGCTAACTAAACTCGGTGCAGTTTTTCGTTTTGCCCGTTCCCGTGCTTGTTTCCATTGGTTGATTAAGTATCGGATTTCTGCCGTAAATTCTTCTTCACTCAAACCTTCAGCAGCGGTTCTAATAATAAAGCCGCCTTCAACGTCTGCCTTCAATTTTTGTGCCAAGTCGCGTAATCGGTCACGTTCACTTTCAGATTCGATTCGCCGTGAAACTCCGATTGTAGATGAATTTGGCAGGTAGACAACATATCGCCCGGGCAAAGTGATATTGCTCGTCACACGTGCCCCTTTACTGCCTATCGGCTCCTTCCCAACTTGCACAAGAAGTTCCTGATTTTTTGAAATCAGATCAGTTATAAGATATGGGAAACCCCTGCCGCCACGAGATTTGTTTGATGGTGTTGCCCGCAAATCTAAAGTTGGTAACCCATCATCCGAACTTCCGTTTTCAGAATTACTGTTGTATTTCAGGTCTGAGATATGTAGGAATGCATGTCGATCTAAACCGATATCAACAAATGCCACTTGCATACCTGGTAGCACATTTTCAACACGACCTTTATATAGATTATTTAAAACAGGTTTTACTGCTTTTCGCTCAATATAAATTTCATTTAATATTCCTTTCTCAAGGACTGCACAACGTGTTTCGTACTCATCATCAGAAATAAGTATCTCCTTCTCCATTATCTGCTTTTCCTCCTATCATGTCTTTTTAGTAAAAGTAGTAAAAAGACATCTCGGCAGTTAATTCAATCATCTTAAAAGCGGCAGTCTTATAAAAAATGACACGACAACTCAATTTCAATGAAATGGTGGTTGTAGTACATATTCAACCCTCAGAGCAACAGTGTCATTGGTGTAATGAAAAGTGTAAAATAATTTACCATAGTCTTTCTACTGCCTAAAAGATCAGTTCAGATTGGGTGCTAATGCGTTTCAATGATTATTAGTTCCGTGGTGTTAAGGTTACCACTGGTGTTATGAGTTCTCCCATTGAAATGCCTCCATGTTGGAACCCTCCCTGAAACTGCCGCTTATATTTATAAAAGTCGTTTGGATAGACGAAGTAGTAATCGTCTTTAGCGATGATATAATCCTTGCTCGCACTTTCGGCGGGTAGCCGATATACCTGTGGTTTTGGAATGTATATGGCTTGGTTATCATCGCAAACTAAATTGTTTCCAATTTTAAAACGAAGGCTTGTGCTGGTATCGCGATTGCCGTAAGCACGAGTTGCTCGGTTGCAAAACTCTGAACCGTGATCAGTGGTAAGCACAACGTGAACACCTTGTTCGGCTATAAGGCGTAGAATATCAAACAGTGCTGAATGTGCGAACCAAGACCGAGCTAATGCTCTAAAAGCAGGTTCATCTGGTGCAAGTTGTTGCAAAACTTCCGATTGTGAACGTTGATGCGTCAATATATCTATGAAGTTAACAACTAACGCAGATAAACTAACGCGTGTTGCTGCTGCAACCCGCTTCTTATATTCATTTCCTCCGCGCAAATCAAAAATCTTGAAATATTGGACTCCAGGCTTAATCCTGATTCCGTTTCTTTTTAAGTATTCTTCAAGCAATTGCCGTTCAAATTGGTTTGTACTGCTACCATCATCCGATTTCTCTTGCCAATATTGTGGGTAATCTTTTGCCAATTCTGCTGGAAACAATCCGCTAAATATTGCATTCCGTGAATACATTGTCGCACTTGGCAAAATAGAAAAACTATACTTTAGATCAATTGAGAAATAGGGGTACAACAGTGGTTCTACTGCCATCCAATGGTCTAGCCGAAAACAGTCTACAACAATAAAGTAGACAGGCGTTTTTGCTTGAAGTAATGGCAACACATGCTGGTCTAATACGTCAACTGACAATGGAGGTCTATCTTGATTTCCGTTAACCCATTCAGGGTAATTTACTTCCACAAAATCGGAAAATTCGGCATTACACTCTTTTTTCTGTTCAAAGTGTGTCTCTTCTAAACCTTTTTCTGCCAACTGGTCGGAAAGCAAATCCCATTCCAATAATTTAACGTAGATATCAATCCAGTTTTGCCAGCTTGGTTGTGATGCCTTCAGTGTGTTAATCGTATTAAAGTCACTGGTATAACGGCCCGGTATTTGGGTTTTCACAATCTGCTTCTGTTCAAGTACTCGTTTGAGAGTAGAAGCGATCTGTGCAACACCAATAGGCTTTACCAAAAAATCCGTCACCTGTTTTCCAAGGGCGACATCAACAAAT
This sequence comes from Candidatus Poribacteria bacterium, assembly GCA_028824685.1. GTDB lineage: Bacteria > Poribacteria > WGA-4E > WGA-4E > WGA-3G > MSPOR6. The sequence continues at coordinate 47,130 of JAPPCZ010000081.1, forward strand.
TTCTCCTCACTGGACTGTGTCACGAGAATAACGGGGATTTGTGGATTGATTGTTCGGATTGCATCTAATGTTGCCATCCCATCTTTTCCGGGCATCACTTGGTCAAGAAGGATTGCATCGTATGGCGTATCGGTCTGTTTTAAGAGTTCAATCCCATCTTCACCATTTGTGGCAGGAATGACATCATATTCACGGGTTTCAAGGAAACGTCTGTGCGGCAGCAATGCCTCTATTTCATCATCTATCCATAAGATTTTATGCAGCTTATTTGGCATATCAACTCCTTTGAAACCCTATGGGACGGTACACGGCAACCGAATTTCAAAAGTTGTACCAGCAGGACTACTTTCGACTAAACGGATACTTCCGTGATGATAATCCCTAACGATTCGTTGAACTATTGTCAATCCAAGTCCCCATCCATGTGTTTTAGTTGTCATACCCGGTTCAAAAATTGAGCGTTGATTTTCGCTTGGAATACCGCTGCCGTTATCTGAATATCGGATTACAACATGTTTTTGACGGTCATCATAGAGAGGTTCGATTTCAATATGCCCTACTTCTTTATGCATGGCATCCAGCGAATTGCGAATCAAATTCTCAAAAACCCACTGTAACAGATGTGCATTTGCAGAAATTATGGGGACATTATGAGGTGTAACACTTATATTGATATTTCGACTAATTTGAGGTAGTCGCTTCTCAAAATATGTGAGCACCTCCTCAAGTACCTCTTCAAGATTAACCTCAGCTTTCGTTGGTTCCGTGCCGATCATTCCGAATCGGGTAGTTGTTTTCTGCAGACGTTCTAAGTCACTTTGCATGTTTGTTGAGAGTTCAGCAAGTACTTTATCTCCGGTTTCTTGGCTCCGTTCATCTAACAACTCAGTCCACGCTAATAATGCAGAAATTGGGGTGCCAAGTTGATGTGCGGTTTCTTTTGCTAAGCCGCCCCAAATAGCCGCATGTTCATAAGATTTTATCCGCCGATAGATAAGAATAGAACCAAACGCGAAGAAGGGCAAAACAATAGATAACACAATAGGTGTTATTAATAACCCGTAGAACGATTTTATTTCATAATAAAAGTAACCTTCTTGCAAATCAGGTGTTGTTTGAAGTGTAACGTACGCGGGTGTATTTTGAACGAAGATTTTTGCGCGTTCTTTCTCCTCCGGTGTCGCATTCTCGGCGGTCATTACATCCTTCCACATCTGCCATTTTTGAGGATTCTTTTCAGTATCTGTAAATGCATAGGGAAGCTGTGCTAATTCACTTGGCGCTGCATACCCGTGGTATAAATACCCCATAATCTGTCTATCTTCTTTAAGGAACGGTATCTTGCGCCGCCGATTCTTGTTTTTCATCCGTTCCAATGTTGAAGTTAACAACTCTTGCTCATCTTGTGTTAACGAAACAGTCTCAGTTTCGTTGACTTTCTCATCTAATTTAGTGTCAATTCCTTGCGAAATTTCCACATTTCCATCGGCATCAGTGATTATAAAAGAAAACCTTCGAGACCTACCCTCTGCATATAACTCTTGCCTCATCACATTTAGCAGCCGTTCTTGTAGGTCGCGGTTTTCAATGCTGGGCAATTCAGCGGCAAGGTTTACAAAGATTTCTATCTGAGCCTCTATATCAGCATTCAAATGAGAAATTTGGCGCGTATAATACGCAAACACAAAAATCAATATACAGACACCGACACCGAAATAGATGAGCATTAACCCGCCAGTCGGATAAGTAGATGTTATGCTACGATTCCACCTCGCCATGACACCCCCTGGGCAAATTTATTACGCTTCAAACATATCGGCATATTAATATTATATCCTATCTGAACTGATTTTTCAAGGGTATTTAGTTTTCATATTCTCTATCCTTTGTTCAATACCTCTTCTGTAGGGGCGACCTCCTGGCCGTGACATCTGCCTAAAGAAAATTTCACCTACATTATCCAAGACAATATATGTAGTAACTTATATGAGTCAACTTTCTTTCATATTCTTCGTTTTTCTTATCAGTCACATTTCAATTAGCGTAAACCGATATTCTGCATTTGACGCTTGACATCTTACTCTGTGCAGGATAAAATAAATCAAAACTTAGCCATTTAAGAACCTGCGTAAGATTAGGAGAAGTGATGTTCAAAGCAATTACATTTGATTTTTGGCAAACGCTTTATGCAGATACGCTTGAAAACTGGCAGAAACGTCAGGCTATCCGTGTGGATAATTGCCATAAGTATTTGAGTGACCAAGGCTATTCTTGTAAGGTGTCTGATATAGAAATTGGAATGGATGACGCTTATAATGTAGCGATGTCTCGATGGCATCAACACAGAGGTGTATCCGTAGAAACGTGCATGATGAAGTTTGCTGAAACGCTTGAACTTTCGCTTGATGACACAGAAATTGCTTCTCTGATAGTGTGTCTTGGCAATGCTTTTTTAGCATCTCCGCCTATTCTTATCTCGCATATTAAGCCTGTGCTGGCAAGACTCAGTGAAGATTATCCATTGGGGATTATCTCAGATTCAGCATTGACACCGGGTAGTTATGCACGGCAACAAATGGAACGTGACGAAATTTTGCAATACTTTTCAGCATTCACATTTTCCGATGAAACAGAGCGGACAAAGCCTGAAGTTGTGCAATTCAATTCTACCCTGAAGCAGCTAAACGCTGAACCAGAATCGGCGGTGCATATCGGGGATATTGTGCGGACAGACATTGTCGGCGCGAAAAACGCTGGCATGAAAGCAATTCGGTTCGCAGGATTCAATAAAACAGAAACAAACGATAAACTTAGCGATGCAGTGATTGATGATTATCGACAGCTGGAAGACACTATCGCTGAGCTTTTAAAATAAACAGATAATATTTATACATCGCTGTAGATGCGGTTTGAAACCGCATCTATTAGGGTGTTTGTGTATTGGAGGTAAACGATGAAAAATGTATTGGTCACAGGTGGAACCGGTTTCATCGGAAGTCGAGTCTGTGATGCCCTCCACGAAAAAGACTATGTAGTGCAGGTGGTGTCTCGTGACCCCGCACGGGCCAAAACTAAATTACAATCCGTCCAAGAAATCTACACTTGGAATCCTGAAACTGAACAACTCCCTTCAGAAGCAATATCAGATGTGCAAGCCGTAATTCACCTTGCAGGTGAATCCATAGCCGGGAGGTGGAACGCTGAGAAAAAACGAAGGATACGGGACAGTCGTATTCTATCTACCCAAAACCTTGTTGCTTCCTTTGCTGATGCCGAAATCAAACCCGATGTGCTTGTTTGTGCTTCAGCAATTGGGTTATATGGTGATAGCGGAGACGAAAGTTTTACGGAGGAATCACCCACAGGTGCCGATTTTCTGGCAGAAGTTTGCCAAGAATGGGAAACGGAATCACATAAAGCGAGCGAGTATGGTATACGCGTTGTTTCGGTCCGTATTGGACTTGTGCTTGGTTTAGGTGGTGGACTTTTAGAGCGGGTGCTTCCACCCTTTAAAATGGGTGTCGGAGGTAAACTCGGAAGTGGTAATCAGTGGATGTCGTGGATTCACGTTGATGACGTTGTCGGCATTGTAATGCACGCTTTGGAAAATGAAAACATTAGCGGTGCGTTGAATGCAACAGCGCCCACTCCTGTCAGAAACATTGAGTTTACGAAAACGCTTGGAGCAGTTCTCCGAAAGCCTGCGATTTTTCCAGTCCCAGCATTCGGATTAAAGTTAATAATGGGGGAATTTGCGGACTTTGTCGTGCTGAGCCAGAACGTCCTCCCTGAAAAAACAGAGGCAAGCGGCTACGAATTTCAGCATCGTACGCTTGAATCTGCACTCAAGGATTTATTGTAAATCGGTGAATTTCAACAACAAACAATGAAAATTCGCGATGTTTTGCTTTCTGAATACGGAAAATCTTCAAGTATTCCATCTCCAGTGAACCGAATGATGACAGATTTTGCTATCGGTTTTCGGGATGGATACGATATTAACCTTGGCGTGGGATATGTCAACGAAAGCACAATCCCACGCCAACAAATTCAGACCGCCTGCGAAGCAGTTCTCTCAAATCCTGAAAAGTACCGCGCTTCCCTCAATTATGGCGGTGCGCAAGGTTCTTCGAATCTGATTGAGTCAATCAGAAAATTCCATATTGACAACCGAATCGGTGGCATAACGCAAGACATTTTTGACACAAGGGATATTGTCATTGGTGCTAACGGCGCGACCAGTTTGTTGGAAAGTATCACACATTTGCTCCCTGCTGGCATTGTGGTAACAGCTGATCCGATGTATTATATCTATTGTAATGATCTTGAAAGGAAAGGCTTCACCGTTATCGCAGTACCGGAGGACAATCAGGGACTTCAAACCGATCTTTTGAAGGCAAAACTAAAGACGTTAGGAAGTGGAAAAGAGACTGTTCAGTTTTTCTACGTTGTGACGGTTAACAACCCAAGTTGCACTATCCTTTCAAATCGCCGAAAAAGGGAATTTGTTGAGATTGTAACCGAACTTTCATACGAAGTCGGACGGAAAATCCCACTCTTTTTTGATAATGCCTACCGCGACCTTGTGCATGATGACACCGTTGAACCTCTGGAATCTGCGCTATGCTACGATGAACTCGGTCTTGTATATGAGATTGGAACGTTATCAAAGATTCTCGCCCCTGGCTTACGTATCGGTTACCTCATCGGTCCAAAGGGAGCGTTTCTTGACAGCATCATCCAGCGCACAAGCGACATCGGTTTCAGTGCACCGCTCATCAATCAAGAAATAGCAAGTTACCTGCTGGACAACGGTATTGAAGCACAAATTGAGAAAGTCAATAAAGGGTATCGGGAGAAGGCAAAACAGGTCAGAACGTGGATAGAAGAATTGCTTAGTGATAGTGTTCAAGAATGTCGTGGTGGGAGTGCAGGTTTCTATTATTATTTGACTCTTGCGAACATCACAACCGATTCAAACTCCGATTTCTTCAAGTTTTTGACTCGAACAACCGGGCATGCAGACATAGATGGTCCTACACGTAATCCACATCCCAAAGTGATTTACATTCCCGGCGAATACTGTGTCCATCGGAATGGCGAGATGGTTGAGATCGGGAAACGGCAGTTTCGTATCTCTTCTGGATTTGAGGAGTTGCCGCAGATTCACGATGCGTTGAAATACATGAAAGATGCGATAGATTATTGTGGTGAAAAAGTGTAATTCTGATGAATGTGTTTTGAAAGCGTTCTCTTGACATAATTACTTAAAGGAAATAAAAAATGCGATTGAAAGATAAAGTTTTGTTAATCGGTGGTGCAGGCTCAAACATGAGTCGAGCAACTGCCTTACTTTTCGCACAAGAAGGTGCGAAAGTAGCACTTGCCGCACGCACAACAGAAAAGATGGAAGAGACAGCGGGACGTATCCGTGCGAACGGTGGTGACGTGCTAACACATCAGACCGATTTGACGGATGCTGCACAAGTGGAGTCGCTTATTGATGCTACGGTTGCTGAATTTGGCGGTGTTGACTGCTTCATCCACGCTGCGGGTGGATATTTCTCAACTGAACACGATATTACCACGATGGATCCTGAGTATTGGGATGGCGCATTGCAAAACAACTTGCGAACGCTTTTCAACCCTGTCCGTAGTCTCGTGCCGATTTTAGAAAAACGCGGTGGAGGGTGTATTATCACTATCTCAGCAGGTGAGCGAGTGAGGCAAGATGCCAACGCCGCTTACGCTGCCGCAAAATCGGGAATGGTGGCAACAGCGAAAAATCTTGCCAAAGAGTTGTACGATAAAAATATCCGTGTCCATGCGTTATGTCCGGGGATTATCTGGGACCCGTTACCGGACGGAGAAATTACCCCAGTTGCAACACAATTGGAACGTCTTGGTAACCCGATTGATATAGCGTATGCTGCGCTGTGGTTATGCTCGGACGAAGGTGCGTGGGCTACAGGATTGGAATTGACAATTGATGGTGGTGATTCGTTATTCATTGATTCGCCAATTCGGCGGGAGGTTTTGGCTTAACAGGGATTTCACACGTTTTGGGTAATTGGTTATTCGTTATCAATTACCCTGGGCTATCGGCAGTTAATAGTATGTTTGAGATGCAAAGGGAACGTAGCAACTACAAGTTCTTTTTTTTGCTAACTATTTGCTGATAGCTTTTTTGTTTGAAAAACTTCATGCGGGGTGTTAAAATAGTGTTAAAAAAAACAAGATGTATTGAGAAATGAGATATGCAGCAATAATTGAAATTTGCAAATAACGATAGCTCAACTTAGTAAGATCAGGTTTTATGAACCCTGAAGAAGTACGTAGAATTACCGTACTAAAAACAGGTAAATTGAGGGAAATATGAGGCGAGTTTTTTGTGTTTTGACCATAGTGTTTATGTGTCTGATGAGCACAATAGGTGTATGTGACTTACCACCTACAGAGGTAGGACAACAAGATGCTCAACAAGATGTTCCCCGTCCGAAATGGTTTTTAGCAGGATGTATTAGTGGTAGTTTTTTCTTATGGCTTATTAGTGATAATTCTGTGGCGCGCGATGCGAAAAAACCTCCAGAGGTTGACATTAATAATGTCCCACACTTGCTTGGAAAACCACCTGAATATGTTGAGAAATATGTTACATCTTACCAAGCGGAATCGGTGCGTATAAGTTCTCGGTGGGCGGAATATGGTCGGATGACAGGTAGTGGAATAACTATAGCGGCTGTCCTTGGTTACATGATTAGCAAAAGTTTTTAAGTAGAAATTGGGTGAGTTTCGAACGCCTATTTTCAATAGACATAGCCTAAATCAATGTTCTACCTAACACGGCAAACCGCCTTTGAGGCATCTCATTACAATAGAATTCCTGAATTGAGCGATGCCGAAAACTTTGAACTGTTCGGTGCCGCAGCAAATCCAAATAGCCACGGTCATAACTACGTGCTTGAGGTGATGGTCAAAGGGGAGTTAGATACAGATGATGGAATGGTTATTAACTTGACGACGTTAGACGCGTTGTTGAAAACAGAGGTGGTTGTGAATTATGATCACAAGCACCTGAACAAACAACATCCTGTGTTCAGCAAGAATCCACTACTACAACCGACATGTGAAAACATGACAATTGAAATATGGCAAAGACTCGCTCCGTCTCTGCCCGGTGGTTTGCTCCATCGGGTTCGACTCTATGAAAGTTCAACGCGATTTGCCGACTATTACGGAGATGATATGATGGTTTATCTTACTAAGGTTTATGAGTTTAGTGCAGCGCATCGTCTACACAGCCATGTGCTTAGTGATGAAGAAAACCAAGACATCTTTGGGAAATGCAATAATCCTGCTGGGCATGGGCATAACTACGTGCTTGAAGTCACTGTAAAAGGTGACGTAGATGCAAAAACTGGCCTCGTCGCTGGTTTGAATCTGCTTGACGAAGTCGTCAAAAAGCAGGTCTATACACGTTTTGATTATAAACACCTCAATATTGATACACCAGAATTTGAAACCCTTAATCCGACATCCGAAAACTTTGTAAAAGTACTTTGGGATGTGTTAGAACCGAATTTGCAACCGGTGGTTTTACATCGCCTGCGCTTGCGAGAAACACCCAAAAATCATTTTGATTATTATGGAGAATCTTCTTAATTTATGAATATTGAACAAGAAAGTGAAGCTGATCATAAGTCTGAATTGTTAGAGTCTCTTTACGGACAGATTATCGAAAGTATAGGAGAAGACCCGGAGCGTCAAGGTTTGGTAAAAACACCACTCCGTGCCGCTAAAGCATTAGAGTTTCTAACGAGCGGCTATCATCAGGATGTTAACAAGATATTAAACGAAGCTATCTTTGACGAGAATTGTGACGACATGGTTATTGTCAAGGATATTGAATTTTTTAGTCTCTGTGAGCACCATATCCTCCCGTTTTGGGGTAAGTGTCACGTGGGCTATCTTCCACTGAACCGAGTTATTGGTCTTAGTAAAATTCCGAGAATTGTGGATATGTTCTCTCGGCGTTTACAAGTTCAGGAACGCTTAACACGTGAAATTGCCGAAGCACTGGAGTCCGCATTGAATCCGGCAGGTGTTGGTGTCGTAATGGAGGCACAGCACATGTGCATGATGGCGCGTGGGGTAGAAAAACAAGCCTCAAAGATGACAACAAACACCATGCGAGGTGCCTTTCGGGAGGATAGTTCTACGCGCGCAGAATTTCTCAGATGCGTCCAAGTTTCTTAAAAATTGGTTAACGGCACACGGAGTGTGCCTACTACCTTTTATGTAAACATAAATGTCAATACAAAACAAGACTCACGAATTACAAACAAATAATCTCAAAGGAAAAGTTGCGATTGTCACTGGCGCATCAAAGGGCATCGGCAAAGCAATAGCAGTTGCCTTAGCAGATGCAGGCGCAAAAATAGTCTTGGCTGCGCGTACGCGTCAGACTGTGGAGCAGACCGCAGCGGACCTCAGAAAAGCTGGTGCAGATGCACTTGCTGTCCCCACCGATGTCACAGACGTTGATGCTGTGCAAAACCTCATCCAACAGACACTGGACACCTATCAAAATCTGGATATTTTGATAAACAACGCTGGAAGCGGTAAATTTGGAACTGTTGCTGATTTCGATCCGTCAGATTGGGATAGTGTCATCAACTCTAATCTGAAGGGGGTTTACCTTTGTGCAAAATATGCGCTTCCGCATCTATTGGCACAACAGGATGGAGGGCAGATTATTAATGTGCTTTCTATCGCAGCAAAGGTCGCTTTTCCTGCTTCAAGCGCATATTGTGCAGCAAAAGCAGGTGCGCTTGCCTTAACAAAGGTATTGGCTGCTGAAGTGCGGGACCAAAATATACGAGTTACGGCAGTACTACCGGGTTCCGTTGAAACGCCATTTTGGGACGATATTCCACAACATCCCGATTTTGAAAAGATGCTCAAACCCGAACATGTAGCAAATGTTGTCCTGTCCGTTTGTCAACAACCGATTGGAATGGTTACCGAAGAAATTGTTGTGATGCCGCCGCTCGGAATTTTGTAGATATTTTATATTCAGTTATCGGTGGAAACTTTAATCCCGATCCGTTATATGAAAAAACTTAAATTTATACCAATATTGCTTTGTGTTCTATATCTCATGAGTAGTGATACATCTTCGGAAGAAGACTGGATGCCAGACCTTCACTTACGGCAGGCAATCCGTGAAAAACTAAACCTACCACAGCATACACCCCTAACAACTTTGCATTTAGAACAACTCTATGATTTGGTGGTTTTGAAATCTGATATAGCAAACCTTCAAGGATTGGAACATGCTGTCAATCTCCGTTTTTTAGATTTAGGTCGTAACCAGATTGTTGATATTACACCGCTTTCGGGTTTGGTTTCGCTTAAGTCGTTAAAACTCTACCGCAATCAGATTGTTGATATTACACCTCTCAGAAATCTTGTTAACCTGGAACACTTACAATTACATTATAACCAGATTGTTGACTTTACGCCGCTTCTCGGACTTATAAATCTGAAGTCTATTAGAGTCACAGGAAACCCTGGCGATGTCAGTCCGATATTAGCATTGGATGTTGCCAAAGATTGGGTATGTCTTTTAGAAGATACTCCGATCTCAGAACGGGTTGAAAATCGTAATTATCCGTCGATTTTTCAAGCATGGGGAATGGCACTCAATCTTCCCGCGTTATCATTCGAGGAACGGATCGCACAGCACGACTTACATTTCAAAGGTATTCCACATTTTGATTTAGGTTGGACGTTTACATCAGATGGTGTGAAAATAACCGGTTATTTAGAGGTTTCCAAAGAACGACGGGATACACTTATTGACTATAATCCAAATATGATTTTTCTTGTAGGACTTTTTTACTATGGTGCACCTCCAGACATGTACCCTGAAGATTGGCCCTACTGGTTAAGAGATGCATCAGGAAATCGTATTGAAGATCCGGGGTATGGAGAATTTTTTATTGACTTCACACATCCAGAGGTCCAAGATTTGGTCGTTCAACAAGCGATTGCGGTCGCTGAATGTGGACTCTACAACGGTATTTTCTTGGATTTATGGCACGCGCAAATACTTATTGACCGTTTGGGGAAAGATATAGACCCAAATGTTGAAATAGAAGCGAAGTTATCAATGCTAAAACGTATCCGTGAAGCCGTTGACGATGAGTTTTTGATCCTTGTTAACACTACGCTGTGGAAAGTGCCGCGTTCTGCACCGTATATCAATGGTGCTTTCATGGAAACACAATGGGACCCAAATATCGGTTTTTATACCCGTGAACGTCTAACTCAAATAGAAAATACATTGCTGTGGTCAGAAGAAAACTTTAGGTATCCGCAGATTAATTGTTTATCAGCAATGGCGATTAAGGAAGACCTTGATAGTCCAACAAACCAACGTTGGATGCGCGCTATTACGACGTTGAACCTTACACATTCTAACGGTTATGTGCTTTATGATAGTGGTATATCCCACGAGCATTACTGGTATGAATTTTGGGATGCGGATCTTGGTCATCCCGTGGGTGGCAATGAAACGAAGGGGCAGCTTTACGACAACCACAACGGTGTATTCATCCGTGAGTATACCAACGGCTGGGCAGTCTATAACCGCAGTGGCAAGGAACAAGAAATTAGCCTCCCGATACAAACTGCCGGTGTTGCAAGCGGTATTACAAGCAGGACACACACCCTCCCGGATTTAGACGGTGAAATCTATCTAAAACAGGAAACTGAGACATCTGCAGATGTTAATGGTGATGGTGTTGTTAACATACAAGATTTGGTGATTGTTGCAAATGCCTTTGGCAAAGCAGAACCTGATGTCAATGGTGATGGTGTTGTTAATATTCAAGACCTTGTTATCGTTGCAAATGCCTTTGGAGAAGATTAAATTTATGTTAATCTAATTGAACTCACAAATGACAATACGGTTAGGTATTAAATCTACCGAGCCGCCGCCGAATACGAATTTTTTGGATTGAGCGTGAATCAGCGTCTAAAATAGTGATAACTGCATCGCCAAGGTCTAATTCCGTGCCAGTTTCCGGAATTGTGCCGGTACGATCCAGAATATAGCCCGCGATAGTCTCATAATCCCCCTGGGGAATTGATAGTCCATAGTGTTCTTTTAAAATATCAACCTCGGTTCTACCTTCACATTCAAGGATTTCCGGAGCAATTAAATGGATGGAATCGGGTTCATCGCGTTCATCATCAAATTCACCGACAATTTCTTCAATGAGGTCTTCAACAGTCACAAGGCCGACAATACCGCTATATTCATCAACAGCAAATACCATCGTATGCTGCGTATTTTGAATTTCTTTGAGGAGAGCGTTAATATTTTTCGATTCCGGGACAACATGTATCTCTGTGCGGATAAAAGATTCTACCGTTTCAGGTCGGTTTTCTGCATAGATAACGTCTAAAAGGTTAACAATTCCAACAATGTCGTAAATACGTTCATCGTATACGGGAATCCGCGAGTAGCCAGAATCCGCGGCAATTTGTAAAAAATCTTCACATGTTGTATTTTTTTCTATGGCAACGATATCAACGAGTGGCACCATAACTTGTCTAACAGTACGGTTTTGGAAGTTGAGTAGACGGTGAATCATTTGTCGTTGTTCTGTCAGCAGATTGCCCGATCTTTCACCCATAGTTGCGAGTAATCGTAATTCTTCACGTTGGGCATCAAGAGTAGGTGGAGTTGCCCCCCTATCTATAAGTTTGACGAGAACTTTCGTTACAGTTTGGACAAAATAGATTAAGGGAGCTAAAATATATTCAGATAGTCTTAAAGGATAGGCATAGCGTAGTGAAAGCGCATCTGCTTTAACACGGAAAATCGTTTTCGGCAAAATTTCTCCAAAGATAAGTAGCAAAACGGTTACGTAAACGATAGAGATAATCCCTTGCAACTCATCTGAAACGGACAGTACTGTTTCAGTCAATCGATCACCGAATTGTGAAATTAGGACATTTGCGAGATTCGTTCCTACTAAGGTCAGCGCAAGCATCTTATCGGGAGATTCAACTAAACGATGGATAATTTTTGCCTTTGCGTCGTTGGATTCAACAAGTTGGTTTATTCGGATTTTATTTACTGAAACGAGGGCGGTTTCTGAACCAGAATAAAAAGCGGACAACACAAGGCAAACAAGTACCGCAAATCCAAACAAAGATATGAGTATAGCAGTCTGTGTTGCGCTGCCAGCACCGATTAAAAAGAGGGATAATAGCAGTATTTTCAATGGAACGGCAGCGCCGACTACATTTCCATTGTCAGATTCTTGGGGTGTAGGAACTCGGATAAACAGACTTGTGATTAGGTTGCCTTCTATGGCGGTAATTTCAAATTCTATGTCGTTTTCGTCAACGTGAGTTTCGCCAACAGAAGGGATATGCCCAAAAAGTCCGAGAGCGTAACCACCAATTGTATCAGCATCATCTTCTTGAATTTTGAGTTCAAATTGTTGGTTGAGTTCGCGAATGCTCACGCGTCCGGTGGTTTCTATCACCAGCGGATCCTCTGAATGTTTTATATACTTAGGTGCAGAATTTTCCTTATCATGTTCATCAGCGATGTCTCCCACTACCTGCTCAACAATGTCTTCAGTCGTAACAATTCCAGAAATACCGCCATATTCATCACGGAGGATCGCTATTTTGGTTTGTTCGCGTTGCAGTTGCAGCAGCAATATTCCGATTTTCCGAGTTTCAAGGACTAAGAAAGGTTCTCGGATTAGTGGCGCGTCAGGGGGAGCATTTGTAATTTTCGCCCGTTTTTCAAGAAATTCATCTATTGTAAGCGAATTTACCTCCGCACGGTGCCACTGCGGAAAATCTTTAACATAGAAAATGCCACAGATTTTATCAATCTGTTCACGATAAACCGGAATGCGTGAAAACCCATATTCTTTTGCTTGTGTCAAGGTGTCTTGGATAGTGTTTGATGTTGGCACAGCGACAACTTCGGTTCTGGGGACCATAATTTCTTTCGCTTCAATGTCTCGCAATTGAAGGATATTACTCACGATTTCACGTTCATCAGGTGGGAGTGTTTCTTCATGGTAGGTTTTAAAGAATTCTTGTAAATCTGTCGTAGTGAATTCCTCTTCAGGTGGCGGGTGCCCACCAAATATTGGGATAAGTTTGTCAATGATTTTTCGCAGTAGTGCGCGTAGAGGGGAAATGAAAATAGAAAATATCCACAACGGTGGTGCGGTTATTTTGGCAAAGGACTCGGGGTGTTTTATAGCATAAGTTTTCGGTGCCATTTCACCAAAAATCAGCATAGGTAGAACACTAAGCGCTATGGCAAGATACGGAAAAAAGGCTTCAAATGTTGGGGGGAATACTAAAGGCACAAGCCTTAGTACAAGTATAGCGAAGGTGACATTAACAAGATTATTCCCGAGTAGGACGGTAATAAATAAACGGCGTGGGTTGTCAACGAAATTGACAATTGCAGACGCTTTTCCCCGTTTAAGACGTATCTTTTCAATTTGCACTCGCGTTAAAGCACATAAAGCCGTCTCAGACCCAGAAAAAAAGCCGGAGAGAATAAGTAAACCTACCAATCCAATCAAATAAGGCAGTAGTGGAACTTCCATTCTTTTGAGGGGACGAATTTTTTTAATGAGATGTTCGTCCGAGGACATCTAACCTCAGTTTCTGATGCTAAAATACAGTGTATTCGGCATTAAATATTACGTAATTTGGAATTAATTATAACATGTTAACACATTGAATGCAACAAAAAAATTGAATAACTCAGAAGATTCAGATAAAATACGTAAACGCAATCAACTGCTAAAAAGCATATAACCATCAAAAAAGGAAATAAAATGAGGGAGTCTATGACAAAATTAGAACAGATGCAACGTATTGAGGCATGTGGTATTGTTGCTATAATTCGTGCCAATAGTTCAAATGAACTAATTGACGCGGCAGCAGCTATTCAAACTGGAGGCGTTGACGTTATTGAAATAACGATGACAACACCCGATGCGTTACGGGTGATCAGCGAAGTGTCAACCCGATTAGGCGATGCGGTCTTAGTCGGTGTGGGATCGGTTCTGGATTCAGAGACAGCGCGTGCAGCAATGCTGGCTGGTGCTGAATTTGTCGTCAGTCCTGTTACAAAATCAGACGTGATCGAAATCTGCAATCGCTATGGCAAAGTGGTTATACCGGGGGCATTTACACCTACAGAGATTTTAGCCGCATGGGAAGCAGGAGCTGATTATGTTAAAGTCTTCCCTTCAAGTGGAGTCGGTCCCTCCTACATTAAGGATATAAAAGCACCTCTTCCACAGATTCCACTTATTCCGACTGGCGGCATCAATGCGGAAAATGCAACGGAATTTATTGAAGCTGGTGCATCAGCATTGGGTGTTGGCAGTTCATTGGTTAGCAGTTCTGTCCTTGAATCTGGTGATTTTGTTTCGCTCACAAAAAGGGCCAAAAAACTGATCGCTGCTGTCAAATCTGTTAGATGATTAATAAACAAAATAGTGCTATCAACGTCTCACAAGTAATTTAGCCTTACTTGTGGTTAGATGTTCCTTTTCCAAATTATAGGAAATTTTAGAATTGACAATACACCTTTGGTCTACGCTGTAAGTTTACAAATACGACAACCAATTCCTTAACAACTTTAATTCAGGCAACAGACTACATTTAATACTGTTTTTACGTTGACAGTTGATTTTATTTTTGCTAATTTTTTAAACAGAGACAATAAACCCCACAAAGATTTATCCAAAACGAGACATAACTTAGCGAATAATCGTTATGAAGATTAACGAATTGATATTAGGTAAATATAGGTTGCTTGAGTATCTCAGCTCAGGCAGCTTTTCGTCTGTCTTTCGTGCCCGCGAAGAGATGACAAACCGTATTGTTGCGATCAAAGCCCTTTCCAAAGATGCGTATCCTGCAGATAGAATGCGGTATCTTCTTACAGAACTTGAAGCGATGTCAAATATATGGGGACACCCTAATATCGTCTCAATCCTTACTGTTGAACCGGGTAAGGACGATTATATTGCATGGATAGTTATGGAGTATATTGAAGGAAATAACCTGCATAAACTCGTTCAACAAGGAGATTTAACCTTAAATGATGTCCTCAATATCGGTTTGGATATCTGCAACGGTTTGAAAGCCGCACATGCCCACAATATCCTACACCGCGATATTAAGCCACAAAATATATTACTCACTCCTGACAAAGAGGCGAAAATTGCGGATTTCAGTATCGCACGTATTTTTGGGGAATCAACCAAGTTCGCCGTAACCATGACCGGCACCCGACGCTACATGGCACCAGAACAACATTATGGAGCTTATGATTTTCGAGCTGATCTCTACGCTACAGGTTTAGTTCTTTATGAGGCACTCACAAAACAATTCCCTTTTTCTGGTGAAGTCGATGAAATTGATAAAAAGAAGGCTGCGGGTGAAATAGAGAACCTTGAAAATTGCCCAGAAGAATTCCGAAATTTTGCGATAAAAGCACTCCATAGAGATGTTGATAAACGGTACCAAACAGCAACTGAAATGTACAATGAACTTGATCGGATTCGCCGTTGGCAGTACGAACAACAAGCCTCTATCTTAATTGCAGAAAGCTCTAATTCCCCGGCAACCGAATTGGCAAGTGCACTTGAACGGTGCCGAAAAACCTTTCGATTACAAATTGATATTGCCGAGCAAATCAATCAAAACCTCTTCTTTGAGATGCGTAGCAAAGTTGAAAAGGAGAATAAAGAAAAGCTGAAAATTCAACTCATGCAGCACTATAATGTAGCGATTGAATATGCGCGCAACGGAGACAAAGATGAAACACTTCGCGAACTGCATAAGGCACATACCCTCTGTTTGCAGGATGCAGAACTCGTTGCTCAGGCGGATGCACTGTTTAAAGAAACGAGTCCAGCGGTGCCTTTTTCGAATGCTTTGACAGTTCAAGATATTACGGCATTGGTTGAAAATTTTTCCGAAACAGAAAAATCAATCTTGCTTGATGCGTTGACCGTATCGGAAGTTGAAATTGAACCTGAAGTTGACTATAAAGAACCTGAAGTTTTTCCCGAAGAATTGGATATGCCCGTTGCCCCCAAAACCCAGGTGCAACAAGCGGAAAATTACCGTGTCTTAATAGAAGAAGCTTCCCCTGAATTCCTATTGGATAAAGTCCATGAAGATATTCAATACCCACATGAAGAAGAAGCTGCCTACATCTTTCAACAAGCACAAATTTATACACAACAAGAAAATATACGCAGGTGTTACTCACAATATAAGAGACTCGGTGCTTTTTACCACAGACATGCTAAACGATTTATTAGAATGGACGAGATAGAACTCGTTGCGAATTGTTATACACGTGCGCGGTTTGCTTACGCAGCAGCGAGAAAACAGCGAGAGGCAAGAAGGAACGCCAGAAACGGTGCAGCGTACTATGTTCATCTGGCGCGTCAACTGGAATTACAGCGTTCATGGATAGAAGCAGGTAAATCTTATATTCTTGCTGCGGACAATTACCGTTTTGCACAACTGATTTTAGAAGTAGAAAAGTGTGAGTCTTCGGCGACTGTATGTTATTTCAATGCCGCTGAAAGTGCACATCTCATCGGAGATCTTCAAACAGCATACAATTACTATATGTCAATTATAACGATAGGTAAAAACCTTCCAAGTCCACCGAGAGCTGTGCATGAAGCACAAAAATTGCTTGATGAAATTCGGACAGGGAATTACGAATAAAGTTAGGCTCTTAAAAATACCCGGTAATGGTATCACAATGTGATTATTCCCACAGCATGCTACACTCGCATTCTGTCACGCGTCTTCGGCGTTAATTGGGACACGTGTGATTTAGATAAGGTCTCCATGTCGGGTTTCGCAAGTTCAACCCATAGGCGTCAATTTAGTGCCTGATTTTCTTGTTAGAGGGCTTTGTAAGCCCGATATTTGAGATTTAAGTAGTTATATCGGGGTTGGAAACCCCTCCAACAATAGGATAATTCCTTAAATTGATGCCTATGGGTTTCGCAAGTTCAACCCGACCTACAGTTTATTATGACAACCTGTCAAATTAGAAATGGTATTATATAACCACAGTGAATATGTTTTGACGCGTGTCAAAAGTTTATCTAAAACAAAGTCTATGGAGTTCTAATTCTGGTAGATTTCAGAAATAATTAAACGTTTTTGAGTTGTAGGAGGGAACTCCGATTCCCGACTATAAACGTGTCGCGATTCGGAGATCGCTCCTACAGAAAACATATCTACTTAATTTTATAATCCGCCATAATTCAGTTTTCAATGTAGGTTGGATAATAATGGAAACCTATGATATTCTTGCTATTGGTCGCAGCTCCATAGACCTGTACTCTAACGATGTCGGAAGTCCATTTCCCGAAATCACAAGTTTCGGCGCGTTTGTTGGAGGATGCCCTACTAATATCAGTGTAGGGACGCGTCGTCTTGGGCTAAAGTCAGTTCTTCTCACGGCAATTGGTGATGATCCAGTCGGAGAATTCCTACTCAAATTTTTGAATGATGAAGGCGTTGAAACGCAATTTATTGTCAACAAACCAGGACATCGTACCAGTGCTGTTGTACTTGGAATTGAGCCGCCTGATCGATTTCCACTTATCTATTACCGTGATAACTGCGCGGATATTGAACTCACAATTGATGATGTCATTGCTTCACCGGTTGCTGAAAGTCGCTCCATCCTGATATCCGGAACAGGTCTCAGTAAAGAACCGAGTCGTAGTGCTACAATTTATGCTACGGAACAAGCAAAAGCGATGGAACGCATGGTGTTTCTGGATTTAGATTTTCGCGCAGACCAATGGCATGATGCCCGCGCTTTCGGTGTAAGTGTTCGATCCGTCCTGCGTAATGTTGACATCGCTATCGGAACTGAAGAGGAGATCAAAGCAGCATCCCTTATTGATGTCTCACAGATGTCAATAGAACATTCCCAAATCTCAAATCCGAACATTGACGGAGATATGGAAGCTGCCATCGCAACAATTCTAAATGCCGGACCTGAGGCATTAGTTGTGAAGCGCGGTAGTGACGGTGCAGATATTCATTTGAAGCAGGGTGAAGTTATTCATGCGGCACCGTTCCCAGTTGAGATTTATAATACACTCGGGGCGGGCGATGCGTTTGCAAGTGGTTTTATCTATGGCATACTAAACGGATGGGATTGGCGAAAATCCGCTCGGCTTGGTAATGCGACTGGGGCAATTGTTGTGACACGGCACGGGTGCGCAAACTTTATGCCGACAATGGCAGAAGTTGACGACTTTGTCGCACAGAGAGGGGAACTGTAGTGCTTTGTTAACATATTATTGTCCATCGCGATTTGGAGATCGCTCCTACCAATGGACCGCTTATGGTAGGAGGGAACTCCGATTCCCGACTACTTTCAAGTTCATCAATTAGCACCTGACTAAGCAGTAGTTCATTTAAATATAAATAGAGATAAAGGGGATAATAATGAAAAACCGAGAATTGACTATGGGACAAGCCATTGTCCAATTTCTCACGCAGCAATACGTTGAACGTGATGGAATTGAGAGGGCTTTTTTCGCAGGCATGTTTGGTATCTTCGGACATGGAAACGTAGCAGGAATTGGGCAAGCGCTGCACCAATATTCCGATGTCTTCCGTTTTTACCAAACGCGTAACGAACAATCTATGGTGCATACCGCTGCCGCTTATGCCAAGATGTCTAATCGCCTAAGCACCTTTGCTTGTACTACTTCTATCGGACCAGGGGCAACGAACATGCTCACTGGTGCTGCGGGAGCAACAATCAACCGATTACCTGTGCTTCTATTACCCGGCGATATTTTCTCAACGCGTTTAGTGGCACCTGTTTTACAGCAACTGGAATCACCAGATTCACAAGACTTCTCAGTCAACGACTGTTTCAAACCAGTTTCTCGCTACTGGGACCGTATCAATCGTCCTGAACAGATCATCACTGCGTTACCAGAGGCGATGCGCGTGCTAACGTCACAAGCTGAAACAGGAACCGTGACATTAGCCTTACCACAAGATGTTCAAGCGGAAGCATTCCATTACCCTGAACAACTCTTTGAAAAACGGGTTTATACTATTGCAAGACCTCGTGCGGATGCGAATCTGTTTAACCGTGCTGTCCAATGGATTTCAAACAGCGAAAGACCCCTAATCATTGCAGGCGGTGGTGTTATTTATAGCGAGGCAACTGAACATTTAGCAAAATTCGCTGAACAGACCGGTATCCCTGTCGGAGAAACATTTGCTGGCAAAGGTTCGCTACGGTATGACCATCCGCAAAACCTTGGCGCAATCGGTGCAACTGGCACACCCGGCGCAAACATCGCTGCGCGTGGAGCAGACTTAGTTATTGCCATTGGAACACGGTTGAGCGATTTCACAACTGCGTCTAAAACGGCTTTTCAAAATCCGAATGTTCGGTTTATCGCTATTAACATTGCAGAGTTTGATGCTGCGAAACATGCTGCGCTACCGTTAGTAGCAGATGCTCGTGTCACGCTGTCTGAATTGACAGACGCTATCGGAACATATCAAATTAATAGCGATTACGCAACACAGATTGAAAATTATCGAGATGCATGGGAAGAGGAAGTGGAAAGACTTTTTCATCTTGACCATCAGCCGCTACCAAGTCAGAGTGAAGTTATTGGGGTGGTTAATGAATTTTCGCGTCCTGAAGATGTCGTTGTCTGTGCTGCGGGAAGCCTCCCCGGTGATCTACATAAGTTGTGGCGCACGCGTAATCCTAAACAGTTCCATCTGGAATACGGCTACTCATGCATGGGATATGAAATCGCTGGCGGATTAGGCATTAAAATGGCTGATTCCACGCGCGATGTCTATGTGCTTGTAGGAGATGGTTCATATCTCATGTTAGCACAAGAAATCATCACCTCAATTCAGGAAGGCTATAAGTTGATTATTGTGCTTATCAATAACGATGGACACAGCAGTATTGGTGGATTGTCACAGGCAACAGGCGCACAAGGCTTTGCTACCCGATTCCGATACCGTGATGATGACATCGGAGAACTCAAAGGAGATATTTTACCCGTTGACCTCGCAGCGAATGCAGAGAGTCTTGGTGCTAACGTCATTGAAGCAACAACGACGCAAAGTTTAAAAGCTGTGCTACAGGAAGCACGGGAAAGTGATCGTACAACCGTCGTCAAGATTGATGTAGATTTTGACGTGAGGGTACCACAGTACGAATCGTGGTGGGATGTGCCTGTTGCGGAAGTTTCAGAAGTAGATTCTGCAAAACAAGCATATCAAGAGTATAAAGAAGCAAAACAGAAAGAGCGATATTTCCTCGGATAGGTGCGGTTACAATTCACAATCATAGATGTTAATTTAAAGTTATTTTGTTGGGTTTCGCTCTACCCAACCCATAGGTGTAAAGTTAAGGATTTTCTGAACATCAGAAACGCTCTTTAGTCCCGTAGGGACGCAATGTTTATAGCATTATGTCTAACTCACCTCTTTAGTCCCGTAGGGACGCAATGTTTATGGACTTGTCATTGGTATCCACATATCGTCCCTACGGGACTAAAGAGACCTTGTTCACCCATGATCTATAAACATATCGTCCCTACGGGACTGAAGAAGGGACAATCCCAATAACAGTCCGTATTGAGAAAGGATCATAAAGATTCAGACGTTTTCTTAACTTTACACCCGCTGAATGCCATAAAGGCATTCATAGCGTTGATTTATGGGTTTCGCTCTACCCAACCTACACGTTAGTCGAAATTGAATTTCAGAAGGAGAATTTTACGTTTATGAAAGCATCAGAACTATTATTCAAACTCAAAGAAGGTGAAGCCATTCCTTGCGGCAACTGCGATGGCACAATTCCTGCCGACGAGATGATGGGTTTTGTTTTTAAATTAGGAAAACTCGCGCCGCGCATGGAAAATGCAAATGTAGGCGACATCACCTGTGTTCAGTGCCAAGTGGACGATCCTGATATTAAGATTACACCGCGCGGACCCGATGTCAAATTTACTCGTGGGGATTAGATTGACTTAACAAGACTTATGTACAAACGGTAGGAGCATTTTGTAAGCGCGCCGAGCAACGATGTCCAGTTATTTCTATAATCTACTATATTTCAGGTTTCACCATAGTTAAAAAGGAAAATAAAATAAAAGTAATGAAAATTAGGATAGTTTATCAGAGTTTATTTCTGTTGTTTGTCTATGTGTCATTTTGTTATAGTGAAGTTGTACATATTCCTGACCCGAGTTTAAAGCAAGTCATACGCGAAGCACTTGCGCTGCCAGAAGCAGAGGTGATTACATCTGTTGAAATGGAGCAGCTCCACGAGCTTGTGGCAACTAAGAGAGGCGTTATAGACCTAACAGGCTTGGAATATGCTACAAACCTAAGAATACTGCTCGTTAGTAATACAACTGTCACAGACCTACGACCGGTTGAGAATCTCACGAGTCTCAGAACTTTGGGTATCTGGAATATTCCGCCAAAAGACCTGAATCTTGATATTCAGCCGTTGGCTAAACTCGTTAACCTTGAATTTCTTTCCCTTGAAGGAATCGGAGTGAGAGATGTTTCAGTGCTATCAAATCTTACAAACTTACGCAAGTTGCATCTTCGGCACAATCTGATACTTGATCATTCTCCTATGCTATCGCTCCCGAATTTAGTTGAATTTTGGTATGATGAGGTCTGTTCGGAGCCACCGCTGATGCCCGTTGAACCTCGTATTGAGAACCGCAATTTTCCGTCAATCGTTAGCTTTTTAGCTTCCGCTGAAGGAGAGGAGCACCGGAGTAACTATGACTTTGATTATGATAATTGGGGTAGGTTGGCTTGGGACGCGACACCATCAGCACCAACAGAGGGTTTAGCAATTCAGATCGCTGGTAATCTTAACCGTGCGCGCGAAACGCGTCAACGACTGCTCCAAGAAAATCCGAATATAATCTTTATTATGACATTCCCGCTATATAATCATGCTCCCTCTAACGGAATGGCTGATGCGTTTCCAGAAGGTTCTGATCTGTGGCTTCGCGATGCTTCAGGGAATATCGTCGAAAACTCTGCTGGTGCGTATCTGATGGATTTCCTTAATCCGAAGGTCCAAGACTTATTGATTGAAAGGATCGTCGGATTTGCCGAATGTGGGCTGTTTGATGGCATCTTGATAGATAGCCTGAGGAATCATGCGTTTGGGGGTGGTGCTGACTGGTTAGACGTATCAGTCTTGACAGATGAGGAGATTATGGAAACGATTATTGAAGCGCATCTGCGGATCTTTAGAGAAGTGCGGGCACGGGTGCGGGACGATTTTCTCATAATCGCCAACGCTAATGATACAAAACTGATATATTATGCCGAATATATCAACGGTTCTGCTATGGAGATAAATCCAGATTGGAATCCAAATCAAGATTTCGCAGGGGAAGACGCTGCTCGTAAGATACTTCAGAGGTGGGATGATACGTTGCTATGGAATGAAAAACATCTGCGGAAACCTATTATCAACTGGGGAGAATACTTTATGCTGCCAACCGAGCCTCCCTACAGTCCGACAAATCTGCAACGGATGCGGTTGGCGACAGCAAGAGTGCTAACACTCTCTGATGGATATGTTCGATACGGTTATAGAGGGGAAAGGTTAAATTATTGGTACGATTTTTGGGATGCCGATCTCGGTCGTCCTGTCGGCGGCAATGAAACGAAAGGGCAAACCTACAATGGCATTAGGGGCCTATTCATTCGTGAATTCACAAACGGCTGGGCAGTCTACAACCGCAGTGGTGCGGCACAAGAAATTAGCCTCCCGATACAAACGACTGGCGTTGCCAGTGGTATCACAAGTTTCAAGCACACCGTTCCCGATTTAGATGGAGAGATGTTCCTGAAAACTGAGGTAACTGCAGATGTTAATGGTGATGGCGTTGTTAACATTCAAGATTTGGTGATTGTTGCAAACGCTTTTGGTAAAGCAGAACCGGACCTTAATGGTGATGGCGTTGTGAATATACAGGATTTAGTGATTGTTGCAAATGCGTTTTGAAAAGAGATTAGAGCGTATCTCATAAATAGGATTTGTTGATTCATTATCAGTTGATTCTCTTTGTAGGAGGGAACTCCGATTCCCGACATTCATTCCAATGGCCGCGATTCGGAGATCGCTCCTACAGGATTTTGAAATCGGGCTTTCAAGGTTCCCTCCAACTATTTATGAGATAGGTTGTACTCAATGAAAATAAAAAAGACACATCGTAAACCGTTATGGATTCAGTTGTTCCTCGTATATGTTATGGGCATGTTTGTCTCTAATGCTTTTGTCCATGCAGAAGATGTCGGGGATTGGATGCCGGATGCGGCGTTACGTGAAGCAGTTCGGGAAACACTTGAGTTGCCAGTCGGAGTGCCTTTGACGAAAGACCACATGCGAGATTTGGATATACTCATAGCAGATGGCAGAGGGATTTCTGGCCTCACCGGATTAGAGTTTGCTATAAATCTTAGAGAAGCAGATTTCAGTGGGAATTTAATAACAGACTTGCGTCCGCTGGCGAATCTTATCAATTTAGAGGAACTCGGGCTGCCTTGGAATAGGATTTCGGATATAAGCCCGCTGGCAGGATTACCGAATCTTTTGCAACTGATTATTTCAGGAAACCCGATTTCAGACCTCAGTCCGCTGATGGGATTACCGAAATTTAGGAAGTTGATAGCTCGTAGGATTTGGACAACAGATTTTAGTTCACTGGAAGGATTGGGCTTTGACATCTTTGCCGATGAAATCTGTGAAATTGCACCCTTTCTGCCACCTGTTACAGAACGAATTCAGAATAGAACCTTCCCTTCAATCGCATTGCCAAGGCGGACTTATTGGGACGACCCTACTATTTACTATGACACCGCAGCGAAACACGATATACATTATTTCTCAACAAAGTTTGGGTTGTATTGGAATTCGACACCTATAGCATCTACCGAAGGTTTGTCAACTCAACTGGCTGGACAAGTAATGGAGCAGGTATTGAGTGAATACAAAAAATACGCCCTGCGGAATCCGAATATGTTATTCTTTCCAGCTATTAGTCTCCATGTTCACTCGAATTTAGATGCTTTTCCACCCGATTCTGAATTTTGGTTGAAAGATGCCAATGGGCAAGTGATCAAAAATGAGGTGCCTTGGGATGAATACACAATTGACATTTTAAACCCAGAAGTTCAACAACTCGTCATAGAGAAAGTTGTGGGCGTTGCGGAATGTGGATATTTTAGTGGTGTTTATTTTGATGCGTGGGTCCCTTACCATGCTGGTGTCTACGAGAAGTACTTCAACATTGATGCGGGAGTCGTTATAGAGGCGTACATAAACATCTTAAAGGGCATACGTGCCCGTGTCCGAGATGACTTCCTTATACTCGTCAATAGAAATCGGAGAAAGTCACCACGCTATGCGGAATGGATTAACGGAAGCCGCATGGAAACGGGCCTGAGTTATCCAGGAGGCTACACTTATGAGAGACTCATTGAGGCCGAAGATGCGTTACTCTGGAATGAGAAACATCTCCGTGAACCGAGAATCAATATATTAGAAGCAGACGGTGTTGCAAATCAACCGCCCGATGGTCCTGATAACCTACGTTGGATGCGGGTCTGGACAACGCTGTCTCTGACACACTCCGATGGCTATAGCATTTTGAGAATGCCTGGTGAATATGGTGAATATAAAGAAGTTCCCGGAGTATACCAACAGTACGGGGATCATACCTGGTATGACTTTTATGATGCCGATCTCGGAAAACCTGTTGGGGAGAAGGGACAACTTTGTGACGGTTGCGACGGACTATTCATCCGCGAGTTTACTAACGGTTGGGCGGTCTATAACCGCAGTGGACAGCCACAAAAGATCCAACTTCCCGGACAAGCGATCGGTGTCGCAAATGGTATCACAAACACAACACACGTCGTCCACGATTTAGATGGCGAGATGTATCTGAAACAGGAACCCGACACTGTTGTTAATGGTACCGTCAAAGTGTTAGCGTTAGAACTTACGATAGAGGACCTATCAGAATGGATGCCGGATGCCGCGTTGCAGGTAGTTGTTCGGGAGACACTTGAGGAACTCGGGCTACCTGCATCAGCACCTTTGACAAAAGAGAAAATGCTACAATTGACTTCTCTGAAAGCAAATCACAGAGGCATTGTCAATATAACAGGGTTAGAATGTGCGCTGTCTCTAAAAGAATTACTCCTTGGAGGTAGAAACCGTATCACAGACCTTCGCCCGCTCGCAAACTTAACAAATCTCACCCAATTACATATCTGGCATCGTGAGGTAGCGGACATGCCTCCGGTTACAAATCTTGATATAAGTCCACTATCAGGGTTGATCAACTTAAAGGGACTCACCCTTCAAAACAGTGGTATTTCGGATATAAGTCCGCTGGCAGGATTGAAGGAACTCCAACTTTTGGGTCTTGCAGTTAATAACATTGAGAACCTCAGTCCACTTGCGGGACTGAAAGAACTCTGGCATTTAAATCTTTCAGATAACAACATTAAAGACTTTGGTCCGCTCACGGGTCTTACAAATTTGGAGGAGTTGTGGATTGAGAACAATCCAGCAACAGATTTTAGTCCACTTGCTGCTTTGAATCTTACGGACTTTCGGTCCGATGTGGATGTGAATGATGATGGCGAAATAAATATCTTGGATTTAGTTGCTGTTGCGAATGCATTTGGCAAAGCAGAACCGGACCTTAATGGGGATGGTGTTGTGAATATACAGGATTTAGTGATTGTTGCAAATGCGTTTTGAGGGCAAAGTTTGTTCATAATCTCTGTCTACGGCTCGATTAGTGTTTGTCAAGTTTATATCTATGGGAATGGGACGCTATTTTTCGGTATAGGTCGCGATTCGGAGATCGCTCCTACCGACACGCTCGCCTCTTTGTAGGAGGGAACTCCGATTCCCGACTCCCAACTATTCTCACAACCCATAATTTAAGGGTTGACACATATTTCATATCTGAAGAGGAATCCGTATGTCGGCGCAAATTGTTGGTAGAAATCCCGTTATGGAAGCGCTTCGGAGCGGCGCACGGCAGATAGAAAAAATCTTGATTGTTCAAGGCAGTGAACATTCTCGTCTCCGACAAATAGTTGACGCAGCTGAGCGCAAAGGTATTCCCTATCAACGTTGTCCAAGACACCATCTGGATAGCCTGCAGCCCAACCATCAAGGTGTGATCGCCTATATCAGTGAGTTTCAGTATACAGAACTGTCAACGCTTCTAAAAAAAATTGAGAACAATAAAGATGTCCCAGCACTCTTAATAATGTTAGATCAGATTCATGATCCGAGAAATTTAGGTGCGATTCTACGAACTGCTAATGCAACGGATACGGATGGGGTACTAATACCGAAAAACAACGCCGCTGAAATTACAGCTGCTGTCCACAAAGCAGCGGCAGGCAGTACAGAATATACCCAATTACGAAGGTGACAAACCTTGCGCAAACCATTGAAAAACTAAAATCCGTTGGAATTTGGGTCTTTGGCACTGCTGAGGACGCTGAACTCCCCTATACCGATGCTGATTTTACAGTGCCATTATGTATTGTTTTGGGGAACGAAGGGAAAGGAATTCGGAGGCTTGTCAAGGAAAAATGTGATTATCTCGTGCATCTACCTATGTTAGGTCAAATTCGTTCATTAAATGTGTCTGTCACGGCGGGAGTATTGTTATACGAAGTTCTTCGGCAACGCGGTGTTAAATAACACCTTCCTCTTTTAAACTGTAAAAGATACCATCGCCGATAATAATGTGGTCTAACACTTTAATGCCGACATAGTTTCCGGCTTCAATTAATTGCTTGGTAGCACGGATGTCCTCTTGACTCGGCTGCGGGTCACCAGAAGGATGGTTATGTGCAAGAACAATGGAGTTAGCGGACTCCTCAATAGCGAACCTAAAAATTTCTCGCGGGTGAAAAACGCTGGCGTTTAAAGTGCCTTCAAACACTGTATCTTCAGAGATAAGTTTTTTGCCCCATTGAATCTCGTTATCGGAATCACCCGCAATGCCTTGCGTTGTAACGCCGCCTTTGGTGTCAAGGCACATCACACAGACAACTTCCTTTCGGAGGTCACGCATAAGCGGCATTAACATGTCAGCCACATCACTCGGAGAGGAAATCTTAACCCGGTCAGCATGAGAACGTGCTAAACGACGACCTAATTCAAATGCAGCAACCAGTTGTGCAGCTTTAGCTGAACCAACACCCTTGATAGACTCAAATTGTTTTGGTCGGTTCTCTGCCATCCGCTTGAGATCGTTATTATACTCAGTCAGTATCTGTTCGCCAAGTTGGACAGCAGTCGTGCCTTTGAAACCGCTTTTGAGAATTAGCGCGAGAAGTTCTGATGTTTTCAAATGTGAGGGACCGTGTTTGTAGAGTCGCTCACGAGGGCGTTCATCTTTCGGAAGGTCTTTGATTCGTAATCTGTCAACGGAGTACATCTCATCCCTTTCAAATAATTGTGAGTATTCTATTTTGGTTTAAGTATAGTTGATTTAGTCTATAAAGGCAAGTGAAATACGTTGGAATTTTAATGGTTTCATGAACTCCACTAAAAAACCTTAAACACATTCATCAAAATCGTTAACAAACTAAAACTTTTCAACAAGTTTTAAATTCCCTTGACAAAATAAATTAAAATTACATATAATAGAAACAGAATTAGGGGAAATGGCGTATAACTTAAAAACAGATAAGGGAGAAAAACATGGCAACTACGGTTCGCTACAAAGATGGTGTCACAATTTTGGAACCATCGGGTAAAATTATGGGTGCTGGGGTATCCGAGCTGCGAGAAGTAATCACAGCAGAGGTAGATGCCTCTGATACCCCGAAGATACTTATTGACTTTGAAAAAGTCAATATGATGGACAGTTCCGGTCTGGGAACACTGATGGGGGCACATGTCACAATTACTCGACAAGGTGGCAGGGTAGGCGTTCTCAATGTCGGCAAAAATATCAAAAACTTAATTGTGCGGAGTCGGCTTGCGAGTATCTTTGAACACTTCAATACTGAAGATGAAGCTGTCTCAGCGTTAAGCGGCGATGCCTAACGCACATTTCATAACCGCAGCAACTGGAGGCTGCACCAATGGCGATCACTCAATCAGAGCGGGATGGCGTTTTCATTTTTAAACTTGATGGTAGAATTATCGCATCTGATGTCCAAGACTTAACAGATACCGTTCAAAATAGCCTTTCACAGGTAAATGACTCACCGAAACTCGTCTTTGACTTTAAAGACGTTACCAGCATGGATAGTTCGGGTCTTGGTGCCTTGATGAAAATCTATGCTGATATCCATCCACTCGGTGGAACAATTGCTGTGATTAATGTCAATAAACATGTCAAAAACCTCATTGTGATGGCAAGACTTATCACTGTCTTCCGAAACTTTGAGAGTGAAGACGAAGCAATCTGGGCATTATTGAATCCGCCATCCGAATCGCCACAATAATTTTGTAAGGCTATCTCATGATAAAAAATATCCTCGTTTCTATAGGTGATACTGATTATGAAAAAAACGCCTTTGATTACGCAGGACAATTAGCTGTTCTTTTAGGGACACACCTCTCTTGTGTATTTTTTCAGGATAGTTCCCACGGTGGAAGTGCTGAAGTCGCAGAAACGGTGCTGCGCCGAACCGAAAAAGAATGTGCACTTTACGATTTTTTAGATTATCACATTGAAGCTGTCGCAGGAAACCCGCGGCAGATGATCTGTCAAAAGGCGCATTCCGCCGATTTAGTCGTAGTTGGACTCCCTGAAGATATTAAAACGCGCGGTCTAAAACTCATCCAAAACCAAATTGATGATGTCCTTGCACACATTACTAAGCCTATTATCGTCGTCCATGAACAGTGTACCCTATTACGAAAGATTTTAGTTGTTAATCATGGCGATATTTATTCTGACCATGTGCTCTCACTTTCAGCAGAAATTGGTGAATTAACTAAATCTGAAATTCTTGGTTTAGCACTTTCAAATACCGCCCAAGAAGCAACAGAGATTAAGCAACAGATGGAAGCTTACCTGCAATTCTACGATGTCTCTACTGAATTTTTGACTGCCCTCGGATTTACAGTAACAAATATCTTGGAAAACGCAGAAGCCAATGACTGTGATTTAATTGCCCTCAGTGCCAGCCATCACGGGCGATTATACGAGATGGTTTTCCAAAGCACTACACAAACCGTTGTTAAGCTTGCTAATCGTGCCGTTTTGGTCACCAAATAATGGGGAACTCACATGGCATCTGAAACCCTTAAAAACCTGCCTTTTTTACAGATGTCATCGGATATGTTTGGATATATCCATTTTGACGGTAAACTTCTCCCACTCAATCCTGCCTGGGAACAAATCCTCGGTTTCAGTTGCACAGAACTCCATGCGCGGCAGTGGATGGAACTTGTTCATCCTGATGACCAACAATCCACGTCAACAGAATTCACGAAACTAAAAACCGAAGGCTGCAATACCATCTCTTTTGAAAATCGCTTTATGTGTAGTGATGGAGACTACAAAAGGCTTTTCTGGACTGTACAGCCAGATGCAGATCATTCTCGTTATTGCGCTGTCGCTCGGGATATCACGAGGCAAAAGCGAATTGAGGCAAAACTTCGTGAAAATGAAACAAGATTTAAGCAATTAGCACAAACCCATGCCCAAGAAAGTGATTTCCTACACACTCTCATGGATAATGTCCCCGACCATATCTATTTTAAGGATATTGAGAGTAAATTTATACGGATTAACCGTTCCCTTGCAAATCGATTTGGTCTCAAAAATCCTGCAAATGCCGTAGGCAAAAGCGACTTTGATTTTTTTACGCGCGAGCATGCACAAGAAGCATATCAAGATGAACGAACGGTGATTGACACCGGAAAACCGATTGAGGGAAAACGGGAGAAAGAAACCTGGCCAGGTGGACAAGATACATGGGTGTCTACTACAAAAGTGCCAATTCGAGATAGAAGCGGGCGTATCAAAGGCACATGTGGTATTTCTCGAGACATCACAGAGTATCATCGGGCAGATCGAGCACTTCGAGATTCTGAGGCAAAATGGCGGTCTTTGGTTGAAAGTGCCCCTGATATTATAGTAACACTTGACCTTGACTATCAATTGCAGTTTATCAATAGGGTTCCAGCAGGTGTTGACCTCACAATAGAAGATATTGTTGGGGAAAGTGTGTTTGATTTTCTCACTGATGAACATCATGAAGGATTTCGGAAGGCATGCCAACAGGTTATTGAAACTGGTGAAGTTGCAGGATATGAAATTCAGGGAAGAATCAGCCAAAATTGGTATGCGTCATGGATTGCCCCCATTAAACGTGACGATAAACTTGTTGGGTTCATTATGACTTCAACGAATATTACAGACCGGAAACAAGCCGAAACGGAATTGCAAGAAAGTGAACAACGTTTTCGTCGAGCAGTGCTAAACGCTCCCTTGCCGATTATGATCCATGCCGAAAATGGTGAGGTAATTCTCATCAGTCGGGCATGGACAGGACTTACAGGTTATACTGCTGAAGAGATGACAACTGTTTCTAAATGGTTAGAACAAGCAAACAGTGAAATGAGTGATGAGATTCAGGAATATCTCGTACAAGTGAATCAGAAGAAGGAACGGAGCGCGCCAGAACAATATGAAATTATGACCAAGGCAGGTAAAAAACAGATATGGGAATTTAGTTCGTCCCTACTTGGAGTACAACCTGATGGAAAACGGATCATCATCAGCATGGCACTTAACAATACGGATCGCATAAAAGCGCAACAAGCAATGCAAAGTGCCAAGGAAACTGCTGAATATGCAAGCAGAGCTAAAAGCGATTTTCTTGCCAACATGAGCCATGAATTGCGAACCCCTCTGAATGCTATTATTGGGTTCGCTGAAATCCTAAGAGATGAACTTGTTGGTCCTGTTAACGATGAACAGAAGGAATGTGTCAACGATATTCGCATGAGTGGTCAACATCTCCTTGAAATGATTAACGATATTTTGGATCTCTCAAAGATTGAAGCAGGAAAGATGTTCTTACAACTTGAAGAATTTGCAATCGTTGATGCGGTTGAGGAAGTTAATGCAATCATCAAGGCACTTGCTCTCAAGAAGAACATTGAACTTACATTGGAGTGCCAGCAAAATGCAACGATTCACGCTGATCGTGTCAAAGTGAAGCAGATATTTTACAATTTGCTTTCAAACGCTGTCAAGTTTACGCCAGAAGGCGGCGAAGTAACTACACAATTGGAGGTTACGCCTACCGATCTACAAGTTAAAGTTATAGATACTGGAATAGGAATTGCCGAAGAAGATAGGATGAAACTTTTTGCACCTTTCACACAAATTGACACTTCCAAATCGAGACGATATGGTGGAACCGGACTCGGTCTTGCATTGACCCAGCGCTTAATAGAATTGCATGGCGGACAAATCCAAGTAACAAGCGAAGAGGGAAAGGGAAGCACTTTTTCCTTTAATATTCCTACAGACCAACCTGATGCAAAAACATAGTTTAATATACCAACACCTCAGATAGCACAAAAACCAATTGAAAACCTCGATCTAAATTACTTTTCCTTGCCAATATCCCTTATTCTACAAATATAATATTGCTAATGGTGATTTTTCTATTGATCTTTAAATGAAATGTGTCCTCGTTAAATCCCAAACAGTTCTGTTATGTCCTTGGACATAGGAGCAATGAGTTGGCTACAGATAATCCGCAACCAATTTTAGTCATAGAAGACCAAGCGTTAAATAGAAAAGTTGCCCGCATTGTTCTACAATCCGAAGGTTATGAGGTCATTGAAGCGATTGACGCAGCAGAGGCATTAGCGTGTATAGAAAAGGTTATCCCCGCACTCATCCTAATGGATATTGCACTACCGGGACAGAGTGGTGAGGAATTAACCCGACAAATTAAAGCCGATCCAGATTTGTGCAGCATACCGATTATCGCATTAACTGCCGCAGCAATGTCCGGGGACCGTGAAAGACTCCTTAGAGCAGGATGTGATGATTACCTCAGCAAGCCAATTGATATCCAATTACTTTTGGAACGCGTAGCATACCATCTCAAAGGAAATCCAACATGAACACGGAAGGATCAGCAAGAATTCTTGTTGTTGATGATGAACCGCGCAATGTCAAAATCCTCCAGATCCAACTTCAAGCACGCGGTTACGCTGTTCTCACTGCTGGTGACGGTGCCGAGGCTTTAGAAGTCGTCAGGCATGAAACACCCGATCTGATCTTGTTAGATATTAACATGCCAAGAGTAGACGGATATGAAGTTTTAGCAAAGGTCCGGGCAGACGAGACGACAGAATTTATCCCTATCATCATGATAACAGCCCTGCGCGATACAGAAGAAAACCGAATTAAGGCGGTTGAAGCTGGAGCAGACGACTTTATAGAAAAGCCTTTCAATAGTTTTGAAGTGTTAGCTCGGATTAAATCACTCTTACGCATTAAGCATTATCACGATACCCTTGAGCAATACAACGCGCGTTTAGAGACAGAACTGCAAATGGCTCGGAGTGTTCAAGAAATAATAATTCCTCCGAACGGTTCTCAAGACTTAGCAGGATTCCACACAGCCTCATACTGTTCCCCCGCAACCGCAGTCGGTGGAGATTTTTTTGATTTATGGGAGATTGATGAAAATAGGATAGGTGTCTTAATTTCTGATGTGATGGGGCATGGGGCATCTGCTGCCCTCGTTACTGTCTTTATCAAGACGGTTTTAACAGAACATCGGGAACATATAGATGATAACCCTGCTCAACTTCTACACGTACTCAACGAACGTTTTAACGATATAATTAGTTCCCGTCTATTTATGTTTGCCACTGCATTCTGTGGCATCTTTGATCTGGAAAAAAAACAACTCATCTGTGCAAATGCCGGACATCCATTTCCGTTTTTGCAACATAGGTCACAACTCAAATGTGAAGTGATTACCGATGAACATACCGGAAACGGTTTAGGTATTCGGAGAGAATCTGTATACGAAAATTGCTATTACCCATTTGATTCCGAAAGCAGAGTCTTTCTCTATACAGATGGTGTCTATGAAGTCAAAAATCCGCAAGGTGAAGAATTTACTGTAGAACGACTCCAAAACGTGGTGGCAAATTGTGGCGAAGAATTGCCTGAGCGGCTTATCCAGTTTGTTTCTGATACTATCACGGAATTTGCAGATGCTCGTCCCAATGAGGATGACTTAACACTTGTTGCAATTCAGGGTTAACTTTCGTCTGCATTAGCATCTCGATAAAAAATAGCGGTTACATCTGTTCCTCCAACTGCATTCGCTTCCAATTTATGAACATCCGTGAGACATTCTATCAGGTACAAACCATGTCCACCTTCACCCGCAGGAGAGCGTTTCTCTTGAATCTCTGCCAATCTCTCAGGTGTTATCCAATCCTGTGTGTTACTTCCGCCTTTATCTCGGACGACAATTTCAAGTGTGCGTGTATTCACAGAAATTTGCAATTGAATTCCACTTGATACACACGTGGACCCGTGATAAACTGCGTTGCTACAGATTTCGTCAAGGGCAAGTTGAACATCTGCTATCCGCTTTTTGGAAAATCTCAAGGTTTCACATAACTTCCCGATAAACGCACGTACCGACTCAAGGTAATACACATCGCTCGGCATCTTCAACTCAATACGAGATTTCTCCATGGGCTAACACCAGTTTTTCTTTTCTTATGACATTGATTAAAAAGCCGCAATTGCGCTTTTCTCTGATTCATAAATTTCAACAACACTGGAAGCCCCTATAAGATTAAAGGTTCGGGTGAGGGTTGAAGCTAAATTACATAGTTTGAGGTCACCACCGTTTTGGCGAAGTCGTTTCGCTATGCCCACTAACGTCCCTACTGCGGTACTGTTGATGTGGTTCACTTCACTAAAATTCACCACAACCTTATTCACCTTTTCCATCAAAAGATCTTCCAGAACTTTCCGCAAATCCGAGGCAGCGTAACTGCTTAGGTCAGTCTTTACATCAATGATTTTGACATCCGCATTCTCCCGAGTGGTTATTAATTCGGTACCGGTCATAAAAGTCACCTTCCGTAGTAAAAATCGGTATCTATAATTTTAGTTTAGATTCATAAAAAAATCAAGCAATTTTTGAATTTATATCAAAATCTAAAATACATGGTTAGATACTTCTAAACGTTCTTTGTAAGTTTACTGGTAATAGTGTCCAGAATTATAGTCCGACTATAACATTTCAGAAAATACAATTCGCATTTGTTAATCTTCCAGCGGAATGGATAGGAAAGTGTGATATTTTCGTCAAGTTGACTCTACCAATGTGAAAGATTATTGTTGCATTTCTATGTACATTGTGATATACTATTAAGTAACCGATTTGAAAGTGCCAGAAGCACTTCGCAACAAGGAGGAACTGGCGGACTTAACGCTGTTTTGCGTTTTGATGAGACCCAGGTATCTTAATGAATAACGAACAGACCCATACAGATGATTCCACCGTTGATGTGGAAGAAGAAAAACAATCAGTTGAAACCGCAACTGAAGTTACGCACGATGAAGGAAATGAAACGGAAACAGAAGTAGAAAACACTTCTAATAATGCTGAAATAGAACAGACGGAATCTCCAGTTGATGAACCTACGCAAGTTGATCAAACTGATGATTCTGTGCAGAGTGCTGAATCTGAAGAAACTGCTGAAAGTGCCCCATCCGAAGCTGAATCTGAAGACATTGATCAAGCTGCCGAAGCCGATAGTGAAACCCCTGAAGCCGAGACTGCTGAGTCTGAAAGTGCTGCATCAGAAGTTGAACCCCATGATACTACCCCGACTGCCGAAGCCGATAGTGAAACCTCTGAAGCCGAGTCGAATCAAGACTCAGCAACTACCGAATCTGAAAGCGACACAGAGGAACAAACGACTCCAATGAGTCAGGAATCTCTTGAAGAGGCGTATGATAATTCACTCAAAGCGTTTACTGATGGAGAAATTGTCAAAGGGACCGTTGTAGATGTAAATCGTGATGAGGTAATGATTGACATCGGTTTTAAATCAGAAGGTTATATTCCAGCATCTGAGTTTGATTCGGCTGAGAATGATTTGCCTTCGGTACAAGTGGGCGATGAAATTGATGTTTACATTGTCCGACGGGAAGATTCAGAAGGGCAGATAGTTCTTTCAAAGAAAATAGCCGATCAGACGTTAGTTTGGGACGAAATAACGCAAGCTTATGAGAGCGGTTCACCAGTCGAAGGTCGGATAACCGAGCGGATTAAAGGCGGATTACGAGTAAATGTAGGAACTTTGCGAGGATTTTTGCCTGCCTCACAAGTTGAATTACGACCCATTCAAAACCTTGACCAATACATCGGCGAAGTCTTTCAGATGAAGGTAATCAGCATGAGTAAACGGCGGCACAATATTGTTTTGTCGCGTCGGGCATGGCTGGAAGCTGAAATGGCAGAAAAGAAAGAAGAAGTTCTAAAAACCCTTGAAGTTGGTCAGCATATAACTGGTGTGGTGAAGAACATTACCGCTTTTGGTGCGTTTGTTGACCTCGGTGGTGTTGATGGATTACTCCATAAGACGGACATGGCGTGGAAACGTGTTAATCACCCATCCGAAATTGTTTCTATTGGTGAAGAAATTGAGGTGCAAGTTATCGCTATTGCCCAAGAGAGTGAAAAAATTTCGTTGGGGTTAAAACAGAAGACACCTGACCCGTGGGAAAACGTTGAGGAAAAATATGCTATCGGTTCAAGAGTTAACGGTACAGTCGTGAATATCGTCAATTACGGTGTTTTTGTCCAACTTGAAGAGGCTGTGGAGGGCTTGATTCACGTTTCAGAAATGGCGTGGACTCGTCGGAACGTCGCTCCATCGCGCATTGTTAGTAAAGGCGATGCGATTGAGGCAATTGTGCTTGAGATTTCTAAAGAGGACAAACGGATATCCTTAGGAATTAAACAATTGCAACCGAATCCTTGGGAACTCTTAGAACAGAGGTTTCCTGTTGGAACCAAGATTACAGGACGCATCCGAAATCTTACCAATTTTGGCGCATTTGTTGAGATTGAGGAAGGTATAGACGGATTAATTCATACCTCTGACCTTTCTTGGACAGATCGCGGGACTAACCCACAAGAATTTCTTAAAGAAGGTGATGAGGTTGAGGTCGTTGTTCTGCAAATTGACGCTTCTGAACGGCGCGTTTCATTAGGACTTAAACAGACACAACCCGATCCTTGGGATGAGGTCCCGGAAAAGTATAAAGTTGGCTCTGTTGTCCGAGGACAGATTGTCAATTTGACCAGTTTTGGTGCTTTCACCAAGCTTGAAGAAGGTATTGATGGACTTATTCATATCTCTGAAATTGCAGACCGTAGAATCGAAAGACCCGAAGAAGTCGTTTCTGTCGGCGATGAAATCGATGTAAAAGTCATCAACCTTGATCCGAAAGGGAGACGTATCGGCTTGAGTTTGAAAGCAGCAATAGCAGACCAAGAACGAGCTGCGGCACCGCCTGAAGAACAGCAAGAACGCCGGGAACGCCCCCGTCGCCAACGCCCCGCACCGCGACGCGAACCCAGAGAATCTAAACCTGTTGAAGAAGAAGAAACCATCATGGGTGCTCTGCTCAAACAGGAAATGGGAAAAAACAATGTTGACAATCTTGTGAATTCCCAAGAAACAGAAGACACTGAAAGTGTAGAAACTTCCGCAGACGCTGAAGATGTAGAGGTTTCCACGGAGCCTGAAAGCGTTGAAACTTCTGAGGATATTGAAAGCGTTGAAATTGTTGCAGACACTGAAAGTGTAGAAACTTCCGAAGAGCCTGAAAGCACAGATACTCCTGTAGACACTGAAAGCGTAGAGACTTCTGAGGATACTGAAAGCACAGATACTCCTACGGATACTGAAGATTCTGAAAGTTAGGTGTGGATTGAATATTGACATCCAAATTGACGGATTTTTCTATGAACACGTTCCGAATAATGTTGTTTCCTCTATTTGTCTAACAGAGTGCTTCTGCACAAATTGGTAAGATGTGTGCAGAAGCACTCCCTATCACGAAAACGGATACTATCCGCTTAGCGTGTAGGTAAGGAGAAAGATATGCAAACAGGAGAACCGAATTGAGTCGAAATTTTTTGTTTACGTCTGAATCAGTCACGGAAGGGCATCCCGACAAACTGGCTGACCAGATTTCCGATGCTGTTCTTGATGCTATTCTGAGAGAAGATCCTCAAGGCAGGGTTGCATGTGAAACACTCGTAACTACAGGACTTGCCATCATTGCTGGCGAAATTACCACATCAGCCACCCCTAATCTACAAGAAATTGCTCGCGAAGTCATAGCAGACATCGGTTATACTGATGCAAGTTATGGCTTTGATGCTGAACACAGCGCGGTATTAATAACTATTGACAAACAATCGCCTGACATTGCAATGGGTGTCAACCCTGGTGGTGCTGGTGACCAAGGCATTATGTTTGGTTATGCATGCACAGAAACACCTGAATTAATGCCTCTGCCGATCACCTTGGCACACCAATTGACCCACCGTTTAGCACAAGTTCGCAAAGAATCTATCCTTGATTTTATCCGACCCGATGGAAAATCCCAAGTAACAGTTAAATATGTTGATAATAAACCTACGCGTGTAACGACTGTTGTCGTCTCATCACAGCACCATCCTGATGTTTCAGATTCAGACCTCAAGGAAGGTATAACCGAAGAGGTCATTAAAAAAGTTATCCCCGAAGACCTCCTGAGTTCCGATGTTGTATATCATATTAACCCAACAGGTCGTTTTGTAACAGGTGGACCTCACGGTGACGCGGGATTAACCGGTAGAAAAATTATTGTGGATACCTATGGTGGCATGGGACGGCATGGTGGTGGTGCTCTTTCTGGTAAAGATGCAACAAAAGTTGATAGAAGCGCAGCTTATGCCTCGCGCCACGCTGCCAAAAATTTGGTTGCCGCAGGGTTAGCAGAACGTTGTGAAATCCAAATCGCTTATGCAATTGGACGTAAAGCGCCTGTTTCTGTAATGGTTGACACTTTTGGAACAGGCGATGATGAATTAGCGGCTAAATTGGTTAATCAACATTTTGACTTAACTCCAGAAGGTATCATTGAACGGTTAAAACTGCGCGAGCCAATATACAGAAATACGGCTGCTTATGGACACTTCGGACGCACTGAACCAGGTTTCACTTGGGAAAAAATTGATTATGTCGAAAAACTAAAGGCGTAAGGAGAACAATGGGCTACGATATTAAAACAACAGACCTTGCAGATGTGGGAAACCAACGGATTGAATGGGCAAACCGATTTATGCCGGTTCTGACATCTATCCGTGAACGTTTTGCCAAAGAACAACCACTAAAAGGAATTAAAGTTGCCGCGTGTTTACATGTTACAACTGAGACAGCAAATCTCATGCAGACTTTGAAGGCGGGTGGTGCCGAATTGGCGTTGTGCGCGTCAAATCCGCTTAGCACACAAGACGATGTCGCTGCTTCTCTCGTTGTAAATGATGAAATAGCGGTATTTGCTATTAACGGTGAAGATACTAAAACTTACTATAAACATATCCAGGCTGCCCTCGCAACGCAATCTAATATCACTATGGATGATGGCGCTGATTTGGTGTCACAACTACATTCCGAAGAAACAAATCCTGCTCTCGTCGAACAAGTAATTGCCGGAACAGAAGAAACAACGACTGGTGTTATCAGACTCAAAAGTATGGCAGCCGAAGGCGTGCTGAAATATCCGATTATTGCTGTTAATGATGCAAACACAAAACACTTCTTTGATAATCGCTACGGCACAGGACAAAGTACTTTAGACGGTATCATTCGCGCTACGAACCTACTCATCGCAGGAACAACTATTGTCGTTGCTGGCTACGGTTGGTGCGGCAGAGGTGTCGCCAGTCGCGCTCGCGGTTTAGGGGCTAACGTCATTGTAACAGAGGTAACCGCTTTGAAAGCATTAGAGGCAGTTATGGATGGATTTAGAGTGATGCCAATGCAGCAAGCCGTTCAAGAAGCCGATCT
This sequence comes from Candidatus Poribacteria bacterium, assembly GCA_028824685.1. Classification (GTDB taxonomy): domain Bacteria; phylum Poribacteria; class WGA-4E; order WGA-4E; family WGA-3G; genus MSPOR6. The sequence continues at coordinate 86,428 of JAPPCZ010000081.1, forward strand.
CATTATAACGCTAACAGGTGATATTCATGTCCTCCGAAAAGAACATTTTGAGGCGATGAAGGATGGCGCAATCATTGCAAATTCAGGGCATTTTAACGTTGAAATAGACATCCCCGCACTTGAAGAACTTGCCGTTGCCAAAGCAAATGCACGTGAATTTGTTGAATCTTACACTCTTGCTGATGGTCGGACGCTCTTTCTCATCGGAGAAGGGCGATTAGTGAACTTAGCATCGGCAGAGGGACATCCCGCGAGTGTCATGGACATGAGTTTTGCTAATCAGGCATTATCCCTTGAATATATTGCCCAAAACCAGCAAAAACTTGAAAATCAAGTCTACGATGTTCCTGAATCTATTGACGAGGAAGTTGCGCGACTGAAGTTAGCCGCGTTCGGTGTTGAAATTGATACTCTCACTCCTGAGCAGGAGAAGTACCTCAACTCATGGGAGATGGGAACATAATCTTGGCCTTATCACTCTCAGAAAACAAATGAAAAAGACAGAAATCTGGGAAGGAGTGATATTACTCCTTGCAGCGCTGCTTTTACTACCAATATGGTTGGCACAGTCTGGTAAAGTCCAATTCCCTCCTGCGATTTTCACATTCCTTGAGTATTTGCGGTATCCACTTGTTATTGTGCTTGCTGCCATTCTGGTGCGTCGCGTGCGTAGAATAATCAGCGCAATGCGTGAAAATAAAAACCGTCCCGGAACGTTTTAGTATTGCCGATGGAGAAAATAATGGGAGTGTTAGTTGTTGGGACGGTTACTTTAGATACCGTAGAAACCCCACAGAAACGAGTTGAAGATGTGCTTGGCGGTTCTGGCACCTATGCTGCTGTTGCCGCCAGTTTCTTTGTCAACCCCGTTCGCCTTATCGGTGTTGTTGGTGCTGACTTTCCAGACGCATACGCTGACTTTCTGCAAACCCGCAGCATTGACCTTGAAGGATTAACGCACGTTGAAAACGGCAAAACCTTCCGATGGGGAGGCAAATACGCAGAAGACTTCAACGTGCGCGATACGCTTTTTACTGAATTGAACGTTGTCACTGATTTCCATCCTGTTTTGCCCGATGCCTACAAGGAAACCCCCTATCTCTTTTTAGCAAACGACCCACCGCAACTACAACTGAGCATTATTGAGCAGTCATCAAACCCTAAACTTGTCGTTTGTGATACAATGGATTTTTGGATACATGAGGAACGAGAAGCATTAGAGAAGACAATAGAACGCGTAGATATCCTAATTCTGAACGACAGCGAAGCGAAGTTGTTAACCGGTGAATCTAATCTATTGAACGCAGCACGGGCAATCCTACGAAAGGGACCTCATCGTGTTATCATCAAAAAAGGTGAGCATGGTGCAATCAGTATCACAGACTCATCCTTCTTTAGCGCGCCAGCATATCCGCTTACAGAAGTTATTGACCCGACAGGTGCGGGTGATAGTTTCGCTGGGGGTTTTATGGGTTATCTTGCCTCTGTTGGAGATGTGTCGGAAGGTTCAATCCGCAAGGCAATGATGTATGGGACTGTTGTCGCCTCATTTAACATTGAGGATTTTAGTATCAATCGGCAAAAGTCTGTGCAGTTTGACAAAATTGAGGCGCGGTATCGGGAACTTCAGGATGCGGTGCGTTTTTGATCTTTGTGATGGATTTCATACTGTCATCTTAATAATATAACGAATGATTTTTTGTTGTTCTTGTTCAGTGAGTCATGACATAGATTCTGCCCAATATTTCTTATTCTCAATGTTCCGTACTTTTCTATCCATTTGGGTGGCATAAGCGAACGAGCAATGGATAGACCTTCCATTGATGTTCGCTTTTCTTGTTGGGTAGGTAGCTGCGATAAAAAGTTCCTCTTGAGTATCTATCATATCAAAACAGATAGCAATACTGCGTCGGTGTAAGTTCCGAGTACGTTAAGTACTCGTGCCACCTTTCCGTCATAAGGTTCACTCATTATCATCCAATGGCCCGTTGTTAGATTGTAGTTTCTGTTTTAACTCATCCGCATCTTCCGGAACAATATCTCTCCAATCTTCTAACGCATCATCTGCCGTATTTAGTTGCTCAGTAACAATTGCGTCAAGTTTGGAAAATATTATTCGGTAGTCATCAGGGGCTGGAGAAGCATTTAATGTTCGTAATACTGTTGATGCCCGTAAAAGACTATCGTAAAGAGAGGCAAGGCGTCTGAACGCAGATCGGGCGTGTGGCGTGATCGTTTCTTTTACAGCCTTTTCAACAGCCTTTTGCCGAACCCAGAATGAAACACCGAATCCTATTCCTAATCCTATTGCTAAGAAAATGAATTGCAATAGGAGGATTTCTAATTTAGTTAAAGGTCGTGTTACTGTTAGGTACACGAAAAGGCTTACTAAACCCAAGATGCCTAAGGCAATTATAGCAAACACAATCCATTGGGCAATTTTCAGTTGATCTGAATTATCTTTTAGTTTATTCATATTGAATCCTTTTGTAAAATTATGATCATGATTATTGAAACTACAAGTTGGGCAGTAAACGAGATACTGAAACTGATTACAACATGTCGCCAAATCTGTGAAAACTTTATACAATTATAGCTTTATATCTTGTATTCAGTAAAATCATCAACGGCATCTGAAATGTTGTCGGTTGATATACTCGGACACTATCTTCCATTAACATAAGCAAAGTCCTACGTAACGTCTTGGGTTTCTCTATTATATACCATAGCCTTGCTTTAAACACACTCAAATTTTGCATTTGCATTATTGTGGTGTAAGTAAACACAACCTACAACACATGCACCGCACGACCATACGCAGCCTCAGCAGACTCCATCACCATTTCAGAAAGCGTTGGATGTGCATGCACAGTATGTGCAATGTTCATCGCAGACGCACCCAAGCGAATAGCAACCGCAGCTTCATGAATAAGCGTTGACGCATGCACACCTACAATATGAACACCGAGGATATCACCACTATCCGCATCCGTGACAGTTTTTACGAAACCATCTGCTTCTCCCATACCTAACGCCATGCCACTTGCACCGTAAGGAAACCTGCCGACTTTAACCTCATATCCTTCATCAGTAGCCTCTTTTTCAGTCATACCCGCATGCCCAATTTCGGGGAGTGTGAACACACACCACGGAATCACTTGATAATCCATCTCAGTTGATTCACCGAGACAGTTTTTCGCGGCGACCTTCCCTTCAGCAGAAGCCACGTGTGCCAACAGATGCCGACTTGCGACATCGCCAACAGCGTAAATATTGGGAATGTTGGTCTGCATCTGTTCATTCACAACGATTTTGCCGTTTTCTGTGCGGACTCCAACCTTTTCTAACCCTATCCCTTCCGAATTGTAACTTCTACCGATAGAGACAAGCATCTTTTGTGCAGTGTGGTTTTCACCTGATTCAAGCACTGCAGTAACAACCTCATCTGACTTTTCAACGCTGGTAATATTTGCCCCCGTCTTAATAGCGATACCCTTTCGCTTCATAAAAAGCTGGATATGGCGAACAACCTGAACGTCTTCAGTTGCTAAAATTGTGGGGAGAAGTTCCAACACGGTAACCTTACAACCGAGAGCGTTGAAAATGGATGCAAATTCACACCCCGAAACACCACCGCCAACAATAATAAGACTTTCAGGGAGTTCTACGAGGTTAAGAATACCTGTCGTTGTCAAAACATCGGTTTCATCAATTTCAAAGACAGGAGGCTCAGCAGGTTCAGACCCAGTGGCAATAATGACGTTTTTCACGTTTATCTGTTCGGTTGTGCCATCCGCTTTACTCACGGCAATTGTATTTTTGTCAGCAAATGAAGCGTTGCCGTTTATTGCGTGAATTTTGTTTGCTTTAAGAAGTTGTCCAATCCCACCTTTCAGTTTTTCAATAACTTCTGTCTTGTGTGTTAATGTTTGTGAGTAGTCAACGGTTGTGCTTTGGATATTCAGGGCAGGCGTGTTTTGCACCTGTTCAGCGAGATGTGCAATAGAAAAGAGTGTTTTCGTTGGAATACACCCTCTATTTAGGCATGTGCCACCCCATTCACCTTTCTCTATGAGGCAAACGGTGCCTCCAAGTTGTGCTGCTCTGATGGCAGCAACGTAACCCCCAGGTCCCCCACCGATAATTCCGACATCATACGTAGCCATATCTACTCCTGTTTTCTGAGATGAATATAATTCTATCACAACAGGGTAGGATTGTCAAGTTGAGGCACTTCAGGATCAGAGCCATTCAATTCTCCAATAATCGCACATGCTACATCTGTTTTTTTTGTAGGAGCGATCTCCGAATCGCGACAAAACACAATGATAGTCGGGAATCGGAGTTCCCTCCTACAATACAATTAAATGGGAAAACTCGACAATTGAATGCCTCTGACATCAGGATAAAAATTCTGATTTACCCCCAGTTTTTCACAACCCATATTTGTATGTCTTATATCATAATAGTTTTGCCAAGTGTTTTTTCTGATAAACTGTTTTCCAATCTTATTCTATAGAATCTATTTTAGGGTATTCCACTGAAACACATTGCATTTGAAACTGCCTTACCGAATGTCAAAAGACCGGTCTTAGTGTTTGATAGATACT
>JAPPCZ010000083.1 GCA_028824685.1 Candidatus Poribacteria bacterium
TGAATATGCCATAATCATAAACACTCACATAAATCTCAAAAAATGTAAACTTATTTACGGAATCTACTATAATGGGTAGATTGATCTATGAAAAAAGAGAAAAACAAAATCTCTCTTCTAATTTCTTTAGGGATCCATTTCGTTTTGCTGTTAACTATATCACCGTTTTTGGTGACACATTTCAATGAAACAGATGATAAGATAACACTTACGTTTTTTAAGGCGAATACTCCGGAGCAGGTGGAACGGCGTGTCATGCGTCAACACAAAGCAGTGCAGCCGAAACGGAGTAACGATAGTGGGTCTTCTGCCCTTTCGCGCGAAGCGCCAAAGTATGATCCGGAGATGAACCCTCCCAAAGCACCGGTTTTTGATGATGTTGCACCTGAAATTGTCACTTTCGCTGATATACCACAGACAGATGCTTCTTCACTACCAAACGCGAGTTTCGGCAAAGATGCTGAAGCATCAGGGCCTATTGTCGTTCCAGAATACCGTGGAGCAGGAGGAAAAGGAAACGCTCGTCGCCCTGGACGTGGCATCTCAGGCACTGGACGTGGCAGCGGTATGGGTAAAGGACTGTCAGGTGTAACAGGTTTAGACGGCCTTGGTTCAATAGTTCCGGATGAAGTGGATGAAGATATTATGGGACTTGGTATCTTTGACTCTGACGTAAAACCTGGACACGGATTAATTGGTCAGGTCTATATTCCCGGTGGTCCAATTCATAAAATGCCTGATTTTACACGAATGACTCCCCTTTATACTTTTGCAGCAGCTAATTTAGATGTGCCTGAAAGAAGTTATACAGAAGGATTCCCTACACCTCAGAAACAGACTGTGGTTGAGGATTTTGCAGTACGCTTTCGTGGTAAATTAGCGATTGATACACCTGGAACATATATGTTTGAACTGCTCTCAGATGATGGGTCGAAGTTATATATCAACGGAAAATTAGTTGTTGATAATGATGGGCTTCACGCTCCCGAAAGCAAGCAATCATACGTAGCACTTACAGATGGTTTTCACCTTGTTGAGATACACTATTTCCAAGGACCTCGCGTTCTGATTGCTCTGCAATGGTTTTACAAACCGCCGAACCGTCCGAGACAGATTGTTCCGCCTGAGGTGATTTTCCATCCTGGCAAACCGGATGATCCAGATGCGTTGAAAAACTTAAAACAACAATTAAAAAAATAGAAAAGTGAAAGTCGTAAGGAACTCTCATCAAAAACGTTGTCTTTGTAATGTGTTTTCTGCTTCTCTGCGAGGACAGCAATTGCACAAGAAGGTAAAAGCATTTGAATCTGAGCAATGTGTTCAATTCAATTTTATGTTTTTCTACAGTTTTTAGGATTTGTTTTAAATTAATAGCGGACTATAGAAATAATTCTACATTTCCTCTGTAGGAGCGATCTCCGAATCGCGTCAGAAACTTAGGAGCAGTCGGGAATCCAAATCAACGGTATGAATGCCTTTTGGCATTCCCCGGAGTTCCCTCCTACAGTTCAAGAATGTAGCGTTAATTCTAATCTCTACCATAAGTTGTATCCGCAACACAAATAATGGGAGGATTGTGCTATGAAAAAACAGAGAAGCAAAATCTCTTTTTTAATTTCATTAGGGATACATTTCGTTTTACTGTTAATTATATCACCGTTTTTGGTAAAACATTTCAATGAATCAGATAATAAGATCTCACTTACGTTTTTTAAGGCGAGTACTCCCGAGCAGGTGGAACGGCGTGTCATGCGTCAACACAAAGCAGTGCAGCCGAAACGGAGTAACGATAGCGGTTCTCCTGCCCTTTCGCGCGCAGCACCAAAGTATGATCCGGAGATGAACCCTCCCAAAGCACCGATTTTTGATGATGTCGCACCCGAAATAGTTACTTTCGCTGATATACCACAGACGAATGCTTCCTCACTACCAAACGCGAGTTTCGGAAAAGACGCTGAAGCAGCGGGCCCTGTTGTTGTGCCAGAATACCGTGGGGCAGGTGGGAACGCCCGTGGTCATGGACGGGGTGGCTCAGGCACCGGCATGAGAAAAGGATTGTCGCGTGTAACAGGTGTAGGTGATCTCGCTTCAATAGATTTAGATGAGGGCATCATGGGACTCGGTATCTTTGACACTGACGTAATGCCTGGTCACGGATTAATAGGTCAAGTCTACATTCCCGGTGGTAAAATTCACTTTTTGCCTGATTTTACACGAATGACTCCCCTTTATACTTTTGCAGCAGCTAATTTAGATGTATCTCCCAGACATTATACAGAAGGATTCCCTACACCTCAGAAACAGACTGTACTTGAGAACTTTGCGATACATTTCCGTGGAAAATTGGCAGTGGATACGCCCGGCACATATATGTTTGAACTGCTTTCTGATGATGGGGCGAAGTTATACATTAATGGAAATTTAGTTGTTGATAACGACGGTGTTCACGGCACTCAAAGTAGAAACTCTCACATCACACTTACCACAGGATTTCATCCTGTTGAGATACACTATTTCCAAGGACCCCGATTTCAAATTGCTCTGCAATGGTTTTACAAACCTCCGAATCGTCCGAGACAGATTGTTCCACCTGAGGTGATTTTCCATCCCGGTAAACCCAACGTTCCCGATGCGTTGAAAAAATTAAAACAACAGTTGAAGAAAATAGAAAAATGAAAACAGCTATAAAGAACTTATTAAAAAACGTTGTCGTTGTAATGTGTTTTCTGCTTCTCTGCGGGACTGCAGATGCACAAAAAGGTAGAGGGAAAGTATCCTTCAATTGGCCTAATGCACCATCTGCTCAATTTAAATTTGACTTAGATCGCCGCATCATCACGCAGATAATGGAAAATCCGAATGCTGAAATCGCTTCATTGTATAAAACAGTGGATAACCTATATCTTCGCAATTACCATAGAAAAGGTTTAAATTATCAGCAGATGCTGCAGTATTATATGGAAAGACTAACAGCACGCGGATGGAGCGCATATCAGAAGAGTGAGAAATTTTTACTTTACACGATTAGACATGAGGAATTTGTTGTTGGAATCTTTGTTATCGTCCACAGTGGAGAGAGCGTATATCTTATAAATATAACAGGCGAGATTCCACCGCAACGGGTTGGAGATATGTTACGACACCTAAACCAACTCGGTATTGATATACCGGAATTGAAAAAACTTGGTAGGTTGCCGGACTCTATTGTCGCACCTTTAAAGTCATCTGAAACTGCAGTGCCTGTACCTAATCCATCAACTACAGAAACGAAAACCCTTCAAAGGCCTGTCCAAGAAAAGAAAAGTCTTAATATTTTGGATGTAGATTCACAAACACCCTTAGTCCCATCATCTTGGAAATTTGAAGGGATTCAGATTCATGATTTCATAATTCAGAACACGAAAAATACAGAAAGAACCAATATCTATAAGTTTTTGGAAAGCGGATCAGGTGACTTGGAAAATGTGCTGCCAATGATTATAAAATCGCTTGGTAATCGTCGGAAAATATCTGTTCGCATCACAGAGGAGAAAGGAAAAAGCGTTGCTATCCTTACTGTTGAGAACCGTCAGAGATCAAAATCTCTATCAATACTAAAGTCTCTAACAATAACAGAATCCGGGGCGAATAGAAATATAAAAAAGACTATTTCTCGCCTTGAGACCGATGAGTTATTTACCCACGCAGCGACACGATTCAGAGCAGGAGACGCACCTATTCATGAAATACGTATTCAAGGAAATCAGCAAATTTCAGAAGAACGTATCCACCAAACACTTAATAACGGTTCTGAAAATATTGAACAGGCACTGAAAACGCTGTTTAAAGTGATGCCCTATTTTAAAAAGATCAACCTAAAAGTCACCGAAGAGAACTTTACGCGTGTTGCAACGATTACCGTTGATGAAAAACGCCTCTCATCAAATGCCTATCTTGGACTTCGCCCGCCGCTGTTTTTGGGATTTAACCGTGTGACCAATTGGGAAATTGGGACAGGCTTTCAGATGGGAAAACCAATTGACGTTGGTCCTTTGTGGATGTGGAATGTGCAGGATACGTTGAACACGCAAACCTATAACCTATTTGGGAAGATTAGTTACACCTTTGGTAATCCGCATTTTCATTATCGTTTTGGGACAAGAGCAAACTGGGGTAAACCTTATATCTGGGATTTAGGCTTGACTGCGCAACTCCACAGACAAACGAGTGCGATGGCACCTGAACTTTTTCCTAACTATAACCATGGTCTATCTGTCTTTCAACGTATTTTAGGGTATCCCGACCTTCAAAATTACTATTTAAGACAAGGAGGAGAGGTTGCATTACGGTGGAGTCCTGCGATGCCGATCCATTCCTTCAAATTGGGAATGCTTGTAGAATCACATACAAGCTTGGATAAAAGCACAGACTGGAACACATTAAAATGGTTAGTAGAAGAATTAGAAGCCAGAGAGAATCCTTCAATTGACACTGGTCAGATGCGAAGTCTAACTTTTCGATATGATTTTGATACACGTGTAGATTTCCTCGGATGGCATAATACACTTCTCGTTGAGCATAGCAACTCAGTTGCCGGTTCTGATTTCGATTTTACACGGGTTCAATTGCACTTTCGCTACGCCTTTCCTTTAGATGACAACCGAATCCGTACGCGATTGTTTTTCGGTTTTGCTGATACATCCTTACCGATTCAAAGAAAGTTTGTTATAAGCGGTCTTGGTGGGTTGAGAGGTTATCCATTATATGTTCCCACCAACAATAGTGAGAAAAGAGCGTCTAAGCAGTCATGGTACGGTTACTCACAATATGCGTTTATGGGGGATCGTGGATTCTTGCTGAACGTTGAATATCATTACCGTTTAGCAAACCTGTCAAAATGGAGGATTCTCAAAAACGCTTTTCTTATCTTTTTCCTTGACGAAGGGCAAGTTTGGAATATATCAGATGCAAAGTTCACATTCAATCCGAAAGCGGATGTAGGTATCGGTTTACAGTTTCAAGAAGCGGGTTCATTTAGAATTAATATAGCAAAGACATTAGATTCATGGGAAGATTTCCAAACTTCTTTTGCATGGTATCACGGTTTCTAAAGAAATATGCGAATTATAATCTCATTAACTGTTCTCATTACAACGTTCTTGCCTAACACACTTCGGGATTCGCAGGCAAACCGAGAGTCTGAATTTACCTTTGTTCGTCTGCAATATCGGGGCAAACTCACCCAACTGAGTAATTGGGAGGTAGATTTCCCTGCTTCTGACCGTAATTTTATCTACCAACTCCGAAAACAGACCAGTATTGATGCTGCACCTGATGGGAAAATTGTGCCAGTTTGGTCAGAGGAACTATTTAATTATCCTTTTTCCTATTTATTAGAGGTGGGGAGTATGCGGCTTAGTAAAACAGATGCTAAAAATTTGCGTGAATATCTCTTACGTGGTGGGTTCATCTTTGTTGATGACTTTCACGGTGGGTTGGAATGGAAGCGGTTTTATACTGAATTCAAAAAAATATTTCCGAACCGTGAGCCAGTGGAAATTCCCGTATCACATCCGATTTTCCGATGTTTCTTTAAAATCGAAAAACTGATACAGATTCCTGGACTTCGTGCGCTTTTCAGTGGACAGACTTATGAACGCTATGATGGACATCCGGCAAAATATCTGGGCGTATTTGACGACAAAAGACGACTCATGATGTTGATATGTTTTAATTCAGACCTCGGTGATGCGTGGGAACACGCCGCAGAAGATTATTATCCGAAGGAGTACTCCAATATAGCACTGAAAATAGGTATCAATGCAGTCATCTATTCGCTGACGCATTGATGTTTTGACTATCTCCTGAAAAATTTTATCGCTTCAGTTCACCCCATTTAGTAGTCAGTTTCCCTTGTGCTTCGACTGACATTGAGTCACCTCTCCATAGGTCATAACCGTTTTCAGATTCATCTTTGAAACGGCCCAACCAAGGTGCTTCGTCAAAGTGCCATAATGAAATAGTATGTTCATCAACTCTGAATTTTCTTTCTGGAATTTTCCAATTCCTATCCGGATATCGGAGGATACTTGAAATTCGCACTTCATCTATATACCCTCTAAATTTCACATTTTCTCCCACAAAACGAGGTGCTTTCTGATCTTGCGGGACAACAATTCCACCAATACGTAAGGGGTTATCTGAGTTAACGAGATGTCCACCCGGACAGCACCAAATGCCGCCATTGCCGTTAATTCCCATGCCCGCTTTAGCATTGTACATCCCAACGACATGCACCCACTGCTTTATTGGAAGCGGTTTTGTTTGAACGGTTATTGAAGCGTCTTGTCCTCGGTCATTATGAGCGGCCCATGACCCTAAGACTCCCTTACTCCCAGCAATCACCAAGTTGAATCGACCCTCTTGACCAATAATTGTCCAAAATTTTGATGGTCCTGGTGGTTCTTCAAAGTAGACCCAGGCTTCAACAGTTAATTCCTCAAACTGTTCATCAGGAAACCACGAATCGACGGTTCCAACATAATTGTGAGTTTCATCCAGCCGCAACATTCTTCCTTCTTGAGGGGATGGTGGTGGCACTGCTTGAACACTTAGCGAAATCAATGTTAGCAAAAGAAAACTTGTAATGAGTGATCGGTATATCATCTTTTCTCCTTGAGGTATGAAACCTTACCTATTTATAACGCGAGTTCGGCATAAAGACCTGAAGAATTCCATATCTTTTCTCCGTATTTACTGTTAGACATTATAACATTTCAATTGTGAGTTGTTATCGGTTTTTTAATAAAATCTATAGTTCTTCCGTTGGGTTTCGTTGTGCTCTGTTCTTATGTGTCAATTTAAGGATTTTCCGAATGTGCGTCGCGCTCTTCAGTCCCGTGAATCTACGCCAAATAAGCGTTTGGTATTTGTCGGGGACGATATGTTTCGCAGTACATTGGCAGTTGATATGTCGTTCCTACGGAACTCAAGAGGTGTTGATAATTTTTTTCTATAAACATAGCGTTCCTACGGAACTCAAGAGGTCCGAGACGCTCGGTAAACCTTAATTCAAATTATAGTAAAGTCGAAAAATAAGTTTACACTTCTTCTGTAGGAGCGATCTCCGAATCGCGACGAACCCACTGGTAGTCGGGAATCGGAGTTCCCTCCTACAGATCAAATGTCCAGTTAATTGTAGAATCCACTATAAATCATTATTAATGTCTGTTATAAAAAGATTTTTAGAGTTTTTAGAGTCAATCGGAAAATGATAGGATTTTGTAATGTGCTACGATCCTTTGTTATGAGTGGATCGGCAGGTTTATTATGACAAAAATAGTCATATTTGACTCTAAAAATTCAACGCTTAAGCTCTCCCCACAGGACACTAAGTTTCTTCTGTGCAGAGATCGGCAATAGGTCACTTCTCCAGAGATCGTAGCCGTTTCCAGATTCATCTTTATAACGACTGGAAAAAGGTTCTTCATCAAAATGCCAGAGTGCAATGGTATGTTCATCTATACTGAATTTTCTTTGGGGAATTTCCCAATTCCTATCTGGATATCGGAGGATATTCGAAATACGCACTTCATCAATAAAGCCCTTAAATTTCACATTTTCTCCACTGAAATGGCGTCCTTCTTGATTTTTGGGAATGATGCCCCCAATACGTAAGGGCTTATACGATTTGACGAAATGTCCTCCCGGACAACACCAAATGCCGCCTTTGCCGTTAATTCCCATGCCCGCTTTAGCATAGTACATCCCAACGACATGCACCCATTCCTCTGTAGGCAACGGTAAAGCTTTAACAGTCATTGAAGTGTTTTCTTCTGCGTCCTTATGAGCCGCCCAAGACCCTAAGGAACCCCCACCGGTCACAATCAAATTGAATCGTCCTTCCTGACCAATGACTGACCAAAATTTTGATGGTCCTGGTGGTTCTTCAAAGTAGACCCAAGCTTCAACAGTTAATTCCTCAAACTGTTCATCAGGAAACCACGCCTCACCCGTTCCAACATAATCGTGAGTTTTATCTAAGTGCAGCATTTTTCCTCCCGCAGGCGATGCTTGCGGAAGCGCTTGGGCACTCAACGAAATCAATGATAACAAAAGAAAACATGAGATCAGGTGCTGAAAGATCAATTTTATGTCCTTTAAGTACAAATTTACACTTTAATTCCATTGATGCTTTGAACTATCACAAATATCATATACTAACTGTTCCAGCAAAACTTCTCCATCACTTTGGGTTGTTTTCAATTGAATTTCCACTTCTAATGTTTTTTCTAAGGCAGTCATCAATTCTGCAGTGGTGAAAGCATGTAACGTCTGAAAAATCTTGAATGCAATATAAGGATTACGTTTCATGATGTTATACGAAGCTGAATTAGGCAAGATATCTCCTATTTCATCAGCGAGCGGCTGAAAAATTTTTGCAGTAAAATCAGGATAGCGCATCTGATTACTTATCGGTTTCATGCCTTTTTTGCTAACGATTAATTTCGCTTGGAGAGTTAAACGAAGGTGACTTGCAATTGAGGCGGTAAGTGGGATCGGTTCTTGACCACTTGCTAACACTTCGCGAAGGCTTTTTAATGCTTGCCGGGTTGAACGTTTTCCAATAGCATCGGTCAGATCAAAAATTCTGTCAAAAGTGGTCTGTGTTACCAAATTACGGATATCAAGTTCATCTATTTGCTGTTTATCCTCAACAAAGTTGACAATTTTATCAATTGCCTCAGCGATTGTGTGCATGTCACCACCCGTTCGGCTACGGAGTTGTTCAAAAGCGCGTGGCGTAATTTTCTTATTGTATGTAGCAAACTTTTCCACAACCTTTTTGTAGAGCGGATCTCGGTTGAGCGATGGTCCTTTCTCTAAAGGATCAAAAGAGACATATTTACCCACTTCTTGAATTGCTTTAGCAATTCGGTTTCTCTCACTTACCTCATCCTTTACTGTAAAAATAAGCACACTCGTATCAGGAAGGTCGCCTTGTAGCCATTCCAATAACGTATCCGCATCGCCATCATTGCCACTACTCTCCGAATGGACATCAAGTTGCGCAGCAAGTTCAGGTAAACGTCCGAAAAAGGTCTTTACATCTTCAGTTAATCCACCTCCGAGTGTTTCACTCATCTCTTCCACAGCACTGTGGAAATCTGCATGCTGATCGGTAATTTGCTGTGTAGAAACACCGAGAAGTTTAGCAGTGTCTGTAACACACTTGTCCACATCTTCGGTTTCAATCTGCATCGCATTACGAATAGCGTTTAGCGGTGAGGTGCTTCGTTTCTGAGCCTTAAATGCAGGAAATTCCTCCACTACAATAACCCGCCATTTTGACATCATCGGGTAGGTCTCAGCATTACTGAGAATCTCTCTGACAGTGACGGTGTTACCATCAAAAAAAGTTAAGTTGAAATCACGGGTATCGGAAGGCAGGATTTTATCCAGCATCTGTTTGAGCGTCCCTTCAATAAGAAAGGTCTCTTTACCGCAGAGCAGATAAACAGGAGCGATTTTGTTTGCTTCGATTTCACGAAGGATATTTACAGGTTTTGCTTCAGGCTTTTGTTTCATGAGGACAAACTGTCACTAAGTAGGCAGTGCTCAGGTATCAGTATTTTTAGTAGTTCCCTTTTGAGTTCCCATAGCTGCAAATGCTGAAAAACGTCTTTTTGCATCTTGTGTGCCACAGTGAGGACATTTCAGGGTTTTCTTTGTATCATTTGTGCGTTGCAGCACCTCAAAATTGGTTTCACAAGAGTTGCAACGGTATTCATAAATGGGCATTGTCTTTCCTTTTCTGAATAGACTCAAAAACTATATCGGACGAATGATAACCTTAACTTTTGTGCCTTTAGGTGGGACTACATCTGTATTGACAAGATAAGTACGATCATCAGTGGCACCGGGTAATGGGTTGTTGATTAGTGAATCAGGATCGCGGTATACTGCAATGATATTATGCGTGAGTTGCGAGGTCAGTTGGTTTTTTCTTATTCGTCCGCCAGTAAAAACCCAATGTGTTTTTTGCATCGGTTGCCCAGACATTGTATTCCACACCAACTCGCGTGCTGGATGCGAAACAACTTTTTCACCCTGTTTCCATTCAACCCATATTTGTACGTGAGATCCCTTAGGATCGCGTGGATCACCCTGTGCCTCAAGATTCATGCCGTATTCAAGATCCAGTAAACCGAGGGCAGTAAAAACATGAATTGGTTCCGCCTCAAGCATCAAGATGCTCTCATGGGAGGGGCCGAGTGTGCCGCATGCAAAGAATTCAATTATTGCATCATCACTTGCGATGTTAACTTCGCCCGGAACAACAATTTCCTTTTTTTCTATATCAACTACAACAACACCCATCTGAAAGACATTTTCAGATATTTTCTTGATCTTTGCCAACTGTGTATCTGTTGCGGACGTAGATTTTGGATAGACATTGAGAAGGACTGAATCGGAATTGTCGCTTTTATCAACATCATCAAAGTCTACTTGGACAGAAATCTCTATTTCACCTTCTTGTTTTGGTACCCAGTCAATTGAAACGACTGACTCATTGAGTGAGGATGTCCAGAAAACCTCTGTTGTTTGTATCTCATTGTCATCAGCATAAAACTTGGCAGTCAACGTTTTATCAAAAGGAGTGCCGGTATTTCTAAGTGTCGCACTCAGTTTAACTGCTTCGCCAACGCGTGGAGATGGTGGAGAATATCGCAAACTTTGTGGAACTATACCGATATTTGGTGCTGTTGGACCAACAAGTGCGCGACTCAGAAACATGACTGCAAAACAAGTTGACATAAAATCAGTCGCTGCCCCAGGACTATCCCAACTACCGTCCGATTTTTGTTCTGTGACCATCATGTTTGCTATTTCATTGTACCAGTCATGCCCCGCTAACTTATCAACCTTTGGCGGAATATCACTAAAACGCTGTAGGGAAAGAAGATAATAGTAAAGCCAAGAAGTCGATCCTGGATTTCGCGTAAGCGACCAGTGCTTTGCTAACCAGTTAATACCTTTCCGCACTTGGGGATCATCAATAGAAACACCACATGCCCGTAGTGCCCACAAACCAGTAGCGGTCATGCTACCGTAAACGCCAATTCCCCAAAGTGAACCCTCTTCAACCAAATTATAGAGCCACCCGCCAGTGTCAGTCTGATTCCCACGAATCCACCTCTCTGCACGTGTCCATGTATCCTGTGGAATTTCAAGACCCCACTGTTTTGCAGCATAAAGCGCGTAGATAACCATGTTCATGTGTGCACCATCCGCCGAGTAACCATAACCCCAACCACCATCATCCCTCGGATCAGCGAACTCACTACCTGGGATGGGAAGTTGTTTTTTTACAAGCTGGTTTACTGCGAATTGCGCGCGTTCACGATATTCTGGGTTTTGTATTGCTACCAATACTGGAATGAGTACAGCATATTGGTACACATCAAGGTTATTCCAATCCCGTTCAAGAAGGTTCGCAAGACCTTTCTGTACAGATGGGTCAGATGGGGTGCGTCCTACTGCCAGCAACGCCTGCAATGCCAATGATGTTTCTTGCAGCGGGTCTTCACCAAAATTCCAGACAGAACCCGGTATAAAATTTTCTGCTAAACCTTTTAGACTTGCGCCACAGATAACACAGGTTAAAATCATCTGGTTTTCAACACCACATTGTAAACAGGTGCGACTACTTTTTCCTTGTTGTGCTTCTATCCACGCAACACCTCGGTCTATTGACGCTTGAATTTGTGCTGTGGTCACTTCAGGAAAAGTTCTCGCGGTAGCGACTATCGCAGCAGATGCTCTGTTATTCGCATAGTCTGATTCTACAATATGTTTATCACCTGTTGGGTTGACGTGGGCATAAATTTCAGTTGTACCAGCAGGCGGCTGCCACTGTATCTCCACACGATCAGTTTTTCCGGGTTTCAAATCTAAAATGACATCATTGCTTAATATTTGGAGTGGATCTGTGGCTGGATCACCCTCATAAAGATCAACGGCCAAATCTTCGTTCATCGTGGGAGTCTCAGTTCCAACGTTTTTCACCTCAATCCAAATCGTAATCTCTTCGCCTTCAACGGGGTTGGGATTAGAGAAGGTGATACTTTCGGAATCAATCTGAAAATCTGGGAGTTGTGCGTCTGCATTTCCGAGAATAGCAGCCACAAAAAATATTATGATTGCAAAAGCCAAAAATCTTTTCATAACACACCTCCCATATCATTTTCAACATGCACCCATGTTAAAGAACTTTGTAAATCCGATTTATGCCGACTTCCCGTTTCCAATCATCGCTATCATCAAATCAATTTCCTTCCCAAAATCCAATTGAAACGGTAGAGGGATTCGGGATCGCATTTCCAAAACGCTTTACACCATTTGCCGTCCATTTGCTGACCTGCCCCTGGAACGTTTCACTAAACATGTCTGCAATCCAAATCTCACCGTCTGCAGGTGAATAGGTTACTGCAACAAGTGCCCCACCAACCATAAATTCTTTGAGTTTTGTGCCTGTGGGTGATAAATTGATCAACAAACTGTTATTTCCTGCAAGCCACACACTCCCATCTTTTGGATTAACACTCGGTGAAACAGGATTAGGAATATCGGTTATCTTTACCAATTCTTCGCCATTAGGAGAGTAACGGACAACGGTGTCCGCTTGCGTATCTGCTATCCAGACATTTCCTTGGTAGTCTACTGACAAACCACCTTTCGGTTCATTCAGCGGCGGGGCATTTACAAGCAGATTTCCATTTGCATCGTAACGTGCAATTGGACCCTTTCCATCCGTTATCCAACAACTGCCATCCTTTGGATTGACAGCCACGTTGAACCTACCACTGTCTAAATTCGCTGGTCCATCAGGGGGAATTACTTGGGCAAGAATATCTTTTCCATCAGCAGAGACTTTTCGGATGCCATCAAGTCCAGCGACCCAAACGGTTCCATCAGCAGGGTTAACAGAAATACCTGTAGGTGCTTTAATTGGCGGTGTTTGCTCAAAGCTACCTGTAGTGGGATCGTATCTGAAAACAACGTTATTTGCAGGAACTGCAATCCAAACAATCCCTGTAACTGGATTGACTTGCACAGTGCTTGCATTTTTCAATCCTTGGATAGCAGAAGGATCTGCCTCACCATTTGCATGTAATTTATATACGGTATCTCCGCCACTAACAACCCAAACTTCTCCATTGTATTCACCGTAACCGGTAGCAACACACATCAGAAACAGCATCGCTACCCATATCATTTTTTGCTTCACTTGTATATCCTCTTCCCTTTATATAGGTTTGACTAAAAACTCACATAATAGAACGTATTGTTTAGATTTTAGCATTTTTCAATGCAATTTTCAAGGAATTTGTGTGCAGACAAGGGTAGTGATTTCGTTACTGATTATCCTCAAATAAAATATGAGCAAATATGAGCAAATATGATGCCAATTGTAGTAAACGACTGTAGTTCAGAATCATAATGGATTATGCCAGCAATATCGCGAGATATAGTTATAAAATGAACATTGTTGTCTATAATTTGAACATTTAACTTGATTTTTGAAAATATAGGATCGTTTTTTAAGAATCATACGCAACGATTACTTTAGCACTATAGACATTTTCCTTGCAACTTTTCTATGAAATGGTGTATAATCTAAATAACGGTTGTTAATTAAAACTCGAGGGGGAAACACATTATGAAACGCGCGCATTTCAGTAGTATTGTCTGTGTAGCAATTTTTCTGTTTCTGCTGAGTGGCATTAACATGCAAAGTGTAGCAGAATTACAAACCCTGAAGATAGAAATTACCGATGTTGTTAGTAATGCGGATGCCATCAAAATTCGCCGGTTGTTGTCGCCATGGGCAGAAGCAAAAGATATTACCTTCCATACACCCGTAGATAAGAACGGCAGAACAAGACATTTCACAACTGTTGTAGAAGTAAAACCGAGACAAGGTGATACAAAATATAACCGAACGCATACTTTTGATGCTTATGATATTATGCGACAGTTGAAGGATACACGCTATCGTGGAAGACATGGACTCGGGCAGGTCCGCATCCTTAAAACTGAAGCCACGATTACAGGTAGAATGTTTTCACACCCCGGCTTCACACGCAGTAATATCCGAGATATTCCCGGGTGGGCCCGTTGGAGACCTCAAACTTCTGAGGTGCGTCAAGCACTCGATGCAGGCAACGGTGGTCAGAAGTTTGTTTTCAAGCCATCTTCAGAATTCGATGATCTACGAATTGATGCAACAAGAAATAATAGCGAGGTAGAAGTGCAGGGTAAGATTGTCGGGTTTGACGGTCCGTATCCGATTGTAAAAGTTGATAGCTACAAATTCGGACCCCGTATCAACCAAAGAAACGCGCCTCAACCTACAACACCGACGGAAGGTGAAAATCCTAATCAGAAAGAGAATCCCAGATACGATTACATTGAACGCGATCGATAAAATTATCATTTTCATGGGTGCGTTTGTGTGACGCGCCCATGAAAACTCTACTTATGGTGAACTTTAAAATTAAAGAGACACATTTTCTGTGAATCAACGCTGAATGCGCTTTTGGCATTCAGCGAGAGCGATCTCCGAATCGCGACGAAACGCACTGATAGTCGGGAATCGGAGTTCCCTCCTACAACTCAAAATGCCCTGTAAATTCTAAGGTCACTATAGTTTTAATTTTTCCTATGCCTGATAACCGCCAGTGTTAAAAAGCACAACTTGTTCAGATGGCTTAATAATTCCATTCGCTATGAGTGGTTTTAATGCAGCAACTGTTGCAGCACCTTCAGGACACGTCAAAATCCCCTCAGTCGTTGGCAATAACTGCATCGCCTCACGAATTGCGTCATCAGGAACAGCAACTGCAGCACCTTCGCTTTTGTAAATAGCATCTAAAATAAGAAAATCACCAATTGCTTGCGGCACTCGCAATCCGCTTGCGACTGTGTGTGCATCTTGCCAAGGTTCGGCAGCAGGTTTCCTTTCCTCCCATGCCTTGACAATTGGAGCACAACCTTCCGTCTGAACTGAGATAAACCGAGGTCTTTTCTTACCGATCCAACCGATTGCCTCCAATTCAGCGAAACCTTTCCACATCCCCACAATACCTGTCCCACCACCAGTAGGATAAATTATTACATCTGGCAGTTTCCAACCGAATTGTTCAGCAAGCTCAAACCCCATCGTTTTCTTGCCTTCCACACGGTAAGGTTCTTTGAGCGTTGAAACATCAAACCATCCTGCATCTTTTTTTCGATCAGCAACTATTCTACCTGCATCTGTAATCAAACCATCAATCAGTGTGACATTTGCACCTGCAAGTCGACAGGTTTCCTGATTAAAGACAGGGGTATCTTTTGGCATAAAGATGTGAGCAGGGATACCAGCACACGCAGCATATACCGACAACGCTGTTGCAGCGTTTCCCGCTGATGGAATAGCTAATTTGCTAATGCTAAGTTCCTTCGCTTTAGAAATAGCCATCGCTAAACCGCGCGCTTTGAAACTTCCAGTTGGCAAACGGGATTCGTCTTTGATCCAGAGTTCCGACAACCCAAGCTGGGCACCAAGTCTTTTAGCATGAATCAAAGGAGTGATGGTCTCTCCAAGTGATACGACATGTTCATCAGCGCAGATGGGTAGAAGTTCTTTATATCGCCACAACGATGAAGGTCTTGACTGAAGGTGTTCAGGTTTCCAAGTATCAACTAATTGTTCAAGTGCATAGCGCGCGAACAACGGTTTTCCACACGAATGACATACATTCTGGGGTATTTCGTGCGGGTAGATTTCACCGCAGCTGCTACATTCAAGATGTAGTAGATAGTTTTTCATGCTTTAATTATTATGAACGTCCAAGTAACTTGAGGATAATGGCTTTCATGCTGTGTAGACGGTTTTCGGATTGTTCAAAGATAATTGCTCGTGGATCATCAAGAAGTTCACCCGCAATTTCATACCCACGATGTGCAGGCAGGCAGTGCATAATCTTACAATCAAGTCCCTTAAGAAGTGTCCGATTTAACTGGTAAGGCATCATCTTTTTCATACGTCGCTCCCGTTCCTCAGCAAAATCAGGATCCGTAAAGAATTCCATATCTATCCACGTATCTGTGTAGACAACATCATTTTGGGCGATAACTTCCTGCAGTTCTATGGTGCTGTCAATCGAATCCGTTGAAACCGGTTTATAGCAACCTTTTTGTGCCGCTTCAGACCATAACTCTTTATCTACTGCTGCAGGGTTTATCTCTGGTGCAATGACGGTCACTTCCAACCCTACCTTCATTCCCGCGGCAATCAACGAATTACAAACGTTGTTATGAACACCGATAAAGCAAACTTTTATACCCTCTAACTCTCCGAGGTGTTCTTTTATCGTCATAAGGTCACCGATTGCTTGTGTTGGGTGGTATCTGTCGCAACATCCGTTAATTATCGGAACAGATGATGCTGTTCCAGACTTGCATATATCATCATGTTTCAGAAAACGCGCTAAAGTTATATCAACGTACGCTGAAAGTACGCGAATTTCATCACCGAGGTCCGCCAAGCCGAAGTTGGTTGTTCGCCAGTCTAAATAGTGTGCGTGTCCACCAAGCTGCACGATGCCAATTTCTCCGGCACATCGTGTACGGGTAGAGGTCTTTTGGAATAGTAAGGCAAGACTCAACCCACCAGCAGCATGTCTATATTTTTCAGGATAATTTTTGATCTTCAGACAGTTTTCTATAGTTTCAAGGATATCCGATTCTGACCAGTTTTTCAGGGTAATTAGGTGCATAATTGCCTCCGAGTAACCATATCCGTTGATTCTATTTAGATTCCCATTAAAAAAGAAATGATTATTATAACAGGTTTTCTATCGGATGTCAAATGTTTTTCTATCTAAACGTAAACCTACTTTTTGCTTCTCCGTTACAATACTATCATATAGCAATAAACATTGACGGAGCATATTCTTTTGAAGCCGAACCCCTCACATAGATATAGATTCCTGATTCTCCTTGCGTTCAGTTTTCTTGTTTTTGCACAACCTGCCTTAACTGCGGAAAAAGACGAACCCACTCCACCTCCTCAAGAGGAAATTACCACCTCGAATCCGGTCGAGAATCCGTTTAGCAAGAAGCCCAAAAAAGAAGAAAGTACGTGGCTTCAGAGCGAATCAAAAAGAACAGACGACCAAACAACAACAGAAGATATAGATTCAGATATATCTTTGCGTCGTCAGATGCTGATGCCATATTTAGAAACACTACGTCGCTGGAAATATCCACCTGATCTTGGTGACCTTTCCGAACTTTACGATTGGAAACCGCGCCCCAAAACGGATACCAAAGGTATAGATCTTCCTATGGATTCAAATTTACAAGTAAAAATTGACCAGTCCGTGACAGTTGAGGTCAACAAAACACACTATTTTGGTGAAGGGGATTTGAACCGTTACGGTGGTTATAGTTATGGAAGCTACGGGGACTACGGTTCAGGACTTGACCTTGGACTAACTTCTTCTTACGGTTATGAAGATTTCGGTTACAGCAGCGGGTTTGGCGGCGGATATGACAGTTTCGGTTCAAGTTATGGGAGTGGCTACAGTAGTTATGGTGGCTACAGCAGCTTTGGCAGAGGCGGCATTCCTCGTTCTACCGGTGTTAATATACGGCAAAGACAAATTATTGGATTACATGGTCGTGTCGGAGAACGAGTGCACATCGCGGTGGATTACAATGCAGGTGATACTTATGGCGGTGGGTATGGTGGTTATGGTAGCAGCTACGGGGGATATGGACTTGGAGGTTCTAAAGAACAGAAGATTAAAATTTGGTATGAAGGTAAACCTGAGAGTTTAATAAAAACCATCTCTTTTGGTGACATTACACTTAGCCTGCCGAACACTCGTTTCTTAAACATTAACCGTAATCTGTTTGGACTTGAAGGCGTGTTTGAATATAAAAACACCCGAATGACTCTTTTCGGTTCGCGAAGTAAGGGTGTTCGTGAAGTGCGAACGTTCCGTGGACAGTCTCGGAGAGCAAGTTTCGGTTACGGCCCGCGCGGTATTCAGATTGCGGATGCGAATTATGTCAAAAATAGATACTATTTAATTCACCAAGGCGAAGATGGTTTGCTCCATGACGCATATCTGCCCATAAAACAGGGGAGTGTGGAAATCTATATAGATGATAGCGTCGTAGGTAATAACCAAGGAGGTCAACGAACGAGTCAAGGCTACTTCAATCAACAGTTTCCAGGGCAGGACTACAACATAAACTATGAAACTGGTGAAATTGAGTTCTTGTCTTCTATCTCCCCCAGTTACACTATTGTTGTCGCTTATGAATATCTGGGAGACGGTGGTGGCAGCGTTGGAAATCCTGGGAATGCCTTTGCTGACGAAAACGGAGATGGAACTATTGATGAAGAGGGTGAAGAGGTTGGCTATGTTGTGTTGAAAGACAAAGGAATTCGTGGATCAGTGGCAGATAACGTCTACTTTCTTAGCAACCGAAACATCAATCCTCGTGATTTTCATTTGACAATTATCCGACAGGGAGAAAGTGAAACATTCCAAACTGATGCAGGACTTGTGCCATACATAGAAATATTTGGTTTAGATCAGAACGGAGACGGCATTGTAGATCCTGAGTTCATAGACTACGACAGAGGATTACTACGTTTTCCAAATTTACACCCCTTTCAAATCAGCGATCCGCAACATCCCTACTATCGTTACAGAGATTCTTTGAATAACGAAGCGATTTATCTCGAATCCCTCCGTAGCACTGACCAGGTCTACACAATTGTTGCTGACTATTCTTATCAATCTGAAACCTATAATGTTGGGCTATTTGTGATTCCAAATAGCGAAACCGTCCGATTAAACGGGAGAGTCCTCACACGCGATACGGACTACATGATGGTTTATGAAGTTGGGTCAATTCGGTTTTTTACAGAACTTGATGAATTTGATGAAATCGTCGTGGAATTTGAAAAGACACCTTTCGGTGGTTCACAGCAAGCAGTTGTTGGTGTATGGTTAGAATACACACATAAACCGAAACCAAAATCAGCGCGAGAGCAGAATCTTGAAGATAGGTTCAATCGTCTGGGTGGCATGCAAATGACACAAACAGGTTTGGACAGTAATCTTATGAATGATCCATTTTCAGGTGGGTTTCCTCGGAGCAACACGTTTTCTGGTGGGGGATTTAATAATACTGGCTTTGGTCGTAGTGGTTTTGGTGGGGGTGGATACAGTAGTTTTGGTAGTTTTGGAGGTCGTTCGAGAATTGGACCGAGTTACTTAGGCGGTTACGGAACAGGCATGAATTATTTTAATCCTGTTTTCCAAAAAGGTTTTAATGTATCAACAGGCTATATCTTAACAACCGGACAGAAACCGGCTCTCATACCAGATGTCAATGAAGTCCCCAACCGCTTGCAAGCATTTAATATCAACACCAGTTTTGGCAGGGAGTTCAACATGGCGTGGTTGTTAAACCCGCTGCCCTTTGTCAATGTCCAAAATTTTCCACTTTCAATTGACTTTAGTGGGGAGTCGGCTTACTCACATAATAATCCCAATAGTGTTGGAGTCGCCCTTATTGATAGTATGGAAGGTGTAAAAGAAACCACCACTATCCCAACGATCAAATACAGTTGGAAACCGAGTAGTGTGCCATACATCCCGGAATCGACTCAAACAGGTACACCCATACATAATTATACCGTGTTACCCACACAGGAAAATAGAGCACTTTTTAATGTCGTTCTGAAAGATAGGGAAGAAGCGGAGGCAGTTGGCAACTATATGCGCAACCAAGATGTACCTGCCTCGTCAATTCAGCCGCTCTCTCTTTCTACGGAAGAACGGTTGATTATGGAAATTGGATACGATTTTACGGATGTTGTTGAAGAATGGGGAGGTTTTTCAAACGGCATCTCAAAGTCTGGTGTTGACTACTCAGAGCGTGGGTTTGTTGAGATGTGGTTGCGTGTGCAAGGTGACGACGATGTAACGCTCTATCTCAATCTTGGTGCTGTGAATGAAGATGCGGATACTGATGGACGTCTTGATAGTGAAGACCTACCACAAACATTAGAGGATACCAACGGAGACGGTATTGTTGACGCGCTTGATCTTGACCTTGAAAATCTGCCGGATGTGCATCGATACCGTGGGAACGGCGCACTTGATACAGGTGAAGACGTTGGTTGGAGTTTTGATGGACCATTTGCGCCAAAGTCTTTTGGGGCAAATAATCAAATTTTGGATAGCGAGGATTTAAATGGAGACGGCGTGCTTGATAGCGTTGATGCATATTTTCAGATTGCTATCCCACTTAATGAGATCCCAAACGAATGGGTTAAAGGAAAAAATAAGAACGGGTGGACGTTTCTTAGTATCCCGCTCACTAAATTTTTACCGGAAGGCTCTCGTCTCCCCAGTCTCGTATTTGTTCAGCACTTCCGTTTTTGGCTCATGAAGAACCGGCCGGGGAACGTTAAGGGAACATTTCAATGGGCATCTATTGAAATCGTTGGGAATAAGTGGGAACAGGGTGTAGTCACAAAATCTTTTGCAGAGACAACCGCCGGACTTTCCGACCGTCAAGTTGTTGAAGATACACTTGAAAAGTTCATCGTTGGGACAAAAGATAACTTCAGCTTTGACGACTATCAGAGTGCATATATCGAAATTGAAGATGACGAACTTTTTAGAAAACTGCACCCGTTTACGGCTACCTCGCTCGGTTTTCAAACACAGCAACAACGCGAACAGACGCTTAGCCTCGAATATTATCTCTACCCTGATTCCTACGGTATTACCTCCAAACAACTAAGGGGTTTTAGCCAGAGCGAAGGACAAGATTTTAGTAGGCACGACACACTCCGATTATGGTTATATGGTGATAAAAGCTACACTACCTTTGTCTTGCAACTTGCACCCAGTGTGCGCACAGGTTACCGGAGTTCATTCTACAGTTCCGATCCATTCCTAAACCGACCACAACAGGAAGAAGATGTCAATATCTTTGAAAATCTAACGGACTATTATGAATATACCGTGCCGATTGACTTTGAAGGATGGAAACTGATTGAGATTGACTTGCGAGACCACGTTAGGAACGAATATCCGGATCGCATTACAGATCCAAATGTTGATACAGAAACATCAAATCAGGAACTACAACCATCTCCTAACGAAAATGCACCTGACGGACATCCAGATGGCTTTAGTGTCAGAGGTTCAGAAACAGGTGTAAGCAGAACGCAACTATCTATTAAAAATATCGGAGGTATATTGCTCGGTATTCGAAACGACACGGACAGAGAAATTAGTGGTGAGGTATGGGTAAACGAGATACATCTGGGTGATCCACTCGTCCGTTCTGGATGGGCACGACGTGGAAATATGTCTGTTTCGCTTGGTAGTATTATTAGTCTCCGTGGCGGTTATGCAAGTCAAGACAAAGATTTTGAGAGTGGAGCTGGTGAAATTGGTCGGCAACGTTTATCATCCCGTGGCTATAGTACTACAAATAACGACTACAATATTGATGCTGATGTCACGATTTTTTCATGGCTTCCAATACGCTATTCAATACGAGAACAGGAATCTGAAACGGAAACACTGCGAGGAAGTTACAGTTCATTTGTTAGTGGAAAGAGTGAAACTTTAAACCGAGATGTTTCGGTGCAATTCAACCGAAATCCCTATCCAAACCTTGGATTCTCCTACAATTATCAAGACTTTTGGAATGAACGACAAGGCACACAGATTAGCCATCTATACACAGGGACTTTTCGATATAATCTCGGTTCAAAACTTGGGTTCAATGTGCAGTATCGGCATGAGGATATTCTTGCTAAACCTGAAACGGCAACAGATACGACTACAGCATCAACCTCCTACTACGGCTATCGTCGGAATCGGGATGAGAAAACAGATAGCGGTTCCATAACGCTTAATATTAGTCCAATAACTGTTTTCAGTCTCAGTCCAAGTTATGATGTGCGGCGAACGCTTGAGAAACGTGATCCGAATCGCTATAGATCATCATTTTTCGCGGGAGGTGTAACGAACACGGATTCTTCTGCGGAAGAGGATACCAATGAAGAAATTCAGCCAGATTTTTCAATTGCTGAACGTGAACATCGACTTTCACTCACACCACGTCTCAATCGTGATCTGATTGGATTGCGTCCCACAGTCACAAGCCGTGTAAGTTTCAGAGAAAACTGGTTTAATGTAAAGAAAGATGCTTCACTCCAAGGAAACATAAATCTTGGTTTGAATTTTCGTATTCAAAAATGGTTCGGGTGGCTGTTTAATAAGGAAAAACCGGTAACTGAAGCCATAGGAGAGAATCAGGACGGAATGATTGAGAAGTCAGATAAACAAACTCCGATTGAACAGCGGCTTGAAAAGCTGCGTGATGACGGTGTTGATGAAACGCAAATCCAAAAAATAGTTGAAGATCAAAATGACTGGATTAACCGTGATAAAGCGGAAATGGAACAAAAACAGCGTACCAGTCCTGTAACAACAGGTTCTCTTGGCACGCAACAACCTAAACCGGAAGGTTTTTTGCAACGAATAATCAATACATTCACAATAAACACTAATGCGACCTTCACTGCTTCTGAATCGTTTCGCCAACTTGAGTCTAATCAATCTCTGATAGAAATCTGGGAACTTGATAGAGAAGCAGAGGAACGTACTAATTCGCGTAACAGTAATCGCTACACACTCCGTACTTCTGTGGATCCGTGGAAATGGCTCTCCTTTGGAACAAATCTCAGTACATCTGATAGTTTTCGGAAAAGTTACAGCAGCACATTTATATCACACGCAGAAACATACGAAGGGGATGTTAAGCTGAATGCACAACAAGCCACAAGTTTTCAACTTCGGTATAGTTATACGATACGGAAAAGTGATAACCTTGAAGTTACACTTAGTGACAGTGCTGCGCATACCCCATCGCTGAGTTGGCTACATAAATGGAGTGAAGAAACAAGGACTTCATTAGGTATTCGCACGACTCTTCGTGATCATCTACGAAGTGGAATTGAGAGCAAAGCTTTCATCGTCACACCTAATTTTAGTATTGACTACCGTTACCGTACTGAAGGTGGGATACGCTTGCCACTGATCGGCAGAATACCTCTTAAGCATGACCTTGATCTGACCAACACTTTCTCTTTGGCAATTCGCAGAGAAAACTACGGTGCTAATAAGGAGGAGCGGTCTGAACGATACGAGACAACGTTACGAGCAGGCTACAGACTCAGCGACCATCTAACAGCGAATCTACATTTAGGACTTAGCTACAACCACGATAGGGTTGAAGAGGGAAGGGATTTTCTCTCTGTTGCAAGCGCACTTACAGTGAGAGGTCAATTTGAATAATGCTATGGATTGCCAGCAGACTGAGGTATAATAGGATGAATCCCTAAATCTACCCGTTTTGGGATACCTGACGAAATAGGTAGAGCCAAACGTCTACTTCCAAGTAACAACTTCACACCATCAATTGTACCTATAAATTCTCTGTATCTTTGGTTCTTTCCATATTTCACATTAATCCATAGATAGTATCCAACTGGCACATTACGATCAAAACGGTATTCCCCCATACCATTTGTCAAAACAGGTTTACATTTCTTGTTACTACCAATTACATCCAATGAAATCTCAATTC
The DNA here is from genome assembly GCA_028824685.1 of Candidatus Poribacteria bacterium. Classification (GTDB taxonomy): domain Bacteria; phylum Poribacteria; class WGA-4E; order WGA-4E; family WGA-3G; genus MSPOR6. Next base: position 23,731 of record JAPPCZ010000083.1, read on the forward strand.
CTTCAAGATTCTGCTGAGAAGTATTCCCATTTTCTATAAATACTTTTCCGTATACTGTTCCTTCAAAGAATCCACGCCATATATTTGCTGCTACATTCAAAAACATAAGAATCAGTAAAGCCGCTATCCACTCAAAGAAGGGACTCCAGCGGTTGTTGAAGATGGGATGAATTGGTTTATGTATCGGCATTGTGTTTTCCTTCAGATGTGAAAGGGTATCTTTAAAAGAGATACCCTTCAACACAAAGATGTTAACTTAATCTTGAGTTTTTGACAAACTGCTAAACGCTGCATGCACATTCAACGTTGATTCTGCAGATAAAATAGCACGTTTTGCGATAACGCTTTAAATGCTTCACTGCGACTTTGGAGAAACTTCTTTAGTTTTCCCCACTGCGTTTGCATCTTACCTTTAGGTGAAACAGAAAGCACATCATCGCTAATCCAATCCAGCGTCCAATCCCAGCCCGGACGGTCTGTTAACTGCGTAATAGCGTGCGTCCAAATGTGATACTTATAGATATTGCATGGTGGGTATACAAAACCGCGCCACAGCGGTTTGTCCAAAGGTATGCCTTCACGCGCACCAAAAATGATAGATTTACCATCATCCATCCAGTCAACCCCGCCATATCCATCCCAATCCTTTGGTATTTGAAGGTGTTTGATGTTGTCTCCGTTACGATCGCAAATGATATACCGAAATGCTTTGAAGATAGGAAAGTTCCCCTCATTCGGTATCGGCACGTATTTATATTCTTTTTCTTGAAACAGTATCTGTTTACCGTCTGGAGACCATCTCGGCCTATATCGATACGTAGCGAATTCTCCTGGACCGGGGTTCGGTATAAGTGGGCGTGGGTTATGACCATCTGCACCCATAATCCAGATTGTGCTATTGCTTCCAATTGTCTGCCCCCTTGCAAACACAATATGCTTGCCATCCGGAGACCAATCACATTGAATACCCCATTCATCCGATATTTGTTCTATCATACCGGTCTTAATATTCAGTACGTAGATGCCGACTTTCCACTCGTCGTTTATCTGAATATCTCTACCAAAAACGATAGATTTACCGTCCGGTGAAAATCTTCCGCCGTTGATAAGACTCCCATCGTTTTTTGTGAGTTGGCGAACGTTCGTGCCGTCCGCATTCATCAGGAAGAAAACTTTTTTTGCGTTTATCCTCACGCGTCTTTGAAACAATATCTGTTGGCCGTCCGGAGACCAGGTGCCGCCCGCCGGTCTCAACGTTTTAGATTCGGTCAGTGGTGTGATATTGCTACCATCATCGTCCATAATATAGACACCGTAGAGACTATCGGGTCCCACGTGCATAGAGCTAAAAACGATTTTGGCATGTGCTGCCGTTGATAGAAACAGTAGTAGCAGACAGAGCAGGCCGATAACTGTTTGTCTTTTCATGGGTTTTCTCCTTATGTGGAATGGCAGAGGAACGTGTCCCCTGCCGTTATAATAGGTTTATGGGTTGTCGTCTTGAGTAAACCTGTTAATACCAGTATCCACGTGCCTGTCGTCTTGACCCGTTGTGAGGTGGATGTGTGCATTAAGATAATACGCATCATCTGGACCGATCGATCCTCCAACGAAATAATCTGTCATAGAATTGGAAGAAGCATCATACGACATGCCATGCTCAACGGGGCCGGAAGGTCCATTGGTTGTACGTTGCCACCCAGTAGGGAATCCGTTTGCGTCGTATTCCGTATGTCGGAACCAAGAGGAACAATGAACGCTGTCATTGGATCCATTATATGCATTAACAGACCCACTCATGACGATATTCTGTCCATCAAAGTAATGACTATAGAGTACTACATAGCCATCAACATCGGGGTGCTGTGGTATGCCGTTATTCCCGTCTACTGCGGTTGTATAAATCGGTTTATAGACCCTGAACGTGTCGGAAGCATCTGCATCAGAGGACTCCTCAAATGACACGACGGCCATGACATCATACTTTTTGCCTTTTATGTCACCGACATACGTGCCCAGGTATACATACACACTTTGTGTGTCACCGTGCGTACTCGTGAAACTATATTCACCATCTATATGCCAGTCAATAAAGTCTATATCTTCATCCGTTGTCAGAGAAACAGAGACAGTTGTCCCTGATCCCCAATCATCACCCGAATATATCGACATTGACGTGACAGACGCTGCATTACTTTGGACAACAAAACAGGTCAACAATAAAGAAGCGATTACCGCTGCAATTAGGGTTGTCTTGAACTTCAACTTAAACATTTGTAATCTCCTTTACACCCACACAGGTGTCGGTATTTTAAAATCAACGTCTGGGACGTTGGTTTTTTCACTCTCAATCCAATATTGATAGGTGATTTGAAGGAGATGTACTATATTTTAACACATCTCCGTTTCTATGTACTTAATATCCGTTTCGTCTGAAAAAGCTTAGTACTTTTTTCAGTTTTGCCGGACAACATATAATAGCCACTATTATTGCTGCCCTCATGCGAAGGCAATATGAAAGAAAAAAGCATCGCTTTTAACCTTATATATGTCTTAAATAGAAAAAGTTAATAGCAAATTGCAGATTTTTTTACAATTTTTTGCAAGTTTTTCAGGAAATTGTGGAAATTTAGGGTATTTTACTTATAGCAAACTTATAATTATTGATACACGACTGTAGTGCTAACTGTCAGCTTGTGCTACAGCACAGGCGATAGGCAAGATTAGGAAACCTCGCCAGCATAAAGTGTATAAATAATTCTAAAATCTACTATAAAAAGGAGATAATGGGTAATGAAGTAGTTGAAATAAGATATACTGTTAATTTTATTCCTCCAAAAGTCAGATTTAATGATTTACCTAATTTTATCAGAACGCAATCACAGTTATCTTCACGCGGTAGGTGGGCATTTCCCGTAAGCGATGGGGCGTACTGGATTTGAACCAGTGACTTCTACCGTGTGAAGGTAGCGCTCGTACCCCTGAGCTAACGCCCCACGTAGGAATATGGGCCCACTAGGACTCGAACCTAGGACCAGCCGGTTATGAGCCGGCGGCTCTGACCACTGAGCTATGGACCCATAATGTTTTTTAATTATACCTTGTTTCTATTGAAAAATCAAGTATTTATATTTCTCTGGTAGAGCCATTCAGTTTTCAAATTTTCTGAACATTTGGACATGGTCGCGAGCTGGCGCTCGCTTCTACAAAAGATGTTTTAGCATGGTCGCGAGCTGGAGCTCGCTCCTACAGGAAGAGGTCTTAGATAGAAGGTGGAAATTATTGGAGAATTGAATGGCTCTGATTTCTCTGGAGGGTTGGGATTTTATGTGGTAATCATTATTCTTCTATGAAACCACGCAGGCGATGGCTTCGAACGGGATGGCGGAGTTTACGGAGGGCTTTCGCCTCAATTTGACGGATACGTTCTCGTGTGACATCAAAAACGACACCGACCTCTTCAAGCGTTTTTGGGTAACCGGTCGTAATGCAAAGTGCCTCAATCCGATCGCGTGTTGCTTCAGACAACAAAGGGGTAGCAGTATCGTCTTCAATCCCGAAGCGGAGGATGATTACCTCTCTTTCCCGTTCAGACAGATCTGCAAGTGCCTCTTGGATACGTTCTTTGAGAATGCTAAGCTCAGCTTCTGTGGCTGGCGACAGCACACTCGCATCTTCAATAAAATCCCCTAATTGGCTATCATCGTCATCGTCTCCGATAGGGGTTTCCAATGAGACAGTTTCTGGAACAATCCTCAAAACTTCCCTGACTTTTTCTGCTGGAATTCCCATATCTTCAGCGATCTCTTCTGGTGTTGGTCGTCGACCCAAATCTTGGATGAGTGAACGCTCTGCTCGCCTAAGTTTATTGATCCTTTCATGCATGTGGACTGGAATACGGATGGTACGACCTTGGTCAGCAATGGCGCGGGTAATACTTTGACGTATCCACCACGTGGCGTAAGTGCTAAATTTAAAACCACGTTGATAATCAAACTTATCTACTGCTCTCATCAATCCTATATTGCCTTCCTGAATAAGATCAAGGAATTCAAGCCCCGGTGCTTGGTGTCTATACTTCTTTGCGATACTAACAACTAACCTGAGATTGGCTTCAACAATAGCCATCTTTGCATCTTGGGCATTGGTTTCGCCGGCACAAATCTGATTGGTAATAGTTTGGAGAGAATCGCGAGATATTCCGATTGTATTTAGATATTGTTGAATCTCGCGTTGATAGCGGACGATGTTAATATATGCCTCTTTTGCAGCAACCGTTTTGAAATTATGAGTCTTTGAGGTTAACCTTCCGTTGAACCACTCTTGTGGGAGTTTATGTCGTTTTTGGAGGCGTGCAATTTCTTGTTCCCGGTCAGCAATATTCCGTTCAACCTCTTTAACCTGTCCTGATATTTTGCTAATTTCTTCGCGGTCAATCCTCAATTGCTCAAGGTGTTTGACGAAGTTTGCATAACTTCCCACTGTTTCAAATTCCACGACTGAATTGTTCTTAGCCGCTTCTTTGGCTGCAAGCAGATATTCTAATTCCAAAGTTTCAATGACTCGCATCGTCTTTTCAACTTTTTCGCGCAGCTTACGTTCCTTATCACGAGTTGAGCTGCTCGACACTTGCATATCAATAATATCAGATGCCCGTTTTTTAGCGATGATGATTTTATAGAGAAGTTTTCGCATCTCTGCTACCGCAAGTCGAGTAGTAAAAGTTGCAGCCTGTGCCTGGCGGAGTCCCATCTCAATTTGCTGAGATAGTTCTATCTCCTTTTCTTTATCTATCAACGGTACTTTCCCCATGTCACGTAGATAAACTTTAATCAGATCTTCACGTTCACTGATTTCCCCTGGAGCGAATTCCATTAAGTCATCATATTCAACCTGATCCGCGTTTTCGGATTCATTAAAATCAAGTGGGTATGTATTACCTAATTCCACCAGTCAGTTCTCCCTTTCATGTTGTGAATTCTTTGGGCTATTCTCTCTTGACACTTTTGTGCTTGTTTTAAAATTTACTGAGCAAGACGTGCCTTCAATTTGACAATTATACAAACTACCTATGTGTTGGGATCGTCGTTTCCTTCTGCTGAAGCGATAGCACGGGAAATACTTTGACGTACCCACCAAGTAACGTAAGTGTTAAACTGAAAACCGCCTTGATAATCATAGTTATCAATCGCTTTCATTAAACCGATGTTACCTTCCTGAATCAGATCGAAAAATTCACGACCTTGAACTTCCTCCTTAAATCTCTTAACGATACTAACGACCAACCAGAAATTTGCTTTTACAATCGCCATTTTAGCATCTTGGGCATTATTAATTACGCTGGAATCAATCTGTTTCGTAATTTCTTGCAGCTTATCGCGAGAGATGCAGAAAGTTTGAATGTGTTGTTTCATTTCGTGCTGATTGCGAGCAATCTTGAGATATGCTTGCTTAACAGCATCTGTTTCAAAATCATGGGTTTCGGCGTTGAATTCTCTATCAAACCATTCAGCAGGGATGTTATGTTCCTTTACGAGCCGCGAAATTTCCTGTTCGTGTTCATTAATATTACGTTCAACTTCTTTAAACTGAAAATCAAGCGGATGTGCATTTCCCAAGTCCATCATTTGCTCTCCTTCTCAATATTACCAGTAATTTGAGGGGTATCCGTATCTTCGTCAGACTGTGGAGAATTTCCTGTCTGTTCAAGAAAATCTTTCTGTACAAAAGCACGTCTTTGGTTTGATAAGTCTACAAGTTCTTTTAGTTTTTCAAGATCATCTTCCCCCTCTGCAAGAGCGTTTGACCTGATACGTTGTTCAGTTTCTTGTAATACGAAACTTTTTAGTTTCCTTAGACATCCTTCAATTCTGGCATGGGGGTTAGGAATGTTCTTTTTCCTGATAAGTGCGTTGGTAATTATGTTCTTAAGTGTTTCGTCCTCACAAGTGTTAAGGATGTGTTGTATATCAACGTTTTCTTCGTTCTCACTGGCATCCCAAAGCAGTTGCATAACGTTTGCGAGGCGGGAATTTGTTATTTCTTGGTAGTGTAGCAATGTCTTCACTTCGGAAATTAGTTCGGGAACCTGGATTAAAACTTGGACTAATTGCCATTCAATTTGTTCGCGTGGGGACAACTTCTTTGAGGTTGTTTTTTGACTCGGTACGTTACGAGGTGTTGTATTCTCTTTCAAACCTAAATCTCGCAATTCCCGCCAAAGTAATCCTTCATCAATTTCAAGTTCCTTTACAGCGTATTTTACATATTCTGTTCGTTCGACTCGGTTTTTTATGTTCACAAGTATCGCGCTAATGTCTTTGACAACTTGTGTTTTGACATCAGGACGGCGGATATTCTTTTCTTGAATTGCGGATTGAATTTGAAATTCAATTAGGTTTATCGCTTTATCGATTAGTTCACTGAAAGCACCCGCGCCGTTCTGCTTGACATAGGAATCTGGATCATCACCTTTTGGCATGAGGGCAATCCGCACACGAATCTCTTCACCGATGAGTCTATGCAATCCACGTTGTGCTGCTTGCAATCCAGATGCGTCACCATCAAAAACGATGACAACTTCAGGCGTATACCTTTTCAATAACGCTGCATGTTCCTCGCTTAAAGATGTGCCTGATGAGGCTATGACGTTTTCAATTCCATGTTGATGTAGCATCAAGACATCCATATATCCTTCTACAAGAATGGCAGACTGCTTTCTGGATATAGATTGTCTCGCTTTATCAAGATTGAAAAGGATTCTGCTTTTGTCGTATAGAACCGTTGTGGGAGAATTTAGATATTTCGGTTGATGCTCATCAGATAACGCACGACCACCAAATCCGACTGGCACTCCTTGTGCATTGTAAATTGGAAATAGTATTCGATTCCAGAAACGGTCTTGAGGACCTTGATCTTCATTTTTAATCAATCCAGCATCAACCAATTGCTGCACTGTCCAACCTTCATGAGTTGCTGCTTTTACCAAATCACGCCTCTGTTGTTTCGCGTAACCGAGTTGGAACAGTTGATTAGTTTGTGAATTCACACCACGGTTTTTGAGATACTCACGTGCATGTTGGCTATGTTGTCCAGTACGCAGTAGTTCGTGGTAGTATTTCACTGCGAACCTGTTAAGTTCACTCAAATCATTGATAAGTTTTTGTCTGGCACTGGATTTTGCATCTCGTGTCGGCAACGAAATATTTGCACGTTCTGCGAGCCATTCAATCGCCTCAATAAAAGTTTTTCCTTCATGTTTTTGCAGGAAATGAATGACATTACCACCTGTTTGGCATCCAAAACAGTAGAATATCTGTTTTTCTGGTGACACTGAAAATGAAGGTGTCTTTTCTTCGTGAAATGGACAGAGCGCTTGGTAGTTTCGTCCAGCTTGTTTGAGTGCAACACCAGATTCAGAAATTACGTCTACGATATTATTTTGTGTCCGAATTTCCTCAATCGTTTCGGGTGGTATATAGTTTCTTGTTGCCATGAGAAGACCTCTAAATCAACATGTTGACTATTTCAGAAGAAAACTATCAAGTTATTCTTTGAATTTAACGACAGTAACACCCTCTCCACCTTCACTATGGGGAGCGTATTGATAATTAGCGACGTGTGGGTTCGTATCTAATACCTCGTGAACCGCGCTACGTAATGCCCCAGTACCCTTTCCGTGCAGAATTCTCACAGTTAATAATCCTGCAAGGTAGGCATCGTCCAGATATTTGTCCGTAATGTCTAATCCTTCTTTAACAAGCATGCCATGAATACACAGTTCCTCTTGAACTGAATTTGCTTTGCTATATTGCATTTCCAGAACAGAAGCAGTGAGATTTTGCGATTCTTTTTTCGGCACAACATTGTCAATATCGTTATAAGATAGCTGCATTTGCATACTGCCAACCCTTATCTGTAAAGGCGTACTGCTATGTTTATCAATAGTGGTAACCTCCCCAAATCGATTCAACTTTATTATTCGGACTTTGTCACCAACCTTAACAGAGAGTTTGTTTTTCTTGGTTTGTTTTTCGGGCGGGTCGGGTTTGAGTTGTTTTTTGGCGGTTTCAATTTTTGTGAATGCTTCGCGGATACTGGCTTTGGAGGCTTGCTCACGACGAATATCTGCAACTATATTATCTACTGTTCGGCGAGCTGTAGATACTATTTCCAGTGCTTCTTTTTCAGCGTCTTGTAGACGGGTTTCTTGTTCTGTTTCAAATGTATCAATTAACTCTTTATGTTTCTGATATTCTGTTTCAGCGAGACGAATTTTTTCATGGAGTTGTTCACGTTCGGTATCCAATTCCCGTTGTGTTTGTTGTAGTTGGATGAGTAGGTCTTCCACAGCAATATTATTATTTCCCAAGTTGCTTTCTGCGTCAGCGAGGATACGGGAAGGGAGTCCTAATTGTTCTGCGATTTTCAGGGCATTACTACTTCCAGGAACACCTATCTTCAAACGGTAAGTCGGTTTTAATGTGCTCCAATCAAATTCCATTGAAGCGTTTTCCATGTTATTTTGTGTGTGGGTATAAGCCTTAAGCGCACCATAATGTGTCGTAACGATTGTACTGACATTTCGTTCGCTCAACCAAGCCAAGATCGCCATACCGAGTGCCGTTCCTTCAGTCGGGTCGGTGCCCGCTCCGATCTCGTCCAATAGGACAAGAGTATGTGCGGATTCAGAGTTCTCAATTGCGTTCAGCATTTCAGCAATCTTCGTGATATGTGAGGAAAAGGTGCTAAGACTCTGTTCTATGTTCTGATCGTCACCTATATCGGCAAATATGTGATTAAAAATCGGGAGTTCGCTACCACTTGCTGCTGGAATATGTAACCCAGATTGTGCCATCAAACACAATAGCCCTACCGTTTTTAACACAACAGTTTTTCCACCCGTATTCGGACCTGTGATGACAAGTGTCCTGAAACTTTTGCCAACGCGTACATCTGTGGGAACAACCCGTGTAGGTTGTCTATGTTCTGGTTTGGCATGTTCTGATGTTTTTTGTTTTTTGGATTGAGCATTGGCGCGGACTTGGAATTCCAGGAGAGGGTGTCGCGCTTCAGAAAGGTTTACAACACCGTTCGTATTTAATTTGGGTTCAACGGCATTCAATTCATGGCTAAATCGGGCTTTGGCATTTAGGAAGTCAAGTTCAGCGAGCAGATTAAGAGCAGATTCAAAATCATCTATCCGTTCACGTATTCGGTCAGTTAGATCCAACAGAATCTTACGAATCTCTCGATTTTCAGCTTCAACTGCCTCATGAAGAGCATTGTTCATTTCAACTATTGACAAAGGTTCCATAAAATAGGTCGCACCACTGGTGGATTGACCTTGAACAACGCCGCTAAAAAAAGGCCTCGCATCTTGTTTGATTGGTATTACATAACGATTGTTTCTAAAGGTAATGACCGATTCCTGAATTGATTTTTGATGGTCGGGGGAACGGAGGATCGCTTCTAATTTTTGGTGAATGTTTTCACGGGATTTGATAAGTTTACGACGAATAGCACGTAACTCAGAACTCGCACGGTCTAAGACAGTTCCTTCAGGACTAATACAATACGATATAATTTTAACGATTTCGTCAAAGACAGGCAGCGAATCTACTATATACAATAGTCGTGGAAAGTCTTCACGGTCCTGATTATTAAATTTCTTTTTTATTTGGGATGGTAGTTCTGCTACCTTTACAACATTTAAGAACGCCTCCGGTTCTAAGATAGCACCAGAAATAGAGGCATGTTGAAGCGTCTGACCAATATCTGTTAATCCATTTAGCGGTATATCACCGGACTGTTGCTGAAAAGTTTTCACTTCAGTACATAATTTTAATAAATTACGTACGGTGTCCAGTGAATCAGAGGGAGCAAGTTTATCTACCCGCGCATTTCCTAACTCAGAAACCGTATACCTTTTTAATAGGTTTTTGAGTTTATCGAATTCTAAGGCTGTTTTCACGTTGGGCAGCATTGGTCTAACCTTCTTTCTCTTGCTATGATGGCCTAAATAAAAGTTATCTCATAAAGTGAAGCTGCGAGGCTTACAAACCCTGCTTCAATATATCAGGAGTTCTGTTAAATAAATATGAGATGGAATTAAGAATAGAAAGGAAAATATAAAAGATCCTGCGGCTTCAGAAGTGCCGCATAAATATGTTATCTCAAAGTACGTTTGACATCCCCCCAAGTTGTAGTTAATTTCTGTTTGGGTTCAACAGGAAGCACTTCATGTTTCCACCAGGAAATTGCAAAAATGCTACCTTCCACTTCAAATAATTGTTCTGTTTTTCCGGTAAGAAGATCGTGCAAATAGAACGCTCCCCACCGAGAGAAGATAATCGATTGACCATCAAATGACCAATCTGTCCACATGCCGGTCTGCTTATCAACATCAAAGAGGGGTTTTATGGCTCGCGTTTCAACATCAATTGTAGACATTGTATCAAATTCTCTGTTCCATCTACGGAACAAAATTTTCGTGCCATCAGGCGACCAAACAGGATACAAATCAATATTTAATTCAGTTAATATTTCTATCTCTTTTGTTTCAAGGTCTAACAGGTAGAGTTGATCTAATCCACCGGGTCTTTCCAGTGAAAACGCAAGTTGTCTACTGTTCGGTGCCCAAGAGATTCCCCAAAAAAAGAAACTTCTTCCAAAGTGTGGTATCGCGGTCACTGCTTCCATTTCACCTGTTTCAATATCAAGTACCCAAACCTGATTTTCTTGTTGTTGCTGTTCGCGCGTCCATCCGTTAAAAGCAAGTTTCTTTCCATTCGGTGAAACAGCTAAAAATCGATAGGTGCCGCTAATCTCTGTAAGTAGTGTTTTATTTTTAGGGTTGTTAATATCAATTGAAAAGATATGTGATTGTGTGTCGGCACGTTGAATAAAATAGAGCGTGTCGCCTTCTGGTCCCCATGCAGGATACATTCCAGATTGATTTAAAGGCGTTGTCTTGAAATCCCCTTTTTCGGTGAAGGTCGTCATGTGGAGATTGAAATCTAATCTTCCAAGTTTGTTGTTAAACCCGGAAACAGCATAAGCAATACGTCCCGTGGGTGCTGCATCTACTGTGATAGGCAAACAGAGAAAGACTAAAATTAGTCCAAAACTTATCCGTTTTCCTATTTCAATAGTCCTAACAAGCAAATGACGTTTTCTATCTTTCATTTTATTCCTCTTTTCCAGCAATCGTGAGACGGTCATAATTGAGGCGAGCATGTTCATACAGTTCACGATTTAAGCCGTATGCATCGAATTCCAAAATTCGGTCATAGGTATTTAATGCCGCACTTTGGTATCCAGATTTTTCAGTTTTACGGGCTGATTCGACACCACTAATGAATGTAGTTGCGGCTTCCTCAAAATTTCGTATGCGTTTTCGCACATCCGACAACAACCCGCCTCCCGTATCTTTTTCGACCTTATATGCTCGAATTGTATCTGTATATGTGACAAGCGATTCAAAATAAAGTTCTTCCGATTCCATCTGCTCCGCTTTTGTGAGTTCTAAAGGTTCCTCAATAACTGTGATTACCTCTTTTGCTTCATTTATCAGTTCAGTACTTCTCTGCTCAATTCCGGCATTAAGCGTTTGCTGAAATTCGTCTATAATCGTCATATAAGATGTCTTCGCATCTTCTACTGCGTTTAATTTTTCATGACAAAGTGCTTGATTGTACTTGGCACTGGTAAGAACAAACTGGCGAATTTCAGGTGCAAGTTGGGGGGTGTTTGGAAACGCTCTCGCCTCATAAGCTGAAATCGCGTTTGCGTAGTCTCCTTCTTGTTCGAAACAGTTGCCTACTGCCTTTTGCGCATACATTGCATAAATCTGATTTTCAGATTTATGCGTTTCTACAATTTCCTCAAATTGTGCACGTGCTTCGGCATATTTGCCTTGATAATAGAGACTTTTAGCATAATTATACCGTGCTTTGTCAGCTAAGGGCGTATTCGGATATTTCTCAAAAACTAACTGTAATTTTTCTTCAGCATTTTCAAAGGTGACTTTTTCAGACTTTGCTTCGTCTTCAGTGTCATCTTCACTTTCGCTCGGTGCAGAAACATCTAAGAAACTTTTTTCAGCTTCTTTATATGTTTCCGTAGCATTAGAAAGGTTCGCAGCAGCTTCAGCGTATGTTTTCTCCTGATTTTGGGTGTAGACTAAATAACCTACTACCCCAATAATCACAATTGCCAGCGTTATGCTAATGCTTATGGCATTATTCTTCAGAAAAGAGTAACAGCTTAGAACCAAGTCAATAAACTTATCTTCTTGGATTTCTTCTTTGGTCAATCGATTTTGCGCCATGATTTCCTCGGTGTTTTCTTCGCATTCAAGCGGGTGACGGGAATTGAACCCGCGACCCTCAGCTTGGGAAGCTGAGGCTCTACCGCTGAGCTACACCCGCGCCCTTTAGGCAATTATATCATATCTAAAAGGGAATTGTCAAGACAAAGATATGAAAACAATATACAGCGATATTTATCCGCTTCTGACAATTGAATTCTCACTACGTGTTGGGTCTAATCAAATTTTTGGTTTCATAACATTATTGCCAAGACAACACAATATTTTAAGACAACGAAAGACGGGCAATCTATTTACCCGTCTTCGTAGTTGTTAGATGCAGAATTGTTGCTCATAGTTTGTCAAGTTCGTTTAGGACTTGTTCTGCAGTCAGTGTATTATCCGGTGGTGCATCTTCAACGTGTTTGAAGGCAATTTTACCTGTTTCATCAACGATAAAAACACCGCGGGTCGTTATACCGACTTCTTCAAGTGCCATGCCATATTGTTTTGAGACTTCAAGATTCATGTCTGAGAGGAGTGGAAAACTGACGCCACCGAGTGCTTCACTCCATGCTTTGTGTGCAAACGTTGAGTCGCGATTGATAGCAACCACATCTGCACCTTTAGCGCGAATAGCGTCTAAGTTCTCATTAAAGTCTGGAACTTGTTCTGAACACACAGGCGAAAAATCAAGCGGATAAAAAAGAATTACCAACTTTTTCCCCTCAAAATCAGCCAAATTAACATCTGTATCTTCCTGGCCTGTAGACCCTGATAAACTAAAATCTGGAGCAGCTTTTCCTATTTCTGCCATTAAATACCTCCTACAGTAACTCGTGAAATGGTAACGTTTCTCTTCTTAAATGATACCACAAATTATGACGAAAACCAAATTAAAATTGGTGAAAATACATTGTCAATAGTGTAATTTCAGGTGGTTCAAAGAAAAATATGGTAACTATAAAATATCGCTCATAAAAAACTAATATTCAACACATAATTACGACCTTCTTGCATAAATGAACACAATTGGCACAATAATTGCTCATTATTCTATATCCTGATAGCTGCTAACAAATCGAGATTAGTAAGTATGTTGCGATATATTACTACAAATCAACGATGTCGAAACAAAGTAGGAGGTTATTGTTAGGTTTCTAAAAAATTATCTGATTTGTTATGTTAGCATTAGAAAAATAAACACAACAATATACACATGTGGCTAATTTTCACTGTTTTCAAAAAAATAGCAGTTGGCATAGATTAGCCAGATCGTAGCACATGCTAAAAAAGCATGGCACAACAAATATGGAGATTTCAAAATGAAAAACCGAAGCGGAATATACAACGGACTAACCATTTGCATATTGGTTTTAATTGGTATTTATCCTTGTAAAGCAAATCCTCCTGAAAATATGGTATTGATCCCAGCAGGAGATGGGATTGCGTCATTCTATATGGACAAATACGAAGTCACTAACGCACAATACAAAAAGTTTATTGATGCCAATCCACTGTGGCAGAAAGACAAAGCTTTAACCTCAATTGTAGGGGATACATATTTATGGGGTTGGAGAGGTAATATGTACCCAAAGGGAAGGGCAAATCATCCTGTAGTCGGTATTAGCTGGTTTGCCGCTAAAGCCTACGCAGAATGGATTGGCAAAGAACTCCCTACACAAGCGCAGTGGGAAAAAGCTGCGCGTGGGGCTTTAATTGGAAAGAAATATCCATGGGGAGATACTGAACCTGACAATAAAGCTAACTATGATCGTTACACACCAAAGGTTAGCTTCAGCAAACCTCCAACAAAAGCGGTTGGGAATTATGCACCTAACGAATACGGTCTATACGACATGGCAGGTAACGTCGAAGAATGGTGTCTGGATCGGTTAGATGTTGACGATATTCATGGAAGGTATCACAGATTACGCGGCGGTTCTTGGTTTAGTAGTGCCAAAGAACTACAGATTTCAAGGATAAGTCAACATCCTGCTGATGATGGTATGGGAACCGTCGGTTTTAGATGTGTGTCGGCAATAAATGGTGCGAAGTCAAAAAATGTGGAGACTGATATGTCTTCTTGGTTGTATGAAAACATGCAGAACGGGTTTGATAGCGCACTCTATAGCGTGTCTGAAGGTTTTACCCCACACTCTGTACTTGAAGCAAGATTTGATAGAATCGTGCAATACTACACTGGACATCCTCGTAAGTTCGAAAAGGAACTCATGCGTATGTTCACGGAGGTAATAGCAGAACAAAATTCGGAATCCCAATCTGAAGAAGTTAGTATCAGTCGGGACACGACTCTGCTGTTGTGGAAGTTCTATCTTGAGATATATTTTGAGCATATTGAAAAAAGTGTTGAGGAGAAGCTGCGTCTTTTCAAAGGATGTGTACTGAAAAAAATAGACAACCTTTTGATGGAAGAGGGTTATTGAGAATCGTGAGTAGAGTGAGCGCGAGGAAAGATTTTCCTTCGCTCTATTTCCTAAGAATCTCATCAAGAGCATTTTTATGAATCAGATTTTTTTAGTACTGATTAATCCTACACTCATTCATATTGTTAGGGCGGGCCTCTCGACCCGCCTGTTGTTTTTATAAAGAAATAGTGCGAATTATATTCGGGCATGAAAACAGAATAGCTTTACAAAATCCTTGACAAATTTCTAACACCATGTAATACTTTCAGTTATGCATTATAATTAAACAACGATTGATCTTTCTGCCTAAAAAGTTGGCAATTGGCAAAAGGGAACTTTCAATTCCAAAAACACCTAAAGCGGGCAACTAATCCTTACACTTAGAGATATTGGCATACGTATTGCCTCACACCTTGGTATAGGGCAGGCGTAATCATTATAGTGGATTTTACAATTAACTTTACATTGTCACTCAGTATTTACAAAGTGTTCTACAGTTTTAAAGTCGCGACCAGGAGGTCGCTCCTACAGGAAGAGGCACTATGAATTGCGCTACTACAAACGCATCAAACCTATAAAAAACTGTAAGAGTAGTTTTAGATTTCACTATAAAAGCGTTCCCCTAAGCATCTTTACATTTTAGTTTCGGAATATAAATTTTGACTGCGGACAAGTAGGGAGGCTCATTGCAATGGCGAGATTTGATGGATACAACACCGACGGATTTTATGATGAGATGTTTTTTTCTGACGGGAGTGCGCGCTCTGCTGTCCAGATGCTCGTTGAACGGATTGCAAACTTTCCAAATGGGGAATTAATACGCCGCCAGATCACCGCTGAATATGCCTTGCTCCGAATGGGAATAACTTTCAACGTGTACGCAGACGAACAGGGGGTTGAAAAAATCTTCCCATTTGACCTTATCCCTCGAATAATAGATGCTACTGAATGGGAATGGATAGAACGCGGTCTCAAACAGCGAATTCATGCCCTCAATCTATTCATTGACGACGTTTACCACGAACAAAAAATAATAAAAGACGGAATTGTTCCTGCTGAGGTTGTGCTTTCATCGGATCGTTACCTTGAACAGTGCATCGGCTTAGATCCACCGCGCGGTATTTGGTGTCATATCACCGGTACTGACTTAGTTCGAGATGGTGACGGACAGATTTATGTGTTAGAAGACAATCTCGGATGTCCGTCAGGTGTGTCTTATGTCGTAGAAAATCGGCAGTTGATGAAACGGACATTTCCGCAGTTGTTTGGTATGTCACAGATTGAGCCTGTGGAGGATTATCCAAGTCACTTACTGGATATGCTGCAATACCTCGTAAGTGACAGAGTAATGTCCCCCGAAGTTGCGTTGCTTACGCCCGGTATCTACAACTCTGCCTATTTTGAGCATTCATTTCTTGCACAGCAGATGGGGGTTGAATTGGTTGAGGGACGGGATTTAGTAGTTATGGACGGGTATGTCCACATGCGAACGACCAAAGGCTTTGAACGTGTTGATGTCATCTACCGCCGAATTAACGATGATTTCCTTGATCCAGAAGTATTCAACTCAGAATCGCTATTAGGTGTACCTGGACTAATGGAGGTTTACAAATCTGGACGACTTGCATTAATCAATGCACCCGGCACTTGTGTTGCTGATGACAAAGTTGTGTGTGCTTATGTGCCACAGATTATCAAATACTATCTTGATGAAGATATAATCGTACCAAACGTTCCAACCTACATGTGTTGGGAAGACGAAGATCGAAAGTACGTTTTGGAACATATTGGTGAGCTTGTTGTGAAAGAAGCAAACCAGTCTGGTGGATACGGCATGTTAATTGGTCCACATGCAACAAAAGCTGAACATGAAGATTTTGCTGAAAGAATCAAAGCGAATCCACGCAACTATATTGCCCAACCCACGCTTGCACTCTCGCGGGTGCCTGTGTTAATTGACGACCATTTTGAAGGTCGACATGTTGATCTACGCCCGTTTATCCTTTATGGTGAGGAAATCTATGTCCTCCCCGGTGGGTTGACACGGGTTGCACTCAAAAAAGGGTCGCTCGTAGTTAATTCTTCGCAGGGTGGTGGTAGCAAGGATACTTGGGTATTGTCAGGTTAGACGTAGGTGAAAGTCATGCTCAGTCGCGTTGCAGAATCAATTTACTGGATGAGTCGCTACATTGAACGCGCGGAAAATGTTGCGCGTTTTGTTGATGTCAACCTGCAGCTTATACTTGACCAACCTGTTGGCATGCAGGCACAATGGGAACCTTTGGTTGCCACTACTGGCGATGACGAGGAATTTGAGGAACGCTACGGCGAAACGTCACGTGAAGCAGTCCTTAAATTTTTGACCTTTGACACTGAAAATCCAAATTCTATCATATCCTGCCTACGTGCTGCCCGCGAAAACGCGCGTTCAATTCGTGAAAATATATCCTCTGAGATGTGGGAAAAGTTAAACGATGCATATTTGATGGTGACAGAAACCCCTGAAGAATGGGCGATGACAGAACCACATCAATTCTTCACGGACATCAAAGTCGCATCACATCTGTTCATGGGACTGACAGATAACATCATGTCCCACAGCGAAGCATGGCATTTTTGTCAATTGGGCAGACTTATTGAACGCGCTGACAAAACATCCCGAATTGTTGATGTAAAATACTTCATTCTGCTTCCCTCTGTCTCGGATGTGAATACGCCATTTGATGATATTCAATGGGGGGCATTGCTCCATTCTGCAAGTGCATTTGAGATGTACCGCCGAACACACGGACTCATCTCTCCTAACAATGTTGTTGCTTTTCTACTTCTTGACCGAGAATTTCCACGGTCAGTGCTTTACTGTCTTTCCAAGGCTGAAGAATCGCTTCACGCTATTTCTGGTACTCCTTTAGAAACCTTTTCAAACTCAGCTGAACAGGGTTTAGGACAACTTCGTTCCGAATTTGCTTATGCGCAAGTTGATCAGGTTCTCCATAGCGGTTTGCATGAGTTTTTGGACGCATTCCAAACAAAACTCAACGATGTCGGTGAAGATATTTACAAAACTTTTTTCGCTTTGCGTCCTGTAAATGGAGAAGATACACAATCACAATCACAATTGCAATGAAGCAGGACTATCGCAATTGCAGTAGGTTGGGTTGAACTGTAAGCGAAACCTATAAGTGTTAACTTAAGGATATCCCATTGTTGGAAGGGTTTAAAACCTTGATTTAACTACTTAAATCTCTAAATATCGGGCTTACAAGCCCTCCAACAAGAGAAAAACCAACAATTTTCTCTTAAATTGACACCTATGGATTGAGTTGTAAGCGAAACCCAACATTTTTTGGTATTTATAGGTGTTTTTGTCGGGTTTCGCAAGCTCTACCCGACCTACAAGAGGCTGCTAATCTGCTATGCAGAAAAGGAAAACAGATATGGCAATTCGTGTGGCAATCAATCACAAATCCTTATATCAATATGATCGGTTGGTTTGGCTCTCTCCCCATATCTTCCGATTAAAGCCTGCAATGCATTGTCGAACCCCGATTGAAGCGTACTCACTCAAAATTGAGCCAAAGAACCACTTCATCAATTGGCAACAAGATCCATTCGGTAATTATCAAGCGCGCGTCGTTTTCCCTGAACCCACCCAAGCATTGTCTCTTGAAGTGGATCTGGTTGCAAATATGACGGTTATCAATCCGTTTGACTTTTTTCTTGAGGAAAGTGCAGAATACTTTCCGTTTAGCTACGAACCGCAGGTCAAAAAAGAGTTGATGCCGTTCATGGAAGTGAAAGAAAATAGTCCTCTACTAACTGAATGGTTGATAGGTGTTGATAAGTCCAAGCAAAAATTAATTGATTTTCTTGTAGGTATCAATCGTCGTCTGTGGGAAGATATAAAATATACAATTCGGATGGAACCAGGAGTACTAACCTGCAATGAAACCTTGGAAAAGCGAATAGGTTCATGTCGTGATAGCGGTTGGTTGCTCGTACAAATTCTACGACATCTTGGATTAGCGGCGCGTTTTGTCTCAGGCTATCTTGTTCAACTTGTCGCTGATCAGAAACCTGTAGAAGGTCCTGCCGGTCCACCGCAGGATTTCACCGATTTACACGCGTGGTGTGAGGTGTATGCACCAGGGGCAGGCTGGATAGGGCTTGATCCAACGTCAGGGTTATTCGCTGGTGAGGGACATATCCCGTTGGCATGTGTGCCCGATCCAGTGAGTGCTGCCCCCGTCACCGGCTATACAGGCCCGTGTGAAACAGAATTTACATACAGTAATACCGTACAACGAATTCACGAAGACCCGCGCGTTACTAAACCTTACACTGATATACAGTGGGAAGCGATTAATGCCCTCGGTCAGCAAGTAGACGAAGATATAATCCACAACGATATTCGACTAACAATGGGTGGAGAACCCACCTTTGTATCCGTTGACGATACAGAAGGCCCTGAATGGAATACAGAGGCAGATAGCCCGGAAAAGCGCCGTTTAGCGGCGGATTTACTAAAGCGATTGCGCGACAGCTTCGGTCCTGGTGGTGTTTTGTCTTACGGTCAAGGTAAATGGTATCCGGGTGAACCACTACCACGTTGGAAATTTGGATGTTTTTGGCGAAAAGACGGTATCCAAGTCTGGCAAAATGACACACTACTCGCTGAACCTAATAAAGATTATGGGTTTGACGTTGAACATGCAGAGAAATTTTTACGCCATCTGGCAAATCGGTTAAATGTTTCATCAGACTATATCAGATCCGCCTACGAAGATATAGTCTTTTTCCTTTGGACTGAAGGCAAACTCCCTATAAACATTGACCCAGATGAAATTGATTTCAAAGAAATATCAGAGAGACAAAAATTGATTCAGTTACTCCAAACTGAAAAAATCGGTGAACCGGTTGGTTATGTGCTGCCTTTAGGTTGGAATTTTGAAAACGATTCATGGGAGAGTTGTGCATGGAACTTTAGAGGTGGGCATATGTTCCTACTCCCCGGCGATTCAGCAATAGGATACCGTCTTCCGCTTGAGTCCTTGCCGTGGGTTGCCCCTGAACATGAAGAACCATTTTTTGAACGTGATCCGTTTGAGCCTCGTGATGCTAATATCAGTCATAGCGATGCCACAGAAACACGAGAAAAAACAAGTAAAGAGATAAATCAACAAGAATCAATTATCCGGACTGCTCTATGTATTGAACCTCGTGATGGTCGGTTGCACATTTTCATGCCGCCTTTGTCCCATTTAGAACACTACCTATCGCTTCTTGAAGCAATCGAAGCAGCAGCCGAAGCATTAGAAATGCCTATAATTTTTGAAGGGTATGAAGTGTCACACGATTGGCGAATTCAATCGTTGAGTGTAACGCCGGATCCAGGTGTGATTGAGGTAAACATCCATCCAGCAGAAAATTGGGATGGAGTAGTCCATAATATCACAACGCTCTATGAACAAGCACGGTTAGCGGGTCTCAGTGCTGAAAAATTCATGTTAGATGGTCGACACACAGGAACGGGCGGTGGAAATCACATCATCATTGGCGGACCGACACCCGCTGACAGTCCGCTTTTACGACAACCACACTTATTGCGTAGTCTCATCACCTATTGGCAACATCATCCAGGGTTGTCCTATCTCTTCTCCAGTGCCTTTATCGGTCCGACAAGTCAAGCACCTCGTGTAGACGAAGGCCGTGATGAACAACTCTATGAACTTGAGGTGGCATTTCAGCAGATTCCTGATGCTGTTTCCACGGAATCTAAAGTTGATGGAGAGAAATCACCGCTCTGGTTAGTAGACCGATTGTTGCGACATCTGTTGGTTGATTTAACAGGAAACACGCATCGCGCAGAATTTTGCATCGATAAACTTTATTCCCCAGATTCAGCCAGTGGTAGACTTGGATTGCTGGAAATGCGCGCATTTGAGATGCCCCCGCACGCGCAGATGAGTGTTGTGCAGATGTTACTAATTCGTGCGTTGATCGCTAAATTCTGGTCCACCCCATACACAGGCAAACTAGTAAGATGGGGAACAGAATTACATGACAGATTTATGCTTCACCACTATGTGCGTTCTGACATTCAGGAAGTCATATCAGAACTACAAGATGCGGGGTATCCGTTTGAAGGGGCATGGCTTGAACCATTTTTTGAGTTCCGATTTCCACTACTCGGCACTGTAAACGTCCAAGACATTGAACTGGAATTGCGAATGGCGATTGAACCGTGGCATGTGCTTGGGGAAGAGGTCACGCGGACAGGAACATCGCGTTTCGTGGATTCCTCTGTTGAGAGAGTACAGGTCAAACTACGTGGACTGATAGACTCTCGTTATGTCGTAACTTGCAACGGTCGCCGCTTGATTCTGCATAGTACAGGCACACATGGTGAATATGTGGGAGGGGTGCGGTATCGGGCGTGGCAACCAACATCGGCATTGCACCCAACAATCGGTGTCCACTCACCACTTGTTTTTGATGTTATAGACACTTGGAATGGACGCTCAATTGGCGGATGTACCTATCACGTGGCACACCCTGGCGGACGAAGTTACGATACCTTCCCGGTTAATGCCTACGAAGCAGAATCCCGCCGTGTCAGCCGTTTCGCGACAGATGGACACACGCCGGGTGTAATTCAACCAAAACCCGCTCGCGCAGTTCCTGGAACTTTTCTCTCAGAAGGACGCACTCCAGGTCCAATAGATGTCCCTCCTGAAGAGACAAATGCTGAGTATCCGTATACTTTGGACCTGCGAAGACAATCCTAATCAACAACTTACTGAACGTGAGTTTGATAATAAAATGTGAGTTTGCTCTAAACACTTTTCAAGCCTAAAAAAGCACTGTTTTTGTAACATAACCTGTTAGGTTGTGCCGTTTTTGCCAAAAATAATAGAAAATGCTGCGGGTGAAAACTTTTTCAAACTCACGTTACTTAATACATTTGTTCACTTAAAACGTCACTATAAACATGCAACGCACAGATAAAACAAATAGAGACATCGTTGACGATAGTTTTACCGAGGCATACCTTTCTGATACTGAACAGACTGATGAAATGCTGAGCAGGTCTGGAGAGATCGCCTCACACTGGCAACCTTTCATTCAAGCATTGAATACGCTTGGTGTCGAAGAGATGGTTGCTCGACACAAGGACACAGTGCGCCTACTTCGTGAAAACGGTGTTACTTATGTGGTTCATGGAGAAAAACAGGGGCATCGTCCTTGGGAATTAGACCTTATTCCTCTGATTATCTCTCACTCAGACTGGGAATCCATCTCAACAGGACTTATCCAACGCGCTGAACTTTTAAATCTGATTTTGAAGGACCTGTACGGCGAGAAAAGGTTAATCAAACAAGGATTGGTACCGCCGGAAGTTGTCTATGCACACGCAGGATTCTTGCGTCCTTGTAACGAATTATTACCACCAAATAACAATCTTCTATTAACATACGCAGCAGATTTGGCTAAAGATTCCAGTGGAAATATATGGGTGCTGAGTGATCGCACGCAAACACCGTCAGGAGCAGGGTACGCCCTTGAAAACCGCACTGTTTTGGCGCGAACATTGCCGCACCTCTTTGGCGAAGCTGGTGTTCATCGGTTATCTTTTTTCTTTCGGGCAATACAAAATAGTATTACGGAACTTGCACCACACCAAAAAGACAATCCAAATGTCGTTGTACTAACACCCGGTCCTTACAATGAAACCTACTTTGAGCACGCTTACTTAGCGAGTTATCTCGGCTACACACTGGTGCAAGGTGATGACCTGACAGTGTTAGATGGACATGTATGGTTGAAATCACTGGATGGACTTCAGCCAGTAGACATCATTTTGCGACGCGTAGACGATATTTTCTGTGACCCGTTGGAACTACGTCAGGACTCACGGCTCGGCGTGGCAGGTCTGTTGGAGGCAATCCGTCAAGGCAACGTTGTTGTCATAAATCCTCCTGGCAGTAGCGTTCTGGAAAATCCTGCTCTGATACCTTTCTTGCCAGACATTGCAAAACAATTGATCGGTGAAGATTTACGCCTCCCCTCCGTAACAACTTGGTGGTGCGGACAACCGAAACATCAAGACTATGTACTGACAAATCTTAAAGAGTTGGTCATTAAACCTATTTATCGCCAACCGAACACGAGACCACTATTCGGTACAGAACTTAGCTCCACTGAAGTTGACACACTTCGCGCGCAGATTAATGCGCAACCGCATCTCTATGTTGGGCAGGAGTATATTCCCTTTTCTACAACACCATCTCTTATAGAGGGCAAACTTGAACCACGCCGTGCAATTCTGCGCAGCTTCTTATTTGCAGAAAAAGAAGGTTATGCTGTAATGCCAGGTGGACTAACTCGCTGTGAAGGTGAAGCAGGCGAATTAACAGTTACTATTCAAGGCGGTGGTATCAGTAAAGATACTTGGATTTTAGCACCTGAACCGGAACAACATATCAGTCTGTGGCAGCATTCGAAAAGCGGTCCCCTCATCTCTGAAGACTCCCAAGGTTTATCAAGCCGTTCTGCAGAAAACCTCTACTGGGTAGGGCGCTATGCGGAACGAGCGGAGGGACACGCACGTCTTCTTCGGATAACATTAGACAAAATTAAAATGGGTTTAGAAGCTTCACCATTGGGACAACCTCTTCCTTCAGCAGTTTTCACAGAAACACATGGGGAAGACTCAAGGAACGTATCGGAACTCGCGTATCTCCGCAGTATGCTCCATTCACTAACTGGCTTAACGTCATCTCATCCAGGATTTGTTAGTAAAGGCGGACAAGGATTAGAAAACGAACTGCTTTCCATCATGCTTGACACAGAAAACAGTGGAAGTCTTGTGTCAACACTTCAATCGCTGGTGAGTGCTGCGTATGCTGTCCGTGATCGTTGGTCAACAGATACGTGGCGTGTTATGAACAGCATTGAGAACTTATGTAGCACACTTGAAAAGTACAGCACTAACGATAAGAACTTGCAAATACAATCCACCTCAAGTGAATCTGATGAACGCACGCTACAACACATCCAAACCGAACTTGATCAACTCATGATTTTTCTTGCAGCACTGAGTGGACTCAACGCGGAGAGCATGACACAGACAATCGGTTGGGTCAGTCTTGATATGGGGCGGCGTGTTGAACGGGCACTACTTCTCATTCTGCTGTGTCGGTCAAGTCTTGTCGCCGTTCAGGAAGAGTGGATTGAACATCTGCTGCTTGAGTCTATACTTGCCGCTGCAGAAAGCCTAATTACCTATCGGAGTCGTTATCGGTCAGCGTTATACCTTTCCACAGCACTTGAGATGCTACTGCTTGACGAAACGAATCCACGTTCGCTGGTCTACCAGTTAAAACGACTCCAAGAGCAGATTCGTGATCTGCCTCGGGAAAAGTCGGGCTATCGTCTTAGTGAAGAAGAACAACTAATTTTAGAAGGATTAACGCAGCTGCAACTCTCAAATACATTCCAGCTTGCACAACGGTCTGAACAAAGTACGCAACGTCAAGGATTAGAGAAGCTTTTGGTTCGACTTGCACAAATTTTGATAGAATTATCCGATGTTCTCACGCAAACCTATTTCAGTCATGTACAGGGACCTCAACAGCTGGTTACAACTGACCCTACGTAAGCTTGCCAAATGTAAGAGACACAATAAATTGTGCGACTACAAACGGGCCGCGACCTGGAGGTCGCTCCTACAAGAAGACATGCTTCTAAGTAAACATTCCTGCAAGTGTTTACATTATGAAGTCATATTGAGTAAAACCTAAGGATGTGGTAAAATAAGGAAAGAAAAGGAGATAGTTTATGTCCCTTTTTCCACTTACATCCACTTACTTTATGAGAGGTGTTATTATGGCAATCGAAACTCAAAAGCTCCGAGATACAATGGTATTCCCAAGCAGGTTTCGCGCAAGGATTTTAATCGTTATATCTTGCCGCATCTAAAGAAACGCGTCAAGGTCCAAAGCCAAACCTTTCCTTCTATAAGATATTCAACTATATCCTCTATGTTTTGCATATTGGCATTCAATGGGAGCGGCTCCGCACACGGCGGAATGAACTCCATTGGTCTAATGTCTATAAATGGCATAATCGCTGGTCAAAAGATGGCTCTTATCAGAAACTCTTGAGGCATCGGCATGAAACTCAATGCATCTGCTCTAACGCTGGATTCCGGCTTTGGCTCCAAGGCGCATCATAACATTATCAAAGAACAAGGTCTGGTTCCTGTGATCTATCCGAACCGACGGAATGCCAAAGCACCTATTGTCATCGCTCGCAGGTTACGATGGTTTCGCAAAGATATCTACAAAGACCGCTATAAAGTAGAGCGAACTTTCGGTTGGCAAGATACTTATCGGAAACTCACACTTAGCTACGATAAACTGAAAGAAACCCGTTTAGGTTTTGGTAACTTAGCATATTCAATGATAAACTTTCGTGTGACTTTCAACGATGCTTAGCCCGACTCGCTATGAGTTCAAAAATAGATTCTATAAAATAAGATTGGAAAACAGTTTATCAGAAAAAACACTTTGGCAAAACTATTATGATATAAGACATACAAATATGGGTTCTGAAAAACTCGGGGTAAATCAGTTTTCTTTTTCCTTGACAAACCCAAAATTCAATGATATAATAAACTATTAAACAAAATAGATACAATAACCTTCAGCGAAGGGGAGATAAATGGCGAGCACACCGAGGTTAGTCGTAGAAGTCTTTGAACACGTCAATTATCACGGACGCAAGATAACCCTCGTAGAATCCATCCCGAATACAACCGAAATTGGTGCTCAGGACGTAATCTCTTCTATTAAGATATACCAGGGGCCTGGTTTTAGTGCGTCTCCGAACTATAAAGCGATTTTTCATGAACATGAAAAATATAAAGGCAGACGATTGGTTTTAGCACCAGGATTCTACCCGAACATCCATGAGATACCGTACAATTTCGGTGATGCGATCACATCTATAAGTTTTAGTCCGGCTGCGCATCCGACCCCGCCAGTGTATGGGGCAGTACCCGTCGTCATAGAGGTGTTTAGCGATGTGGATTTCAGTGGACGGCGGAGTCTTCTCATGCGTGATGTCAGCTCAATGTTCGAAATCGGCATGAATGATACGATATCTTCTGTCCGTATTCAGCGTGGACCGAATTTCCCGTTCAGTGGATGCCATATCATTTTTTATGAGCATGTGAATTTTGAGGGACGTAAGATCAATATAGACCTAAACTCTCGCGAATTCAAGAAATCCGTCAGGAATCTGCGTTCCTTACCCCATTCGCAATCGTTTTCCGACATCATCTCCTCCATAAAAATTGTGCCGTTAGGTGTCTTTCGCGTGTTGATTGTCGTGGGCGACAATCAAACGGGTGAACCTGCTGTTTTGCAATCTCTCACTGCGCTTGAAGGTTTAGAATTTCAATATACAACAGTCCATATTAACGACAACCCTGATAACCGAGGCGACTCAAACAATGCTGTAAAACTTTCTAACGTTTCGCTCTCCAATTATGATATCATTTGGTTCACTTGGTTTGCTACCGGGCATGATGGAGAGTATTTTGTTGAAGACGCTGATGATGCGATCAAAGACTTCGTTAGAAAAGGTGGTGTTGTGTGGACATCCGCTATGGATAATCATATCATAAGACCTGATGGTGTCAATATCACCGAACCTACATGGAGAGGCGATTGGATGCCAGTAGATCGTCATCCTATTGACGTCGTCAATGCTGAGGACGCCAACGTAACGATTACCGAAGACGGTCAAAAAACAGGTATGTTTACATGGCCCCATAAGATCAATGTCGATAATCTGGTGACGGATGACCATTGGGTTACCAATGACCCAAGTTATCGAAAGTTGGTCGTTAGGGAAGATAATGGCGGCCCTATAGGCATTCAGTTACAGTGGGGCGATGGATATTACGTTGGTTTTGCCGTAGATACACGGGATGCTCATAGAACCGCTGTCGCTAAACCTCTAATTGAAAATACACTCTGTTATCTTGCGAGTCTCGCGTGGCAAACCTCTCCACGCCAACCGCTCAAGGGACGTTATAGGACAAATCAAAACAGTGACATAATCTTCGAATAAAAATAATTTCTGAAAGTAGTGTTTACAATAGGAGAAATTAATGCGTCTCATTCTTGCTGTTATATTTTTAATTGTCGTTGTATGTGCCATCGGGTATTTCGCCTATAATTTTCTGATGCCGGATGGTGATCCAAATGGTGATCAGAACCAAACCAACGAATCTAATGTCTTGCGGTGGATGGGAGTTATAGCAGTTGTCTTATTTGGAGCTTTGACTGTTAGTGTTTTATCCGTTATTCGCTATAGGATACCGAAAGCAGATATCGCCTTAGTCAGAACAGGTGGTGCGAAGGAAAAGATTCGTATTACTGGTGGTCTCTGGGTTAACACCATTATTCATGAAATCAAAGAGATCTCTCTCAACACCATGCGAATTGAGGTAGTTCGAGAAACCTCTGACTCCTTAATTACTAACGACTTCAACCGCGCTGATGTTGAAGTCGTTTTTTATCTTAAGGTTGATCCAGAAGAGGACGACATTTTAAAAGCCGCCCAAGCCCTCGGCGATAAATCCATGACACCGGAAACTATCCGAGAACTAATTGAACCGATGTTAGATGGTGCCATAAGAAGTGTTGCCGCCGAAAGTGAAATTCAAGACTTGCTACAGAAACGTCTTGAATTCGCGGACAAAGTTCAAGATGCTTGTGGAGAAAACCTGAAACTTGATAACGGCTTGACACTTGATACCGTTTCTATTATTCGAGTCGATCAAACCCCCATTGAAATGCTCAATGCAGACAATCGTTTTGATGCTGTTGGTATCAGGGAAATTACTGAAATTACCGCTGAGCAAGAACGTGATAAAGAGGCTGCCATTAAAGCGAAAGACGTTGCCATCGAACAAATTAATGTTGAGGCCCGTATTCAGATACTTGAAGCAGAACAAGAGCAAGCATGGGCAGAATCTGATCAACAGAAAAATATCGCTGTCTATGCTGTAGAACGTGAAGCTGAAACCATTATAGTTCAGTTTGAGAAGGAACAGGTCGTTCAAGAACGTGAATACGAAATGAAATTAGAGGTTGAACGGGCCCGTATCTCTCAAGAAGAGGGTGTTCAGTTGCGGGATATTGAGTTAGAGTTAGAGGTTCAAACTGCGAAATTTGCGCAAGAACAACAGGTGCAACAACGAGAAATCGAGAAAAATCTCGTCGTCGAAACCGCACAGATCGACCAAACCAAAGTTGTTCAACTTGCTGAAATTGCCCAACATCTTACTGTTCAAATGGAGAAAATTGAACAGGAACAGACAATTGAAGTTCGAGAGATAGAAAAGCAGCTGATGGTAGAAAAAGCACGCATCGCTCAGGAAGAGGGTGTGCAGTTGCGAGATGTTGAGCGAGACTTGACTGTGCTGACCGCGAAGTTTGCGCAAGAACAACAGGTACAACAGCGTGAGATTGAGAAAAACCTCGTCGTGGAAACCGCACAGATCGACCAAAACAAACACGTTGAACTCACAGAGATTGCCAAGACGTTAGCCGTTGAAGTCAATAAAATCGGTATGGAACAACAGGTACAAGAGCGTGAGTTTGAAAAACAACTCTTCGTAGAAAAAGCCCGTATTGTTCAGGAAGAGGGTGTTGAATTGCGAGATGTTGAACGAGATTTGACAGTGCAAACTGCGAAGTTCGCACAAGAACAACAGGTGCAACAACGAGAAATCGAGAAAAATCTCGTCGTCGAAACCGCACAGATTGACCAAAACAAACACGTTGAACTTACTGAAATTAATAAGATGTTGACCGTAGAGCAGGCACGCATCGGTCAGGAATTACGTGTCGCTCTCACTGACGAAGATAGAAAGATTGACGTTGCCAATAAACAGCAGCTTACCGCACTTGCAGAGAAAGAGAAACTGGTTGCTGAGGCAGAACGTATGGGTGCTGAAATTAATGTCACTGCTACCGAACAAGTGTTGGGTGCAGAATGGCAGCGTGATGTAGCAATCATCGGTGCCGAAGCACAAGCACAACCAATTGAACGTCTTGCAGATGCTGTGTTGTCGGAGGCACGTGCCAAAGCACAAGGTGAAATGGCAGAATATGAAGCTCGTAATGTTGCTGAACAACGCGTGCTTGTTCAAGAGGCTATCTTGGAACTGATTGAAGAAGCCCCTGATATTGTTGAACAAATGATGCGTCCCGTTGAGAAAATTGATAACATCAAAATTCTTGATATGGGGAACAGCGATGGCAGAGGCGGTGTCAACCGAAGCAGCATGGGGCGTCTTGCGAATGCGTTGCTTGATACAGGTGTGATTTCACCGATGCTCAAAGAACTCTTTAACTTTGCAGATGTAGATGCTGGACAAATCACAGACAAAATCGCAGAATATCTCGCTGACTTGGTTAATCGTCCAAGTGACGCTCCCGAGGTGCATGTGGATGTAGATGTGGATGCCGAGTAAACCCGCAGACAAAATCGTAGAATATCTCGCTGATCTGATAACTCTAAGATCGAGATATAGGCAAAAGCAAATAACTTGTAGGTCGGGTAGAGATTGCGAAACCCGCTGAATACCATACGCGTATTCTGCGTTGATTTGGACATGTTGGAACTGAAACACTATTTTCAAAACTTGCTTCGGCTGTTCTTTAGATTTCCTTGTGAAACCCGCCAATTTTGCTTTGAAACCTTGATATTGTCGGGTTTCGCAATCTCTACCCGACCTACAAACTTCGCACCGTATACAACTTGATTAACGAGAACCAACCTATGCGCCATCAAAGACTTCCTACCAGACAGAAACGCACTAAAACGCAAAGATGCCGCACATGCCGTTCCGGTAGTGGTAAGCGTGCATGTCCTGCGCTCAGCGGCATGATAATTTGCCCTGAATGCTGTAGTGCTAAACGGGCAAAAATACCCGGATGCGACCATCATTGTAAATACTATAGTCCACTCATTGTAAAAAGTCGAAGAGTTGTCCCGCCTGAATATCCACTTCACCTGTGTCTTGTCAGTCGTTCACGAGATACCGGCATGCTTATTGTCGTCGGCACCCGCAAACGGCCTGATGGAAATTTAAAAGCGATGTTTCTGCTTCTGGACCTTTGGAAGAAAGGGGTCCGAGACTGTTTTTACGATGCAAATCTTTCCGAAAAACAGTTTGAACGCGCATGTCAACGGTTCGGAAGTAGTTATACTGAACCAGAACAAGCACTCCCAGAAGAAGAAAAAGAAGAAACTGAGCAAGAAGAGAAAAACACAAGACAGGAATTAATTCGTGTCCCAAGAAATACACTTATTATTGAAGCAGAGACTGCGATACATTTTGATAATGGTGTGACGATTGTAGATGAGCCAGAAGCCTCTAACGGCAAAGCCATTGATAGTGCAGAAAGGGCACGCAGTATTTATGAAGTCTATATCCCGAAAACTGGCAAATGGTACGTATGGATTCGTGCCTATTATAAGTACAGCGAAGATTCCTATTGGATCGGTATTGAAGATGTAGAACCGAATCCTTGGGATGAACAAGGCGGTCCGAATGCAATCAAAATTTGGGCAGTTCCCGGTGACGACTCCAAATGGAATCGTTGGTTATGGGATACTTCAACACACCCACTCGGCAAATCAGCCCCTGGTTATTTTAATATTAAACGTAGAGGCTATTACCGCGTCTGGTCAAAAGGTAGAGAATCAGGCACAAAGTTAGACCAAATTTTGCTGACCCGTTCACGTAGATTCAATCCGGAAACCGCTTCCGAAGGCAAACCGATCCCCCTTCATACAGAACCTCACCCGTATGAACCAGCAACTTTTGAAGAATGTCAAAAACTAATTCGGCATGCAGTAGAAATATCAAAAGCTGTTGAGACCGAGTTTCCATGGGAATTTAAATACTGGCTTCAGGATATCTGGGGAGATATCAGAAAATTTCCTGAACCCGAAGGTTCACTCTATAAATGCCAAAAATGTGATGCAGATTTGCCGGACCAAGCAGTTGATCTCATCAAACAACACGCCCATTCTGACGACATCCAATTCTATATCTTGTGCAGGAAATGTGGTGGTGAATTTGACTAAAAAAACGCCTGCATTTCTGATTTTCTGCTTGGCATATCTTCTCGCGTTCACAATTTCCAGCCTCGCTGCTCCACCGAATCCCTATCTCTATTTTGACACCGATCCGATTACCGGAAAATTAACCCCGAAATCCACTTCTGGGCAGAATTCTGAACTCAGTATTTCAAAATATTTACAAGCGTTAGACGGGTGCTGCTTTGCAAAAGAACAGGGCGTTTTACAACCAGACGGTATTGAATATGTCCTCGCTCTCAAAATTGATTTCAGCGATCAACCGGGTAAAAGAGCGAGTGCTGAATTCAATGAATATCTGTTTGCGGAAACAGGTGTATCCTTAAAGACCTACTTCCGTGAAAATTCTTACGGACAGATGGATGTGCAGCCGGGCCCTGTCGGGGGTGTTCTGCCCGCAGGCAACGAATGGATTCGCGCGCAGAAACCAATGCGTTATTACGGAGAAGGAACAAGGCATGTGCCGCGTTATCGGGAACTAATTGGCGAAGCGTGTCGTGCCGTGGATGCAACCGTCGATTTTTCAAAGTACGATCGCGACAAAGATGGAGTCGTTGATCATCTTTTTATTATTCATGCAGGAAATGACGAGGCATCTACTGGTATAGTTGACGATATTTGGTCAATCTTAACACCAAATGTCAACATCATCGTTGACGGTGTCCGCGTTGATACCGCAATCGTTGTCGCTGAAGAACCAGATTTTGATAAACCTCATTTAGGTATTTACTTTCATGAATTCTTCCACAACTTTGGTGCGCCAGATGTGTACGGCTTAAACTTCACAGATGCCCGTGACCACAAGTGGGGATTAATGGGAGCATTTGGCCCGTATCAAGGTCCAGAAGCCTTCGGTATAGGAAACGGATTAGCACCCAGTCATATTATCGGTTATCTGAAATGGGACTTTGACGCTCGTCCCGAAAACGGACGTCTCGGTTGGATTCAACCCGTTAACATCACACAAAGCGGTCAGGTATCTGTTCCTGCATTTGAACTATCACCTAAAGCAGATAAACTTTTCAAAATTGATATTCCATACACACGTGATTCGCACCTCTCTATTGATAGTGAATCTTTATTGCCTACCGCTGCGACTAACAGAGAATTTTTTCTGATCGAAAATCGCCATAAAGCCTCTGGTGCTACTTTTGACACCTATCTACCCGAATCTGGTATCCTCATTTGGCACATTGATGAGACGCGGGTACGTCCCCTTGGTAGTTACGATGCTGGACAACAGATTTGGCTTGAAGACCCAAACGATCCTGAACACCTCGGTATCCGGCCTGATGATCCCGGTTTTATAGATATTCAAACTATCACTGAAGGTGCAGCCTATTCTGCAGATGATAATCAAACTGCCTTTACCCCCGGAACTTTGCCTAACAGTAGCGCTAACAATGGGACACCTTCTGGCATATCTATTACCAATATCAGTCATGAAGGTTTGGTCATGAAGATGCTCGTATCATTTGGTGATACTTATGAACCAAACGATACCATAGAAACAGCATTCCCAATTTTCTATACCCAACCTTATTATTCCTTTTTGTACGATGCTTCTGATATCCAAGATTACTATAAAATTGAGACTGCTGGTGGCATAACAATTCGCGCTACGTTATCAGAAATCCCTCTGAACCAAAATTACCGTTTATCCCTTTTGACAGCGACAGGAGAGACTTTAGCAACAGGTGAAAAGGCAACTGATCTACTCGGTTACCAAATTCTTTACCAACCGACTACTCATCAGACACTATACCTGAAGGTAACATCCGATGGTGGATTCAGCAGCGTGGCATCATACAAATTGTTAGTGGAACAGATAGACCCTGAATCTTTTGCCCTCACCCAAACCCGAGTTTATCCAAATCCTTTTCGGGCATCTGCCTCGGGAATGACGTTTGCATATCAACTCTCTGCCTCCCAGTCCGCAGA
Organism: Candidatus Poribacteria bacterium; assembly: GCA_028824685.1. GTDB lineage: Bacteria > Poribacteria > WGA-4E > WGA-4E > WGA-3G > MSPOR6. Next base: position 56,599 of record JAPPCZ010000083.1, read on the forward strand.
CACCGTGTCCCTTGAAATCTATACGATTAAAGGAGAAAAGGTCTATAGCAAAAGACATGAAGATGTATCTGCCCCTGGAAAATTCCAGTGGAATGGCTCAAATCCTCGTGGAACACCCCTCGCTGCAGGCATCTATATTTACCACATTGCTGCAACTCAAGCAGATTCGGTTGTCCGAGAATTTGGCAAATTTAGTATCATTAAATAATTCAGGGCTTACGCATCCCCCTTGATAAGGGGGTTAGGGTGGTTAAAAAGTCGTTATTCTAATGATATTTCAGTAATTTAACTCCCTAAATCCCCCTTATCAGTGGGACTTTAAGAGTAAATGCGTAAGTCCTGTAATTTATAATCTTTGATCGTGGCCTCCCTAATTAATCGTTGAAGCCATTCAATTCTCCTATGATTTCCTTTCTTTGAAACCTCCTCCTGTAGAAACGACCCGCTGATTCGCCGGTCACGACCATGTCCAAATATTAAGAAAGATACAAAAACTGAATGGCTTTGATAAAATCGTATTATGTTGTTGACGAAAAAATGTAGGTATGGTATCTTAGAGTTACGTTTTATGACAACAACTATATTAAGTTGCCATTCTCGAATGGTAGACAAGGAGGCAATTTTATCAATGAAATGGTTCAATAAGCAAACGAGATATTGCGAGAATGCGCTGAGATATGTGGGGAGGAGTTCATGCCGAAGCAAACGGATTAAGGTACAGCAAGTAAGACTGACATTGCTGAATCTGGGGATGCTTTTTTTCTTAGGATTTGTCGTGTCAGGCTGTGGTCAATCCTTAGCGAGTTTAGCTCCAATTCAACCTGTGGATAATATCGCAAGTGCGTTAATGGAAAAAGACCAAAATCCTTCCACAGATGTAGTTATTCCAGCAATTCCTTCCGAAGACCTTGCCAAACCTGTTTTAGATAAGCATGGGCTGCAAACAGTCGGTTTTCGCTTTGTCAAGGTGCCTGATACAAACCTCAAGGCGTTAACGTATATTTTTGCTTTCCCAGAGTATGCACATTCTATTGATGATTGGAATAATTTTTTGACAGATTGGGCAGGAGTACAACCTCAGATTGAATTGCCCACGGCAAATGAAAACAGGAAGATCGTAGATGCGTTGCTTGCTTCAGATCATCCGCAAGCTTTTGATATACAGGCGAGACAACCAATCCTCACCAAAACACGAGATGGAATTACAGTTTCTATCTGTTATTGGCGCAGAGCTGATTTGGATCGAAAGTATAACCGTGGTAACGCTTCATCTCCCTTCTACGAAAACGCCGCAGCTGGACACCAAGGTGACAATACGGACGTGTACTATGTGAAAATTACCAACAATCGCAGTGAACACATCATTTTTGATGTAAAAAAATGCAGTGTAGCTGACCAAGGTGAAAACGTCTATCCAGGACTCGACTTTGAGGATTTAAAGGTACGGTTCACCTATGATATACGTTCTTCTGGACTTTATATTACAAATGGGCTTGAAAATGCGCGCAAGATTTTACTTGAAAAGCGAATGCCTGTTGTTGAAAAACAGGTTGGTGCACATCGTGTCGGTGTGAAACCTGGTGAGAGTGCGGAGGGTTTTGTTCCATTCACACAAGTGAAACGAAATGCCGTTGACCTCAGTGTGATTGTGCCGATTGAAAAAGCTCCGCCTCCAGGAGGTGCCCAGCGTTATCAGACAATAGAATTTAAGTTTCCATTTACACATGACAGAGGCATTCGGAATGCCCAACCTGCCCCGCAACGTTATTAAGAATGCGAAAGGAGCGTTTATAAATTTTTCATATACAGCGGCAGGTGCGGTGAATCAACGTAATACGCGCGTAGAGTATTTGGTGGGTAACCCATCTACCAAGAATGTTCACATATTTTTAGATTTACTATAAATACTTTTTCTTAACCGCAAAGGCGTTCGGTGTGGTTACCTGCACCGAATGCCTTTTTAATTATAGAAAATCAGGCTACAATATCACAACGCGGAAGAGAGTCCAAAAATAGTTTACCGTAGCTACGGGTTCTGATACGTGAATCCAGAATTACTACTATACCCTGATCAGTTTGCGTGCGGATAAGTCGTCCGAATCCTTGTTTAAGCCGGAGTATCGCTTCGGGCAAACTAAATTCCAAGAAGTCATTTCCACCTTGTTCCTTAATCTGTTTGACGCGTGCTTCCATGACCGGATGTGTTGGCACTTCAAACGGAAGTTTTGTGATCACCACGTTACTCAGTGCTTCACCCCGCACATCAACGCCTTCCCAGAAACTGGAAGTCCCAAACAGCACAGAATTTGTATCCTCACGGAACGCTTGTAACATATCTGTCCGTGAAAGTTCCCCTCCCTGTTTAAAAGCATCAATACCGATTTCGGCAAGATAAGGAGCGACCTCCTCATAAACTTCATCCATCATTTTATAACTGGTAAACAAGACAAATGCTTTACCGTGCGTCAATTTAAGATAGTGTTTAATTTCGCGAATGGCAGCCGGGATAAACTCAGAACTATTTGGATCTGGCATGGGACTCGGAATATGTATTTTTACCTGTTCCTTAAAGTTGAATGGGGAATGTACAAGCAATTCCCGACATTCATTTATACCGATTCGTTTTTTAAAATAGTCGAAATTGCGATTGGTCGCAAGTGTCGCGCTTGTCATTACAACGCTCTCTTTAACATCAAAGAGATTTTCTCGTAACATCTGACTGACGTTTATAGGTGTAGCGTTGAGGAGAATGCGGGATGTTCGTCCCCATCTTGAAGTTTCTATCCAGTAAATATGGTCTGAATCTGGTTGCTGAATTATCAGGTCCAGTTCTGATCTGAGTCGTTTACACTGGTTGTAATATGAAGCCAACTCCTGTTCATCGTCATCTGTTGTGGTATTATCGCGAAGTTGTTTAAGTGTTTTTTCAATTTGTGACAATGGTGTATCTAATACATTCCCTTTTGCGAAAACTTTAGCAACATTATCTTCATCAATACGTTTTGTTGCAGTATACCCATCTGTATCTGCAAGATACGCTGCGACGGTTTCAAAAAACAGGTTCGCTTGTTCACGCGCTTCATCAACTGCATCAATGAGATCTGTTGAGTTAAATCGGGTTGCTGTTCCACCTTCGTTTCTCTGGTTATGAAGTGAATCTAAGAACCACCTGATTCTGGTGTTGCTGATTTCAAGACTGGCATGGTGTGTCGCTGTAGCTTCCAAATGATGTGCTTCATCAATGATCAGATAGTCATAGTCGGGAAGAATTCCAACTGACGGATCAATCTGTCGAATTGCTAAATCACTAAAAAGGAGATGATGGTTGACAATGAGCAGGTCCGCTTCATGCATTTCGTTCCGCGCCTTGAAGTAGAAACATACATCATAGGTAGGACATTTACGACCAAGACAGTTATCACGATCAGATGCAACTTTATCCCAGATATTGGACATAGGTTGTATTGGTAGGTCGGCACGGCTTCCATCGTCAGTCGTTTCCACCCACTCAATAATCTTTTGGACTTGCTCAACCTCTTCTATTGTGTCAAATAACGCGCGTTCATAATTGAGTAGGCTCTCCAAACGCCGCCGCGAGAGGTAGTTCCGCCGTCCTTTCGCAAGCACTGCCTTGAAATCACGAGGGAGTACGCTATGCAAAAATGGAATATCTTTGGTAACGAGCTGTTCCTGTAAGCTAATAGTATTGGTTGATATGACAACTGTCTGATCTGTCTTAAGTGCAAGCGAAACAGTTGGGATAAGATACGCAAAACTTTTTCCAACACCAGTTCCTGCTTCAACAATCAGATGTTCGGATGCAGCGAACGCGCGAGCAACCGCATTTGCCATGTGAAGCTGCTCCTCACGAAATTCATATCCGGGTAGATGTTCCGAGATAATACCACCAGGGCTAAAAATGTCTCTGAGGGTCAGCGTTTTTGGTGTTTGCGTCATGAGTTCTCATTATGTTGTTATGAGTGTTGATTTCAATTCAAGGGAAGGGATGGATAGAAGACTGTTTTTCAAACTATTCTTGTAAATGCACTGTTAATTTTTCTTCGCCATGGCTACTTTTAATATCAACAATAAGTTTCTGAGCCTCTTTTTCAGCCTGAAGCAATGCCTCAAGAGCCTGCACATTGTCAATTTCTTTTCCATTAATTGCAAGGATAAGTGCGCCGCGTGGAATTTTTGCATTGAACCCAGGCGCGTTTACCTTAACCTTTTCAACGATTACACCCTGATCGCTATCTGTTAGGTAGGTGTATCTCTGAGAATCACCCTTCTCCAACTTTCGGACTGCTAACCCAAGCATTTTCCATGAAACAGATTCGTCTTCAAAAGCCAATCCTGCCAGTTCTGGTGGTATCTCGGCAATAGTCACATTAAATGTTCTTTCCTGCCCACTCCGCAACACCTTGATGATAGATTCTCTGCCAACCTGTGATTCCGCAATAAGCATCTGGAATGCAAGGCTTTCTTGTACCTTTTTCCCATTATATTCAACGATAATGTCATGCCTTCTTAGACCTGCTCGGTCAGCAGGTGTGTCTAATCCTACTGATCGGATAAGAATGCCTTCTGATACCTCTCGCATTGAAATACCGAGGTAACCACGGATAATTTTACCGTTGGCAATCAGTTGACTACCAATGGTGTTAACGAGATTGCTTGGAATCGCGAATCCTGCACCTGCCCTCATTGGGGCAGGGGTGTTTTCTGCTTTCCGAATTAGAGCGTTAATGCCAATAACCTCTCCATAGATATTGAGTAACGGTCCACCGCTGCTACCGGTATTAATCCATGCGTCTGTCTGGATGAAGTCTTGGTATCGAATGAGGCGCAATCTGAAGAGATTAGTACGGCTTTTTCCGCTGACAATACCAGTTGTTACGGTATAATTAAGTTGAAAAGGATTACCAATGGCGATGGCGAATTGCCCTACCTGCACCTTTTCCGAATCGGCTAACGGTAGAGTCGGGAAAGGTTGTTCTCTTTCCACCTTTAGAACACCAATATCTGTGATAATATCCGTGCCAACTAATTTTGCGTCAAGCGTACTACCGTCCAACAACCCCACCTGGACATGTTCTGCACCGTGAACGATGTGGTCATTTGTTAAAATATAACCGTCTTGCCGGAAGAAGAACCCAGAACCCCATCGAGGATTATCCCATTTAGAATTTCCAGCTAAAATACCTACAATAGCCGGTTTGCTCTGCGCAGCAATATTAACAAATGCGTTTTCAATGGAACTCAGCAGCTCCAAATTGCTCGGTTGTTTAGGGCGATAAGCACACGAAGAGAAAATTAGGACGAAAATGAGAAGAACACAACACGAATAACTCTTTTTTTCCATAAAAAATCCTTTTCAGATAACTTTATCAAGATCATACCAAATTTTGAGTTTTATAGTAAATTATGTAAAAAAACCACATATATTCTGTAGGAGCGATCTCCGAATCGCGACCAAAATCACTCGTAGTCGGGAATCGGAGTTCCCTCCTACAGTTCAGATGTCCAGTTAATTGTAAAATCCATTATGAAAGTAAAATTTAAGAATGGACTTCTACAAGGAAGCGCGTAGAATTATGTGTGCGGGTGTCAGGTATATAAGATTTTTACTGGCACCCGTTATAGGCTAATTATTACTTAACTCCACCTTTACTTTTTCTGGACCATTAATACCTTTAATATCAAGCGTAATATCTGATATGTCTTGTTTATCTTGAAGAAACGTTTCAAAAGTTTGAACGTCAACAATTTCTTGTCCATTAATGGCAACGATGAGGGCGTTACGGGGAATATTCGCATTGAATCCTGGAGAATTATTCTTAACTTTTTCAACGATTATGCCGCGATCTTCTTCACTTAGGTAGGCATATCTTTGAAAAATCCCATTCTCTAATTTTCGTACGGCTAATCCAAGCGTTTTCCAAGAAGCAGACTCAGTTTTGGCGGGACGTCCAATCAATTCAAGTGGCATCTCATCAATGGTCACATTGAGTGTCATTTCCTGTCTTTGTCGTAGCACCTTAATGGGATATTGCTCGCCGATCTGACACTCCGCAACCATCAATCTGAATCCATAAAGTTCCGGCACCTTCTCCTCATCAAATTCAACGATGATGTCGTTCCGTTTTAAACCACACCCGAATGCGGACGTGTTAGGTTTTACTCTTGTAATTCTAAGACCTTCTGAAACATTTCGCATATCCGCATCAATGTAGCCACGGATAACTCCCCCATGCGCAATCAATTTATTCCCAATTGTTTTCGCGAGATCACTATTAATTGCTAAACTTGAACCCTCTCCCGGGTTTAAGGTAGTGACACCAATAACCTCACCTTGAATATTCAACAACGGACCACCGCTACTCCCTTTGTTAATCCAAGCATCTGTTTGGAGATAATTATAATGATACTGAAAGAGTTTTGTATTTGGTGGATGGGAACAACGACCTTTGCCGCCGACGATACCAGCCGTCACAGTATGTCTATACCCCATCGGATCACCGATAGCAATAGCAAATTGTCCAACCCGAACCTTTGCGGATTCCGCAATTGAGAGAAACGGAAACTCTTCATCTCGCTCAATCTTAATAACCGCTATGTCAGTGTTCGGATCGCCCCCAACGACTCTCGCATCAAACGTTCTGCCATCAAACAATTTTACCCTAACGCTTTTTGCCCCACTTACTACGTGTTCGTTTGTTAAGATATGACCATCTTTTCGAAAAATAAAACCGGAACCTCCGGATATCGGGGGTTTATTATCGTTATTTTTTTGTTCATCTCTTTCAACGGTAAGACTGACAACAGCAGGTTTACTCTGATCTACGATCTTAGTAATAGCGTTTTCAAAAGCACTTAATATTCCCAAATTGTCAGGTTGGCTGGTTGGTGATGCTTCCGCAGTAATAGTGGCAGCGAACAGGATCAAAACAGCGTAGGCGATTATATTTCTTTTCCGGTTCGTTTTTCTTTTCATCGGGATACCTCTTTAAATTTCTAATTATTGTAGAATTTAAAACTATTTATACACTTTCACACATGCAAGGTTTCAACATTCTACGAATTGGAAAGGAGTCAACTATTTCAAAGTTTTTTATCTCTATTTTTGTATAGTCTATTTTAACAGATTCTTAAAGAAATTGTCAATCTGTTTTTAATGAAATTGTTTGCAATGTTTTGACTAATAGGATTGGGTATGTTATACTTTTGACATTAAAATTACAACCATTTCAAGGAATCACCGCTAAATGAAATTGCTACTTTACCCGCTTGTTTTTATCCTCTCCATCACAATTGCTATTGCTGAAAAACCCGTCCCATTCGGCACCCCACCGTGGCAACCTACAGGCAGATATACACACCCCGAAATCCGTGAGAGTTCTGGCATTGTTGCAAGCAAACAGTTCAAAGGAGTCTATTGGACGTTGAACGACTCTGGCAACCCAGCAGTGCTTTACGCAACAAAACGGAATGGTGAATTAATCCGAGAAATTAAAGTACGCGGCTCACGTAATTTCGACTGGGAAGCACTTGGCATTGACAATAAAGGGCAACTTTGGATTGGCGACATCGGCAATAATAGCAGAATGCGATTTGATTTAAATGTGGCTGTTGTGAAAGAACCGAATCCGCACACTGAAACAGAAGCGGAAATCATCGCAAAATACCCGTATCGTTATCCCGACAATAATGTGGATGCGGAAGGCTTGTTTATCGCTAACGGCATACCTTATATTGTCTCTAAAGAACAATCAGGAGCGGTGCTTTACCGTTTTCCCGCATTGAAAGCGGATAAAAAACAGGTTTTGGAACGTGTCGGTGTGTTCACAGAAGCACGGTTGGTGACAGGTGCTGGTATCTCACAGGATGGAAAGCGGCTGGTTGTTTGCACCTACAATTCTCTCTGGGTATACCACAACACCGATGGCAACTTAACACAAATGATTCGAGATAAGCCGTGGGTATTGCGGCATAATTTTCTTGGAGAGGCGATCTGCTTTGAGGGTTACAATCTCTATCTTACAAATGAAGCGCGTGATATCTATGCCCTGCCTCAATTTTGGTATGAAAAGCAGTGGAAATTGCCGCCAAAGGATACACAATCGGCGGTATCCTTGTTAGTCAAACAAGAATCAGACGGGTATAGATTAGAAAAGTATCGTGATGCAGGAATTGATATTGATGGCGTGCATGTTGCGTTAAACACTGAAGCATCAGGTGTAGCGATTCATCAAAAAATTGAAGTCCCCTATAAAAACATGTATAAAATCAGTGCTATCTTGACTCGCGGACCAGAATATGGACGGGTAGGACTCACTGTCAATGGGACAAATGTTGGACAACCTTACGATTGCTATGCTCCAGAACTGATTGCTGGAACGTTGGTAACGTTTGGCGTAATACCACTGAATCAAGGAGATAATCAGATTATTTTGAAGAGTGTTGGTAAATCAAATCAGGCAACAGGCTACAAAGTTGGCGTTGATTCCTACCAAGTATTACATGCATCCCCATTTATCCAGCACTACATGGTTTTAGGACCATTTCCAAAGACTGATTCTAACACGAATATTTTATCAGTTTCCTCTGACAAACCGATCAATTTGAACGAAACCTACAAAGGCATTGAAGGTAAAACGCTCCGTTGGCGTGAAGCAAAAACCACAACGAACGGTATGCTGAATTTACGGACAAACATCGGTATGAACACAAGTGTGGTTGGATATACAGTTACCTACGTCTATGCGCCAAAAGTGATGGATACTGTCCTTCTGTTAGGCAGTGATGAGACGGTCTCGGTGTGGTTAAACGGAACAGAAATTCACAAAAAACGAGTCTACCGTCGTATAATGCCAGATGCAGATACGATTCCGTGTAAGTTGAAAGCAGGATGGAACGAGGTTGTCTGTAGCGTTGAGCAAAACAGTTGGACATGGGCATTATACTTGCGTTTTACTGATGCAGAAGGTGTGCTTAAATATAGTCTTCAACCCAAAAAATAGCGCGGATTTAGCAAATTTCACGAATTATTTGTCTTAATTCCACTAATTTCCAAATTTATGCAAAATTTAACTTGATTTTTTTTTTGCATATTTTGTATTATCTTGAAAATGGCAAGCAATCTAAATAATAATGTTTTTACTTGGTTTGCTTGACCGATGTAACCTACCCTTTTTAACGGACACGCTACACCCAGGCGTGTTATAAACAAAAGGAGGTCCAAAATGTTTCGTGATTTTCTTACCAATAAATGGATTCTTGGCGGCATAGCCTTCCTAATTGTGTTTTCCGTTGCGTGTGTGTTTTGGTACCGATATGATACAGCACCTGACAGGCGTGATGCAGCCGAGACCGCTGAAGTTGCCCGTGAATGGGAAGCAACCCAAAAAGCGAGCATCGGAGGCGAGGCAACTGAACAGATAGGTGATGTAGTGACTCCTGCGGAAAGTTTAACGCAAACCACAGAGAAACCTATTACCGAAACAGATGGAACAAGGACGAATAGCACTGTATCTCGTGATCCGAAAAATGTTTTAGTAGAAACACAATCCTCGGAAAAAACGAGTGCAGTAAAAGTTTCACCTTACGGTTTTGGTCCATATCCTGAAGTTCCTGAAGGTCTTCTTGGAGGTATGGTGCCTTCATGGGAGTGGTCTGAAGAAAAAAAGTCAAAATTTGGACCCGAGCACATGAGAAATCAGGAGGCTATAGATCGAGTCATGATAAAACTGTGGAATCAGGGTGATCAGGAGTTCTACGGAGCTGTAGGAGACTATAACACGGTTTATCCGCTCTATCCAAATACAGTGTATATTAAGTGGGACAATATAGAACTGCCAGATGGAACAATTCATAAGATGATCAGCGGTTACTGTGCACCAACAGATTTTCCAGATTTGACGATGGAGCAGCAAATGAAAGGTGAAATTCCTGCTGGATATCGTGTGCTTGATATGCAGGAAGACGCTATTAATGTTTCTGAATTTTTAAACACTTCTAATTAGGAGAAGAACAATGAAAAATAACAGAGTTCCTTTTTTAATTTTTCTATTTGTAAGCATACTCTTTACGTTTACTTTTATCAAACCGAGCGAGACGCATCACCTCGTCACATGTAATGCTGATTTTAGCAAACAAAGTTTTTTATTCTGGACTTATTATAGAGCTGGGGGAGGTGTAACGGCACCCCTTCTAACTACAAATAATCAGATATCAGCAGGATGGTTTAGGATAAAGGGATATATTAATTACGAAGGTATTAATATAGGATGGGATTACAGAGCTAATGCCAGAAATAACGGATTTAAATGGGCTGACAACACAAGCAAAACTGTTTGGGGCAGCGGTGATGATGATGACATCATATCAGCCTATGCTGAAACTAGTCTCATAAATCAAGAAGATTACGCCTGGGATTATGATAATGAGTTATAATAATGAGCCCGAATGGCAGTAGCCATAGTGTTAAGTGTCTATGATGTGCAATATCTTCACCCGTGCACTTTTCCCTACTGTACGGGTGAAGATATACACTTAGGCAGTACTTTTTAGATACAGGGTGTGATTCTGTACTTGTTCTACGCTAAGCGTTGCAGGTTCACCATTTAACTTTTGCTCAAGACTAAAGGCATTCTCACCCGGAGATTCAACGACCTCAGTCGTCAACGTTTCTGTGAGGATATAATCCCGATGCGCTGCAAACGCTTCCTCTACGAGTGCAGATGATGTGTCCAAACTGAGTTTAATTCGATCAGACACATTAAAATCGGCATCCTTCCGCATATTCTGGATTTTGTTGACAAGTTCGCGTGCCATGCCTTCAAGTATCAACCCATGCGTCAGTTCTGTAGACAACGCAACAAATTTCCTTGCATCCACCTCTACAAAAAAGCCTTCCCGATTTTGTGTCTGCACATCAATTTCTGACTGTTCAAGCGTATAAGTCTCTCCTGATGCTTCAATCTGCAAACTACCGTTCGCTTCCAATTCTGCTTTTATCTGCATCGTATCTACGGTTGCAAGCGCCTTTGCGATTGCCTGCACGCCTTTTCCGTATTTCGGTCCCAAAACCTTGAAGTTCGGTTTGAGCGTGACTTGTGCGAACGCGTCTAATTCCTCGGTGAAGACAATTTCTTTAACATTCAGTTCATCGTGAACGAACGCTGACAGACGATTGACGGTCTCTTTTTCTGCATCAGATAGCCCACCGAGCGTTATTTCAGCAAGCGGTTGGCGTGTCTTAATACCGGAGCGATTCCGAGCGGCATGCCCCATGCTGATTACCTCGCGTGTGAAAGCCATATCGTTTTCTAAAGTAGCATCTATCAACGCATCATCTGCAGCTGGATATTTTGCAAGGTGAACACTGAGTGGCGCATCGGGGGCGAGCGAGCCGACTAAATTGCGGTAGAGTTCATCTGCTAAAAACGGAATGAATGGCGCAGCAAGTTTCGCTACGGTGACAAGCACTTCATAAAGTGTGGCGTAGGCAGCTTGCTTATCTTGTCCTGCCTCTGCACCCCAGAAGCGGTCGCGGGAGCGGCGAACATACCAATTGCTGAGGTCATCTACAAACGCCTCAATCGCGCGCGGTGCATTCGTGAGATGGTAGTTCTCCATGTCATCGCGCACCTTGTTAATCAAGGTATGCAGGCGGGACAGAATCCATCTATCTACGATGGAGCGTTCTGCAATCGGCGGTGCATCTTGTAGCACATCAACCTGTTCTAAGTTGGCATACATCACGAAAAAACTGTATACATTCTGAAGCGTTCCCATAAACTTCTTCAACGCTTCGTCAATGCCTTCAAGTTTGAAAGTTCGCTGTGCCCACGGTGTGGTTGCCGTGAACATATACCACCGCAGTGCGTCTGCACCTTGTTCGTTTAAAATTGTCCACGGGTCTACTGTATTTCCTCGACTCTTACTCATTTTCTGTCCATCTGAGGCAAGAATAAGTTCAAGGCAGAGACAGTTTTTATAGGCGGGTTTGTCGTAGAGAAGTGTGCCGGTTGCCAAAAGACTATAAAACCACCCACGAGTCTGATCAATTGCCTCAGAGATGAAATCTGCGGGATAAGTTTGCTCAAACAGTTCTTTGTTTTCAAAAGGGTAGTGCCATTGTGCAGTGTGTGCACATCCTGAATCGAACCAGCAATCAATCACATCTTGCACGCGGTGCATCGTGCCGCTGCATTTCTCACAGGCAAGCACAACGTCATCAACATAAGGGCGGTGCAGTTCAATATCGTCCGGCACATCGGTGGCGAGTTCCTTCAATTCAGCAATACTACCAACGCAGTGTTGATGTCCACAATCGTCACATATCCAAACGGGTAGCGGTGTTCCCCAATAACGTTCACGACTTAATCCCCAGTCAATGTTATTTTCCAACCAATTTCCGAACCGTCCATCTTTAATGTGTTCAGGATACCAGTTAATCTCTTTATTATGTTCAAGCATCTGGTCTCTGATGGCAGTCGTGCGGATAAACCACGATTCACGCGCATAATAGAGCAACGGATTATCGCATCGCCAACAGAACGGATATTGGTGGGTATATTCGGTGGCTTTGAACAACAACCCGCGTCCATCCAAGTTTTCAACAATTTGAGGGTCGGCATCTTTGACATATTTCCGTGCCCACACGTCTTTAACCTCTGGAACAAATTTGCCATCGTCACCTACCAATTGTACGAATGGTAAATTGTGTTTCTGCCCAATATCGTAGTCGTCTTGTCCGAAAGCAGGCGCGATATGCACCAAGCCACTTCCCTCTGTGGTTGTCACAAAATCACCAGTGACAATATAATGCGATTTTTCTGCATGTTGTCCACTATCAAATAGTGGTTCGTATTCCCAATCACGGAGGTCACTGCCTTTATAGTTTTCAACGATTTGTGGAAGTTCATCACCGAATAAACTCGGTATACATTCTTTCGCGAGGATAAGGTGTTGTCCGTTCTGTTCAACGGCAACGTAATCGTAATCTTCGCCGACAGCAACAGCAACGTTAGACGGTAACGTCCAAGGTGTCGTTGTCCATACAAGCAGATAGGTATTTTCTCTGTTTTTGAGTGGAAATCTCACAAAGATGGACGGATCAGCGACCTCTTGATAACCGAGTGCGACCTCATGGCTTGCTAAGGTTGTGCCACACCGATAGCAATACGGTTGTACCTTATGTCCCTGATACAACAGTTTTTTATTCCACGCTTGCCGCAATACCCACCAAACGCTCTCAATATAATCGTTTGACAACGTGATATATGCCTCATCTAAGTTAACCCAGAACCCGATGCGTTCTGTCATCCGCCGCCAATCCTGTTCGTATTGGAAGACATTTTCCTTGCACTTTTCAATGAAATTTTGAACGCCGTAAGCCTCTAATTCCGCTTTATTTGTGATATTGAGTTGCTTTTCGACTTGGTATTCGACGGGAAGTCCGTGTGTGTCCCATCCCGCTTTTCTGTGGACGTAGTGTCCAGTCATTGTCTTATAACGACAAACAGCATCTTTCATGATACGTGCAAGAACGTGGTGTACACCGGGTGGCGCATTTGCAAACGGTGGGCCCTCAAGAAAAACAAAAGGCGGTGCATCTTTGTACATCTCCATACTTTTCTCAAAGATGTTGTTTTCACGCCAGAACGCAAGGGTCTGTTTCTCTTTCTCAGCAAAGGTGAATTGCGGTGATACCTCTTCAAACATTTTTAACTTTTAGCCTCCTGGTCTGTTTCGTCCGTTGTCCGAAACAGGGTATCTGGTAAACCGGTACTTGGTTGGCATTATTAGACTCTTTCTGCTAAATGCAAGATTGACTCAAACATGTTTATTTCCTCATGTAGTCCAACCTTCAGATCAAAATCTTAGTTCGTTATCTACTTAAAAAACAAAACGCCCCACCGAAAATGTCTGTTTCAGTGATGGGCGTGTGAATAAATAGTTCTTTTTGCTTGCGATTAGCCCACCACAGCACGACGAATTGCAATAATAATGTGTATGGCGCGAAGGGAGTCTTGACGTGGGACAGTGTTACGCGCAGACTTTTTGTATTGCGATGTTCGTGTGGTAAGCGATTGAAAAAACATCCGATAATCCTGATTAGAGAACTATAAATTTGAGTGTATGTCTGTTAATGTATGATACTACATGCTATGGCATGATGTCAAATCTTTTTGGTATGAACATGAGATTTGGTGTATAATGGATGTAGTTGAAAAGGAACATCGCTATGGAACAAGAAATGGATACCACTTTACAACAAATAGCTGAAAATGCCTTAGCTAATTCTGTCGTCCGTTTAGAGTTTTGGACACCTACTTCGTATGGTAATTCTGTTGTATCATTTGATGTGAAAAATCCTACACATTATCTACAGGCAGAGGCAACTGATAGTCCAGCAGACAAAATACACATTATAACTAAAGAACTTATGAGTCATGCAAACAGAATCTATCCGACTAAGACCGAAGAAGGCATTATACTATCATGATCGCGGACTTTCACAAGAAGCAATTGGATTACACGAAGCAGCGTCAGCAGATTTTTCAGAGGCAAAGGAATTAGACCCGAAGATCGAAAAATAAGACATTACAGTTTTTTCAAAAACGCCGCACCAATTCCAAACTCCAAAACCGCGGTTCGTTGACATAACCGGTTAGATTGTTAAAATCAATACCGCCAGTAGGAGATGTATCGTTGAGGATATTACGTCCTATAAGTGCTATCTCTGTGTTGCCATCGGGCAGTTGGCAAGCAAATCGCAAACCACCTTCCAAAAGCCAATCATCGCTGAATTCCACAGAGTCGTAAAGGAAGTAGTGTACTCGGCTGCGATATGCCCAATCCGTAGCTGCAACAAGGCGAAAACCTGCTGGAAGATCAAGCATGTAGCGCAACGTAACATCTGCAATCCAAGTAGGTGCTTGTGGTAGACTGTTGCCGTCAATGGAAAAAGTTCCTTCAGCAGAAGCGGGGGGATCCAGCACTTCACACGGTGCGCCGCACCCTTGCACCGCCAAATTTAGATCGTCAATGCGCGTTTGGTTGTAACTAAGTCCCGCTGACATCTCAAGTGACGTTATCGGGAGAAAAATCAACTCAGCTTCAGCACCGCGTCCGACGGTGCTATCAGCGTTCACTAACCGATTGAAATTTGCCTCTCCCCCTACCGCTGTGAGTTGTTGATCCTGCATCAAGTAGTTGAATGCTGCCAGATTCATGTGCAACCGTTGTTCCCATAAACGTAACTTTGTGCCACCTTCAAAGGAGAAAATGGTCTCCGTATCTGCTACCGTGACCTCGTTACCAAACAGCAAACGTCCCTGAATACTCGGCGCGCGAAATCCTCGTGCTGCACGCAAGTATGTCTGCACGTTGGGTGTAACTTCATAGCGTAGACTCAAATCGCCGCTCCATACGGTGTCCTGTGGGTTCTGGTGAATGGGACCGAGTGTGCCTGCCTCCGTAACAGCAGGTGCTTCGTCGCGCCATGCCGTATAGTCCTTTGCATCATCAGATAATCGGATGCCAGCACCCAATTCCAGATCGTCAAGCACTTGCAAAGTCATTGAAGCAAACGCTGCGCGTGCAGTAGCCGTTTGTTCTTGGCGCACTAACCCATCCTGAACGCCTTCTCCTAAAGTATCGTAGTTGAAATCCTCCATTTCCACGAACTCACGGAAATAGTACAATCCAAACTGATAGGCAAGCCGATTTTCTCCCGTACTCATCAAGCGTACTTCTTGGCTAAACTGACTTAGCAAAGGAATACCAGACGCTGTTTCGGAAGGGAAAGGAATCACACCGGGACCGCTTGACGGAAGGAACGCAGCACCGTATCCACCGTCAATATCTCCACGCGAGAAAGTGGTAAGTCGCTCTAATCCAGTCAATGAAACCAGTTGGAAGTTTCCAATATCGTAACGTACTTCAGCGGCTAAACCACCCGATCTCATCGTTTGCTCATTACGTCCATCGTGTGAGATGCTGTCGTGAGTAAAATCTTCTACTAAGCCTCCCTCCCCCGATGCCAAGATATTGGCACGAAAAAGACGTGATGTTCCATCAAGATCGCGTGCATGGAGTTTGAGCCACGCCTCCAGTTTTGGTGTGGGTGTCCATAACAACTGTAGTCGTCCGGCTAAGTCACGATGTCCACCGAGGATATTTTCTTCAGTTGTCCGTGCGTTATCTATCCAATCGCCTCGTTCTTGCCTAAGTAGAGATAACCGAGCGGAAAGCACAGAAGGTACAAGCGGGCCGGACACTGCCCCTTCAACATTAACGCTGCTGAACCGTCCGTAACTTACCCGTACATATCCTTCTGATGTTTCTGTAGGTCGTGCTGATTCAAACTTTACAACACCTGCTGGCGTATTGCGTCCAAAGAGTGTGCCTTGTGGACCTCGTAGCACCTCAATCCGATTCAAGTCAAATGCAGGAAATCCTTTCAACATCGTATTTTCAAGCACAACACCATCGTAGAGAACGGAAACTGGCTGTGAAGCGTTGAGGTCAAAGTCGGTATTGCCAAGTCCACGGATATAAAAGCGTGGAAACACGCGTCCATACGACGACTCCATCTGTAAACTTGGAGTCCGATTCGACAAAAATCGTAAATCCAAACCTGATGATCGCAACGTATCGGATTTGTCGCCACGGATGGTTGAGACAGAGAGTGGCACCTCAAAAGATAACTGCTCGCGTTTACGGGCAGTGACTACAACCTCTTCTAATGCATAAACCTCTTCGGTTTCTTCTTCAGCAACAACTGTCAAAGATACAAATAGCATTGCCATTAAAACTAAAACACAAATCTGTTTGCTAAAATTCATATTCTCCCCTATTGAAAATGTAAAGTGTTTTATTTAATATTTTTTGTCGGATCCTCTTTCCTGAGTTCCCCATTCGGTAGTTCATAGTAAAGGTGTCCGTTAATATCGTATACATTGGGAATTCCTTTTTTTCGGTTTTCTTCTTGTGCCTTTTTAACCGCGCGATTTCCAATCCGCAAGAGTTCCCGTGCTTGTTTATAGGTTTTAAGGTTGAAGTCGTCTTGACGCATTACGTACCTCCCTTGCTAATGTCTTGCATAAAAAGTTCAAAGAAAGTTTCGTTTGTTACCATAAATTGGTTGCCTTTACCAGAGGCAACTTCCTGAAATTGTTCTCCAGAATTATAAAACAGATGCCATTGGTCTGCCTGATTTTTGTAGATGTGCCAAAAATTATGCTTACTTCGGTAGAAGCGTCTCACGATGTCTTCCGTTGGCACATGATGACCACCTGCCATTACCCGATTTCTGACGCGAGCGATACACGTTTCAGGCGATTTAAGAAAAAGAAAGACGATTGTCACTGTCCATCCTGCATCTTTCAATTCAGAGATTATTCTCTGAAATCCTTTACCTGCAAGAGTTACTTCAACAACAAAATTTTTTTCTGCGTCAATAAGACGATGGATTTCGTCAAAAAACAGACGTCCTGCTTGGATTCGGACTTTGCCAAATTCTTCTGGTGTAGGGGCGAGTTGTGCTGCGATTGCGTCAGCACTGATGTATTCAGAAACTTCAGAGGAGTGCAGATATTCAGAAGCAAACGTTGTTTTGCCAGACCCGTTTGGACCGGCAACAATCATCACATTTTTTGACAAAGGTTCCTCTTTTCAGATTTTCTATCTCTTAATATGATGCTTATGGCTTTCTTTGAGCAAAGTATATCACAAAATTGTTGAAGAATCAAAGGTTTCCGTTGTTCTAACTAACAAAACGCTAAATTGTTGAAGAATCAAAGGTTTCCGTTGTTCTAACTAACAAAACGCTTTACATTCTCATTCATTTAATATACAATTAAGCCAAAAAACTGGAGAAAAGTGTCTATGCAGCTTTACGAAGCCGTCAGTCCGTTAGATTTCAGATATTATGGCGGCGATGATACTTTTATGAAACGCCTCCTGCCCTATGTGTCCGAGGCAGGATATGTCACCTATCAGGCAAAGGTGGAGGCAGCGTTGACACGCACGCTCGCAAACTATGGTGTCTGTTCGTCAAAATTTGCCGATGAAGTTGAACAAGCAGTGGATCAGGTAACCGCAGAGGAGGTATACGAGGAACAGCGGCGTATCCGACATAACATCCGTTCACTTGTCAATGTGATTCGGAGTAAAATTAGCCCAGAAGCACGTCCGTATGTTCATTTGTTCGCGACCTCAGCAGATATTTTGGATACTGCAACAGCATTGCGATTCAAAGCGCTGATTGAAAACGTTATTGTTCCAGATATGATTGAACTGGAAAAACAGTTGATTGGCTTAGCACGTGAGCATGCAGAGACGCCGCAAATCGGTCGGACGCACGGTCAACACGCAGAACCTATAACATTCGGTTATGCGTTAGCACTCTACATCAGTCGACTCGGCACTCGCATTGAGAAGATTCATGAAGCAGGACAAAACTTACGCGGACAATTTTCTGGTGCAGTGGGAGCGTTTAACGGACTTTCTCTGATACATGAACATCCTGAACAGATTGAGGCAGATTTTCTGGCACTGCTCGGATTGAAACCTTCCGATACGCATACGTCAACGCAGTGTGTGGAACCGGAGTTTATCTCCGATGTGGCGTATCATGTTACAGCGGCGTATACAATACTCGCTAATTTTGCTGATGATATGCGACACCTCTACCGAACCGAAATCGCTGAGGTTGGCAGGAAGTATAACCCGAAATTGGTCGGTTCGTCTACGATGCCTCACAAGGTTAATCCGGAGGCGTATGAGAACATCAAAAGTCTATGGAAAGCTTTTGTCCCGCGCATGCAGACCGTTTTTATGGATAGTATTTTAGAACACCAACGCGATCTTACCAATTCTGCGTCCAGTCGATTTTTGACGGAGTTGGTTACAGCATTTGATTATGCAATCTATCGACTTCGGCGTGCGTTGGATGAAATGGATGTTAAGGCAGAAAACATGCAACGCAACCTTGATATGAGTGCAGAGGACACGATTGCAGAACCCATATATTTGTTGATGGCGTATTACGGTTTTCCAGATGCTTATGACCATACCCGTAAGTTGATAGGACAAGTGCACCAGACTGGAAAAAGTTTAACAACTCTATTATGGGAGGATGAGACCTTTCGACCGTTCCTTAATAAGTTGACGGAACCGCAACGCGAAGCACTTCGTTCCCCAACGAATTATATCGGTGCTTCGGTGCGGCGAACCCATGCGACGTGCGATGAATGGGAAAATCGGATAGAGAATCTAATGGCGAGTGTTGACAATCCCACATAAACAAATACGTCGCGGGTGCGGGAAACTTAAACAGGAATAAAGTAAAGTTCTCGTTTGACAGAAAATGTTTGATATTACCTACTTAGGGGGAAGGTGTTTCCGTTTTATCAAACGCTACCCGCGTACGTTCACAATAGTTGGCTTTTTGCTGATTTTCGGCATCGGTATTTGGGTAGGTAGAGAGGTGCCTTTTGAAAAAATACCTGATTACTTCAAATCTTATACCGATCCTGAAAGTAGCGATGAAACGAAGCAAGTGCTGCCCGGAATCGTCCATCGGCAGATATTGGACGATGGTGTATTGACCAACATCCTTTCTGTGGCACCCGATGCAGTAGACATCCGTCCTTATCGTGCGTTAAACGCAGGCATAGGCACGGAATCTTTGCCCTCAATTGCCCGACGACACAAAGCCCCTATCGCAATTAATGGCGGATTTTTTGAGATGCAAGGCACATTTCGTGGGGAATCGGTCGGCGCGTTGAAAATTGATGGCGAATGGGTGAGTGAACCCGAGCAGGGACGCGGGGTTGTCGGACTCAGAACCGTTGATGGAAAAATTGAGACTTATATGGATAGGATTGTCCTTCAGCATGAAGTTGTCTTGCCAAATGAGACTACACTGAAAATTGACGGTATCAATCGCGGGCGTTTGAGCAACGAATTGGTGCTTTATCGCCCTCATTTTCACTCAATAACTTTAACAATGGCTGACGGTGTTGAAGTTGTTGTTAGAAACGGTGAGGTCGTTGATATCCATGATGGGAAAGGTAGTACGCGCATTCCTGCTGATGGTTATATTCTTTCGGCAAATGGGTGGAAGCGGGTATTGCTGTTAAAACATATTGCACTTGGCGATTCGGTAGAAATCCGTGAGAAAATAATTCCTGAACGCGTCGGCGACAACAATTTGTGGGCAGGTTTTACACATATTATTAGTGGTGGTCCCTTGTTACTGCGGAACGGTGTTATATCTACAACAGAAGCGTACAAGCGAGAAGGTTTTGATGCTTCGTTTCACAGTTTTTGGCATCCGCGCACTGCAGTTGGTAAAAAAGCGGATGGCACCCTCCTTTTTGTGACCATAACAGCTGCAAAGTTGGGTGTTCGCCGTGGTGTCACGTTACAGCAGCTTGCAAAACTTTTTGTGGAATGGGGTGCAACAGACGCTGTCAATTTGGATGGCGGTTATTCTTCAATGATGATAATTCGGAATCAGGTGGTAAGTTTCAAGCGAACACAACGTGATCGGTCTCAATCTGGTGATAAATCTAAACCCACTGCATCAGAGAAGCGACCAGAAAAGAACGTGGAGCCGCCTTCGTCAGTGAAAAAACCTGAGAAGAGTGCGAAACCTGCTGCATCAGAAAAAAAATCTGAGAAGAACGCAAAACAGGCTTCGCCAGAGAAACAGCAGCCACAAAAGGCATCACCTGAGAGAAGCGCAAGGACTGCCCGCGGCAATCGTAGGGTTCGACCGATGCCAACGTTTCAAGGACGTTCAATTTCGGATGCTATCTTAATATTCCCACGTAGTGCCGCTAAGTCAAAATAGGGTTATTGTTTGGAAATCTTGCTTACAATTACAGATTAACCAAATTTAGTGGATATTTTTTAACAGATGTGGTTAAATATAAAAGGTGAGTTAATTTGAAAACGGGTATCTCAACAAGAGGAAAAAGACATGAAAAGAAATTCCATTTTACGGGGTAACAAAGTATTCCACCAATTTTTGAAATATAATCTATTTTGCTTGTCGCTTTTTTGCCTTGTATTTTCGGCAAATGCGCAAGAACGTTTCGCAGACGCAGTTGGACCAGTTACCGTTCGCGAGGTAACTGCTATATCCCCTTTGGTCGTGCCTTATATTACGTGGGGTGGTGAATCTGCGTTGTTCCATGCCAATGGCGGATTGACAACACAAACAGGCACTATCATGGAGAAACAGGGATTGAATCTCAAATTGGTGCCAGGCGATAATTTTCAACAGCAAGTCCGTGACTATCTATCGGGTAAATCCCCTATCCTGCGCGGCACTTTCAGAATGATAGCCCAAGCAAGTGAAGTTGTGGGACGCGATCCGCGCACAAAACCTGTTGTGTTCGGACAACTAACGTGGTCCGCAGGCGACCATTTTGTAGGACGTAAGAACATTCGCAAGATTTCTGATCTGAGCGGTAAAAAGATTGCCATTCAAAAAGGGGGACCGCACGTCGGAATGCTCTACGATATGTTAAAAACTGCCCGACTCTCAAAAGCAAATGTTCAAATCGTGTGGGTTGACGAATTGACAGGTGCAAACGGACCCGCAGAAAAGTTCCGTAACGATGATTCTATTGCAGGATGTTTTGTGATTACACCTGATATGATCGGATTGACAGGCGGTCCTGATAATACTGGCACTGGTGCAGAAGGCACCGTGATCGGTGCACACGTCGTGGTTAGCACTGCTACACTTTCACGTTCTATTGCGGATGTTTACGCATGTCGCAAGGATTTCTACGACACATACAAACCTCTCATTGAACGATTCTTTGCGGGTTATCTGAAGGGTGCTGAAGAGGTTGTTGCACTCAAAAAAGTTTATGAAAGAAGTGGGTCAACGCAATACAATAAGCTGCTGACGATGATGCAGAATATCTACGGGAAAGACGTGCTGCCAACGCTTGAAGAAGATGCCCACGGTTTAATAGCAGATTGCACTTTTGTTGGGCAACCCGGCAATATCGCATTTTTCAACGATCCAACCAATACTATTACCGGTTTTGAAGGATTTAATAAAGCAGGATTGGATATGGCAGTCAATTGGGGATTTGCAAAGCAGCGTTACGCGCTCCTTCCCTCAGACATGAATTTTAATTCCAACACGTTTAAGAATCTGCTTGCTACTACCGTAGCAGCTCCCACGCAGCTGAAACAGACGCGTTTCAAAAAGGAAACTGTCCGTGCAGAGATTGAATCGTTTAATGAGGACGCGGTGCTTGACGAAAAGACGCTGATCTCCTTTACAATTCAATTTGGCGCGAACGAAGACACTTTTAGCGGCACTCAATATAGTTCAGAATTTGACAGAGTCGTTGAACTTGCTTCTAAATATGGAAACGCTGCTATTGCAATAAAGGGGCATAGCGACCCATCACGAACGTTGAGTGTTTTGGTAAGAACAGGTCTCTCAAAAGGGATTTTAAAGCGAACTGGCACACGCGGAAACTATAGATATTTCATGAGTGGCAAACCTTTTAGCCTTGAAGATACTGGTGAATTGATTCGCCTCATTGAACGGAAAACGTTTGATGATGGCACTGATGTTGAAAGTCCGTACCAAGTAATGCGGGCAGCACTTAAGCTCTCAGAACAACGCGGTGAAGCGGTAAAACAATCAATTATTGACTATGCGCGGCGTAAAAATGCACGCATTGATGCGGACCAGATTGTCCCTGTCGGTGTGGGAATCAAAGAACCGATTATTCCAAAACCGACAAGCCCTGCAGAAGCTGCAGAAAATCGGCGTGTTGAATTCGCACTCATCAAAGTCTCGGCGGAAGCTGTTGCTGCCTCCGATTTTGACTTTTAGTCTGTTAGATAGGAGACTCTTGTGAAACAAGTAAAAGTATCGTGTCTTTTTATTCTCCTTATATTCGTTTCTGTTCAGGTAGGTATAACAGACAATGGCGTTCATACAGATAATATTGTCATCATCCTTGATGCTTCTGGTTCAATGCAGGACAAGTTTCGGGCAGACGAGACGAGATCAAAGATGGATGCAGCGAAAGAGGCACTCAAAGAGGTGTTAGCGAAAGTACCCGATGGCACAAATATCGGGTTACTTGTATTTAGTGGTCGCAATATACGAGACGAATGGGTATATCCGTTGGGACCAAAAGATACAGCCAGAATCATAGCGGCGATTGATTTGCCGCAGCCTGAGGGCGGCACCCCACTCGGAAGATATATGCGTATCGGGGCGAACCGCCTCCTTGAACAGCGGGAAAAACAGTATAACTACGGCAACTATCGGTTGTTGATCGTAACAGACGGTGAGGCACAAGATCAAGCGAAAATAGAACAGTATACACCTGAGATCCTGAATCGGCAGATCCGCGTTGATGTTATCGGTGTTGATATGAAAACCGACCATAAGTTGGCGACAGATGCGGATAGTTATCGCAGAGCGGATAACCCAGGGGAACTTGTGGCAGCAGTCTCGCAAATCCTTGCCGAAACTGGTGGGACCGGGACTGATATTGATGGCGAAGACGCATTTGAATACATTGCCCCGCTCTCATCAGAGGTTGCTTTAGACCTTATTCAACGGATAACAACGCCACCGAGTAATACGGCAATAGAGACGACAACAGTAAAGCAGATGCCATCGCAACCAAAAGCACCGACACCACAACAACCGCAGCAGCCTGTCCAAAAACGCAGTGGTGGCAATAGCGGATGGCTTATTATCGGCCTTGTTATCGTAATTGTAGGTTTTATTGTTTTTAGACGAATGGGAAGATAGTAGTATGGAAGCCAAAACAAAAAGTAGAGTCGTCATGGTGGCAAGTTGGCTGATTATCATTGGTATAATCGGGTTAGCCTATAAGTTCCTTGTTGAACCCCGCCTTAGCGGTAGACGTAGCAAACTCGTTGAAAAGACCAGCACGCAGCGGTATGACCACGAAATTAAAGTGGCGCATGACTCTTTTCCTGGATACGCGATACTTCGGTCAGACGCAGTAAAAAATCTACTTGATCGGCAATCGATTAAGTTAACCTTTATTGATGATAAAGCTGATTACAGGAGGCGAGCGCGCGATCTGAAAAGTGGCAAGGTGCAGATGGCAGTCTTTACCGTTGATGCTTATCTTAAAGCGGGTAGTGTCATTGGTGATTTTCCCGGCTCAATTGTTCTTGTCATAGATGAATCCAAAGGGGCAGATGCGATTGTGGCACATAAGCGAGGTGTTGCAACCATCCCAAATTTGAGCAATCCGAAGGCGCGTATCGTGCTTACGCCGGATTCACCGAGCGAAACGCTCGCCCGCATTATGATTAACACAATGAGTCTGCCGAGTCTTCCTACTGATTGGGCATCTGATGCAAACGGTGCTGAGGATGTTTATAAAAAACTAAAATCTGCGGATCCAGATGAACCCTCTGCTTACGTTTTGTGGGAACCCTACGTAACGAAAGCACTTGCGATTGAGGGTGTGCATCTGCTGTTAGACAGTTCAAAACTGAAAGGTTATATCGTTGATGTGTTAGTAGTCCAACGTGAATTTTTAGATACACAACGTGAACTTGTTACACATGTTGTGCAGGCGTATCTCCGTGCGAACTACGACTACACTAACCAACCTGATGGATTGCTGTCTTTGATCGAAGCAGATGCTAAACAGTACGGTGATGCGCTCAGTCGAAATGAGGCAAGTCAGTTGGTTAAAGGTATTGAATGGCGGAACACCGTTGAAAATTACGCCCATTTCGGTGTGATTTCTGGTGAGCAAGCAAAAGATACTGAAAAACTTGAGGCGATGATTGGTAAAATTATGCAGGTACTCGTTAAAACGAATTCACTCCCTTCAGACCCGTTGTCGGGGAAATATGGAAACCTATTTTTTGAAGGCATTTTGCGTTCACTTCACCATGATAAATTTCATCCCGGTGTGTTGGACGCAGGTGGCACAACTGGATTAGACGATATTTTCGTAGATACAGCCGCTGTGGTAGAGGAAAAAGTTCGGGAAGATGCCGCGTTGAATCCGCTATCTGATACAAATTGGAATACGCTTGCGCCTGTTGCAGCAATGAAGATTGAACCGATCCAATTCGGTAGGGGAAACGCGCGAATTCTTCCCGGTAGCCAACGCGCACTTGCTGACATTGCATCAAAACTGAAATCGTTTCCACAGTATTATCTCAGAGTTGTTGGACACACGCGGAAGGAAGGGGATCCAGCGGCGAATAAGATTCTCGCTACACAACGTGCTGAGGCAGCCGCTAAAGCACTCAGACAACTCGGCATCAAGAGCCACCGAATCCGTGCTATCGCGAGCACTCGAACCTCTACGAAGATGCAAGGTGGTGCAGCACAAAGCGTTACGTTTGAACTTTTAGGAAAACCTTATTAGGATTAATTTTGGTTTGTAGTGAGAAAATTTTGATAACAAGTGAACTAAATACCGAAGCCGTTTTAGGAGGACAGAAACATGTCAATCAACAAAAAACAAGAAACTAAAACAAATCAACGTTTTTCACGTCGTGCCTTTATCAAGAGTTCTGTAGGACTGGCGACTGCCACGGTCGCAAGTGGAGGATTGCTTCGGTCCGCGAATGCACAGTCTCAATTTGGAGAATATATCCCCTACGATTCTACACGCGATTATCACTACAGTTCACGCTATGGTACGCGCGAAATCATTGAACACCATCATCCGGGAACGGAACCAACAGGTGAAAAGTTCACATTTGTCCGCCTCAAATATCCCGGTGGTGATTGGTGGACTAATCTTGTTAACGTTCATCTCTGGCAGTCAGACCTAAAGTTTACACAAGTACTCGCCGCAAATACCGAAATTGATGTTGACCTGCGTAATCATCCGCAGTACGTAGATATTGATGATTCTTGGCTTTTTTCTTATCCGTTTCTCTACATGACAGGACACGGTAGAAGTCGCATGCGACTCACTGATGCACATATACGGAAATTAAGAGAATACTTTGAACGCGGGGGATTCCTTCACGTTGAGGATTGCGATATCCGCTATAATCTGTTTTGGCCACAAATCGAAAGGATGATGCAGCGGATTTATCCGGACAAGGAGTTTGAACAACTGGATATGAGCCATCCGATTTATCGGACCCCCTACCCGCATGACGACTACCTTGGCGGTGATAAACTTATTCCGCGCTATGAGTATGATCTGGCTATGATGGATGATGATGGCAAGGTGATGGTCTACTTCTGTCCCAATGATTTAAATTGTGCGTGGGAAGGAAGAAAATGTAGTCCCCGCGGTGAAGAACAGCGGATTTGGGCATTTGAGCAGGGTATGAATGTTGTGGCGTATGCCCTTACGCGATAATTAGGGCGGGATTTTACAATTCACAATACACTACAACCTATCTCATAAATAGTTGGAGGGCTTTGAAAGCCCGATTTCAATATCCTGTAGGCGGTGAATGCCTAAATGGCATTCATACCGTTGATTTCGATCTCCGAATCGCGACGAAACCACTAATAGTCGGGAATCGGAGTTCCCTCCTACAAAGAGAATCAACTGATAATGAACCTACAAATCTTATTTATGAGATACGCTCTACCATCCGGCGCGCTTGTAAAGCGCGCCTGCTTTTTTTACTGGACAGTCGCGACAAGGAGGTCGCTCCTACAAGATTTGTGGAAGTTGGGTAAGCAACTTTTCTCTGAAACGTTCATAAGCAAGGTTTGCCCCTGCAATGTTGCCCGATGCAGGACCAATCTGAAGTTGCGCAACCGTGCCTGAACCGAACAGATTTTTGATCGGGTGGAATTGCAAATTGGGGTCAAGTTTTGGAAGACCACACACAAGCGGAATCGGGTACTGTCTAATTAACTCCCTTAAAAACCAGTAGCGGCGAAGATTAAATTTATACCCTGTTGCGAGAATAATACGAGATACATTTGTAATCGTGTCACGTGTCGTTTCAACTTGTAGACCTTGTGTTGAGACGATATTGCAGATATGTGTCTCAGGATAGATGTTGATGTTTGTACTATTTTCCAATGTTTCCATCACATCTGGTGTGATGCTGCCTTCGCCTCTGTTCTCTTGAATTATTTGGTATCGCCTCTGAAAATCGGGCTCGCTTGCAAATTCTGAGAGTGCCTTGGGACCTAACCATATCGGTGGGAAATCAAACTGTTCTGTTTTTAGTTGTTTCCGTGCAATTAGTGCCACGTGATGTCCTTGTTCACTGAGGCTTTTTGTAAGCGTTCCTGCCGTTAACCCTCCTCCAACTATCATAATTTTACCGTCGTCTTTTTGTTCCTGTTTATAATTCACCGAGAATTGCGATGCGTGTACAATCCTGTCTGGATATTGGCGTTGCCATTCGACGAATTCTGGTGGTACATAAGCACAATCATCAGAACCAATAGCAAGGATAACGCAACTACTGCGAAACCCTTCATTGTTTGTCGAAATTAGACGAAAAGGGTATTTTTCCGCTCCCTTGTCCCACCGTAATTTTGCTACATCAAACTGGTAATAAACTTCATGACCCGTAGGAGGGATTTGTAATCCCGATACTGCAAGTGCATCGTTACAGAAATCCCAAAAGAGTTCAGTAGAAGGTTGCGAATATGGTGGTGCGAACTCATTTGTTCGGTTTTGACGTTCTGCGTATTCAACGATACCTAACGGATCAGAGGTAATATGATGTACTGCTGGGGATCGGAGAAATGTCATACCTTGGCGTTCCGTTTTACATCGCCATTCAGTGAGGGGCTGTGGATGTCGATCCACGATTGCGATGTGTTGTGCCGCTGTTGGCATGTCGCGCAGCAGTCGGAGGGCTATAGAGATGCCGTGAATGCCGCCGCCGATGATGGTAATCGGGATGTTTCTATGCACAAGGGTTTTCATATTTGCATTACAAAACTTAATCTGTATGAGGTCCGGGAAGGTGAACACTTTTTAGCATATAGGTTTGTGTATTTAATGCGTCGGTAGCACGGTACTGACTGTATCTATACTGAACAACGCCTACTGAAGGTGCTACCCAGTAAGCTGCGGGAGGGCTAATCACGCGAATTGACGGATCATCGCTGACACCGTAAACGACCTCCTCGTAGACAAGATATGTGCTATAAGTGCCGGCGGGGACGGTAATTTGTACATCCTTATCTGCGACAAAGCGGGTAGCAGTCACCGGTATGCTGATGTCTTTTTCAAAAACAACCCATTCCTTTCCAACTTCCAGCGGAAAATCCCACAGACGACGTGGTGGAAAATGTTTTTGGTGAGAAACCGGATTTTGGAGTGGAAGAAATACATCAAATGCGGATTCTACTAGTGCTTGCGGTGTTTTAGTGAAGTAAGTTGCCAAAATCGGAAACGGGAATCCATCAAAAAAGTCGGTGTCTAATCGAAAGTAGTATGCGTTTGCTGTCAAATGATCAACTGCCAACAGATTAAATTCATCGGGTTCAACAGGACTGATTTCGCTAATGGTCATCTGGCGATGTGTTGTTCCACTGATGTCACGCGTCCCCCTAACACGAAGCGTGAATTCCTGTTCGGTATCAAGGTTAATGTATGTCCATGCTGAACCTGTGTCTGTTGGAAAATCAATAGCGTTGAACACTCCTACTGTATCGGGAGGTGGTAGTTTGGTCTCACCATGCGGATCAATCAGTCCTTCTTCACCACAACTACAAAGGAGTAACAAGAAAAGTGTAATAGGGATAGCAGTTAGCCATCGGAAGCCATCGGCTTTCAGCAGTCGGCTGTCGGAAAAAGAGATTTTCTTTTTGTAGGACTCTGCTTTCTGATTATTGACAATTGTAGATTGTCGGTTAATCTTGCAGATGGGCACTTCTGCTGACTGCTGACTGCTGACTGCTGATGGCTTATAACTCTTCATCATTTCACCACTGAGAATTTCCCGGTACTTTGAAATCCATTTCCATCGGTGGCACGGAAAAAGTATAGCCCGGCGCACACTTTCTCACCGCGTTGGTTTGTGCAATCCCAATTGGATGCATTATCAATTACCTTAATTCGATTCCCTAATATATCATAAATTTCAACCTTTAATCCTCTGGGATAAAAAGTTAAGTGTTGGCTTCCTTGTGCTGCCCGAAGCGGATTAGGTGCAACTGATACATTTCGGTTTGTGTTTTTCGCAACATAGTTGAAGATGCGCCCTTGCCAAATTTGGTCTCCTGTTATACCAGCCGGTGTTTTTCCAGTAATTTTGTAGAGATAGATACCTGTCGGTGGAAATCCGTTTGTACGTAAGGTTCCGCGCCAATTTGTCTCGGATTCTTGTGTTAAAATGACGGTATAATTGTCTCGGTTAGGGCTTTCTACCGTTAGTTGTGGTGCACTTTGCAGCGGGCGTGTGCTTTGAACTTCTACATGCCATGTCCCTGTGCCGTGTAGTTGCGTACTGATAAAGAACGCAGGTGCTCCGTTTGCTGTATCTGCGTTCGGTGTGATACTATCTGGCGTAATACTTGGTGTACCCATAATACCCATCGCGTCAACGGGGACAACTGCATAATAATAATGAACCTTTTTGTAATAATAAACGTGATCTGGGTCAGTAAAGTCTAAATCAACATCTTGGTAGATGGTAGTATCCTCGAATTGGGTTTGCGTTAGACTCACATATCCCACGATAGTTATATCATCTTCAGGGATGCCGTTATCATCGCTATCAGTTGCAGCGATTACTTCATCGGGATTTTCAAAAGGTAGCGGTTCATCTGTTTCACTTTCCAGCACAATGCGTTTTCTCACGATTGCGACTTCCTGAATTCCGGTCGGGTCGTCAAGCGTCCATTTGATTATGGGACCTCTACCTCCTTGTGAGACTTGAGCGTTTGATAACTGTCCCTTCGGTGGTGCACCAGCCATGTAACTGACAGAACCGCCAAAAGTACCACCGGGAATTATAACCTGTTCAACATCAGGATGCATATTGATAAGAATGAGCGTAATTTCTTGAATGTCGCCACCGAAATCTGTGAATGTCATCTGTGCTTCTTGGGAACGTTGATAGGTAAACGCTTCTCTGACTTCGGTACTGCCATTCCGTTTTTTTACGACAAATTTGGCAGCCCACCCGCGCAAGCCTAAATTGTTGTGCCGACTTAGTTCTCTCTCAATGTTGATCCTATCAGTGTTTGTCAGGCGACTCATATCTATCGGTGCAAGGTCAGCACCATCTATTTTGATAGCGAATTCTGGCATAATCCCAGTAGGACGAAAGACAATATACCGACACGAAAAATGTTCTGGCATTGCTTCTGAATTGAAATCAGCACGAATCGGATAATTGGTATGAACATCATTAGGATGAATGGCGACAGGTGGAAATCGGTGAGCGTTCCTATAACCCGGAAGTTCGGGATTTGTATAGGCGCGGGTATTTGTGAAATAGTTCCATACCGTAAAGGTTTTGAACGCCTCTGCAAGCGTTGTGCCGTTATCAACAAAGACATCGTAGAAGTTGCCCATTTCGCGATAACTACCATCTGTGGCGTTTTCGAAAAATTGCCGGATGATGTCATAACCGAACCTTTCTGCCATATACAGTGCCCATATTACCGAACCGTATTCGTGATCCCCGATTCGGCTTTCAAGTGAAATATCTGGAATAAGAAACCAACGTCGGAGTTGATGGATGTAGTAGTTGTAGGAGTTGGTTTCGTTGGGTTCGTCAGGGTCGGGGAGTGTATCTCCATCGTCAATAACGCCACCGTCGTAAGTCATCACTTCTATCCACGTAGCGGATGCTTCCATGAACCATGTTGGCATATAGGCGTTATAACCGAATTGAATGCCGTGCAGAAATTCATGTGCGCAAGTCGTTTCAAGATAGCGTATCCCTTCTGCTTTTCCAACATAGTCATAAATACGGGAATTGATCATGAAATAGGGTGCGACCGTCAAGGCAGTAGATAACACACGCCCTTCAAACCAGTCTGCAGTTGTGATACCGAGTGCAGGAAACGTAAACAGATATACATCCATTTTATGGTTGCCACCGTTTTGTGCCGCCCAAAAATCGATGTAAGGCTTTTTGAACCCCATCAGGTCAATTTGAACGCGGTATGAGCGTTCCATCGCATCGGCACAGAGATCGATATAATCGGGCACACCGTTGCGTGGGTGAAAATCCTCAAGTGGAGGTGCATGCGGTCCAACACGCGTATAGTGAAGCCTGAAGTGCGGTGTATTGAAATGTTCTGATAATTGAATATCCCCGAAAAAACTGCCGGGCAGTCCAGGACGCAAGAAAATTGGCTTAAGTTCCTGCCGAAATTTTGATGGCAAATTTTGCCAATTCTTGGCGATGGTAACAAAACTATCGGTTGCGCATTCTGTTATTTCACTTGAGGTATACCGCGCTTTGAGATTTATAAATTTGCGAGCGGTTTGGATTGCACTTTGGAGTTCTGCGTCTGGTGGAAGGGCATTTGCGACAGATAGAAATGACACAAGGAATAAGAAAATGGGAATATAGAGTAATTTCATTTGCGTTAGTATAATGTGTATTTATTAGTTAGTTGTTTGTCTGGCTTATAGGATTCACAATTTATTATACACGGTGGCGGTAGGAAATTCAAGGAGAAACGAAGGAGATTTAGGACAAGCATCTTAAGCGAAATGGGTGGGTTTTCCATCAAGACTGGTGCTGTTCTTTTCTTCCCAATAAGTCTTTAAACCTTCTTTACCTTTTTTCGCTGCCCATGTATTTAACTGTTCCCTTTCACCGACGTAGTCGTAAAGTGGCACAGCCATTCCGCAGGAAGCTTGAACGAGATCAATTTTAAGGTCAAAGATTTGTCTTGCACCGGGAATTGGTGAGAATAGTGGAAAGAGAAGTTGCCATTCTGGGTCGTCATTATGGATAGCCTTGGCAGTGCCGTAGAGTCGGAGGATCAACGGATTATCCTCAAACGCAGTAAACATAAGTGTCATCCGAGGGTTTTCTTGAACGTGTGCTGCAGTTTCATTTCCGCTGCCTGTCACGTTTAACCAGATAACACGGTTTGCATTAACGATACGCAAGGAATCCATGCCTTTTGGAGATAGATTGATTCTACTGTCGGCGGTTGCTGTTGCAACAAAAAATATTTTTTGATTTTCAATAAATTGCTGAAATTTAGGTGTAATTTGCTTATATAGTTTTGACATTGCACTGTTTATTTAATTGAAATGAGAGTGTATACGTCTTTAGTCTCGGTTTTTTAGTGATGCCCATGTTGTTGTTAATTTGTCGGTAGGTTGAACGGCATGCGGTTCAGCACCTTCAATATCGCTTACATACTTACCCTCATAGAGGCGGATGTGGTCAAGCCAGACGTCAACTTTCTCTATTCCCATGATAATACCCGCGCGTGAATTCACGTCATCCACAGGCATTTTGAATGTGATGAAAAACTCCTTCCATTCTTCAGTTAGATTAATAGATTTTGGAGCGTATATGGTCCATGGTGCCCCTTGATGCATAATGCGCATTGTGATGTTTCTCGGTTTTTCGCTTTTTGCCCACAGATTGTAAGTATAAGTAGTATTTTTCTCCAGCGTAAAGGGTTGCTGATAAAGTTGTATGTGCCCTAATGCATTACCACCCTTATTGATTTTGATATAGGCAGCATTTTTGCCAACGATCGGTTCTGCCTTATTACCTTCTGTCTGAAAGACCGCAGCGGCACTTTCATGTGTCCAGTGGTGCCATCCGTCAAGTTTTAGGTCAAAGTCACCGTTTTTGAGGATATTTTCGGGCGGTTCTGCTGTATGTCCAACCGTTGTTAATCCGAACAGCCAGACCAACATAAGGAAATAACCGTAAATCGAATCACCTTTAATCATGTTCACCTTTTTTCTCATGTTCTCCCTTACCTCCTCGGTCATGTTCACTCTCATGTTCTGAGTCATGCTCACCATGTTCTTCCCCATGACCATGTTCACCCGCTCCGACTTCGGGATGTGCAGTCCATCCATCAAAGTCCGTGCTTGTTGCGGTGAGTTGTACATCTCTTTTTTCACCGGGGGCAAGGTCCGCTGGGGTTGTTGGACCAAGCTCTTTTACGTTTGATAAGTGGACTTCAACACGAACCTGTTTTAGGGTTTCATCAGTTGTGTTTTCTACGGTACCTTTAAAGGAATTAGATTGAGCGTCGTAATTCAAGATGAGGCGTGCGCCGTTTCTAACCTTATCGTAGGTTTCGTCTAATGCAAGTTCAGTCCCTGATTCTTCTTTTTCATTGTCAGTTGCTTGCTTTGCTGTCCTTGAACAACCGATAATAACGACTATCAATAAAATAACAATTGCTGGGAGAGTATTATATATGTGATTCATGGGTCCGCTCCTTTTCACTTACAGAGTAGACCTTAGACAAACTGGTTGCCTTTTCAGGAGTTACTTCACGAACTAATGCCGCCAGATCAACTGATACTGTTTTCCACAGTCCATCAGCATAGTCAGGATTATTGGTATAAAATGTTATGTCTTTGGGGTTGGGAATTGGTTCACCATCGAGCAGTAAACCTTCAAGATAACATTCAATCGCTTCTACGGTTTGCATCATGGCATCCTCAACCGTATCTCCGGCAGAGAAGCAGCCGGGCAAATCCGGGACAGTAACCCCGTAACAGCTTTCTGAATCTTTATGGATTACAATAGGATAACGCACAAAACACCTCTTATTTCTTCCTAAAGAGTTAATAGAATCAAAGGGCAGGATTAACCCTGCCCTTTAAAATTAGGATTCCGGCAGCGACCTACTTTCCCGCGGGGTTGCCCCCGGAGTATCATCGGCGCTGAAGGGCTTAACTACCGTGTTCGGAATGGTAACGGGTGGGGCCCCTTCGCTGTAACCACCGGAAAGGTGTATAAGAATATTTGACAACTGTATAGATTGTGAGGAACGGTAGAGAAAATAATTTATCAAGCCCTCGACTTATTAGTACCAGTTAGCTGAACCGCTCACACGGTGTACACATCTGGCCTATCAACCTTCTTATCTCGAAGGAGCCTTACCAACTTAACGT
>JAPPCZ010000022.1 GCA_028824685.1 Candidatus Poribacteria bacterium
ACCTGTTAGGTTGCGTACACTCTGCACAAACTGGAAAGTTTGTGCTACGGCACAATCCAATAGGTCGGTTTAAGTCCTACAGCCCAAAAGTGTGCATATATTTTTGTATTTCACTATAAAGCGTTTTGTAATTGGGTCTATTTGACAAAATATTTACACACCGCTGTTAAACAGTAACGCGTTGTATAGGATCAATCTCAGACTGACGATTTTTCCTATACAACGCGCAATGTTGTCTATACAGTTAATCCTGATTATGATAATCTTCAGGATTAAGATAGACGGTTACCATACCGACGAAGTTCAGGAAATAGAAAACGGCATCGTTTTTAGGTTCGATGAGATCGTCTTCCGTACGCTTCACTAACGCTCCGTCTGCTAACATTTCCACGGCTTTCTTCATCTCACTTTCGGAAATACCACAGCCGTTTGCCAAATCCGTAACTGATTTCTTGCCCGCCACTAATTGCCTTAAAACAGCGACTACGGTGGGGTTTGTGAAGAATGTCGCAAGTTTCACGATTTCAGCATCCGGTGCGAACGATAGGAAGTGATCAACGTTGGTCGTCCAGACTGAACCGCGACTTGATCTCTGGCCAGGGGCTGCCTGATAGGCACCCGCGTAGCACCACGTGATCGGGTTTTTCACATGATGAGAGAGTTGGAGTAATGCTTCAAGTGCTTGTTTTTTGTCTGAGTCAGTAGAAGCATCCGAGTCAGCCACAAAGCGATATTCTATATCACTATTAGAAACATCCGTATGCTCAGTAGAAGCATCCGAGTTAGCCGCGATGCCCTTAATTTGCTCTTGTAGATCGGTGATCTGACGCTGCATTTCTTCCAACCTTGCGTCCACCTCGGATTCATTTCTCACTTCGTCTGCCATGCTAATTTCTCCTTTTAAATGTTGTTGGGAAGAGTGTTTCCCTTGAATTGTAATATCTAATTCCTCTTGAATCATGAATTCGTGCTTCTTCAACCGCTGTCGTGCGCGATATAGCCGACTCTTAATCGTATTTTCTGGTATTCCTAAGTACGTCTCTATCTCAGCAGTTGTCATCTCATCAAAATAGTGGAGCGTGATTATCTCTCGGTCACTCTCCTTCAACGTCGTAAGCAGTTTGTTGACGAGGTCGCGTTGTGCATAAGCAGTCGCTTTCGCATGCTCGGTGGCGACATACCGCGAATATGTATCTGTCTCGATTTTCGAGATATGGATCTCTTCCAATGATTCAGGTTGCAACCGATTTTTTCGGTACCAAGCGATACAAAGGTTTTTGAAAATTGCATATAGCCAAGTTGAAAACTTCTCCGGGTCTTTCAGCGTCTTTAACTTCTGATGGACTTCCAGAAAGGTCTCTTGGGTAATGTCTTCAGCGATATGGTAATCACCTATTTCCCGCAGCGCATACGCGTGAACCTGCTTCTCGTATTTGCTCACCAAACTGGCAAAAGCAGTCTCATCACCTGCAAGGGTACGCTGAATCAACGCAACGGTGTCGCTTTTCATCTGACATCTCCAGAAGGCTATTTCATTAAGGGAATTATACGGTTTAGACGTTTCTGGGTAAGTGAGCTTACAAAACTCAAAGAAACGTCAAATCAATTTATTTCGCTATATAGTGACGCGAATTAGGCGAAAATAGTTGCATATATTTATGGTGAAATAGAAAATATAAGCACTTTTCTCTGGGGCCGCGGCTCTTGTAGTCTCGCAACTCACTATTAAATCAACGCAGCGTACGCGTGTAGCACGTTGCGCCTTGGACGTTCACTGGTAGGCGCGCTTACAAAGCACGTAGCGATTAGGGGGCAATCCGTGTAAGTCCGAGATTCAAACAATTCTTGTTCTTTAATTCAGATGTTTTTCAAACCAATCAATAATGCGTTCCCAGCAATCAGCGCGGTGTTCGGCTCGCCAAGTTGTCAAGCCATGTCCTTCACCACGATACCAGACAAAAGTCGCTTTCTTCTTAAGTCTGCGTAATCCAGAGAAAAGCTCTCCAGACTGCGTGTAATCATTACCATCATACCCTTCACCACAATAGATTAAGACGGGAGTCTCAACCTTATCCAGATGGAATATCGGAGAGTTATCAATATACCGCTGGCGTTGTTCCCAGAGCGAACCGCGCATACGCCCCTGTCCACCTTCTGACCAACCAATACCATAACTGTTCCCCTGTTTCGAAAGAATCCCGTAATGGCTTGTTAAATTGTATTTGCCTCCACCGGCAACTGCGGCTTTGAAACGGTTGGTTTGCGTAATCAGTCCAACTGTGCTGTATCCACCGTAACTGTATCCTATTATTCCCAAACGATTCTCATCAGCGATTCCCATCTCAATAACATTATCAACTGCGGGGAGGACAAATCCTGAGAGTTCTATCATGGGGTCGTTGGATTTCAATGGCGTATCAACCCCAAGAACAGCATAGCCACGGGTCGCTAACAACTGAAAGTTAATCTGCCCCGTTAATCCAAAACGATAAGCATACCCAGAAAGGTTACGACCTCCATAGACCCACGTGACTAAAGGATAACGTTTTCCTTCCTCATAGTTGATAGGCAACATCAAAACACCCTGTAAAAGCTGACCCTCCGCCGTTTTTGATTCGACGAGACGCACCTCACCAAATTGTAAGTCACGCAGATGCGGGTTGAGGTCGGACACCTGCTGTCGTTTGCCAGAATTTGTATCAAGCATCCAGATCTCCTCTGGTTGTGTCACATCCTGCGCTCTGTAGACAATCCTCCCACCATGACCTACAGATATTATGTCGAATTCGTCTCCCAAACGGCCATATATAGAAAGTGGTTCTTCAAACAGACAGGTAGTTCCTCCTTCTGTAGTGTTTAGCAAATAAAAACCACCTTTCTTTGTTTCATGATCATGAGTATGGATGCAGATAGATTGTGTTTCGTTTGATTGCCAAACGATATGTGTATCCCGCTTTGCCACGACACCGAAGACCCCTCGCCCCACCAAACCATCTGTAAGTTTCCGCGCATTACTACCGTCTGTTGTCAGTTCCCAAACATGTCCATCGAAACCACAGAAAATAGAGGTGCCTGATGGACTCCAGAGTGGACGCATCGAAAATCGAGGGTTTTCTGCAAGGTTTGCCGTGAGATTTTTCTGTTCACCATCTTGGACTGAAACTAAAAACAGGCCGTCCGGATGTCCATAAACCAGATGCTTACCATCTGGTGCCCAACTTACGATCTGCGATCCTGATCTGATACCTGTTGCTAAACGTTGTAATGGCGTTCCATCTAATGGCACCAATAGCAGCTCAAAAATGGCTTCTTGAGCTGTCAATTCTCCCGTTCCTATTATGTCGATCACGGCAACTGCAGCATTATCTGGAGACAAAAACATATTTGTCGTATATAATTCACTTGTGAGAATTGACACATCACCTGTGTCAAAGTCAAATACCCCTAAATCTCCCTTGAGATATGCGAGTCTATCTGCTTGCCCCTCTAAAGAAGACGGTTCATACGTTTCAGTTTCCCAAACGTTTATCGTTTGTGGATTGGTATCGGGTGAGATAAGTTTGGAAATATCTATATCTTCTGGACGTAACTTCGCAATGAGATGTTTTCCGTCCGATGTCCATTGTGGTGCTTCAAAACCAAATATAGCAGTAATCGGTTTCTCACTAATTCGTCGCACCTTATTTTTCATCTTATCCCAAACCCAAAGTTGTGGTGCGCCCATTCGGTCAGAATAGAATGCTAAATAGCGTCCATCTGGTGACCACCGTGGTGCCCAGTCAACTCCGTCATCTGAACCGAGTTTATAAGTTTCCTTTGTTCTGATATTGGTAACCCAGACTGCACTACTATGATGCTCAATGAATACTCCGGTTGGTAGAAACCTGGAATATTCTGTGTTTTTTTGGAACGATGACTTGTGATGAGGGTCTTGCACAACATAAGCAAGAAACTCTCCATCAGGGGAGAGCTGTAATCGTGAACGGGATGAAAACGACTTAATTTTAAGAATATCCGGAATCGTCAATATTTTGTGAGGCATTTGACCCTCTTTTGTGTCTTGTGCGATGGTGTTTAATGAAATAACACATATTGCCAACCCAATCGCTAAAATCAAAATTACTGTTTTTTGCATGAGAGTTTCCCTTTTTCTGAGGGATTGTTTTTATAGTGGATTTTACAATTAACTTTACATCTGAACTGTAGGAGGGAACCCCGATTCCCGACTATTAGTGGTTTAGTCGCGATTCGGAGATCGCTTCTACATAATCTACTATATTATAACATGAGCCAGCGGGAAAAAGGTATAATTATTGGTGGTCGGCATTCGGTAGTCGGTAGGATGTCTTTTCTGGCAAGAGTGTATACCTGTTGGGTTTCGTCCCTCAACCCCATAGGTGTCAACTTCAGAAGACATCTAAGTTTTGACGAGTGCTTCTCAACCCTTATAGTGATTGAAACTGTCCCATATTTAGTCCCGTAGGGACGATATGTTTATAGAAATATGTTACCCACCGCCTCTTGAGTTCCGTAGGAACGACATATCTGACTGGTGGACTGAGGCGACAACATACCGCCCCTACGGGGCTCAAGAGATGGATTATCCGTTTTCTATAAACATACCGCCCCTACGGGGCTCAAGAGGGTTTTCCATGTTTGAAAATTGCTTAAGTTGACACCCGGGGAATGCCTGATGGCATTCATACCGTTGATTTATGGGTTTCGTCCCTCAACCCAACCTACGAGAACTGTAGGGTGAGTGAGCTTACAAAACTCAATGAAACGTCAAATCAATTTATTTCGCTATATAGTGACGCGAATTAGGCGAAAATAGTTGCATATATTTAAATTGTGAATGGATTTAAGAGGGTATTTTGTGGTAGGGTTTATAATAATAGAAGGATAGTAGATGGCGAGGCACAGAGACCTCGCCCTACAAATGATTTTTGAGATACGCTCTAATAATTCATCTAAATGCTCTACGGGTTATTGAACTAAGTTTAATTCTTTGGTTTGATATGCCCGAGATGAACGATCGTCAT
The DNA here is from genome assembly GCA_028824685.1 of Candidatus Poribacteria bacterium. Classification (GTDB taxonomy): domain Bacteria; phylum Poribacteria; class WGA-4E; order WGA-4E; family WGA-3G; genus MSPOR6. The sequence continues at coordinate 5,043 of JAPPCZ010000022.1, forward strand.
ACTCACAAAGTTTAGGAAAAAGGAAATTACATCGTTTTGAGGTTTAATGAGATTGTCTTCCGTGCGCGCCACTAACGTAGCGTCCATTAACGTCTGGACAGCTTCCTCTATCTCATCTTCTGAGATGCCACTTCCTTTTGCCAAATCCGCAACAGATTTGTTCCCCTCTACTAACTGCCTTAGAACAGCAACTATAGCGGGATTTGTAAAGAGATTGGCAAGACTTACGATGTCAGCATTTGGTGCTTTGTTTAGGAAAATATCAATGCTGTCTGACCAATATGCAATGCGTGCCTTGCCAGCATTGGAAGCGGTCTTATATACACCAACATAGCCCCATGCTACATGATTTTCAGCATCTTCAGGAAGTGTGCTTAATGTCTTAAATGCATCGCCTCGTTGTGAGCGAGGAGGACGCAACATATCATCTTCAGAACGGCGGGTGTTTTGTTCCTTAACGATGTACTGAATCTGTTCACGGAGTTCAGCAATCTCGGTTCGCATTTCAGTAAGACTTTGATTGATTTCTTCGGGATTTACTTCAACTTTGGGGGCATCTTTCACTTCTTTTGCCATGATAATATCTCCTTTTAACTGGTGTTGGAAACGGTGTTTCCCTTCAATTGTAATGTCTAACGCCTCTTGAATCATGAATTCATACTTCTTTAATCTTTGCCGTGCACGGCGGATCCGACTCTTAGCGGTATTTTCTGATACACCTAAATACGTTCCTATCTCTGAAGAGGTCATCTCTTCAAAGTAATGGAGTGTAATTACCTCCCGATCACTTTCTTTCAACTTCGCCAGCAGTTTTTGGACAAGATCGCGTTGCACTTCCGCAGTCATTTTCGCGTGTTCTGCAGCGACATATTGAGAATATGCCTCTGTCTCTATTTCTGATATGTCGGTTTCTTCCAGCGATTCAGTCTTTATCCGATTTTTACGAAACCATGCGTTACAGAGATTACTCACAATCTTATAAAGCCATCTTGAAAACTGGGTTGAATCTTCCAATGTTTCGAGTTTCTGATACACTTGTAGGAAGGTTTCTTGCGTAATATCCTCGGCGATATGGAAATCTCTTATCCTCCGCCATGCATGTGCATGAACTTGTTTTTCGTACTTTCCAATCAGACACGCAAAGGCATTTTCATCGCCTATAAGGATACGTTGAATCAATGCGGCATCTTCGTTTTTCACCAAAATCCTCCAGAAAGCATATCTTACTCACTTACATATAAAGACGCGAGTTGTAAGAAAAAAGGTGCATAATTCGGAATGACTTGTATTGTGAAATTAACTTGACACATTTCATGCCTCTACATATAATTGCCAACACAATTCAACGAATATAGCTGAGGAATCTCCCGATGGCGAAAACAGTTTGCATTGTCGGAACAATGGACACCAAGGGTATAGAATTTGGCTTCATCAAATCACAGATAGAATCAAGCGGTGTTTCAACGTGTGTCGTTAACACAGGAATCTTGGGTGAACCGCAGTTGACACCCGATATTTCTGCTGATGAAGTAGCACAAGCTGGAGACTCGTCGCTAAAGGCGCTGCGAGACGAAGGTGACCGAGGCAATAGTGTTGCAGTGATGGCACAAGGCGCGGCTACGCTTATCGCTGAAAAACATGCTGCTGGCGAAATTGATGGCATCATCTCACTCGGAGGTTCTGCGGGGACTACTATCGGAACAACAGCGATGCAGGCATTACCTGTAGGTGTTCCGAAAATCATGGTTTCAACGCTGGCATCTGGCGATACAAGTCCGTATGTGCAATCCAAAGACATAAGTATGATGTATTCTGTCGTTGATATTGCTGGCATCAACCGTTTGTCACGACAGATTCTCGCAAACGCTGCTGGTGCAATTGTCGGAATGGTAACCGCAGAAGCACCAGAGGCAACAGATGATAAACCCTTAATTGCTGCGACAATGTTCGGTGTAACGACTCCGTGTGTCACAAAAGCGCGTGAAATCCTTGAAGCCGCTGGCTACGAAGTACTCGTTTTTCATGCAACAGGCACAGGCGGACGTGCAATGGAAGACCTCGTTAAAGGCGGTTTCCTTGCCGGTGTGCTTGACGTAACAACGACAGAACTTGCAGACGAATTAGTAGGCGGAATTCTTAGTGCTGGTCCCGAACGGTTAGAAGCCGCAGGACAAGCAGGATTGCCTCAAGTGATTGCCCCCGGTGCTTTGGATATGGTGAACTTTGGTCCTCCTGATACAGTGCCTGAGAAGTTTAGCGAACGACATTTTTATCAGCACAATCCGACAGTCACACTCATGCGGACAACTGTTGAAGAGACAGCCGAGTTAGGCAGAATTATGGCACATAAACTCAACGAATCGAAAGGACCTACAACTGTACTCATTCCGACACATGGTGTATCTGCAATTGATAAAACAGGACAACCTTTTGATTCACCCGAAGCGCGAGATGCATGGCGAGAAAATCTAACGGCACACATCGGAGACAATGTGACGGTCATTGAGATGGACGCACATATCAACGATGACGAATTCGCTACGAGACTCGCAGAAACGTTGTTGGATAGCCTGAAATAAGAGGATATAGATGGCAAAAACTTACAAAACACTTACAGAATCAGATGTAAACCATTTCGTTGAAAAGGGACATGTTGTTCTGAAAGATTGCTTTTCACGAGAATTGGCAGCAGAGTGGCGTGCCTTTGCTTTTAAACGTCTCGGTTATGACCCTGATAACCTCACAACTTGGAAAGAGCCGCGTATCCATTTACCCTCCATGAATCGTTTGCCGATTAAAGAAATCGCGCCGAGGGCATGGGACGGTATCTGCGACCTGCTCGGTGGCGAAGATAGGATTGCCAATACAGAACCTTCTTGGGGTGATGGGTTTATCATCAACTTTAAATTAGGTGCCCAGGATGAATGGCAACCGCCTGAGTCTCACTTCACGGGTTGGCATAAAGATGGCGATTTCTTCAGACACTTCTTGGATAGTCCAGAGCAAGGATTGCTCACCATCGTCGTTTGGTCAGATATTTATCCGAAAAGCGGTGGGACGTTTGTCGCCTGCGATTCTGTCCAACACGTGGCACAACATCTATATGCACATCCAGAGGGTTTGCTGCCGGGACAAGGTTTTGGTCAGTTGTATGAAAAGTGTAAAGACTTTGTGGAAATTACTGGGAATGCAGGAGATGTTGTTCTACTACATCCGTTTATTTTGCATTCAGCATCACAGAATCCGTCGGGACGCGCCCGTTTCATCACAAATCCCCCAGTTGCACTCAAAGAACCGATGAATTTCAATCGTGACAATCCGGACGATTTCTCGCCGATAGAGTTGGCAGTTCTAAGCGGATTGGGCAAAGACCGCTTAGATTTTAAACCGATAGCACCGAGGGAACGACTGGTGCCAGAACGTGTAAAACGTCAAAAGAAAATGTTGGAGGAGCAGAAAAAACGACTTGCGGTGGGATAGATAACTAAAGGAGAAACATCAAAACGCATTTGCAACAATTACCAAATCCTGAATATTCACAATGCCATCGCCATTGAGATCGGGTTCTGCTTTACCAAACGCATTTGCCACAGCAACTAAATCTAAGATATTCACAACACCATCACCATTCACATCCGCATTTACATCAGTTTTCAGAAACATCTCACCATCCAAATCGGGGACGATGTGCTTGAAACTTGTGATACCGCTTGCGACTCCAGTAGTTTGCATCGGGAGGCTAATCTCTTGCGCTTTACCGCTGCGGTTATAGACCGCCCACCCATTAGTGAACTCCCGGATAAACAGACCTTCTGTGCCTTCATAGCGTTGTCCTTTTTCACCCACGGGCTGCCCAAGGTCAGCATCCCAAAAGTCATACCAATAATGCTGATGATGGTGAAAATGATGAAGTCCTTGTGGATCCTGCCCATGACCGTATGTGACATCGGTGAGATGATTCCTGCGTGGATTCCTAAACGAACTATCATGCTGGTGCGCTTCATTCTCTTGTATACCCATTGTGTAAAGCACAAATCCATCAGAGTGCGTGAGACTCAGTGAGGTAAGACATCGCATTGCCTGTTGGTTTTCGGAGCTTAGAGGCGATTCGCTTCCAATACCCTCTGCTTCCAAGCAATTTATCTGTGGTTCTCGGAAATTTTTTTCCGCCCATAATAACGCATTTCCCATCTCCTTCAGACCTTCATGATTGTAATTTTTACGCTGTGCCCTAAACGTTTCCATGAAAGTTCCATTAATATAAGGTGCTGTATTTTCGGTAACCGATAACCCGTTGACGAGTATAAGAAAATCATCACGGACACCAGCACGGATACCTTTGAGTATTTCCATGCGCGCGTGTTGTTCAGCTTCGTACGTGCGATACCCTTCAAGAACGACCCCTTTCTCATTCCAGAAATCGAAGAAAATACCATCATAAAATCCACTCTCAGCAATTGCGATCGCCTGCTGAACGATTAGATTTTGCATCTTTGGATTTACAAAATCAATTAAGAACCGTCTACCAGATGTGTCTAATACGGCATTACCTGCCTCGTCTGCTATCGCAATATACTCATCCATAATTTTCCTATAAAAATACCAATCAAATTCCATATCGCGCATTCGCAGTTCAAGGATGAAAAGGATGTTTGGATTGTATGAGCGATATTCATCAAGTTCTTCTCTTGTAAAATCAAAGTCGCCTGTCAGCCTTATTTTACCGGTTTCTGTCCTCTCAAATTCGAGTAAGCTTTCTGGAGACCAGATTAGATCATGGTAAGCAACATTTTCTCGGGGTGATACCGAGGGTGGCAGATTCATATTGTAATGCCATGGCATAAAAATTGAGGGAAAGTTACGGTTATCAAGCTTTTCTTGGACAGATAACTCCCCAAAGGCCGTAGTAGTTAAAAGAATAAACAAAATACTAAGAATTTTCTTCATCTGCTTTTACCTCCAGTACTATATTTGAAGGTCGGTTTCGTCCTTCTATTTTTTCTTCAATAGAGAGTTCCCCGAATGCTAAAGCACTCAAGAAAATAAACAAAAAAACACTCAGATTTTTTTCACTGTGTAAGTTCCTCCATTTGAGTAGGCCAACACCACTTTAATCCCTTGACATCCTCTGCGTAGACAAACATGCCAATAATAGAAACGAGGGTTAACCTAATCAATAATGATTTACAAAATATTTTTCTTATTGTCATAGGATTAATTCCTTGGAAACTACCTCTTTTCCGCTTCTAACTGCGCCTTTTGCCATCCATAATCCACATTCCCATCATAAAATTTGTCGGGATGTTCGACTGCCCAAATCTGCTTGTGGATAATCCAATTTTTAGGATCCAATTCCAAAGCCTTTCGCCATTCTGCCATCGCTTTCGTCTTTTTGCCTATCTCTAACAAGGTAAGTCCAAGTTGAAAGCGTGCATTCGCCTCAACAACTTTTGGATTTTGCGATTTGTTCAGCGGTTTTAAATTGTGAAGGAGGGTTGCGTTGTAAGTGGGATCCGATAGCCACTTTTCAAGCATTGCAATTGTTTCTTTTTTAGCAACGTTTATGCTAAAAGGTGATTTGACTAAACGTCCTGCTTCGTCAATCATAACACCGTAGGGAATCGCTTTGAGATTATAACTGTTGCCCAATATATTTTGTGCATCAACGAGTGTGACAAATTCGGCATTAGCTTTATTGTGCCACGGTTTCACCACAGATGCCCCTTGCGCATCTATTGCAATGGACACAACATTTAGTTTATCACGGTGTTTCGCGTAGAATTGCTGCCATCCTGGCAGTTGTCCACGGCATGCTCACCATGAACCCCAGATATAGAGGAGCGTCTTCTTTCCACGGAAATCTTGTAAACGTCTCGGCGTATCGTCAAGGTCGGGTAACGTAAATTTAGGGGCGAGTTGTTCTGGTCGGATGATCTCAAGCAGGGTTTCTGAGGCTTTGTAAATTTCAAAACCGAACGGTGCAGTTATGCTTTCCAGTTTAGCGTAAGTAACGTTGTCAATGTTGAATGTGCTTTCACCAAATTGTAGTGGTACACACAACTCCGATTCTTCACCACCGCCGCAAATAACCGCCATATCTCCGCCATCTGGAGTCTCAACCTTTAATCCTAACTTTTTACAGAAAGACTCCAATGGCACAAACCATGTGTCACTTTTGAATATAGGTGCTGAGGTAAATTTAATAGGTTGACTATCAATTGAAATTTGAAGTTTTTTGACAGGTGCTGCCTGCAATCCTATCGTAAAAGACAGCAGGACACAGGTCGTAAGTATCAATTTTATCATGGCGCATTTCTCTCTCGATGTTTTGCATCGTAAATTAGGAATTCTATTATTTGTTCAGTTGTTTTGAGGGTGAGTCCGGAGCCTGGCTTTTGTCGCATCTTATGCACATATTTTCGCCATTCTTCCGGTGTAAAGGTGGAATTAATCGGACGTGCAACGGTATGGCATCGGCTACATTTCCGAGTAAACAACTCGTAAAGTTTTTGCATTTTTTGTGGATACTCGGAAACATCAATATAGTTAGGCCCTTTATCGGCAGGATATGTCTTAGCGGCGGTGCGCGGTGCACGCAAGGCGAAAATCATCCCAATGCCTACCAGAAGGATAACACCTATTACTACAATCCAAACAATAGTTTGCTGCATCTCTTAATGAACCCAACAATCATTCTGTTGGTCTGAAATTTTAAAGTCAATACGATGGGCAGCTTGGAACCCTATCCGTAAACTGAAAACGACAGCATCAGGTCGTTTAGCAAGTAGACGCATCGTTGGAGACAAATCGTCAGTATCAATTTCATAGTCCCCCGTTTCAATGTCAACGGATAAGAATTTGCCTTTATGTTTTAGTTCAACCTTATCCCGAATCTGCTGCTGATAAATCTCTTTACCTCGGACAGCAACAACTTCAGAGGTATAATCGGTACGCGGCATAACGATTCTCCCTATATAGCAGAATAATTCTTCTAAATTCGATTAGTATCAGAATTTTAAATTAATCAGGTGATGTCCTTTACCTTTTGCACAATTGCGCTTGCACTGATGCCGTGACGTTCTAATAACTCATCTGGTTTGCCAGATCGTGGTATTCCCGTAACAGCGAGTTTGTGAACATGGACACCTTTAGTCGCAACAGCATCTAACACGGCATCGCCTAAACCACCTTCAGGATAGTGGTCTTCAACGGTGATTAAAGTATTGCTCGTTTCGGAAGCCGCTGCCAGCAATGTTTCCGTGTCAATTGGTTTGATACAATACAGATCAATAATGCGAATTGCAATACCTTCTGCGGCGAGTTTTTCATGTGCCTTTAAGGTTTCGTGTAGCGTAACGCCTGCTGTGATAACCGTTACTTTGTCTTCAGAACTCTGTTTAACAACCTTACATCCACCGATAGGGAAACTTTCATCGGCATCATAGAGAATAGAGGTTTTGGGGCGAGAAGTGCGGATATACACAATTCCTTCATGTGCAGCAGCTTCAGCGACAAGACGTTCGGCTGAAACAGCATCGCTTGGGTATAGCACAACTGCCTCTGGAATTGCGCGGAACATTGCGATATCTTCTAAACCCATCTGTGAAGGACCGTCTTCACCGATTGAAACACCGCAGTGTGAACCAGCATATTTTATATTCGCTTGTGAAATCGCGGACATCCGAATTTGGTCGTAGGCACGCGATAGGAATGCTGCAAATGTAGAAACAAACGGAATTTTTCCTCGTTTTGCAAGACCGATGCCTGCTCCTACCAAATTCTGTTCCGCAATGAACATCTCAAAAAATCGGTTTGGATGGAGTTCCATGAATTGTTCGGCATAGGTAGAGTTTTTGGTATCACCATCTAAAGCAACAACGTTGGGATTCGCCGTGCCGAGTTTTGCAAGCCCAGTGCCGTAACCGCCGCGTGTTGCTACTTCTTCATCGGATGGATAATTCGGTGGTTCACATTCCGTAGAGGCAGCAGTCTGTCTGTCTATCGGATTAGGGGATTCTATCTGTAGCGGAATATCCGCTCGCAACGGACCAAGTTCGGCTAAAGCCTTATCAAGTTCATCACCTTTGGAAACGGCTTTCCCGTGCCAGTTGTCTTCGTTTTCAAGGAACGAAACACCTTTCCCTTTAAATGTCTTGGCAACTATCATGGTTGGTTTATCGGTTGAGTCTTTAGCTTTTTCCAATGCAGGTAAAATTTCATCAAAATCATGCCCATCAATACCGATAGTTTGCCATCCGAATGCCTCAAAACGGCTGCAGTAGGTATCAATATCAAATGCATACATAGTGCGTTGGCTCTGTCCAAGTGCATTTACATCTATAATTCCGATAAGGTTATTCAACTGATAATGCGAAGCTAAGGCAGCAGCTTCCCAGACACCACCTTCAGCGGTTTCGCCATCACCGAGAAGCACATAGACACGATAATTCGATTTATCTAAGTACTTACCATTGAGTGCCATCCCAAGACCAAGCGATAGCCCCTGTCCAAGGGATCCTGTCGCCACTTCTGTCCATTCAAAACGAGGAGTAGGATGTCCCTCAAGGATGCTATCAATCTGTCGCAGCGTAATCAGATCATCGACTGGAATTATACCTGCCTCAGCATAGGCAGCATAGAGTAGCGGTGCGGCGTGTCCCTTTGATAAGATAAATCTATCGTTGTTTGGATTTTGCGCGTCTGCACAATCATAGCGCATTGCATGAAAAAAGAGGGCAGAAACAATATCTGCTGCTGAAAGACATGTTGTTGGATGTCCGGATCCTGCCTCCGATGTTGAGATGATAGAGTGAATTCGTAAGTTAGTCGCTTTCTGTTCAAGAAGATTCTTCAAAGTATCCACAAATTTCGCTTGTCCTTTCCTTATTTTAAGAGTTTTTCGCTTTCAAAATTTCCACGCGCCGTTGCGCCGATATAGTAAGATAATGCTCTTGGCAGGTTTTCACAAGAGATTCAAAAGTTTTAATTGCTTTTGGAATATCTTGCGTTTTGACATAAGCCTCTGCCTGCCAATACATAGATTTGGCAACGATTTCGTTTGCCGTGGACTTTTTGCCTTTCGCTTGCTTTTTCTCGTTTTTGATGGCTTCGGTAAATTTTTCTATTGCCTGTTCATAATTTTTTTCTTCATAATAGGCTCTAACAGCTTCGGCGTAGGCGAAGTTATTTTCTTCCTGCGAATTAAAAGGTGCTATTTCTATACGCTGCTGCTCTAATACTAATGGAGAAGATTCTTCATCCAGTTCCTCTTCTTCATCATATACATCCTCCGATTCGTCCGGCTCGTCTGGTTCATAAGCGACTGCATCAGAATCTTCCTCATCGGTTTCATCATCAACCCCCAAAGGATCAAATTCATCCTCATTAGTAATATCGTTATCGCTATTTTGATCAAAAGGATCTATTTCTTCTTCGTCAAAACCATCTATTTCGTTAAGTTTGAAATCCATTTCTTCTCCTCAGTTGTGATGTCTTTTTGCACATAATTTAGTGTTGAACTATCTCAAGTGCCTTTGTTGCCGTGTAAAAGTAGTTGTTTTATGTGGCATAAATGGCTACACTGTGTCAATTTCCAAATAAAACATACATATTTATATCATATCAAATTTAAGCGGTTATGTCAAGAAAAACCCTAAGAATACTTCTGAAAAAGAGTTGACATCAGTAGTTTTTCTATTTATAATAAATACGAATATTATCATAACTATAAGGGACTTCCCTATCTATCCTTTAAAAGAAATGAACATGAAACGAATAGGATTTATTTTCTTTATAATTGTAATTTTTGGTGTTCAACCGCTGTTTGGGCAGTTGCCCGATTCGCAAACTGAACCTTCTTCTCCAGTTACGCAAGAAGAAAAACTTGTGGAGAACGACGAACAGAATACGGAGGTCGTTTCACCATCAACACAAGAGGCACCTTCGGAAAGCGAGAAACAGGACACTGAAAATGCGTTGTCACCTACTCCTGAAGAAATCTCTGTAGATAGCGACAAACAGGATACGATGCCCGAAAAAGAAAAGGTAGAAATTGAAGAACCGTCCGATGCGTCGGATCCAGTACCGCCGAAGTGGCAAGGGAGGCAGCGGATTTTTAAGCTTGTTAATGATTATCAGTTAAAAGCAGATGACACCATAACTACGCTTGTCATGATTGCCGGGGACGCGACTATACAGGGGAAAGTAACAGGAAATATTTTAGTAATCGGTGGGGATGTTGCACTCGCACCTGGTGCTCAGGTGAAAGGAATGCTACGAGTAATTGGCGGGGAAATAACCGGCAACCTTGAATCGGCAAAGAATTCCAGCGTGAGTAACCATTGGAGAACCTTACCAGCTATAGCGGATGTGTTGATGCGTCCTCATACCGTCTGGGATATTAGAAAGCATAGAAATTTCCGGTTGACTACCTTAAAGTTTGCTCTTCTACTTTTGACATATTTGTTAATTACACTGGCATTTCCGAGACCGATAAATGCAATAAGTTCGCTGTTGACCCGTAGACCTATTGAGTGCATTCTATTTGGCATCCTAATGTTTGTTGTTATTCCAGCAGTTTTTGTGGTATTAATACTTTCTATTATTGGGTATCCGTTCTTGTTACTATGTATTTGTCTTTTGGTGCCGCTGGCATTATGTGGAAAAGCGGCAATTTTCTTTACACTCGGAAGCACACTTCTCGCTGGGCGTTTGAAACCACTTGCAGTGATTTTTGGTTTTATTCCCTATTTTATGGCAACTGAAATTCCACATGTGGACTGGATAGCCTTTCTTGCTTTCAATGGTATTGGTATTAGTCTCTGTATACTGGGAGTTTTAAGTGCAATGTCATCACAAAGTCAGGGTAAGAATATTCACTGGTCTGAAAGGGTGCGCTAATAATGCATCTTGAATCTCCTCTTTTTCTCGGTCTGTTCTTCATATTACCGTTGTTGATAATATATCTATGGTGGATACGGAAACAAGCAACCTTGTCTGCTATCCGCTTCGGTGAGCTTGAAGGAGTTCGGAAAATTCCGAAAACGTCCGCTGTCAAACTACTACCGTTGCTCAAGGTAATAAGGCTCATCGTAATTGCCCTTCTGATCTTCACCCTTGCCCGACCACAACTAACCGAAAGTCAAGAGCAGCGTTTCACTGAAGGTATTAATATTTTCTTGGCACTTGATGTCTCTGAAAGCATGCGTGCAGAGGATTTTAAGGATGCTAATCGGCTTCAAACAGCGAAATCGGTAATCCAAGGTTTTCTAAGGGACCGTGAAAGTGATAGGATCGGATTAGTCGTTTTTTCTGGGGAAAGTTTTACACTCTGTCCGCTTACACTTGATTATCCCGTGTTGATAGAATTGCTTGATAGCGTGGAAGTTGCTATGGGTGGACAGCTGCAGGATGGCACGGCTATCGGCGATGCAATTGCAACTACTACACATCGGTTACGAGATTCAGAGGCAAAAACCAAAATTGTTATTCTGCTGACAGATGGTGAAAACAACGCTGGTACAATTGACCCTGGGACGGCAGCATCATTAGCACAATCCTTTGGTATTCGGGTTTATACCATCGGCATGGGGAAAGAAGGTGGCACCCGTATTCCTTATGAGGATACTACATTCGGAAAGCGATATAGAGAGGAATTAACCTATCTTGATGAGGATACACTCAAACTAATTGCTAAAACTACTGGTGCACGCTATTTTCGCGCTACGGACGTACAATCTTTAAAATACACTTATGCAGAGATTGACAAACTCGAAAAGACAAAATTTAAGATTGTAAACTATACATATCACAAAGAATTGGCAGCGTATTTTCTAATACCTGCAGTCCTTCTGTTAGGACTTGAAATTCTATTGAGCAATACGGTTTTACGGAAAATTCCATAAAACCCTTACATTTCCAATCATTTTGTAGGAGATTATAATGAAAAACATTATTTCATGTAACTTAGGTAGTTATCGGCAGTATGGAGCGAATGCTTATGAGCATTTGGCAGAAATCGGTTTGACTAATGTTGAAATCGGAGCGCCTTCGGCTGATGCGGTTGACACAGTACAGGCGAACTTAAAAGCACACGGACTTACCGCTACAAGTTTAACCGGCAGTTGCGATGTGAAATCGGACACGGTTGTTCAGGATTTTCAGCCGACGTTAGAAACCGCAAACAAGATGGGGGTGAAGGTTATTTTTGTCAGTGTTCATGCTGGTGAAGAAGACCGAAACGTTGTATATGAACGTCTCCGTGCTATTGGTGAAAATGCTGAGCCATTGGGTGTTAAAGTCTGTTTAGAAACGCATCCCGATATGGCACACAACGGCGACATTGCGCTTGAAACGATGAAAGGTGTTAACCATCCGAATATCCGTATCAACTTTGATACCGGTAACGTCTATTACTATAACCATAATGTAGATGCTGTTACAGAGGTCAAAAAAATTGTTGAGTATGTAGGGGCAGTTCACCTCAAGGATACGAATGGTGGTTATCGTACGTGGCATTTTCCAACCCTCGGAGAAGGTGTAGTTGATTACAAAGCCGTGTTTCAGACATTGAACGATGCTGGTTTTTATGGACCCTTCACAATGGAATTAGAAGGGATTGAGGGTGAAAATCTTGATGAAGCAGGCGCTAAGGCTCGCGTGGCTGATTCACTGCAGCACCTCAAAGACATCGGGGTAATCTGATGGATACGAATCTCTGTATCATTCGACTCAGTGAAGGGGAACGAGTAGGCGAAACGCTCGGAGAAATCTTGGATACGCCAGATATGACAACGATAGGGCCTTTTACGGTTTCCAAAGAGCATCCAACCGAGCTTCACTTTCACGATTTTGATGAGTATTGGTATTTCACCGAAGGCACCACAACGGTTACGCTCCGCACCGCTGACGGTCAATCCGAATCCTATCGTATAGGTCCAGGGGATTTAGTTGTCACTCCGAAGGGTATTGAACATGGACACATTCCAGATGATGTCGTTAAAGGTGTGCAGTGGGTAAGTGTGATTCATCCCGATGCGCGCCGTGGGCATTTGCACCGAGAATTCCCATCGGTATAAAATTGTAGGCATATCTCGTTGTGCCGTAACACGGATAGCAGAAAATGAATACAACAGTCTTTACCAAACGTGAGATTAAACAAACGCTTCTCAACCATCAGAACACGCTGAGAACATACGGTGTGAAACGCCTTGGACTTTTTGGATCCTATGTAAAAGACACCGCTCATAGCGAAAGTGACATCGATCTGCTTGTAGAACTTGAGGAAGTGTCATTTGATCGATATATGGATCTCCGTATTTTTCTCGAGGACCTATTTCAGAAGAAGATTGACCTCGTCATCGCTGATTCGCTTAAACCACGTTTGCGCCCACGCATCGAAAAGGAAGTTGAGTATGTCGCAGGACTTTGACATCTATCTTGAGGATATATTAGAGGCAATAGATAGGATTCAAGAATATGTCCAGGATGTTACACGCGAGACCTTTGAAACGGATCGAATGCGGATTGACGCGGTCATCCGAAACCTTGAAGTCATTGGTGAGGCTGTTAAACAGGTGCCTGATTCCGTTCGAAAAAAGTATCCAAGTGTCGCATGGCGGAAGATTGCTGGGTTGAGAGACATCCTCATTCACAAATATTTTGATGTCAACCTTGAGATTGTCTGGGGTGTGGTGCAATCAAATATTCCGATTTTGAAGACAGAAATCCAACAGATCCTTAAGGAGAAAAGCGAATAATTCTATAGCGCACGCTCATTAAGAAAGGCGAAATTATGTCAACACAAAAACATCCGCTGCCCTTGCGGCGGTTAGGGCGCACAGAATTAGATGTCACATGCCTCAGTATGGGCGGTGCAGGTATCGGTGGAGGGAAAGTCACCGATGATGAGGCAATTGAGGCGGTTCGCCGCGCCATCACATTAGGTATGAATTATCTTGATACTTCACCGCTATATGGTGAGAGCGAAAGACGGGTAGGGTTAGCACTTGCAGATGGATGGCGGGAAAAAATTTTTCTTGCCACAAAGACAGGTACACACCCCCAATGGCGCGGCGATTACAGTGCAGCTGGCACACGACGAAGTGTTGAAAATAGCCTCCGACTGTTGGGGACTGATTATCTTGATGTCTGTTTAGTGCATGACCCTTCAAGCATGGATCCGGTTGTTACCAAAGGCGGTGCGTTAGATGAACTGCAGCGGATGCGTGAAGAGGGATTGGTTAAATTTATCGGTCTGGGTGTCCGGGAACACGAATTCCATAAAATTGCTATAGAAACTGATATCGTTGATGTCATCTTGACTCATTTGGATTATACTTTGCTTAGCCAAACTGCAAATGAGTGGTTATTATCCTTTGCTTATGACAACGACATTGGTGTCATCAACGGCAGTCCGTTGGGAATGGCGTTACTGACTGGACTTGAACCAGATGTTGAAAACAATTCACCTGAGGCAAAAAAAGCACACCAACTTTGGCAGTGGGCAACTGACAACAATTTGAGTTTGCTGAATCTTGCCATCCAATTTTCTCTACGTCAGCCGCTAATTGCAACAACCTTGACAGGTTCTAAGAATGCGATAGAGGTGGAGCAAAATTTTGCTGCTGCCACAACACCTGTTTCTGATGATGTGTGGAAACGACTACAAACGCGCTTGTAGGAGAAGTAATTAATGAAATTTCAGGGAAGGGTCGCATTGGTAACCGGTGGAAGTCGCGGTATAGGAAAGGCAACCGCTCTCAAACTCGCTGGTGAAGGTGCGACCGTTGCCGTCCACTATTCCCGATCAATTGCTAAAGCGGAAGCAGTCTGCAAACAGATTGATGCTTTGGGACAGAAAGCAATACCCGTCCAAGCAGACATCTCAGACAGAGAAGCAGTAAATAGTATGGTTACAGCGGTGACAGAAAAACTCGGCACAATTGAATTGCTTGTGAACAATGCCGGTGATGTTGGCGATATAATGTTTGACGAACTTACGCCTGAACATTGGGATCGAATCGTAGCGATTAACTTGACCGGTACCTTCAATGTGTTGTGGGCAGTCAAACCCGGAATGATTGAACAACAGTTTGGACGTATCGTAAATGTATCGTCAATTGCAGCGTTAGCAGTCCGTCCGAATCAACTACCTTATGCAGCCGCAAAAGCGGGAATTATTTCCTTAACGAAATCGTGTTGTGGACCACTTGCACCGCATAATATCCGCATTAATTCCGTAGCACCAGGGGCAATCGCAACAGATATGCTAAGTGAAGTTTCACCAGAAATGGTGGAACAACTCCGCTCTACAACACCGCTTGGCAGACTCGGTGAGCCGGAAGAGATGGCAAATGTAATAGCGTTTCTCTTGAGTGAGGAATCGAGTTTTATGACGGGTGCGACTGTGATTGCCAGTGGGGGACGGATTCTCATACCGTAACTATCAGTTCTGTTTCTCCTATTTCCAAATCAAAAGCAACGAACGTTTGCTTCCCCTCACAGAGAAATGTATCTCTCTGAAAGTCGCGCCGAGAACGGACCTCGCGAATGTCCCACCCGTTGATTTGGATATGTCGTATCGGTGAATTAAGAACTAACGTAAAGTTCGCTGTCGGGAATTGAGTGGAGAGGTTTATCTGCTGTTGTTCTTCAAGGACTGTAATTTCAGTGAATTCAAGTGCCATCCAGTAGTGTCCTATTTCTGAGGTTTTCATCCAGATCGTTTTCGTTCCGTCAGGATCGTAATTATCCAGTCGTTCTTTAACTTTTTTCAATACATCAAATCCATGTTTTTCTCCATTAAAATAGAAACCGGGCCAATGTCCTACGAGGACACATGGTAACTCCTTTTCAAGAATTGGGGGCAAACGTCCTCCTTGTAAATCTTCTGTAATAAAACGGTCAGCATCACCTAAATCGTAGCCTGTCCATCCGCCAAACCAATCGCCCGCACACGCTACAATACTTGCAATTGCGATCCCTTTATTCCTTTCAACGTGCCAGATAGGTACATCGGGAAGTTCATCGTGTTTAAGCCAAAGAAAATAGAAGGGTCGCGGATCGTTATTGACCTCTTGTGATGCGGTTAATACTGCTTTCGCATACGCAGCCTCTTGTCGTTTTCCGAATGCACCAGGACTCGTTACGCCTTCACACGGAATGCCGACATTATTAAGCATTTCCATCGCAGTGATGATATAATCTGTCAGTCTATTGTCAATAGGTGGATTAACCCATTCAACTTGCTCCCACTCTTCAGTCAGCGCGAACGTTTCTAAATCAACGACAGCGGTATGTGTGAGCATCTCCGGCGTCAAATCGAAGTTTGGCCAAATAATCTCTCTATAAATCCGCAGCCACGACTGATATTCGTGTGTTGGACTTTTTTCGAAAACTTGGGCAGGAAACCCTTCGTCAACGCGCCCTATGCCTGCCGGATAAGGAATAAGGCTAAATTTTCCTTTCACACCGTTTTCCCAGCACCATTCTGCCCACTCCCATGCAAAGTCAGCGGGGATTGTTGGCGACATTTTTTTTAGTTGAGCCTCATCACCTTCCCATCGATCAGGAAGTACATTCGGTTGATGTCGTGCTTTCCATGCATGCCTTTGCTGTATCCAATAGTAGGTGAGATTAATTACCGGACACGAATCGTCAACAATAAGGGATAATGGCGTTCTAAGAAGCGGATTGCAGACGGTGACGTTCATTCTTTTCTATTTCTATGATCCAATTTCATTGGTAATTTGTTCAACGCATTTTCTGATGTAAGGCACATCGTCCACCCACAAACCTTCAACCTCATTCCTCAACGCCCAAGCGACATCTCGAAATGTCTGAATAAATCCAGCTTCAACAATAATTCCATTTGCACGCAACTCATTTATTTGTCGCGGAATAGAACGTGTCAAAAAATTATAGATTCCAAAATGATTTATTTTGCTCCAACCGAAGATGATACGGTTTGCGTCAATTGCTTCAGCCGCTTTGATGAAGTTTGCGAAAGGGTTAATAAAAATGACACTTGTCTGAAGTTTCGGTTCTAACCGTTTAGCATCAATAAGTAATTGCTTCCGAATGTAAAAGGTAAGAATACTGACGAGGTGAACGACATCAAAGTGATGAATACGTTCTATGATGATAGGGAGGAGTTCGGGAGTGTCCAATTTCGGTTCAACAAAGCACGGTATTTGGTTTTCCCGTACAAACCTGAGTGCATCATCAAGGTGTGCCACAGGTTCATCTGAGTTTTGCGACTTTAACTGTTGTACTTCTTTCCAGTTTAATTCATTAAGGGGAGTTGAGCATCCAGTTGCTTCGCGAATATCGTCTTGGTTAAAGTCAATGTGAATCAACACAGGTTGCTTGTCTTGGGTAAGGCAGACATCACATTCAAACCCATCAGCACCGTCTGCAAGTGCTTGTTTAAAGGAAGCAAGCGTGTTTTCGGGTGCGCGTCCCATGCCGCCGCGATGTGCGAGAAGTTTAATGTTCATTATCAATTGCTCGATTGTCAATCAATGTTTGGTGAGTATTCGCCCGAGTTTCGCAACGCTCTTCTCAGATTTACCAATTCAAGACGATTCATGTTTAACGCATCAACTGTTGCCCTCCCTGTACGCGTACGACCAATTATATATTGACGGTCTTCACTCCATATAAAATGTCGTTTCCAGTTTTTTAGACGAGGATTAAAGAGTGGGACGCGTTGTCCTGTTTGAGGGTCCTGTGCATGTGTTTTGGTATGTTTTGTTGAGTTACACGAGGGACAAGTCCAAGCTAAATTATCCAACGTAGATTTTCCGCCATCCTTTCGCGGAATGATATGATCACAATGGAAAGAAGCACTTGGGAAATTAGTAGGTGCTTGACAGTATTCACAGAGTCCTTTCGCACGTTTCCGCACACGAAGACGGAGCGACTGAGAAATCCGTTCAGAGTACATCATTCCCCGCTTTTAATCCAAATTTTGCAATAATCTCCTCTGCCGGTTTTTCCCAACGATGCACTAAAATTGCAATACCTTCAAGACGCTTCGTGTTTAGAATTGTTAATTTACAGACGAGTTCTTGATACTCAGGAAGTTCGGCATCAGTTAGAGTTTCATCATCAGATTTACCTCGCAATTCCCAGTAACGCTGATTCTCTCTTTCAGGCAACTGAATATTTTTCCTTATGAATGCTAACACTTCGTCATCTGATGCATCAGGATCAAGACTCTCATCTGTTGGTACTTCTTGCTGCCATTCTGCCAATTTCTTGGTGAATTCATCCAATTCAACTGACGATAACTGTTTAACGCTGTTTAGCAAAAGTTCAACTCTTAGTTTGGTCGGGACATCAACGATAGACATTATCATTCCTCCGAGGATGTTAGTAGTCAAGATTGAAAATCGCTTTAGTTCGGTTTGTATATCACAAGTTTAACACAAACTTTTTGAGGGTTGCAAGTTGTTCTGTCCGAGTGGGTAGAAGGTCTTATTCTTCCTTCTTTTTATGCCACATCCACTCAAAGTTATCCTGTGGTTGAAATCCTAATATCCGTTTCGTTTTTGCATTTGAGAATTGCTGATGTGGTAAATCTGCAAAAATGTTGAAAATCTCACACTTTGATGGTAGGTCTTCCAGATCAATTTCCAGTCCTAATCGAAACGCCTCACCTGCATCTCGCCAACTGACAGAAAATGGGTTGAGGTCAACACCTTCTGCTTCATAGTCGAGTTCTCGAAAACTGAGAAATAGATAACAGAGAACATAAATGTCGTAATTCTCGGTAAAGACTTTACAGATTTCTTGTCCAAGTCCTTTAGTTAAAGGGTAAAGCCCCGTACTTGTCTTTGGTGGAACATCTGGGTTAATCTCATAGTCCCAACTCGTATAATCATCACCTTGGATAGTGAAATGCGGTCCGGTATTGATAACACGGCGGATACCGTGTTTGACAGCAGCGCGCATCATATTATAACATCCGCGCGTGCTAACATCAAATGCTAACTGTCGGTCCTGCCGAAGCACCGAGCAGTTGATAATAGTGTCCATCCCTTCAGCGGCTCGCAAAACTTGATCTAATGAACCGACATCAATATGTATAGATTCATGTTTTGTGTCTATCTCATTTATGTCCGTTACGCGTAAGGTATAGTAGGATTCCAATGCCTTGACAACATGAGGTCCGAGGTATCCGTTACCACCTAAAATTAGAACTTTCATTGCCTATCTCCTTGTGTTATGAGTGAAACACGGTATGTGCTTACTATTTTGCTGGCGGCACAAATTGTGGCTCGAATTTTAGATGTCCCTTTGCATTGCCGATAGCAAAACGTGAACCTGGGAATTCTGACTGAACGTGGAAAATACCCCATCTTGACGGTGCATCAATTGCGCCTTGGAAGGCTGCGACTGCATCATTCATTCCAAGCCACATGGAATTGAACTCTGCTTTAGATGCTTCTTCAGGAGTAACAATAACACCAAGACGGAGACATGTTATACCGATTTTCCCTTCCCGTGCGAATTCGCGACACGTGAATTCACCGAGATGTTTTGCCAGCACCAACCCATCAATGCTGGGACGCGGTCTCCAATTCTCCTTAACGGTCCAATCTTCACCGTGTTGTTCAAACAAACGAAGTGTGCTGGCATAGATGAAGTGTTTCACACCTTCTGCAGACGCAGCCATCAACAAGTTATAGGTGCAACGTGTTTGATAATCAATCTCAAAGTTCTCAGGTTCGTCTGATTTTGCCTTAAGTTCGGACGGTGTTTCTGCGATATGAACAATAGCGTCCATGCCTTTCACCAATTCATTTGTCGACTCGTCGTGTCCTAACGCACTCTGCACAAACTCACATCCATGTAAATTGGTGGTTTCAATAGGTTGCAGTTCCGTTAGGCGCATTGTATGCGATTCAGACGCAGCGGTTGCTAATCTGCGCGCTAATTCAGCAGCTGCCGAAGTAATTAAAACATTCATAAAATTTCTCTCTCAAAATTGGGTAGTTGATTTTACAAAGCCTCTTTAATTTTACCCGCAATGTTCCTAATTTCTTCAATGTTTCCTTCACTCCTCGGTTGCCAAAGTGGCTGCAATGAATCTGCGTTCCATCGTGGAATGAGGTGTAGATGAAAATGGAAAACAGTCTGAAATCCTGCTGCTTCATTATTCTGGATCAGGTTGAGACCATCAGGGTTTAACGCCTCACGGATCGCTGCAGCGAGTGGCACCACGGCTTTCATAATTTTACTGGCTACTTCTGCGGGTATATCAAAGATATTTCGATAGTGTTGTTTTGGTATAACTACTAAATGTCCCGGGTTTGCAGGAGCAATATCCATAAAAGCGAAAACATGTTCATCTTCATACACCGTTGCAGAGGGAATTTTGCCCTCAACAATTGCACAAAAGATACATTCCATTAATTTGTATCCTCGCAAGAATTTTGGGTAATTTTAGCAAATTTAGGGTTGAATATCAACAACAAAGATAGATCAGATTCTATCATTAGACTTGATTATTGGATAGAGGTGTGATAAAATGCCGAAAATGGAAGCAAGTCAAAAATCCTATACACTCATTCATAAAGACAAAGAGACTGAAGCCCGCGTTGGCAAACTACACACAGCACACGGGATTGTCCATACTCCGATTTTTATGCCTGTAGGCACCCGCGGTACTGTGAAGGCATGCACGCCGCAAACCTTATCCGAACAGATTCAGGCAGAAATTATCCTTGCCAATACCTATCATCTTTATCTGCGTCCCGGACACGAGATTGTCCAAGAAACAGGCGGTTTGCATGCGTTTATGGGATGGGATAAACCTATATTGACCGATAGTGGTGGGTTTCAGGTCTTTAGTCTCGGCCCACTGCGGACGATTACAGAAGAAGGGGTTGCGTTCCGTTCTCCGATAGATGGTACGGAACGGTTTATTAGTCCTGAACGATCCATTGAAATTCAGAATGCACTTGGCGCGGATATTATTATGGTATTTGATGAATGCCCTGCCCTACCGAACGAATATGAGTATCTTAAGAATTCAATGGAGATGACATTGCGTTGGGCGGAACGCAGTAAAAAAGCACATGAGAATCAAAGTCAACTTTTATTCGGAATTGTGCAAGGTGGTATGGAGCGCGACCTCCGCTGCGCGAGTGTAGAAGGAACGGTATCGCTTGAATTTCCCGGATACGCAATCGGCGGGTTGAGCGTTGGTGAAGAGAAGGATTTGATGTATGAGATGTTAGCATATATTGCCCCGCTGCTGCCGGAAGATAAACCGCGCTACTTGATGGGGGTTGGCACGCCAGAAGATTTGGTATATGGTGTCCGCTGCGGTATTGATATGTTTGACTGTGTTATGCCAACACGCAATGCACGCAACGGTTCACTCTTTACATCTGAGGGTATCGTCCGAATTAAAAACGCAAAATACACGCGTGATTTTAGCCCCTTGGATTCGGCGTGCAATTGTTATACCTGCCAAAATTTCACACGGGCGTATCTGCGACACCTACATATTGAGAATGAAATTCTCGGTTCGCAGCTGCACACGTTGCATAACCTGCATTTTTATGTTAGTCTTATGCGTGGGATTCGGCGTGCTATCTGTGATGGTAGTTTTGCGGCGTTAGCAACTGATGAACCGGATATCAGGGCGTTAGTGGAGTTAGGACAACCAACCGAGGATGTTGGTTAGTATTAGTTGAGGACGTTAGAATTGTACCATCCTAAATTCCACTCAAAAGTATTTGCCATATTGTCTCAAATAACTCTAATGTATTCGTTCTTCCGTTGATGTTCAAGGAACTGGGAGCGGTATAGGTTTTTTGTCTTCCAAAATGTGTTGTTCGTTCTCGCGTTGTGGTTGAAGGAACTGCCTGTAAAAATCTATCACTACATTCTTACAGAACACGTCGAGTTGATCCAAGGTTGGTTCGGTAACCGGGTTATAGAAACCAGCGACCCCAGCATGATCTTGAGAGTAAAAGCATACACCTATTTTTGCAAAGGTTAGATCTGTTCCATTTTCGCGTGGTCGATAGAATATTTTGAATACTATCTGTATAAAATACGACCATGCGTTTTGAATATCATTCTCAACAATCTTAACATCACCGAGCTCGACTAATAACTGTTCCATACATTTTTGTATCGTCTCTCTAAATTGAGTTGTCTCATCTTTACTTTTTGAGAAGGGGCGTTTAGCGTCTTCTTGATAGGGAGAGGTGACTTTGACAACCACGAGATGCTTATTGTCAACTTTCGTTTGTAGGCTTTTAGAACGATACTCAGTGTATGTAACATCGACATTCTCATCGTTAGATTCCATTATTCAGATAACTCCTTCTATAAATAGAACAGATGGTCCGCACTAAAACAATCACTTTTTGATGACAAAAGAATGTATGTCCCCAAAGTATTCAATCGCGATCCGGCTGTCGTCAAATCGTCCTTCCGTAATATCAGATGTGGATTATTCTTCATGCATTTCGATCTTTACTTCCATTTTGAGCCACGTATCCCAACCACGAGTGCACGCGTAGTGTTTTACCACATCCTTCGCCATGCGAATAAGGGCGTTTTTAGAATCTGCATCTACGTTATCGGTGAATGTGAACTTTACCAACACCGTATCAGGATCCCCGGTTTTGGGAACAAACATTGCATGTAATCCAACGTCTTCAGTCCGCCAATCGAAAAAACTTAAGCTATTGAGTTCTACACAGAGCCATTCTATACGCGTCGGTGTGTAAGCCCCTGCGCCACCCTTGATATTTTCGTTTGCGGTTTTTTCTTTTTTCTTTTTGGATGGCATTGCTGCCTCCTCATGATGTAATGTATAACAACCAGCAGACACCGTGAAACACAACAATTGATTTTCTTTTGTAAAGTGCGGGGTTTTTCGTCTTCCCGTAGGACGTGCGTTACCCCTGGCACCCGCCCACGCAGGAGTCGAACCTGCTTGACGGGGTAACACACGTGCATTATCCCCGGCCACCCGCCGATGATAGGAGTCGAACCTACAACCGGATAATACAAGTACAAACACGTGTTGAACACTGATTGTTTGCCGGATTATTATAACACGCTTCTTGTATCCCGTCAATAAAACTATTTACACAACGCCAGCAAGTCAAGGAGGCACCACTTTCTCTATAACCCTAAATCTTTTTCCGAATTCACATATTTATTTTTCCTCTCGGTCAAAACTTTTGAGGACTTCATCCCAATCCCACAAAAGAATTGTACCATCTTGCCCCGTGCTAACAAGTGTTTTACCATCAGGTGAGAACACCAACGTTTTCACTGTCGCAGTGTGTCCATCAAGTGTAGTGGGTTTGTCTTCTGTTTCCAAGTTCCATAACTCAATTTTACTATTACTACGTCCGATAACAAGCGAAGTGTTATCTGGTGAAAATACTAACGCATAGGCACCATGCGGAATTTCTTTAAGAAGGGAATGTCTATGACCTGCCAACAAACGTAACAAATGGATTCGTCTGTTACTTGCTATAGCAATCAAATTGCCATTTGGTGAGAATGCCAATGTTCGAATATGTTCCTGATAGGCGATATGAATATTAGGGGGAGTGCCTTCTACTGTAGGTTCCTCTCCCACAAAGAGGCGTACTAACGGAACTCCAGTTTTCGCATCCCACATCTGGACCTTTCCGCCCTTGGTTCCACTAATAAGTTTTTCACCGTCCGGTGAAAAAACCAAAGCACTAATATTAGGCTTAAATGTACTGATTTCTGACTTATGTTGGTCAGATAACTTGTCAATATCATTTTGATCTAAGTGAGATATATCGAGAGATAACATATCGAGAGATATATCAAAATTCTCACCTGTCTCCGTGTTCCACACAAGAATCTTATCCGAATCGCCGAATGCCACCGTTTTTCCATCAGATGAAAAAGTTGAGGATGAAGCACCTCCTGCCGCAGCCATAGTCTGCAGATCATGTCCTGTCCTAACATCACTCAGACGAACTGAGAGATCCGGTGTATACGCAGTATTAGCGGAACCTGAGAAGAGTCTATTACCTTCTACACCAGTACAAATGATCTTTGTTCCATCAGATGAAAACGCTGCAGTCGACAACCAATATTGGTGTTTTCTATCTTGATCTGGTCTAAAGTAGAGATCAGTTTTTCGTAATATTTTGGTATCGGTTTTTTGTGATGTTTTGACATCCCATAAGTTAATAACCCCGTCATGCGTCACAGTTGCAAGTGTGGTGTTATCTTTAAAAAAAGTCGCTGTTTCTACCTGCATTGTGTGTCCGGTGATATGGATAGGTGACGGATTTTGTGTCTTGATATTCCAAAACTGGACTGTGCCGTCTGCACTCCCACTTGCAAGTGTGTGATTATGTGGTGAAAACGTTAGTGCGGTAATACCGTTAGTATGCCCTGTGAAAGTAGCGAGAGGTTTACCGGTTGCGGAATCCCACAACTGCACTATTTTATCGGTGCCTCCACTTGCCAGCATTTTTCCGTCCGGAGAGAATGCTAATGCGTTGACCCACCCCGTGAATGGTTTGTCGCTGGTTGATTCCTTGCTTTCGGCATCCCATAATTGTTTCCTGCTTTCTGTATCCCATATTTGTAATGTGACTTTGCTATCACTACTCATACCTGCGCTCGCGAGACGTTTACCATCAGGTGAAAATTCCAAAGCCAAAACACTCATGTTTCCCTTGAGTGTAGACAGTATTTCGCCGGTCGTTGTGTCCCACAACTCAATCTCAGTTTTTATTCTAACCACTGCAAATTTATCATGTGTGAGTGCCAAAAGAACCGCAGAATTCGCTTTTGTTTCTTCCTCAATATTTTTCACATTTCCTTTTCCTGTTTTAACATCTAACTGACTGATTGAGTCTCCCTTGTCACTCAAAGCAAATAGTGTTTTGCCATCTTCAGAGAATCGTAATACTGAGACTTTCGGAAAATGACCTGTGATTACCACTTTCTGTCCGGTAGCTACTTCCCACAACTGTAACTCCTGACCGCCAACACTATTTGCAAGGAAGCGACCCTCTGGAGAAAAGGCAATGGATTTGCACTTACCGGGGAACATGGACAGTTCTTTACCAGTCTCTACATCATAAAGCCAAACACCAATACTACTGCCTATCGCGAGTTGCCTACCATCTGGTGAGAATTGAAGCACATTAATTCCACCTTTCCCAAAACGCGCTTTCGCTTCTTTCGGTAGTTCCCATTTTGTGTAATTTTCCACTATTTCGTTTCCTTGTGCTTCCGCAATTGCTGCTGGCAGATTGTTAGATTGCTGTTCAGGGTTATTTAGCTTATCCAATGCGTTGACACTTCCTATTTGCGTCCGTACATCCTGCTTGGATTCCAGATTGGCAACTATAGGTGCGTCAATAATATCAACCTTCATTTCTGCGGTGGCATCAAAACTATAAGGCTTCTGAAAACGCGCTAAGTGTTGGTTACCTAATCCGAGCATCAACACAATTAAAGCAATACTTGACGCTCCTATCACCCACGGCGCTAACGGTTTACTCCCTGATGGTGCAGCGGGTTTGATATGTTCGACCTTTTGCATGATGTTCTCAGTAAGGTTGGGGGATAGTTGAAAGTTGCTAAGTGCCTCTCTAATCATCGGTTCCTCCTTTTTCAGACGTTGCCGTGCACGATGAAGTCGGAGCTTAATTGCACTTGTAGATACACCTAAAAATCGACTGATCTCTTCAACTGTCATTTCACCTAAATAATGAAGTGTCATCACCGTGCGTTCACTCTCTTTCAGTTTTGCAAGCAGCTTTTTCACCACCTCGCGTTGTGCCTCTGTGGTAGCTTTGGCATGTTCTTCGGCAACATATCGGGAATATGCTGTCTCATCTATCCACTCGGTGTCAGCGTTTTCTAACGATTCAGTTTCAATACGTTTCTTACGAAGCCATGAGAGACATTGGCGAGTTGCGATAACATAGAGCCAACCAGAGAACTGATTTGGATCTTTCAAAGTTGCCAGTTTCTGATACACCTTTAGAAAGGTATCTTGCGTAATTTCCTCAGCAATGTGGAAATCGCCTATTTTGCGCCAAGCGAGGGCATGCACCTGTTTTTGATATCTGTTCACCAAATCTACGAAGGCTGTTTCATCGTCCGCAAGGATTCTGTGTATCAGTTCAACATCGTTAGATTTCATCAGACACCTCAAAGAATGGCAGATTGCTCAATATTCTATCAATATATAATGACGCGGGTTAGGTGTGAAATGGTTACATAATTTTGTAAAAAATGTGGATGCTCTGAAAAAAGAAAATAATACCAATTCAAAAAAATATTCATAATGGAAGCGAGCCATTATTGTTTATTGAAATATCTTTCTTTTGTAGGAGCGACCTCCTGGTCGCGACCGGGAGGTCGCTCCTACAAAAGCATCTCAATAATGGCATCTTATTTAATACTAAAGTTTGGACAATTTTATGTACTGTCGTTTGTTGACTGGAACATTATATTTGTGCATGCACATTGTTTGATACACATTTCGCCCCGCTGGGGCTAAGCGTCTGGAGATATATGTGATCTATACACATTTCGCCCCGCTGGGGCTAAAGGTAAATCTTATACACCGATATTTTCTGCGATTTAGGTGTCTGAAAGAAACTCGTAGAAAAATACAGATTTGAAGCAGCCCCAGCGGGGCGAAATGTGTATAGCAGCACGACATACACACGGACAAAGCCCCAGCGGGGCGAAATGTGTATGAATAAATCTGATTCTAATATCTATGGTTTTCCATAAACTATGCTATCAAACAAAAAATATTAAATTGTCCAAAGTTTAGTATTTAATAGAATGGTATAATTTATCCGACTAAATACTTAAAGACAGCAGAGAGATTGTCATCGGGTGAGTAGAGTTGGGAGACGTTCAATTCGTTTTCAATGAGGATTTGCGGGAGACGGGCGTAAAAAGAATCTGGTTTTGCTGTTTCAATGATAACATCCCCTTCTTGATCACCGAAGGTAACACTGAGAATATCATCAAACGGGAGACAGACTTGTGCTAAACGACGTGGTTCGTCAGCATTCAGGAAGACCTTATGTGGGTGTTCATCAATCAGTTCACGGATATCGGAGATAGTGCCTTCTGCAAGGATTCGTCCCTGATGGATAAGTAGGATCGTCTCTGTTACCGCCTCTATCTCATAGAGAATATGGCTTGAAACAATCATGCTGATTCCCTGTTGTGCAAGTTCTAAGAGCAAATTCATGACATGTCGCCTACCGATTGGGTCAAGTCCGGTAAGCGGTTCGTCCAGAAAAAGGAGTTCCGGATCATGCACGAGTGCTTGTGCAAGTTTTATACGCTGTCGCATCCCTTTACTGTAGGATGCAATTGGTTTGTCCTTTGCTGAAAGCATATCCACTGTTTCAAGCACTTTAAGGCATCGCGATTCTGCTTCTGTTGTTTCAAATCCACTCAACGTTGCGAAAAAAGAGATAAACTCAAAACCGGTCATAAATTGGTAGGCTAATTCAATGTCTGGGCAGTAACCGACACGCTGCGTTAGGAGATAGTTGTTCCAAACATGTTGATTTAGGACAGTGATACCCCCTTGGTTGGGTTTGAGTTGACCTGTCATTAATTTCAGTAGAGTCGTTTTACCTGCACCATTAGGGCCAAGCAAACCGGTAATTCCAGGGTGAATCGTCAATGTGACATCATTCACACCCATCACTTCACCGTACCATTTGGATAGGTTTTCTGTTTGAACAATTGTAGCGTCACTCATGAAGCGAATCCTATTTCCGCACTTACGATACTGTGCTACCTTTACAGATTTTCATGGTTTCTTCAAGGTTTTGAATACCCGCTGTGGTGCCAATAGCAGTAACGCATGCGGCACCGGTGGCAGATGCCAATTCAGCTGTTGTTTTAAGATCCCACTCTTTTACCATTCCAGCGAGAAAACCTGCTACGTACGCATCGCCAGCACCGGTCGCATCAACAACATCCACAGAATATGCGGGGACAAAAAGTTCCTCTTCAGGAGTTGATACATAGCTACCGCGTTCACCCATTTTTATTCCAATAGTGCTGATACCGTAGTTCCTCAAAAATTTGGAGATTCCGCGCAGATCAGATGTGCCTGCGAGATGTTCTGCTTCGGTTAAACTCGGTAGGAAGATGTCAACGAATGGCAAACAAGGTTCCAACGTTTCCAGCCATTTTCCCGTTGCGTCCCATGCGGTATCAAGTGAAGTCGTTATTCCTAATGTTTTTGCTTTTTGGAGGACATTCGCCATGGGTTGCCCATCGAATTTGGGCATAACAAGGGCACCTGCAATGTGCAGAATTTTAGCAGTTTTAATAATATCCCAATTGAGATCGTCTTCTCCCAGTTCGCCATTCGCTCCGATATAGTGGCAGAAACTCCGCTCGCCATCGGAAGCGATCGCCACGAATGTAAAGGAGGTATTCGCGTTTACGTCCCGTTGTATGCCTGCTGTGTCAACCCGATTTTCTGTAAGCGTTTGCAGAACTAAATCCCCAAAATGGTCGTTGCCGATTTTACCCATAGCACCAACAGAGACACCGAGTCGTGAGAGCGCAATTGCTGTGTTATTGGCACAACCACCGCCATGGATTTCCAATTGATCAAATAATTCCAGTTTGCCTTTTTCAGGAAAACGATCTATCGGTCTGCCAAGCACATCAACGACAAAAATTCCGAGCGATAACACATCCATCTATTCACCTTTCATCGCCTAAAGTTTTAGCGTGAGGTTACATCTCTTTGTCTTCTTCATCAAGATACATAATAACTAATGTTTCATCATTTGAGGTAATATTTTCGTCTGCAGACATGAATGGGATCGTTGTTGAAACCTGCCCTAACTGCGAAGTCCATCCAATTAATACCGTGCGGTTTTGAACTTTATCAATCGTAAGTGCATTTTCAGGTTTTAAGAAATATAGTAGTAAACCTTCTCGCTGTAAAATTTGTGCGAACGTTTTTCGAGTCCCTTCAAGCCCTTCGTGCGGAGGTATTTTATTTATCGTTTTATCTGATGCCTCTGATGACCGTAAATCACTACTGCCAAGTGTGATTTTTCCCAAATGAGTTGCCTCTTCTCCCGTAATTCTCCAGGCATTTTCAAGTGTTATTTGAGATTGTTGCGTATCCAACGGGAAAAATGTTTCTTTCACATAAGTACTAGGACTCCACGGTTCTAAAGAGACATCTCGTAGTTGAAACGGTGAACCTTGAAAGAATTTTGATGGCTTGTTGATACTTTCATTTTTTAAAGGGCGGATAAAAGTGTTTTGTCCCAACGCAATTGACGTTTTGCTACGTGCAGTAGTCCTAAGCGAAATATAACTTTGTAAATGCACATTTTTCTGTTCAGGATAGACTGATAGTATTGAAAACCGATCTGTCTCTATTTTTTTAGGTAAGACTGCTCGCTCCACACCAATCGCACTAACAGATACGAGAACAAAAATTAATCCTCCAAGCCAATATCTTAAATTTCTTTTTTGTGAAAATTGCCCACGTTTCCCACAATAGAGAAGAAATCCACCAAAACCGAGTAGATATATCGGTAATATGACAGCCAAAAATTTAAGCAGTGGAATCTGTGTTGGCACTCTCGATAGAAACTGCTTATGAATCTTGTTTTCGTGTTGCCGAAATGGCGCATACTGTTCAGCAAATAGTCTTGGCGATTTTCCGTGTGTTTTGAGTAGCCAACGCCAAAAGTTTTCTCCTGCATTTAGGTTTGAAAATGGCGGTGCATTGTAATCAAAAGAGAAACATATAATTTGACCACTTCCCAAATTTCGTTTCGCGATGTAGATATGTTCCTCTGCCCCGAGCAAAGTGCGATATTCAGGTTTTGGTTCAAAATGAATGTTCTTGAATGCAGCAATTACATTGTTTGTGGTGCTGGATTCAGATACTGTATTAAATCCAAATCGTTGTTGCAAAGGAGGCGGCACCTTATCAATTGTTTCTTCACGTATCAATTTGACCGGAAGATATTGCTCAATAAAACTACCTTTCAGGTAACGAAAAGCACTACCGCCTGATACAATAAGTGTTCCACCACGCTGCACCCATTCTAATAGTGCTGTTTGCTGCTGTTTAGAAACACGCCTCTCAGTGAGTGATACCTCGCGAATAACCATCAGATCAACTGCACTATAACCTACCCATCGTGTTGGTAATGCGTTTGAATTCGGAAGATATCTGATGTGTGTTTGTATGTCATCGTCATCCAATTGTTTTTTGTCAATGATTTTTTTTAGTTTGTCTCCGCTCGGTGCTAATACCAAGACGAAATAGTCTTTGTTTTTTGTAGGTGTCAGTAGTGAGAATTCTTGCGTAGCACTTGGTTCTGAATTGACAATCTCAATTTCTTTATCGTCTCCTCTTGTTCGCACCACTTGAATGAAAAGTTTTTTGGCATTTTTGGGACAGTAGATATAGAGTTTTTTATGTTTCAGATCAGTTTTACTCAGTTGCAGCGGGATTGCATAACGGTAAATAGATTTATCCGAAAAAAAGTCACGAACTTCAACGGCAAGCTCTCCGTTAAATGTATTGGGTTCATTCTGACTCCTCACGGTAACATTCAAGGATGTCCATTTTCCCGCCTTATATCCGTTGTTGAAACCAAACCTTACATCTTCGATATCTACCGCACAGAAGGCTGAAGATACCATAAAAAACGCTAAGAAAACTATAATTTTCGTTTTCATTGCAACTCCAACTAACGAGATGGTGAAGTATAAGACGTAAAACTTCTATTTTAGATGAGTCTTACAGGATTTTTAGAGAGTCGCGTCTCTATTGCGCCATCAAATGCATGTGTGCTAAAAACTCCGTTTCCCAACATAATCATTGACGCTATACCACCTAATGCCTCAATCTGTGCAATTGTGTTTATCACCCGCTTATCGCTCAGTAAACCGCTTTCTACTGAAAATTGTTTGGCTACTGCAAAACATGCGTTAAAAAGTTCAGGATTCGACGGCGTATGTGTAAGTCTTTGCAGCGCGGCTAACGCAGTATCCGCAGCACGGTTGATACGTTTCGTTTGTTCCTTGTTTCTGAGGACTTCGCTCGTTTGAATTGGTCCAAAGTAACGATAATAGATAGGTTGTTCGGGAATTGGCAACTTGTCAGCAACTAATGGCGCGCCTTCCTTCAACTTCACGAGACATCCTCCATGATATTGTGAGCAGACATCACCTAACCCTGTTCGATTTTCAACTTCAGCCACATGCGCGATCATTGCGAGTTCTTCATTTTCTTTATGTGTTCCTATCAACTCGTTCAATGCGTACGCTGTAGCAAGCGCAGCAGCACCACTCAAGCCGAAGCCACAACCCAAAGGAAGCGGAGACGTTAGATTTACTTTTATACCTGCGATTTCTTTATCTTGAGTTAGCCGTTTTACAACAGCGCGGACAGTAGGAAAATTGATGTCCTCACCGTTAAACAGCACCTTTGCTTGATGATGTTCCGAGACGGTGGCTTGGACACCTTCTGTGACGGTGAAACCCATACCGAGAGAATGCATACGTTCTGGATCGTCATGCGGAATAACTTTAAAGACGCACGAAATGTTGCCTGGTGCAAAAGCACTCGTCATATCGCTCCTTTCTCAAGTTCATTGCAAATTTATATAGAAGTAAATGCAACGCAATAATTGAATAGCAAACACTAAGCCCTCTGTTGTCTTCTACTTTCCCTTGGATTGAAGGCATCTTCACCATACACCCCATCTCCAATTTTTGCCCTTTGTCCTCTACCGGTGACTGCACATCTTGTGCCATCCAATCGTGGAATTACGTACCGCTCAAACCATGCACCCATCTGCTGTCGCATGTCGGTTATCAATGCTTTTTGTGACTTGTCATCTATTAGATTTTTCCGTTCTCCCGGGTCTTTCACTAAGTCATACAATTCATGCGGGCCGTAAGGATAGCGGTGAACATATTTCCACTCTTGCGTGCGTATCATACGGACAGGACCGTACTCATCGAAAACAACAACTTCATCTTGAGCATCGTTTGTTTTTCTGGTCAGTGCGGGGACAAAACTTCTACCGGGCGATATATCGTCATTCGGGTCGGGTAAACCGAGGTAATCAAGCAGTGTCGGCATGAAATCGTATTGACTTACCATCGCCTCACTGACGCGTCCCTCTGGAATTTTACCGGGTTGGCTCATGATAAAAGGAACTTTTACCGAATTCTCATACATATTCAACGGGAACGTGCCGTTGCCTTTGTGCCAAAATCCATGATGTCCGCACGAGTATCCATTATCACTACTAAAGACAACAAGCGTGTTTTCACGGATACCTAACTCATCAAGTCGATCTAAAATCCTGCCGACGTTTAGATCAAGTGCTGTTATCGCAGCAAAATAACCTTTCAACGATTCGCGATTTCCCATGTGTTGGTTTGTGCCGCGTCCTGCCCACGGGTGCAATGCCTCCTGTGGACATGTCTTGAACGGGCAATTATCGTAAGAAGCAACGATGTCTTGCGGGTGTCCTGTAAAAGGCGTATGCGGTGCGTTGTAGTTGACACTGAGATAGAACGGGCCTGCTTTATTAGCAGAAATAAAATTTAACGCATCATCGGTAATTACGTCAGTAAGGTAGCCGGGTTGCCTTTCTACCTGTCCATCTCGGATCATGTTGGCATTGTTGTATCTGCTTCCACCTAAGGGCATAGCAAACCAGTGACTAAAGCCATGTTGTGGTGTCAAACTATCACCGAGATGCCACTTGCCACTTAACCCCACAGTGTAACCATTTTCGGCGAGAACATCGGTATAGCAGGTCAAACCTTCAAGATAACGTTCAGCATTGGGTGGCATGCTGCCGTCACGGCAAAAATCATGCACACCGTGTGCTGAGGGGATGCGTCCAGTCATCAGGCTTGCGCGTGCTGGCGAACACACAGGAGTTGTACAGAAAAAATTGGGAAAGCGAGTTCCCTCTGAAGCAAGTTGGTCGATAAAAGGTGTGCGGACTTCGTCGTTACCGCTACAACCTGCAGCCCAAGGTCCTTGGTCATCTGTTAATATAAAAATGACATTTGAGTGGTTTTGCATTTGATCACCTCCTATTTTCTCTTCACCGATCAAGATCGCTGGTGCAACTGCAGCAGCAACAGTCCCAGTACTTACGTGCTTCAAAAAACGCCGACGCGAAATATTCGGGCTATGTCTTTTCTCCGTATCCGACATGCTCTTCCCTTTTGATACTAAAACCAAATGCAAATGGAGACATGTTGTCTACACATTTCGTTGAGGTGGAGCGTATCTTGGATGGAAGGAATCTTCACCATAATTCCCATCACCAATCTTAGCCGCTTGTCCACCGCCAGTGACTGAACATCTTGCACCATCTAATTCCGGCACGACATATCGCTCAAACCATGCGCCCATCTGTTGTCGCATATCGCTTATCAGTGCGTTATGTTCCTTTTCATCTATCAGATTGTTACGTTCCCCTGGGTCTTTCACTAAGTTGTAGAGTTCATGTGGCCCATAAGCATAACGGTGAACATATTTCCACTCTTGTGTGCGTATCATACGGACAGGACCATATTCATCAAAGACGACGACCTCATCTTGGGCACCGTTTGTTTCTCCGGTGAGTGCGGAGACAAAACTTCTACCGGGTGACATGTCATCATTCGGATCGGGCAAACCGAGATAATCAAGCAGTGTCGGCATAAAATCGTATTGACTTACCATCGCCTCACTCACGCGCCCTTCTGGAATCCTGCCCGGCTGACTGATAACAAAAGGAACCTTGACCGAATTTTCATACATATTCAGCGGGAATGTGCCGTTGCCTTTATGCCAAAAACCGTGATGTCCACACGAATAACCGTTATCACTACTGAAAACGACAAGTGTGTTTTCACGAATACCTAACTCAGCAAGTCGGTCTAAAATCCGTCCAACATTTAAATCAAGTGCTGTTATTGCTGCAAAATAACCTTTTAACGACTCGCGATTTCCCATGTGTGCTGCAGCACCCTGCACTGCCCATGGATGTAACGGTTCTTGAGGACAGGTCTTGAATGGACAATCATCGTAAGAATCTACAATGTCTTGCGGATGTCCAGTAAACGGCGTATGTGGCGCGTTGTAGTTTACGCTAAGATAAAACGGGCCTTCGCTATTCGCGGAGATAAAGTCTAACGCGTCATCCGTGATAACATCGGTGAGGTAACCGGGTTGCTGCTCTACTTGTCCATCCCGAATCATATTTGCATCGTTATATTGGCTTCCACCGGTGGGTAACGCGAACCAGTGACTGAACCCGTGCTGTGGCGTTAAGCTATCTCCGAGGTGCCATTTACCGCTCAATCCTACAGTGTAATTATTCTCAGCAAGAACGTCGGTATAGCAGGTCAATCCTTCGAGATAACGTGCGGGGTCAGGTGGCATGTTTCCATCGCGAATC
This sequence comes from Candidatus Poribacteria bacterium, assembly GCA_028824685.1. Taxonomy (GTDB): domain Bacteria; phylum Poribacteria; class WGA-4E; order WGA-4E; family WGA-3G; genus MSPOR6. Next base: position 39,533 of record JAPPCZ010000022.1, read on the forward strand.
CAGTCGTGTACTCCATGTGCTGAAGGAATGCGTCCGGTCATAAGGCTTGCGCGTGCTGGTGAGCAGACGGGACTCGTGCAGAAAAAATTGGGAAAGCGGGTGCCTTCTGCAGCAAGTTGGTCAATAAAAGGGGTGCGAACCTCATCGTTACCACAACAACCTGCTGCCCAAGGTCCCTGGTCGTCTGTCAATACAAAAATAACATTTGGTTGGTTTTCCACTTTGAATTCTCCATTTTAGAAGTAAATAATAACGACTCTGGCAATAAACGTTGAATCTTTCATCTCAGTATTCAATCTCGTTATGCTACAGGGAATCCACTACCGACAAGCGGTTCGCCATCAGCAACTTCAATTGTCGGAACAAGGACGTGTCCCGGAGATTGCGCGTTGTTATAGCAAACATCTTGTGCCATAAATATCATGACAAACGCCCGACGTTGACGATCCGTGACATTTGGCGGTGTGCCGTGCCAATTAAGACAGTGATGGAACATACACTCGCCCGCTTTTAACTCTACTGGAATGCCGTGACTGATGTCCAAACTCCGTCTCTCATTCCACGGATTCGGGGGTGGTTCACGACCTTCTTCTTGTGCTTTTGTTGTTTCTGCATTGAATGCTGCTCTCGCTTCAACTGAGAAACGTTCGTCTTTGTGGCTTTTCGGCATGACGTGCATGCAACCGCTGTCCACCGTGGCGTCGTCTAAAGCAAGCCAACAACTCACAATGTTCGGTGGACTGAGGGGCCAAAAAAAGAAGTCGTGATGAAAACCGAAATGTCCGTTGTCTTGTGGCGGTTTGGAAATAACTTGGTCATGCCAGAGGCGTACTTCAGGGGTTCCCAATAATGCACACGCTGTTCCTGCAATTAACGGGTTATGGATAGCAGCCTCGTAACTGGCTTCCCGTTTCCACATGTTAACGAATTGATGGATTGCACGCGGGTGACCTCTGCCTCTGTTGAGTTGCTGTCCTTGGCGGTCGTGTCCGTACTTGAACTCTGGGGATGAATCGTCGCCTTCATTGAGTTCCAATTCAATGATAGCATCTAACCCATCGCGCATGGTTTCTACACCATCGCTATCTAAAACTTTCCCGAATTTGAGATAACCGTTTTCCTGAAAAAAGTCAACCTGTTCCTGTGTTGCCATTCTGTTTCTCCTTGTGAATTTGATGTTCATTTAAAATTGACGAAGTTGTATGATTTAAATCGGGAACTGATGATTACCAGCAGTCAATCCGCCATCAATGACAAAAACGGCACCTGTCGCAAAACTTGCCTCATCGGATGCGAGGAACAGCGCGGCGTTCGCTATGTCCACCGGTTTTCCGATACGTCCCAACGGATACCATGGTGTGATTTCGTCCAAAATATTCGGATTCCGTTCAATCATCGGTTCCCACACTTCAGTTTGCACAGTGCCGGGGCAGATACAGTTGATACGAATATTATCTTTACCGTGTGCAACTGCCATAGAACGAGTTAAAGCGATAACCCCGCCCTTTGCTGCAGAATAGGCATGGATTCCTTGTAATCCGATAAGACCGTTAACTGATGCGATGTTGACAATATTACCACCGTCTCCCTGTTGCATAATCGGTATAACAGCGTTGCTACAATGACTCGTGCCTTGAAGCGCAACTGCCAAGTTTGCCTCCCAGTTGTTGTTCAAGACATTTTCTGTGGAACAGATAGCGTTATTTACAAGGATGTCAACTGTTCCATAAGCACTGACAACCTCAGTGATAAGTGTTTCTGCTTCTACAGCCTCGGAGACATCCGCCTTAACAAATATCGCTTCCCCACCCGCATCGTTAATAGCAGATACCGTTGCTGTGCCGATGGCATCGTTTACGTCATCAACGACAACTTTTGCCCCTTCTTCGGCAAACCGAATGGCTATTGCTCTACCTATTCCGCGTCCTGCGCCTGTGACAATGGCTGTTTTGTCTTTTAACCGCATGATGTGTTTTTCATATCCTTTTTCCATATTGTATGGTATAATAAAAAAACAATTGAAGCGAGTACTTAAACAACTAAAGAGTGTATAATGACATCAACTGGCATCCGCTGGACAACACATGACCGATATAGTAACGAAATCTATCTAACACATGAACGTTAGCAGCATATTATTGCTTCAATTAACCATCCAGATATGACTGACTATGAGAAACATCTAAAGGCAACAATTCGCCACGGAACAAGAACGCAAGATTCGTTGAATCCACAAAAGTATCGTTATGTAAACGCCTTTAATGACTTACCAGCAGATAATACCCACATAATTGCAATTGTTCTGTTCCGGTTTCGTGAAAATTCGGACGGTAAACCTATTTCAAATAACTACATTGTCACAGCTTATCAAAAACAGATTAGGTGAAAATAGCAATGGATCAACCAATTTTTAATTACGACGAAATAAGCGATACACTTTATATTTCATTTGCTCCCGGTGAACAGGCAACAGGTATTGAACTAACACCTCACATCTTACTCCGACTTAACAAACAAGATCGCCGCGCTATTGGGATGACTTTTCTGGAGTACTCCTTACTTGCGCAAAAGACCGACATGGGACCTCGGAGTTTTCCACTCACAGGTTTATCCGAATTGTCCGACGATCTGCAAGACATTGTTATAGATGTTCTTCAACGTCCCCCGGTCAGTGACGTGCTTTTGCTCTCATCTTACACACCATCAATTTCGGAAACGATTCCGATTATGCTTCTGCAAACTGTTTACTAACTGATTATACTCTAACACTGTTTCTAAACATTAATCCTAATGTTGCAGCGTTTGCGAAATAAAAAGTTTCGTGCGTTCGTGCTGCGGATTGTCAAAGAAATCTGCGGGTGCTGCTTCTTCTATAACTACACCTTCATCAAAGAACATGATCCGATCAGCCACTTCACGTGCGAATCCCATCTCATGTGTAACAACCAGCATCGTCATCCCTGAATGTGCAAGTTCACGCATCACATCCAGCACTTCTGAGATCATCTCTGGGTCAAGCGCACTTGTCGGTTCATCAAAGAGCATGATTTTGGGTTCCATTGCCAATGCCCTTGCAATTGCGACACGTTGCTGCTGTCCACCAGAAACCTCTGACGGATATTTATACGCTTGATCCGCAATATCCATCCGTTCTAACAAAGCTAATGCCTCTTCTTCTGCCTGACGTTTTGATAACTTTCTCACTCTCATAGGACCTAACGTTATATTCTTTAGGTTCGACAAGTGTGGAAATAGATTGAACTGTTGAAAAACCATACCGACTTCTTGTCGGATGAGATTGATATTACGTAGATCATTGCTTAACTCAATGCCATCAACAATGATTGTGCCGCGCTGATGTTCTTCAAGTCGGTTGATGGTTCGGATAAACGTAGATTTTCCGGAGCCTGAGGGACCGCAAATTACTGCCCTTTCACCTTTTTTGAATGAGGTGGTAATTCCTTTAAGGACATGAAAATCGTCAAACCATTTGTGTACATCTTCACATATAATAATTGGGTCATTCGTTGTATTTTCGTTTTCAGTCATTTCTAATTCCTTCCTACAGTAGACATTTTGGCTATCATTTCGGAGCGTGTTGATGTTGCAAAATCCTAATGTTTTCCGACTCCTAAGTCTGCTTCAACAATCTGGCTTACATAGGACATTGCGAAAGTAAATATAAAATATACCACAGCGATAAATAGATATAATTCCGGTTTGAGCCCAGTCCACTTAGGATTGCCGAGAATGTTATCTGACACCCCCAATAGTTCAGACAGTGCGATGATCGATACCAATGATGTGTCTTTAAAGAGCGCGATGAACTGTCCTACAATTGCCGGAATAACAGATCTGAGTGCTTGCGGTAGAACGATAAACGTCATCGTCTTTGGGTAGGAGAGTCCAACGGCTTGTGCGGCCTCGTATTGTCCTCTCGGAACTGCTTGAAGTCCACCACGTACATTCTCTGCCATGTAAGCCGCTGAGAAAAGCGTCAGTGCGATCATTGCACGTACAACTTTGTCAAGTTGAAAATCACCAGGCATAAAAATAGGTAACATGAGGCTTCCCATAAAGAGTATGGTTACCAACGGCATCCCGCGAACGACCTCAATATATGCTATTGAGATCCATCTAATCGCGGGTAGTTGACTGCGCCGACCGAGTGCCAACAGTACTCCAATTGGAAAGCATGCAACGATACCAACAACTGCCAAGATTAGTGTTAGGAGCAATCCACCCCAATTTATCGTTGAGATGGCGTTTTCACCAAATCCACGCAGCATGAACATCATCCACGGAAACATTAGTACCCAGCCTATAATAACCCATCGCTTCAAATTCTGCCGATCTCGACCAAATACATAAGAAACTGCGATCAGTATAGTTGCTATGACAGCGGCTTCTCGGACAGAAGTATTAACATGAATAGGCAATAGTGTTATGACTGCCCCGATGCAAGCGACAGCAGATGTAATTTGTTGGTTTAACCCCTTCCAAATACCCGCACTCAGTCCCATTAGGATAGCAAGTACATATACGACATAGGCGACTCGCCATAGCTGCTCTCTCGGATATGAACCAACAGATAGTATCTGCAAGTTTGCGGGGATAACTGCCCATTTTGCCTGCGTAAACACCCAAGTATAAACACCTTTGAATAGGAAGTATAGAAAAACAATGGCAAAGAGTGTTAAGACGGTATTATACCAGTTGCTAAACAGGTTATCCTTTAGCCATCGTATTGGGCCTTTTTTGGTACTTGGTGGTTTAATTTCTTGTGTAAATGTGAGTTCTTCCACTTTTTTGTTCCTTTATTCAGGTCTACCTCTATCGTTCAAATCGTGTAATACGCCGGTTATACCAATTCATGAAAGCTGATGTTGTTAAACTCATTATCAGATAACTTACCATAATCATACCGAAAATAGGGATTGTCTGTCCGGTCTGAGCAATCATTCTTCGTCCGACGTGGAATAAGTCTAAGAATCCAATTGCGATTGCCAGACTGGAGTTTTTAGCAAGGTTCAGATATTGACTAGTGAGTGGTGGCACAATAATCGGAATGGCTTGGGGTATCACAACCAATAGAAGTACCTGTGTTTCAGTCAAACCGACTGCTCTGGCTGCTTCCCGTTGTCCCTTTACCACTGCTTGTATTCCGCTCCTCACGACTTCCGCAATGTATGCGCTTGTATAGACAGTAAGACCTACTAAGAGTGCCAAGAATTCTGGTGTGAAATTTATCCCGCCGACGTAGTTAAACCCTTGTAACTCTGGTCGGACGATTTGAAGCGGTTGCCCTGGTGATAGGAACCACCCTGCGATAGCGACTATCAAAAAAACAGGTGCAGCAAACCACTTCGCACCAAGAATGGTATTGGATGCAAAGGATGGACGGTCTGTCTGTTGAACCTCAGTTGAATCAATGAGAAGTCGAAGTCCTGCATAACAGAGTACAACAATTATCGCGAGACCTACACCCGAAAGCAGATACCACAACCAAACGGGTAAGCCTTCATTACCAGCAATTGTGGGTAGGTAGATACCACGTACGTTTAAGATTATAGTATCGGCAATTGTGATACTATCTTGGATTCTTGGTAGCGAAAGTGTGATGGCATACCAGAACAAAATCTGTAGCAGCAGCGGAACGTTGCGAAATATTTCTACGTAAACAGCCGCGATGCTTCGGATTAACCAGTTAGTGGATAGTCGAGCAACGCCGAATATAAAACCTAATACCGTTGCACAAATTATGCCCAAAATACTAACCCTTAGTGTATTTACTACACCCACCCAAAATGCTTTAAGATATGTATCTGATGGATCAAAATCAATGCCTTCGGTTATTTCAAATCCAGCTTCATTACGCAAAAAGGATAGACTGAGTGGATGGCCTTGGTCACTAAGTCCGCTCATCATGTTTGAGTAGAAGAATCCTGCCATCGCGGCGACTCCGAGAAGGAAAAGCACTTGAAGTAAGACTTTCAAAAATCGGACATCTCGCCAGAAGGGGGTGTTTGTTGAATTTTGTAACATTGTATTTTTTTTGTTGAACTACTTAATTGTATAAATTCTTAGTAAAAAAACAAATTGATATAGAGTTATTTAGTTTTTGGTTTTTCACTCAATATTTGGCACAAACGTTAATTTTACTGTTTATTCATTAATTGTTTGAACCAGGATTGACAAGATTGACAAGGATTTTCAGGATTAGTTTTTTCTCAATCAAGTCATAAGCAAAAGTCAACTTTATCAGGCTATCTGATGGCACTTATATCTTATCTGATAATTCTGGTTCAGACAAAAGAGAAATCAGGAATTAATAGTATAATAGATGCGCGCTTAAGTAAGCGCGCATTCAAAACATGGACATTGGGAAATCACGGTCTAACGGAACGGCATAGAATAAAGCAAACCGCCTTCTGTCCAAGGTTTATTAACACCACGAGGTAAGCCGATCGGAGTTAGGTTGCGCTCAAAGATTTCGCCATAGTTACCAACAGAAATAATAATCTGTTTTGCCCAGTCTTTAGGAAGTCCAAGCTTTTTACCTATTTCTCCGGATTCACCCAAAAAACGGTTGATTTCCGGATTTTCAGTTTTAAAAGTCTTGACATTCTTCTGTGTAATATTGTGTTCTTCTGCAAAGAACGTTGCATAGACCACCCAACTCACAACATCATTCCATTTGTTGTCCCCGTGTATTGTGAGGGGCCCCAAAGGTTCCTTTGAGACAGTAATATCCAGAATAACGTGATCATCTGGATTCTTAAGATCTTTCCGACGCGCAACAAGCTGCGACTTGTCACTGGTAACGGCATCCACTCGACCTGCATCGTAGCTACTGTAAAGCGTGTCAATATCCTCATAGGTCACTTCATTATACTTAACGCCTAAGGTCCGCATCGTATCAGCAAGGTTTAATTCAGTTGTACTGCCCGCGGTAACACCAATGCTTGCTCCATCTAACTGGTTAAGTGATTTTATATTGAGGGATTTAGGTACCATGAATCCTTGTCCATCGTAGAACGTCGGTGGTGTGAAGTCAGTATTCAGTTCTGTATCTCGTCCCAAAGTCCAAGTGGTGTTTCGGATGAGGACATCTATTTCACCCGATTGAAGTGCGGTGAAACGTTCGGCAGCATTCAGGGGTACAAATTCAACTTTATCCGCATTCCCCAGTACTGCGGCTGCAATTGCGCGCCCAAAATCCGTATCAAAGCCACTCCATTTACCATCTTCAGCAAGGAACCCAAAACCTGGTAGACCACCGTTTACACCACAGACTAATTTTCCCCGTTTTTTTACTTTGTCAAGAATACTACTCTCGTGCTTGTCCGCAAGCAGCGGTGTCACTAATAAGGCTGTTAAAGCCAATGCTATAATACGAAACCATTTCTTTTTCATAAAATATTTCTCCCATAATATTTTTATAATCAATTGTTGAATAATTAGATATTGCTATATAAGCATAGCATATCACTTGCCAATAAATGCACGACCAGTTTTTTCTTCAGCTTGAAACAGAACAAGGTCCTGCCCATCAGGGTCTTTAACAAGCCAAATATGACCGGCATGCGTATGTTGAATACTGAATGCATCGGCAGCAGCACGGCCTCGGTAAGACTCGTTGCCATCACCGTCAATCCAATAATAGGTAATATCTGCTTCGGTTTTGTTCACGAAAAGGACAGCAGTATGCTCACCATCGTGAGAATTTAGATTTGAAAGTTGGTTCGGTTCATAACGGTTTAAATTCACCCATTTATCATTGCCCTGACAGTTCTTGTCGAACAACTGTTCATAAGACGAAGTTAGTTCTGCAGGCCACGCAAACTTTGGCGCGTTATCAGGATTATATCCTTGCAAATGTGGTAGATTGAGACGTTTGACAGCGTCAGTATACCGCCAGTCAGTATCTCCATAAATATCCGTGAGTAGTTCTGCCAACTCAGGATCATATTCTTTCAATATTCCCCGCTTACTGACATGGTTATGTTGTGCATCGTTTTCACGGTTCGTATTGAACCATGATTGCGTGCCTTCAGCCCAATACTCTTCTTTGTTTGTGGAGGCGTAAGTGCCTTTCCACAAGCCTTTCTCCATCGCTGCTTCATACAACTGCTTCAACCGCTTATCAAAATCTGGGTCAACAGTGTTGAGACCCATTTGATGTATTGCATGAGCGAACTCATGAATCAGTATATTCTCCGTCCCGTAAGGGTCCCCCGGATAATTAAGCAGATTTTCTTCACCACAACTGACTGATGGACGTGCAGATGTTGCCCCCAAACCACGTGCACGCCGATCCCAATAAAAATCGGGTTTTAGGTCGCTATGCTCAGGTATCTGTGTTGTCATCTCGTTGAAAGACATAACAGAAAACCGAACAATGTTTTCCGCAAGTGCTTTTAATAAATCTGGACGGTGTCCTATAACTTGCTGTATAAGCCATGCTGCCTCCTGCACAGCATGCGAATTCACCTTCTCCGATGCTACGACGGGAAATCCACCTACATCAATCCATTGTCGGTAAAAAGAGGGTAACTTAAAGTTTTCTCGAATAGTCGGTGGGGGTTCGGTTGGTTTCTGGATGGTATCGGCAGATGTTGCAGATGAAGTAAATACTGTGGCAGTCATAAATAAAGTAAATGGAAGGTTCATAGTGTTGTGTTTAATCCTATTGTTTTGAAAATTTCATATTGTAAAGTCTTGCACTTTACAATAGTCTTAAAATAGTATAACACTAATTGGTTTAATTATCATTCAAAATTTGCGGATAGTTGGGATTCTGGAAGATAAGTGATTCAAGTTTGAGGATGCCCCATATTGTGCAAGCGTAAACAGGAGTTGCACATTTTTGTGCAGTCATAGATTTTAAGGTTGATAATTCGGTATATTATCGGTTTTTGGATTTGGCATATAAATTGCTCGTTTCGTGATAGTGAATAATTATTATCACAACTATAAAAGGCAAACCCGACGATACCTGTTTATCAATTAAACAACTTGACATCTTTTAAATGCATTGTTAAAATTCAATTTATTTACCGTATTTAGTAATCCAAAGGGAGAAAAATAATGAAAAAGTTCATAATCGCGGAATTATGCGTTATCATAGCAATCGCTGCGGGATTTTGGATTGGACGAATTACAAATTCTTTTAATGATTATGCACAGTATTATGAAAATGCCGATAAAGCTTGGGGTAAAGTTCGAGAAATGAACAATCCACCAGTGACGTATGATGAACCGGATAAAAACCGTTTGCGAAAAGTGCGCGCAGCTTATCGAGCAGTTTTTGAGAATTACCCGGACAGTCGATGGGCAGATGATGCCATTTATCATCTTGGCTTACTTCCGCGAACAGATGAAGAGGGTTTCGCACTGTATCGCCGATTAATACGCGAATATCCAGACAGTGAATGGGCAGATGATGCAATGTACGCTATAGCCATTGCAACATACGAAATTGCGAGGGAATTAGAAAAAACCGGTACACTTGAATCTCTTACAGCCTACTATGACAGGGCACTTGCTTTATTCAACCAATTAATAGCAACTTACCCTGGTAGTGTTCTTCAAGAGGATGCACAGATTAACGCGGCGATGTGTTACTACGGGAGAAATGATGTAAATATCGCACTCAACCAACTTGAAAATCTCAAAATAGAACTCGGCAATAGTCCGATTATTTTTCGAATTTTATACAATATTGGCTGGATTCACCTTGGGCAAAAGAATTATGAGGATGCGAGAGTTGAATTTAAAAATATAGCAGATGCTGGGGATACGGAATATGCACCACGTGCAAGTTTCGGTATCGCGCAAACCTATTTCGGTGAAGGACAAATTACAGAAACGGAAGCGAAATATAAGGAAGTGGAAGACAAACCTAAGGAAGCAAAGGCAAAATATGGTGTAGCAGAGGGAAAATATAAGGAAGCTATCACCTGGTACCAACAGGTTATTGATCTATATCCTGACACTCAAGTTGGTCAAGATGCACATTTCTACATAGGATGGGCATACCATCTGTATAAAGATTATGATGAAGCTATCGCTCGTCTTGAGGGTGCAATAGCAAACTATCCGAATAACGCGATCGCTATGACTGCGAAATTTTACATCGGGCAGATTGCTGAAGATAAGGAAGATACTGCTCGAGCGATTGAAGTGTATCAGAATTTTGCAGATGACCCGACGCATGATTACGACTCCCGGTTACAGGCGCAATATAAGGTCGGAAAAATTTATCAGGAAATTGGGGATATGGAACATGCGATAGAAGCGTACGAAAAACTGATCGCTGATTTTCCTGAACCGCATCAAAATACTGCGCATGAGTCGCGTAAAATCACTGAAAATTATGTACAGACGCTAAAAGCAGAGCATTTAGGGGAATAAATAGCGTAGATACGCAGATGGAACGCGTAGCATTTTGTAGGTTGATAGAGCGGTAGCGAAACCCATAACTGTCAATTTAAGAAAAGATCTGCTTTATATGAGAGTCTTCCCCGGTAGGAGCGGTTTCCTAACCGCTCCGTGTTATCCCAAAGTGCTCTTGTTGGAGGGTTTTCAATCCCGCTGAATACCACACGCGTATTCAGCGTTGATTTGGATATATCGCGCTTACAAAGCGCTCCCACAAAGAAACTGTACCGATTGTTGGCTGCCACTCGTATAAGCCCGATGCGGTTGGGAAACGGCATCTACCAGGGAGTGTGGCACATATTTTTAGATTTCACTATAAAAAGGGAGTGTCTCCAACGCTTGTTCAAGATCAGCAATAATATCTTCACTATCTTCTAAACCAATTGAAAACCGAACCAAGCCATCCGTGATACCGGTCTGCTGCCGCACTTCGGTTGGAATGTGTGAATGTGTCGTTGATGCAGGATGACAAACTAAGGTGCGCACATCACCCAAACTCACTGCAAGTGCACAAATTTGAAGTTGATTCACAAACTTTTCGCCTGCGGCACGCCCTCCTTTAAGTTCCATCGTTATCATACCGCCAAACCCGTTCATCTGACGTTTAGCAAGGTCATGCTGTGGATGATTGGGCAAACCCGGATAACGAACCCACGCGACTGCTGGATGTGTCTCAAGAAACGCTGCGATATGTGCTGCGTTTTCACAGTGTCGCGCAAACCGAAGCGGCAAGGTGGGTATACCGAGCAGTGTGAGCCATGCATTGAATGGACTTATTACCGCACCGAAGTTGCGTAATGCGCCTTTTTGTGCGCGCACAATAAATTCTTTTTCTCCGACTATTGCACCTGCGATAACTGCCCCGTTACCACTCAAGTATTTTGTCATACTGTGAAGCACTACGTCAATACCAAGCGCAATCGGTTGCTGACTGCATGGTGTTGCAAACGTATTATCAATGATTGAGGTTATATTATGTGCTTTGGCAATCTCAGCACAAGCAGCAAGGTCAACAAGTTTGAGTAACGGATTGGTAGGGCTTTCAAGATAGATAACCTTTGTGTCAGGACGAATTGCACTTTCAACTTTGTTGGGGTCTGTAGCATCTACAAACGTTGTCTCAATTCCCATCCGGGGGAATTCTTCATTTAGCAGATTGTACGTTGCGGAATAAAGGTTTTCCATGGCAACAACATGACCACCATCGGCTAAGGCGGTAAGTAACGCTGTGCTAATCGCTCCCATCCCTGAAGCAGTTGCTAATGCAGATTCTCCTGCCTCAAGCACTGCAAGTTTCTGCTCTAACAACTTCTGCGTAGGGTTACCCCATCGGGTATAGACGTAGCCGCTCTCCTCATCAATGAACGCTGATGCAAATTCCTCCGCTGTTTGAAAACGGAAGGTACTGTTTTGGTAAATTGGTGGTAGCAACGGAATTCCCGTTTTTCCTGCCTGTTGATCTTGCGCGCCCGTTGGCAATACCGGTAACGCTTCTCCTGCATGAATAGCCTCGGTTGATTTGCCCTTATACTTCTTATTTTCCACAATCAAGACCTCTCACGCGATTTTTGCAACACCTCAACCGGGTATCCTTCAAGTGTTAAAAATTGCCGTTTTCGTTCAAGACCACCTCCATAACCGCCTAAATTACCGTTGCTTCCAATTACACGATGACACGGAATTATAATTGTTATCGGATTGTTCCCTGTAGCATTTCCTACAGCGCGAACAGCCTTCGGTCTACCAATTTGTTCGGCAATCCATTTGTAGCTGCGCACCTCACCATACGGAATCTGATGAATAGTGTTCCAAACCGAATTCTGAAAGTCTGTTCCCATCTCTATTTTAACAGGGATCTCTCTGAAATCTACCGACTCGCCATCAAAATATCGGTCTAAGATATTCTTTGTGCGCCTCAGCAACTCGGTCTGGGGAATGAATGGCGGTTCATAAAATCTGGAATCGTCGATAAAAAATATATGTGAAATGTGAGAACGTGTTTGGATTATATCTATATGTCCAACAGGCAATTTGTATCGGAGATTATTCGGACCATAAAAATCTTGTATTGTTCCCGTAACTTGATCCTTGCCGTGGGAATTCAGCATTGTTTCAATGTCATCAACAAAATTTTGAGGAGGTTTCATATTCATTTTTAATTTGACCTTCTTGTGTATTATAAGTTATGCTATACCGCAAACTATGGCTATATTTGAAACATCAGACCAACTTTATAGTTATATCAGCGAACTTTTTGAAGAAATTGCCACCTTACCGGAAGCGCAACAGGCACTGAAATCGCTCAATTTAAGCGTCCAATTTAATTACAGTTTACCCGATTGTGTAATGACGTTAACTGCAGCGAATGGTGGATACACCATTTCTCGCGATGCTTGTTCTGACGTTACGCCAGATGTAGAACTGACGATGACGGGAGATGTAGCATACAAATTTTGGACAGGCGAACTCAATGTTATGGGCGCGATTACAACACGCGAGATCGGCATCGCTGGTTCATTAGGCAAAATTATGCGTCTTACGCCACTTATTAAGGCAGCAATTCACCATAATAAGGAACGTATTTGATTGCCGTACAATTTATTAAACTCTATTATCCTTCTAATTTCGTTACTCTAAAGGAGAAGTAGAATGACCACAGAAAATCTATCAGAAACCATCAACCCTTATGTTACGCAGATGCGTGAAGAAGGTTGGTGCGTATTAGAAGATGTTGTCCCCGCAGACGTAGTAGATTCAGTTCGCGAAGAGGTAGAAACCTCCGAAGCGGATTATAATGAATATAGTAAAGATAATGGCAGATGGGAACGCAATGTCATAAGTTTTATGCCGAACTTTGCATCACATCTGGCAAATGAACGCCTCCTCGCGGTTATCCGAGAATTATTGGGACCACAAGTCCGCATATCCCAAACAGAGTATAAAATTCGCCCACCACATTATCAATTGGTGCGTGCATATCACTCCGATTTTCCGTATGACTTGAACCAGAAATGGCATATCACCCAACCTTTTCCAACTGCCGTTATCGGTATTACCACGCTCTGGATGCTCACCGATTTTACGACAGAAAATGGTGGCACTTGGATTGTTCCGAAATCACATGTTGACCTTAGGAACCCGCGCGGTAAAGAAGATGGTATCGGAGATCGCAACCCACTTGAGGGCGAAATGCAAGCCGTTGGTAGTGCGGGCAGTGTGCTTATCATGGACAGTCGGATTTGGCATTCTAATGCCGAAAATCCGAGCGATGGTCGTCGAACCGCTGTTGTCGTCCGATATGCTCCGTGGTGGTTGAATTTGGAACTTTTTGGTGTTAATACTGCCACGATTCCCGGTGAAACGTTTGATGAGTTTCCTGATGATGTTAAATTACTTTTTGAACACCGTGCTGAAGATAGAGAACCAACTGTATGGGTTTAAAACCATAAGCAAATTTCGTAATATCTTACATGCCTTAAAAAAGGAGATTTTCCATGTCAACAACACTTGTACACATCGGTGTCCGCACAACAAATCTTGAAAATAGCATCCGTTTTTGGCGCGATGCGCTCGGATTACGGATTTCCTCAACGAAGAATGGGTGCTACGACCTTACTGACGGTTACCACAATTTTCGTGTGTTTCAACATAACGGTCCCGACCGTCCTCAACATGTCGGAGGAATGTTAGACTATCTCCACATCGGTGTCCGTGTTCCGGATTTGCGAGAAGCAGCACAGCGATGTGAAAAACTCGGATTTGAAATTACTTGGGAAGGTTTAGATGGCACCAAACCTTACGACGCGAATTCCGATGAATTACCATCTATTGCTTTCAAAGTTGAAGATCCAGACGGGATTGTCGTTGATATTACCGAACGCGACGATCAGTGGCCCGGTGTAGATATTGAGAGCAAAGGTTAAATCGTCAACCCTACAATAGGCGCGGTTCCATGCCGCGCCAACCACGAAAAATCTATTCATCACCACCCAAAATCCCTAAACGGAATAAGTAGTAGAGTAACGTTAAAAGACTCGTGACTGCTGCTGCGAGATACGTCAAAAATGCAGCGTTAAGTACTTTGCTTGCATGACGATTTTCTTCTGGTGAAAGCATCCCTGCTTCGTCTATAGCGATTTTAGCACGCCGACTCGCATCCCATTCCACCGGAAGCGTTACCAGTGAAAATACTACAACTAACGAAAACAAGCATACACCTAACAACATCAGTCCTACCATCTGAAGAAAAAATCCGGCGATCATCACAATATAGGAAAAAATCGATCCGAAATTGGCAGCTGGAACCAGCGCACTTCGTAGGTTTAGCATTGCATAGCCCTGTGCGTCCTGCATCGCGTGTCCTGCTTCATGACATGCAACACCAATTGCAGACAGCGAATGGCTTGAATACACATCGTTAGACAACCGTAGCACTTTTTGGCGTGGGTCGTAGTGGTCACTTAGCCACCCGCCTGTGTGTTCAATTTTGACGCCATCAATGCCGTTTCTTTGCAGCATGAGCGCTGCTGCCTGTGCGCCTGTCATCCGATTGCGAGAGCCAATTTTTGAATATTTTGAAAATGTTGATTTTGTCTTCCATGTCGCATATAGAGATAGCGCAAGTCCTGGCGCGAGAAATACGAAATACATCGGGTCAAACCAACCTAACATGATAAACACCTCCAAGTTTCTATGTTTATATCATTTTATGAATAAATTAGTGTCTATTAGATAATGAAATTATATAAGATTTCAGTTGAGAATTCAACTGATTTTTCAGGACATTTGGTTTTTATTGAGGAATGCTGAAGGGCGGATGTGGCGTCCGCCCTAACTTGAGTAGATTATTAGTGTGCAGTGTTGGGTCTATCCGTTTTGGTTCTTACTGCAGCATTAATAGATAAATGCTTAAAGGTTATGCCTATTTCTTAAGGCTACCCCATGTGACAGCCAGTTTTGCTTTTGGATCAACGGCAAGACCACCTTCTATCCCATCGTTCATAACAGATTTAATATCATCTTCACTCAATACGGTGTTGAAGATGACGAATTCATCAAGGAGTCCTTGCCACTGTCGGCTACCGTTCCAATCGCCGATTCTGCCGGGGTCAAGCACACCAGGGTTATTACCCCAGTCGCTCTCAGCGTCAAGTTCACCATTGATGTAAAAACGGATTTTCCCTTCCTTCGCGCTATAAGCGGTTGCAATATGTATCCATTTGTTCATTTCGCCGCCTGATACTGCGAAGTTAGCGAATTTATCGTTACCACCAGGGTTACTGTGAATAGAAAATTCTACTTTATTGTTCGGATGCAGCTGATAATGGATATCACCTGCTTTCCAACCGTTAACGTTATAGAAGACACGCCAACCATTTTCACGTCCAGTGCATTTGACCCAGTGTGTAAACGTGATTTCCTCAAACGAACCCAACCTCTTGTTGATGTTAACCCATTCGTTTGTCCCGTTTAACTCAATCGCTTTGCCGATTTTACCATCAACAAATTTCCCACCTTGAAGTTCACCGTCAAATCCATTTCCGGAAATATCTTCGGCATTGCCATCAAATATCCACGCAGCGGCAATCATGTCTTCTGTGATCTCTGCTGAACCGAGCATATTGAACCCTAAGACAAGTAGTAGACTTAGGATAAATGTGATAAATCTAAACAAAATTAACCTCCTATGTGTTAATAGAAAAGAGAACTATTGGTGTTCTCCGATCCTTGTTCTACATTGTTTAATCTTATGTGTGACTTATTTTATCACGCAAACAGATTTAATACAACAAATTGATTTGAGGTGTGCAAATATCTGCCTATGGTTATATAGATCGATGTTTAGCAACGCCGCGTGGGTTTTCAAATGCGTCTACCCACAGATGACACCATTCCGCGTGATCTGTCAGTACAGATTCAGGATTCTTACTGCTACGGACAATAAAATCTGGGTGTGCTGTTCTACCCGTATGATGTCCTGTTGTTTGAAAACGCAGATCTAACGACCAACGACACCGGTCCGATTTGTTCGGTTGCGAACGGTGCGGCGTAAAGCGACTCAGTAAGATGATGTCACCTCGATAACATTCCAACATCATCGGTTCAACGTCCGGCATTAGATCTGGCACAATCATGGTACCACCCTCTTTCTGGTGTGTGAGGTATCCAATATCTTCTGTAATACCGGGCAACGCTTCAAGGCATCCCATTTCTATTGTGCTATCGCCTAAAGGAAGCCAACAGGTAACGACATTTGAACCTTCCGCCTCCTCCATCATAACGCCAGCATCTTGGTGCCACGGCACGCCCCCCGCCCAGCTTGCGTTTCCATCAACCACTGGTGGTTTCGCTCGCACATGCTGAATCGGGTTGCAGGTTATTTCAGGGCCGACAATTCCTTCAATGGCATCAAGCAGGTTGTCGTTTCTCATGAACTCAAAGATGGCTTTGCCCCGATAGTGCATAATGTCCATCCCGCTTCCGATTTCGCCAGACTGTGCAAGGAGTTTTCCGAATCGCTTCTCAAAAGGTTCATCTTCGTAAAGGTTTTCAATCTTCCCTTCCTGATGTAATGCGTTGGCGCGTTCTGAAATCCAATCCTCAATTTCGTCTATAACCGGTTGGGTGTCTTCGTCTGTCAAAGCATTTTTGACCACCAAGACTCCCTTTGTACGGTAAGTGTCTTTCTGTTCTTGTGTTAGTCTCATAAACGTTCTCCGAATAAAAACTTTTGCGATTATAATAGCATTAACATGAGCAATAGACAAGGAGAAACAGAATTTTTCACAGAGTCATTCAATTGTCTATATATTATCCGTTTGAGTTATGAAGTAGCAATTCGTTGATGTTTGACCGCAATGCGGAAATTGCTGCTACTCAAAAGTTACCATTTGGTAACTTTTTTGTTACCGTGGCAACTTTTTGAAAATTACCATAAACTCAATCCCTGACTGGGTTTAGAAAGGATTTTTTATTAAGGTATTAATTTTGAATTCGGACTTACGCAACTTTAACGATTTTTCAATAATTATGTCGAAATTGGTATAATTTTCAGCAACATGCTTAGTTTTCAGTGCGCTTCCAATTTGTTGGATTCTCTGCCGTTTTTTGTCAAGTAATTTCAACATTCTCACCTAACATGTTTGCTCAAGATTTTTGGTCTGGTTCTATTATAGTGGATTCTACAATTAACTTTACTTATGAGTTGTAGGAGGGATCTCCGATTCCCGACTACCAGCGAGGTTCGTCGCGATTCGGAGATCGCTCCTACAGAATATATGTGAACTTATTTACATAATTTACTATAGTGTTTAGGATCGTTTTGTTTTTCTAACTGATATTATACCCTTGTTATAGGTGATAGTCAGAAGTTTTTGTTGTTGCCGGACAATAGATAGCCAATATATTTCCAATAAGTTTGTTGAAAAAATTGGGTTGACGCGTTTTTTGAGTTGCGGTTGAATGCGTATTTTGTTTTCCGCATTTTGGAGGATGGTGAGTTTTGGAGTTTTGGTAAGGAAGAAATCATGGGAGAATTGAATGGCTCTGGAATTTGTCATAGAAATCCTCGTCTAAAATACAATTGGAATTAAAACCGAAATATGATACGCTAAACAAAATCGAAAAAATCCCGACTAAAAGGCACTTCAGATGCAGAACAGAGATGTGTTCATATTCGCAGTTTTACTATTGTTGAGCATAATATTTGTCTGGAATGGATATACCGCTGAAATTCAGTTTGTTGATGTTACCGAAGCAGCAGGTATTCACTTCAAACATGCTGGTGGTATTGATCTACGTGTGGTGCCTGCATTGGTTGGTTCCGGTGCTGCATGGCGAGATTATGATAATAACGGCACGCTTGATCTATACATTGTCAACAGCACCGCGGTAAGACCGGAACCAGAAACAATCCTTCCCAAAAACGTGCTTTACCGAAACAATGGCGATGGCACATTTACAGATGTGACAGAAACCGCGGGTGTTGGGAACACAGGTTGGGGCATGGGATGTGCGTTTGCTGATTACGACAATGATGGTGATGCGGATCTTTACGTTACCAACTATAAAGCGAATGTTTTCTATTTGAACAGAGGGGATGGGACGTTCAAACGTTTCACATCGGGTGCCGGGGGAATTGGGCATACAGGGTTTGGGTCAGGTATTGCGTGGGGTGATTACGATGCCGATGGCTACCTTGAGCTCTACGTAGGCAACTATATTGAATATACCAAAGTTCCACAAGGGGATGAGGTCTTCTTTCCTTACGACTTTTTTGGACAGGCAAACATCCTCTATTTGAACAAAGGCGATGGGGGTTTCGCTGATATCACTGATGCCTCTAAGGTCAACGGTGGATTCCACTTAACGCTCGGTGTTGCCGCGGCAGACTATGACGCTGATGGAGACATGGACATTTATCTTGCTAACGATACAGACCAAAACATACTCTATCGGAACGATGGAGAAATGACGTTTATGAATACAAACCAACCCGATGCGAGAAGTCGTACAGGAGACATCCGTAGTGGGATGGGAATTGCCTGGGGAGATTACGACAACGACGGTGCGTTAGATATCTTTGTTACAAATTGGCTTGATGAAAATAATGTGCTTTACCGAAATAATGGAGATGGGACTTTTACAGATGTATCAGCGCAAAGTGGTGTTTTCGAATCAGGGCTTGGGAAGACATGCTGGGGAACAGTGTTCTTCGATATGGATAACGACACAGACCTTGACCTATTCTTTTCTGCAGGACATATTGATCCTGCGTCGTGGGAATCCCACGGTCAGCCAGATGTTTTGCTACGCAACAATGGAGATGGCACTTTTACGGATATATCTGAACAGGCAGGGCTCCGACAATTTGAATCACCGGGAGTTGGTAGAGGTGTTGCTGCTGCGGACTATGATGCAGACGGAGATTTAGATCTGCTTGTTGTTAACAGTGGAGAAAAACCAAGACTACTTCGTAATGATGGCGGAAATCGGCAAAATTGGATACATATCCGTACTGTCGGTTTAAAGAGCAATCGTGATGGGATTGGCGCGCGCGTAAAAGTTATTACTGGTGATATCCATCAAATTCGTGAAGTTGCTGCGGGCAGTAGTTACTTATCGCAGAACAGTCCCGAAGTAGAATTTGGACTCGCAAACTATAACAAGGTTGATAAAATTATTATTCAGTGGCCCAGTGGTATTGTTCAAACTTTGAATAATATCGCTGTGAATCAAAGATTGGTTGTAAAAGAAATGGTAGAGTGAGGCAGGTATTGAAGTTATTTTATCTTTTTTGAGATGGTTGTAAATTAAAATTTAAATGATTGACTTTTTTTACGGAATTTTGTATGATTTCTCTGGTGAATAACGTTAATTCAGTAAAGAGAGGATTTTTCTTTGACTGGATTCTGATATGTTGTATGGAAAATCTTTGTTATGGAGGAAATAATGCAACGAAAATTATTTTTTATATTCCTATGTACCGCATTTGTAGCAGGACTTGTCCTTGATGGGATGCCTGCCAAAAATGAGATACGGGTGTGGGGCGGTAAGAATGTTGATTTTAAAGATTCCGACGGTCGCGTCTGGCACGGCGGACAGCTGGAAAAACAGGACTGGGGCGGTTGGATTGAAAAACTGCCACGGACAGCAGAGGTGCGAAACCTTACTGCTGATGCCAAGAAATTAGCAAAAGAAGAAGGGTACGACGAAGACCTCTTCTATGCTGTGAGTTGGGCAGCGTTTCCTGATGTTGTTAAGGTTGATTTGAAGACGGGCAAAGGTCTTTTTGATGTGACCTATCTTGTTGGTGAACATTGGTCTCCAAACAACCGTGGCTTTGATATTATCATTGAAGAGGAGGTTGTGGAACCGCTTTATGTAACACCTGGCAAAGATGAGATTGACATTAAACGATATGAAGGCATAGAGGTTAAGGATACAGTGATGAGTCTTGTATTTGCTGGCAATGCAAAAACGGGAAAAGGTGATCTCAACGCGATGTTCAGTGGGATAGAAGTAGTTCCCTCACAATTGGCGGTTGATCCAAAACAAAAAGTAACCACAACATGGGGTGCTCTTAAAGGGCAACGACAAAACTAACACCGAATTTTCTGACTTGTATTGCGGGGTCTTGTGCCCCGCAATACTGACTGAATCAGACGAACCCAAATCAAATTGATTTGGTATAATATAACGGAGGTAAATATGAAATTACTGAGTATTTTAACGTTAACAGTTTTTCTCGCGGTTTTCGCGGTGCCGTGTCTGCTATCTGCAGCTGAATATCGTGTATGGGGCGGTAAGACAGATGATTACACCGATTCCAAAGGTCGTGTGTGGCGCGGTGCACAACAGACCGACCAAGCATGGGGTGGATGGATTGAAGCCGCGCCGCGTACCGCTGAAGTCAAAGAATTGACAGAAGCGGCACAAGCACAAGCGAAAGAGGCTGGCTACGATGTTGAACTCTTTTACGCTGTGAGTTGGGCAGCATTCCCTGCTACCGTTAAGTATCAGTTTAAAACCGGCAACGGTTCTTTTGATGTGACCTATCTTGTTGGTGAACACTGGTCTCCGAACAACCGTGGCTTTGATATTATTATTGAAGAAGAGGTTGTTGAACCGCTCTATGTAACCCCTGGTCGTCATGAAATTGACATCAAGATGTATGAAGCGATTGAAGTTACTGATGGGACGCTTGATTTCAACTTTGCTGGAAATGCGGAGACAGGTAAAGGTGACCTTAACGCCATGTTCAGTGCTTTGGAAGCAGTGACAAGTGCCAGCACAGCTGTAGATGCAAAGGCGAAACTGACAACAACATGGGGTGCGTTGAAAAATAACCGTGAATAAATAATTGAATTTATATGAAAGAAAATGCCCGCTGTGCTTTTAGTACAGTGGGCATTTTTGTATGCGGACAGGGACAAGACTTTCTTATAGCCTATTAACTTGATCTCACTTAATAGGCGCACTTTCATGAAGTTTAAAATATAATACGATCAAGCCGGCCTCCACCGCACTGGAATCCTTCGTGAAAAACCTTATCTTTAGGATATTTCAAACAATGCGCACTATAATAAACACTGTCAACCAACTGAAGTAAACCTGATGCGGTTAGGAAACCGCATCTACCGTCTGGCAAATAAGTATAGTGACATTTAGAATTATTGATACATTTTTTGTTTTTTGTTAGAATGTGTTTCCCATGGCATATTCACCAAATTTACGAAAGCGCATTTTAGATTTGTTGAAACTGGCGGGAAAAAATCTGAAACTTCCCGTCTGTTTACTGTTGCGCGCTCAACTATTGAAACGCACGTATACATAAGACAGAACTTACGCGTCAACTCATAGAAACTTGTGGGGCGGAGTTATTGTTTCTACCTCCTGATTCACCAGACTATAATCCAATTGAACACGACTTTGCAAACATCAAACGCCTCCGTGATTATAAGGCTGATATACCACGAAATGAAGTTATAAAAATGTATCAAAATTTCTAAAGTTTACTATATAAAGAAAAAGCGTTAACTTCTTATGAAATGAAAAAACAAATAGGACAGGTTTTTACCCCACTTAAATGGGCAGAATGGCTTATTAACAGATGGAATATTTTTGATGCATGGCTTGACGGCGCGCATATCTGTGACCCTACGGCAGGACAAGGTGTGTTCGCGCTCGCGATGCTTCATATCGCACGGAACAGAGGAATTCCTATCACCCCTGAACGTATGTCACGCCTAACGCTCATTGAGATAACTCCTTCACTCCTTGAGCAGCTCAAAGAAAATGTCCGACAAGAATTTGGTGTTGATTTTTCTACCTCACAAATATTCTGTCAAGATATTATTACCGAGCCGCATACGCAACAATATGATATTCTCATTGGGAATCCTCCGTGGGCAAACTTCGGGGATTTACCCTCAACTTACAAAACGCACCTCAAACCTTATTTCATTCAAGAAGGACTCGTAACAGATACGCAACGGACGCTTTTGGGTTCTTCCCGCGTTGATATAGCTGCATTGGTATTGAAGGTTGTTTTGGGAAAATTGCTAAAAAAGAACGGTCTTGGATATTTCTATCTTCCAACATCTCTCTTTTTTGGTGATGGTGCTCATGGTGGATTTAGGAATTACAATGCCGATCATCGTAATTTTGCAGTGGATATCGTCTATGAATTTACATCTACTAAAGTGTTTGAGGGTATTAACACTGGATATTGCTGTGCAAGATTTCAATGTGATACAGAACAAGAATTTCCAGTCACATATTGCAAAGAAGTAGATGGAAATTGGGTTGAACATAAAGCATTACCGCTCAAAGATTCTGATGACCCGTGGCGGATCGTGCAAAACCTTGATGAACTCAAGACAGGCGCAACGGTTGAAATTAAGTTAGCACCTGAACAGAAACCACGACAAGGTGTGAATACATGCGGAGCGAATAGTGTCTTTATCTTTGACGATAAACCCACTCATCTTCCAGAAGAATTTCTATACCCTCTCGCAACAAAAGAGATTTGGCGGCAAAACATATCATCACCTCAAAAATGGATTCTTCTACCGTATCATCGGGAAACAGGAAAACTGCTTACATGGAGTCAAATCGAAAAATATGACACATTGAGGGATTATCTTCAGCACTACCAAGATGTGTTACAAGCAAGAAAAGGCACGATGCTGCGTGCGTCTATGAATAAGGGAAATTGGTGGGCGATGCTTGGCGTTGGTCCGTATTCGTTTGCACCATTCAAGGTGATATGGGAGGCGTATGGGAAAAACCAATTTAATCCGACTGTATTAAGTAGTGTAGATGGGCAGATGTGGCAGGGTAATCAGGCGATGCATGCGTTTATTCCGTGTTGGTGTGAAAACGACGCACAAAGGATAAAGGCTGCACTTGAGAATCCTCAAATTCCGGTATTGTTGCGACAACTCAATGGAGCAGGAAAGTGCAATTGGGCACAACCAGGGAAGATAAAGAAAATTTTGTCGTTTGGCGAGGTTGAAAATAGGTTGGTTTAAAATCGTAACTGGAAGATTGATCTTGCAGCAAAGGCGGATGTTTGATGTATTTGGGGACACAACTACAAAGTGCCCCCAAACATTGATTTCAAATTATCGGGCAGACTTTACCCGTCCCCACGTCGTTGCTAATTTCCCCTCAGGTTCAACATCGAAAGCATCCTCCCAGCCACTCATTAACTGCTTAATCTCAGCAGCCTCAAGCGCACGACTGAGAATCACAATCTCATCAATAGCACCGGTATATGACTCAGGTCCGAATTTGAGTTGTAATGCCTGACCTGCTTGTACTTTTCCACCCCATTCCGGTTTCCAATCAGCCTTGCCAGCATCCAGCGCACCTTCTTTGCTTTCTGGTTCACCGTCAACATACATCTCAACAATCTTGCCATCATAAGTTCCTGCAACATGATACCATTTCTTCTGTTCCAACTCAGTTTTTCCGTAGAACCCGGGTGTAATACCCTGGTCTGTCCAGATTCTGAAAGAGAAACCGTCAGGGATAGGTTCACCACCGGATTGGTCTTCAAGAAGATAAGCACCATTTTTTCTAACACCGGTATCCGAATCGGCATCTACTCGGAACCAAGCAGCAACAGTCAATTGCTCACTGATGCTTTTTAAGCTATCTGAATCTTGAACATCAATACTACCGCCGCCACCTGCGACAACAGCTTGACCGAACTTACCATCTTCAAACTTGAAATTTCCGTTAATTTTTCCATCATTTTTATTGCCCGACGAATCGTCAGCATTGCCTTCAAACAGCCATACACCAACGATCGCTTCGTCATTCTGCTCAAGTGCCCATGAAATGGCACAAAGACATAAGAGCAACCCTACACTTATACTAAATAACTTCATTTGATAAACTCCCATATTATATACATCGCTTACTATCCAGAACCTTACTGTAGTAATTCATGGGTAAGGATAACTGGATTTCAGGATAACAGGAATCCTAATGATAGAAACTAAACCATCAAAGTGAGTTCCCTTTAAATTTTTAATATTGGAGATAATGTATCATATTACATATTTATCGGCAAGTAGTTTCTTGTGATACAAAAGGAATCACAGTTTTCCGTTGATAGTCGCCTTACAAAATGGAATGTGGCATACGGTGTGCAAAGTTTTTGGCACAGAAGCACAAACTTTATTTTCTTTAGTCCCGTAGGGACGATATGTTTATAGAAGCGAGACCAATCCCTCTCTTTAGTCCCATGAATCAACGCCAAATACGCGTATGGTATTTGGCGGGGACGATATGTTGTATTTTATCATCCGAGTTGATTATGCATATATCGTTCCTACGGAACTCAATTAAGGTGGTGTTAACGTTTTCTATAAACATATCGTCCCTACGGGACTGAATAGTATATTTCAAATAATAAAGTGCATAAAGACAACACCTAAGTGGGAACAGTAACACATACCCAAAATAACAGTAGGTTTATTTGCCAAAAACTTTACACATCTTGGCAACACTTTTTTCTTGTGGATTCAGGTGGAATATGCTATATTTTAAAGCAAATTCAGAGCAGGAGATAGATCAAATGGTTCAACCTAAAGCACCACGCGCTTTTCATGTAATGACAAAGCCAATAGGACCAATTTGCAATTTAGATTGTGAATACTGCTTTTATCTGGAGAAAGAAAAACTCTACCCCGAAACTCGCTCTTTCCGGATGGGCGATGAAACTTTGGAGAATTACGTCAAGCAATATATTGAAGCACAGCAAGTTAACGAAGTTACGTTCGCGTGGCAAGGTGGCGAACCGACGTTGATGGGCGTTGATTTCTTCCGACAAGCAATCCGATATCAACAAAAGTATAGACGCACTGGCATGACGATCCAAAATACGTTTCAAACGAATGCCACGCTACTGGACGATGAATGGGGGCAATTTTTCAAGCAAAATAAATTTCTTATCGGAGTAAGTATTGACGGTCCACCTGAAATTCACGATAAATATCGTTATGACAAACAGGGTCGTCCATCATCAGAACAGGTAATTAGAGGGTTACGGATTTTACAGAAGCATAACGTTGACTATAATATACTTTGTGTTGTCAATAGCCATAATGCCGAATATCCGAAGGAGATATACAACTATTTCAAAGAACTCGGTGCGGAGTTCATGCAGTTTATTCCGGCGGTTGAACACTTTGATGGAAAGAATGTGTCCCCGCGCTCGGTCACGGGAAAGCAGTACGGCAAATTCCTATCTACCATTTTTGATGAGTGGGTCGTTAATGACATCGGGAAAATATTTGTCCAGATTTTTGATGTCGCACTTGAGGCATGGTTAGGTTATAACCCAAGTTTGTGTGTTTTCAATGAAACCTGTGGTGATGCGATGGCAATTGAACATAATGGTGATCTCTATTCCTGTGATCATTACGTTACACCTGACTACTATATCGGCAACATAGAAGAGACCTCAATAGCGGACATGGTTGATTCAACATTTCAACGCAAATTTGGCACAGATAAACGGGATACACTACCCGAATACTGCCGTAATTGCGAGGTCAAATTCGTCTGTAATGGTGGCTGTCCAAAAAACCGTATTATTAAAACGCCAGATGGAGAGGATGGCTTGAACTATCTCTGTGCTGGCTATAAGCATTTTTTCAACCACATTGACGAACCGATGAAACTGATGGCATCGGCGCTCCAAGCGGGAAAACCCGCCAATAGTATTATACCGATGATGCGGGAACGTGGACAAGCAAAGGATAGGGGCAATAATTTGAGAATTCAGACCACCTCAACGTCATCACAGAAAATTGGGCGAAATTCGCCTTGCCCGTGTGGCAGTGGACGGAAATATAAGCAGTGCTGTTTAGGGAAGAATGTATAAACTCAGAAATAAATCGTCTTATAAAATGACACCTGTTTTCTGATTTTGCGAAAGATATAAAGGAGATATATGGATAAAACCAGACCAAATATATTGCTTATCACCAGCGACCAACAACATTGGAACACATTGGGTTGCCTTAACCCCGAAATTCAGACACCTCATTTAGATGCTTTAGCACAAGATGGCACACTTTTTGATAGAGCCTACTGCCCGAATCCAACCTGCACACCGACACGCGCTTCTATTATTACAGGCAAATATCCGAGTCAACACGGGGCATGGTCTCTCGGCACAAAACTCTCTGAAGCAGAACATACCGTCGGAGAAGATTTTACAGATGCAGGCTACCGAACTGCCTTAGTCGGAAAAGCACACTTCCAACCGCTACACGGAACAGACGAATTTCCATCACTGGAATCCTATCCTATTTTGCAAGACTTAGACTTCTGGCGAAACTTCAATGAACCGTTCTACGGGTTTGAGCATGTAGAACTGGCACGAAACCACGCCGATGAAGCACACGTCGGTCAACATTATGCTATCTGGATGGAGGAAAAAGGTCTTGCAAATTGGCGCGACTATTTTGCGCCACCGACAGGAAATGCTAAGGGACAATACCGAAAGTGGCCGATTCCTGAAGAATATCATTATGATACTTGGATCGCTGAACGCACTAATGCATTGATGGAGACTTATCAGCAGAACGACGAGAACTTTTTCTTATGGGCAAGTTTCTTTGATCCACATCCGAAATATCTTGTCCCAGAACCGTGGGATACGATGTACGATCCAGAAGCGTTGACGGTGCCATCCGTAACAGACGGGGAACATGACAATAACCCTCCACATTTCCAAATGACGCAGCAGCAAAAACCAGATTTCTCTGAATGGCGGGAAAGTGGAAAAGGTGTACACGGATTCAGGTCGCACTTACGAGATAGGGATGAACTTGCCAAAGACATTGCTGTATACTACGGCATGGTAAGTCTGATGGATAAGTATATCGGCAATATCATGGCAAAACTTGATGAACTCGGACTCGCTGATAATACATTGGTTGTTTTCACGTCAGATCACGGACATTTTTACGGACAGCACGGTCTCATTGCCAAAGGGGCGTTTCACTACGAAGATGTTATTAAAGTTCCGTTTATCGTTCGTTATCCTGGGGTTGTGCCTGCTGGGAAACAATCGGATGCGTTGCAAACCTTAGTGGACTTAGCACCATCGTTTCTCAGTGCAGCGGGGATTGACATACCACTTCCGATGACAGGTGTGGATCAGATGCCAGTCTGGTCCGGACAAGAAACGCAAGCACGTGATCATATCATTGTTGAAAACCATCACGAACCAACGACTGTCCACGTTAAAACCTATGTTAATGACAGATACAAACTTACCGTCTATTACAATCGGGAATATGGAGAGTTGTTTGATATGCAAGAGGATCCAGGGGAAATCAACAATCTCTGGGATTCACCCGATCATGCAGAATTGAAGGCGGAGTTAGTAATGAAGTTGTTGTTTGCGGAAATGGGTAATGAGTCTCTGTGGATGCCACGAACTTCAGGGGCATAATAATATTGTTGAGTAGAAATTCATTCACTGAATGCTACATTAACAATGCTCAATACAGCGAACTGTAAATTTTATAGTGGATTCTACAATAAACTGGACATCTGAACTGTAGGAGGGAACTCCGATTCCCGACTATTAGCGGGTTCGTCGCGATTCGGAGATCGCTCCTACAGAATATATGCAAACTTATTTACATAATTTACTATAAAAACGGGACATTCAATAGGTAGTGTGATATACTTTAATAGTAGTAAATATAAAATATGAGGCAATATTAATCTGCATTTCAGTCAAAATCCTTGCCGCTTTTAGGAGATGGCGCGATGAAACAAAAAATACAGTCTGCACCAACAATAATCTATCCAGAATCGGACGGTAAACCTATGGCGGAAACGGATAAACATCGCGACTTAATGGTGGATTGCATTCAGACGCTGCAACACCATTTCCGGGATGACCCAGTTTATGTATCGGGAAATCTATTGATGTATTATGAACAAGGAAACCCTAAAAAATCTGTTGCCCCGGATGTATTCGTGGTTTTTGGTGTTTCTAAAAAACCACGTCGTACTTATCTAACATGGGAAGAAGGTAACACACCAGATTTTGTTTTGGAATTGGCAAGTCCCAGTACATTTAGAGAAGACATGCGCCGTAAAAAGGATCTTTATGCGTCAGTTCTTGCAGTGAAGGAATATTATATTTACGATCCTTACGGTGAGATAAACCCAAATTTTATCGGGTTTCGGCTTATAGACGGTACGTATCAAGAGATAGATTTTGTTGATGAACGTCTACGTTCTGACGTATTGAATTTAGAACTCGGTGAACATGGCGGTGTTTTGAGACTTTATAACCCACTCACTGAACAATGGCTGCAACCACCTACAGAAAGGGCAGAACACGCTGAAGAACGCGCACAACATGCCGAAGAACGCGCACAACAAGAATCTGTTGCCCGCCAAAACGTTGAAGCCGAACTCGCCAAGGCACTATTGGAAATTGAACAACTTCGGGCAAAGTCCAATATAGGTTAATATCGACGTCTCCAGTGCCAACTGTCGCTGCCAGAGATAAGCGGTCGGATTTCTTCGGGGAGTGTCTCAACAAATTCTGGACTTACCTCATTGCCCGGCCATTCTCGGACCATCGGTGGGGTATAACCTGCGATGAGGATAACACGCTCTTTGTCGCTGCGAATAGCAGTGGTGCTGTGAATCAGTGCCTCCGCAAAAAGTAGCACAGAACCCGCTGACGCTTCAACTTGATGAATTAGTTTGTCATCGGACAACGCTGCTTCTATCATCTCGTTTTGTTTCCACGTCAATCGGTGACTCCCTGGTATCACACACGTTCCACCATCGTCAGGACCAACATCAGTCAGGTATGCAAGCGTCTTGACAAAAATGCAATGAAACTTATCCTGTTCCATATAGGTACCCCAACCGTGCTGCGTGCCACGATGAAAACCAGTTGGATTGTAACGACGTTTGTGAAGTTCATCTAAATCATCATCAGAGTTTCGCCAGTTAATAATGGCTTCGGTCTCTTCAAGACGGACTGCCCCTCCGACAACCTCCTCAACCAACGGAACAAGCTTGGGATGTGCCGCATATTCCAACAACGCTGGATCATATTCAACGAGATTTCCCATGTGCGCGTGGTGTTCGCCTCGCCAATTTAGGTAAACTCTTGTGCCATCAAGGTTTTGATCTGCTTTAATTCTGTAAAGCGCATCTTTCATCCGATTGGTTTCATCAGTGGTTAGAACGTTTTCCAATAACACGAAACCGTAGATGTCAAAGTGTAATCTTTGTGCTGGTGTTAGACTAACTGTATCACTGTTCATTGCTGTTCTCCCTCATCGTTTGCCTTCAAATATTTTTCTATAGTCTCTTTTAGTCAAATTCTATAAGTCTTTTCGTAAGACGTACGCATCTTCACCGTTGCTATAGTACCTTTTTCGGATACCGTAAACTTCAAATCCGAATTGTCTGTAGAGTCCCTGTGCTGCGATATTATTAACAGAAACTTCAAGAAATACTTCCTCCCCCGCGTTTTTCCGAACAATTTCTAATGCAGAGACGAGTAGATATTTTGCTACACCGCGCCGCCTATATTCAGAGGCTACGGCAATATTCAGGATGTGTCCTTCACAGCGAAAGATGTAAAAGACAATATATCCGATGACTACGTTATTCAACTGGGCAATATATAAATGTGTATATTTTTTTCTTTTACGAAGTTCCTTTTTAAAAAATGATTCAGACCATGGATCAGGGAAGGATTCCTTTTCTATAATCATCACCTGTTCAAGGTCTTTTTGTTGCATCTGTTCAAAGATAATTTCTGGATAAGGTTTCTCAATTGTCATTTGCGGAATTTTAGCATAATGGACTTGTGGTGTCAAGAAAGTGATTGTTGGAATTGGATGTTTTCGATTCAGACAATCGCGTGTGAGGTTTTAGATACATTTTTATAAAGAAAGGCAGGTAACACATCGGTTACCTGCCTTTGGTATTGTGAATAACCTTGTTATTTTTCCTGTTGCAACTGGCTTATTACCGCCTCGGCGAAGTCCGCATCCCAGTTTTGAGACAGAACCTCGCGCACAACAGAGAGCTTCTCTTGCCGATTACCAGAAGTATCGGTTGATAACAAGTTTTCCACTCGGTTGACAACATCGGTTTGCATCTGTGTTTGCCGCCGTTGGAGCATCTGACGCGATTCCTCAGTTGGAAAAAACGCTCCATATTCCTCAGTTGTTAGAAAGGGCAGGATGAAAACCTCGGGGTACTTTTCACTGAGCTGATTGCTCCACTCTGTAACCTTAAACGTCAAGTCATCTTGCCATTTTTTCTCGTTTTGCCGTTGTTCGGCTGAGGGAGAAGAAACGGGTTCTTCCGGACGCGTGGTTGTTGGTAATCGCGTTGCATTCGGAGGCGAGACACCATTTTTCGACGGTGTTTCATCTTCTGCAAATGACCCGTTGTTTGTAGTCATTTTTTCTTGTCTCTCAACAAGTGCCATAAATCCCGGCTTCCATGCGATGAAATTCCCATCATCATCAATGTCCGCGAATTTTCTAAGGCGTGGAAGTACCTCTGCTTTCAGGTAGGCATCAAATTCAGCATCCTCTGCTTCGCGCTGTTGCCGTTGCCTTTCCCGCTCTTTTTGCCGTTGTGGACGATTCTTTTTCCACTCAAGCGACCATTTTATCATGGGTTCTTGTTCACGGAGCGTGTCATCAATTGTTTGATAGAGTTTGTCAAACGTTTCTTGATGTTTTTCCATGCTTTGCAAGTAATCCAAAAAATGCTGTTCTTTGATTTTTGGATCCATTTTTTGGATTTCGTCTGGCGGTAAATGCTTCGCAATCGAGTTTTCCCACAGTTGTCGATATTCTGCTATCTTTTCAGAAGAAATGCTTCTGGTGTTCTGTGTTGGATTTGACGGTTGCAATGCGGTGTCACTTTGTTGACTCCGCATCCACCAAAAAACACAAATAAACGATAACAGGAACACGATAATGCCGATATAGAATTTTATGTTCATTGTGTTAGTCCTCATCTAAATCTATTTCAGGGATCGGGTTCTGCTCGAAATACTCTGTCCAATTGAAATCGGGGTTATCTTCGCCCCAAGCGGCGATCATCTGATCCATACGCGCCTGGAGTATGGGTATCTCAACACGTAATGCGTCACGCCTTCTAGTTTTAGCCTTTAGCTCATCACTTTTCGTTTTTAACTCTCCCCTCAATATTTTGAGAACATCCCCTAGTTCCTTGACCTTTTTTGCTCTAGAGTTTACCCAAATGGTCATATTTTGCACGTTGCCTGTCCATTCACTTACAGATCTTTTTGCAGATGATTCCTCATTTTTCCGTTTACTCAACTCCTTTTTGGCTGCTTTTAGTGCCTTTTTGGAAGTTTGCATATCGGAATGTGCATTCAGCCAATCTTGCCTATACATTGTGCCATCGTAACACAAACTGTTACCATAAATACTTATGTAACATTCATCACAATTGCGAACATGATCGTAATAGGCATCCCGCGCGCTGTCGGCTTCTTCTTTATCCACATCATAGAGATTTTGTGCGGTTGACACAGCACTTTCTGCGTTGCTTGTTGCCAACTTGGCAGCAGCATATGTGGATTCTGCCATCGCTAAGTTTCCCTCATGCGACGCTAATATGGCAGCAGCACTCGCCAATTCTAATACAGCTTCTAAATAATCATCATTCTCGCTGTCAATACTAAGCTCAAGATTAGCTACCTGTTCATCAAGTGTTGGGATTAAATTTTTTAATTTATTATACAGAGCAATAGCATTTCGTACCGCCTTAATTGCACTAATGACCTGGGTCCAAGTAACAGCGGAAGCAAACATTGTGATGCATAGTAGTGCAATAAGAATAAAGGTAAATGTTCCCTTTTTAGACATGAAAATTTTCATCGTTAAAATCTCCTTTGTAAGGTGCTAACCTAAAAGTTTCACAAAACAAGTGGTTTCATGTTGCAATTAGGTTAGCACTGCTATAGTCGGATTATGGCAGTGCCGCGTCGATCAGTGGTCGTAACACCGTCGGCGCTCCCTATAAACATTATAGGAGACTACCATGAACGTAAATTATTATAAAAAACAAACATACAGTTGTCAAGAAAAACTTAAGTTTTTCTGATAAAAATGAACAATTTACCATCAACATTACGAAGGTAAATTTGGTAAAATTACTGAATTAGATGCGTCTAATTCAGTGCCGCTAACGCGTCTCGTGCTTGATTAAGCTCACGCACAACAGACTTGATATTTTTCGCATTTACACTCATTTTCTGTTGTACAGAAAGAAGGTGATCTGCCGCTTCTTGATGTTCGGCAATCACCTCGTCCAAATAATCAGTTAAATCGACAACAACACTTTCCCAATAGACTTTCCAAAACCTTGCGTCCTCAATTGCGGCTGCGTCGTTTCCGTTTAGAGCATTTTCAAGGTCAAGTTTAGCTCGCGTTAGCTCTTTTTCAGCTTCCGAAAGCCAATATCTTGCACTGTCAAGGGTTGCAGAAGCACTTGCTAAGTTGACCTCTGCGTTGCCTAAATCTATTTCAAGTTGTATCTCCTCAGCATGCAACTTGGCGAGTCTGCTTTCTAAGGCATCAATTTTTGCACGTAACTGTTCTGCATTTTGTGCATAAACTGTTTGACTTGTTGTAAATAAGATGAAAATACCGAGGAATACGGTAAGGATAGGCAACTTACACTGTTTCATTGAAGTTCTCCTTTTTCATGTAAGGTGCTAACCTAAATGCTACACAAACAGATAGTTTAATGATACAATTAGGTTAGCGTTGCTATAGTCGGATTATGGCAGCGCCGCGTCGATCGGTGGTCGTAACACCGTCGGCGCACCTATAAACATTATAGGAGACTACCATTGAACAAAACTATTATACAAAATGTGCAAAAAGTTGTCAAGGAAAAAGTTAAGTTTTTTTGAAAAAAATTAATAATTTCTCATTAACGTTGATTTTTAACGTTAATTTTCTTAAATAATCCCATCTTTCCTCCCTTAAAACAGGGAGGATTTTTTTGTAAATCTATTTGGTAACTTAAATTATACGAGGAATTGGCATCTATTGTTAAAACACAAGCGAAGACAAAAACATTACACGAACATTGTTAAGTTTGCGGTTGTCTTTTTAAACAACTAATGCTATAATATCTAATATGGAATTAGCCAAGTATTTTAAGGAGACCTAAATGAAAGACTTTGCGTTTACAGGGGGAAGGCCTGACCCTTATACGTTTCCTACTGAGGCGTTGATTGAAGCAAGCGCAAAAGCGCTCCATAAATTGGGAGGGCAACTGGTCAATTATCCCGGTGAATCTGGTTACCGTGGATTGCGCGAACTTGCATCAATGCGCTTTGAGCGGCGAGAAGGTGTCCCGCTTCCAGTAGATAACACCTCAATTACCTCAGGGTCAATGCAGGCACTTGAATTAGTACTGGGAACATTTATTAAACCGGGTGATACGGTGTTAACGGAGGAATTTACCTATAGCGGCACACTCGGTATTATGCGACATCTCAAAGCGAATATTGTCGGGATACCGATGGATTATGTAGACGGCATGGATATGGATGCGTTGGAGGAAAAGTTGAAGGAGCTTAAACGCCAAAATGTCACACCTTCTCTTATCTATACGACATCCAACCACCAAAACCCAACAGGTGCGATTCTGTCACTTGAACGGCGGCACCGCATGTTGGAACTGGCGGAAGAATATGACACACTCATTGTAGAAGACGATTGCTACGGCGATATAGATTTTGTGCCGAACCCAACGCCTGCTTCACTGTTTAAGTTGGACACATCTAACAGAGTTATTTTCATCGCGACGTTCTCAAAAATCTTGGGAGCAGGAGTCCGACAAGGTTACTTTGTTGCCAAACAACCCTATTACGGGATGATTCACCACAATCGTTGGGATGGTGGTACGAGTGCACTTGCAAGTGCTATTGTGGCAGAGTTTTTCATGGAACATCTTGAAGCACACCTTGCAACGACAAATGCTGCTGTCGGTGCTAAATGTCAAGCCGTGATTGATACGCTTGAAACACACGTCAGCGATCTCTGTACGTGGACGAAACCTCGCGGAGGACTTTTCCTATGGATAGATCTGCCGGAATCGACTGATATGAATAAGTTAAGTGAGTTGGCATCGGCAAAAGGTGTGGGCTATAGCAACGGCAGTGCGTTCCACTATGCAGGCGATCCGGTAAAAGCAATTCGATTGGCGTATGCGTATTGTCATGTAGATGACGTTCCAGAAGGGATCACCTACTTAGCAGAAGCAATTCGAAGTGCACAAGTGGCTACAGTTGATGCCGCTGCAGCGGATTAACAACGTGCTTTGCAACCTTTACTTGTTGGCAGTGTAACACTTTAGTGTAGCGAGAACGCTGCGGAGGAAGTTTTGCGTAATATCATTCTTTTCTCATTAGATACGCTCCGTGCGTCAAGTATGAGTTGTTATGGGCATTCTCACCTGACAACTCCACACCTTGACGCATTGGTAGCAGATGCCACCCTTTTTGAAAGTTGTATCAGTCCACATATCCCTACGCATCCAGCACATACAACGATGTTCACTGGAAAAGATGTATTGACGCACCAAATTATAACGCAAGGTGGACGTTTAAATCTTTCTGAAAACATCAAGACGCTCCCGGAGTTGCTAAGCGAAGCAGGTTTTTTCACTGTAGCAGCGGACAATTTGGGACGCTGGTTTCAACGCGGTTTTCCAGAAAACCAGTATCGCGGCTATCAATGGGAAACGCGCTATCGAAATGCACGGAAGGCTGAAGCGGTGAATCAAACAGCGATAGAACTGTTGGAACTTGCACAATCGCAGGATAAACCGTGGTTTGCGTTTCTTCACTATTGGGATCCTCATACGCCTTATCTTCCACCACTCCCATTTGAACGGATGTTTTATAGTGGCGACGAATGCGATCCGAACAATCGGAGTATGGATGCTGTCTATGCATGTGAGCCGTTTACAGATTATTTTCGGCAGTGGATGTGCAAACCCGACCCAGATGATCCTGATGACCTCGCTAAAAAACGTCTCTGGACAGACCGTAGGTATGTGAATTCGCAGTATGATGCTTCAATTGCTTATATGGATGCATCTTTGGCGCAGCTTTTCCAATATCTACAAGACTGTGGACTAATGGAAGAAACGCTCTTGGTAATTACGGCTGACCACGGTGAAGAACTTGATGAACACCAACTTTGGTATGACCATCACGGGTTGTATCAAACGAATTGCCATATTCCGTTGATAATGCACTGCCCCGCGATTATCCCGAAAGGGCAGCGGCTTGATGGGTTAGTGTCGCTGAAGGACATAGCGCCGACTGTTTTAGATTATGCTGGGCAAAGTGCTTTGGAAAAACGCGAAAAGATGGAAGGGGCAAGCCTTCGCAGTTTGGTTGAAAATGGCGCAGATGACGGTTCATGCGAAGCAATCTATCTGACAGAATGCGGATGGATGAAAAAGCGTGGATGGCAGACACGAAAGTGGAAACTGATTGTAGAGACCGGCGGCACACCTGCCGTCTATAATACCCCCGATATTGAACTCTACGATCTTGAGGAAGACCCTGATGAAATTTATAATTTGGCTGAAGAAGCGGATGACATTGTTGCACAATTAAAAAACGATATGGACGCTTTCTTGAAACAGCGGTTAGCCGAAACAGGGCTGCCAGACCCGACAGTTGAACAGGAAATCACAATGCGGCGGATTGGAGATAAAACAAAAGCTGTGCCGCTGCCATAATAACTTCTGATCTTGAGATTACAAACACTCCCAGAAGAAACGATCATCTAAAAGAGAGAAAAATGAAAACTATAACTCGTTTTTTGCATGTAAACAGAAAGAAAATAGAAATTGCCCTCATTCTCACAATGATAGGGTTTATATTTTATGGGTGTACTGCACTACAAGAGGCACAGCAACGTAGAGAGGAACGGCTCCTTGGAAAGCGAAATACTGACCAACTCATGCTGACACCGTCAGATGCAAAGATTGATGTTGATCCGAACCCGATTACAGACAGTCCCCACGGCGTAAGCGACCACTATACACTGACTTTTGCCAAAGATTTGCTGGCTACAGACGCGTTTGATGAATCAGCGGAACGGGCTAT
Organism: Candidatus Poribacteria bacterium; assembly: GCA_028824685.1. Taxonomy (GTDB): domain Bacteria; phylum Poribacteria; class WGA-4E; order WGA-4E; family WGA-3G; genus MSPOR6. The sequence continues at coordinate 76,179 of JAPPCZ010000022.1, forward strand.
CTTCGCACAGAGTGCTCTGGGTTATATGGAGAGTCTTTACGATGTGATGTATGAAATTTTCGGTTTTAAACCGAAACATAAAATTCACGTAACACTACATCAAGTTTTTCAAGGCACAACCCTGGCCGCATTCACAACAACCGAGTATCGTTATGCTCCTAATATCAAATATGTGACAGGTATTAGAATGGATTTCCCGATGATGATGTATGAAAAGCATGGTGTCCGGGTGCATGAGTTAACACATGCATTCACAAATATCTACTTCCTACCGACGTGGTTTTCGGAAGGTATCGCCGTGCTGATGCAGACGGAATATGCAAAAGGCGGTTTACATCCGAAATTTGATAACCTTAAACGCAGTCTGGAACTTGATCTGGACGGTTTCAACGAATTAGAGAATTGGGGAGGACATGCAGAATCCGGCCCATTGACCCAATGGCGATATAGTTATGCCTACACGGTTGTGTCGGAACTTCGCAAAAAGTACGGGAACGATCTATACATCAAGGTTTTCGCGTTAATGGAAGCTGATCAATTACATCAAAAATTGGGAGATGATATGCCAACGAGTTTTCTTGTGTATTACATCAGTAAAGCAGCAGGAGAAGACCTTGTCCCATTCTTTAAAGAGTTAAAGTTTAAAGTACGCAAATTAGAAAAATCGAACATTTTGGAATATATACAGCAATTAAGAACTAAAAACCGAAGGAGAAATTGATGTATACGACACAAAATCAAACAGTGGATAAAAATAAGCAATCTTCTTTATTTACATGTAACGAGGCACAGAAAACTTGCTCTATAGGAATGCGGGGTTATGCGTTGATGCCTCTGCTTGGACTGATTCTAATGATGTCTGCGTGTACTCTCGGACAACAGTGGAGCCAGAACTACGCGGTCATGCCAGGGGTAAAGTCAAATGTGCCCGTTATCATTGACGGTAATCTTGAAACTGTGGGGCAGTCACAAGAAAAGAAAAGTTCTGGTGATTTAGTGGTTGATATGAAGTTGCCTTCAGAAGCAATTATCTATCTGCCAGACAAAAAAAGGCTCTTTCGGATCGTCATCTATTCGTCAAATCTGCAAGATTTTCAATTGATGGCGCTCGATTCAATGGGAGAATGGGATAAAATTCATGAGCAGCGTAGCAATAAAGAGCCAATCATAGATATTCGTCTCAAACGCTCAGTTACGACTAATGGTGTCAAATTAGTTGTTCGGAAAACAACAGACGATGCCGCACGAAAACGCAAAAACTTAAAGCTTGAAAGGGAAAATGAAGTTACAGCCGATGGTAAAGTACGCCGTGGGCGACAAGTCTACAAGCTCTATGGCTCCCTAAAAGCACCCGCTAAAATTGCGGAGATGGAGTTGTACGGTTACGCTAAGGCGACACCGTAATGTGTTGAATGCAGTCGAATCGACTCCAAAAATTCTTTGACCGATACGCTGGTATCCCGATTGGCATATTTTTATTTTTCATCAACATTATTAGAAACTTTCTGAATAGGAAAGTGAAATCACCTAACCGAGGATTAGGTTCGCGAAGCGAAACCGACTTCCCTACAGACCTTCCCAAAAAGATTCTGTTCATCCAACTCTCCGCCTTGGGTGACACAATTTTGGCAATTCCTACCGTTCGCACTATCCATCAAAGTTTTCCACAGGCAGAACTATCGTTTTTAGCTTCAGCAACGAATCTCTCATATTTAGAGAGATGTCCCTATATTGACAGACGTATCCCGTTCCGTTATCCTCTCTACCAATTAATTCGGATGCTTCGTCAGGAGCATTTTGATTGGGTGATTGATCTGGAGCATTGGTCTCGGTTTAGTGTGATCCTTGCTTATGCGACGAGAGCACCTCGTCTGATCGGATTTAGTGCTGTGAATCAATACCGACATTATTTATTTACCGATACCGTCCCACATATTCCAGGAAAGCACGAAGTTCTTAACTTTCTTAGCATTGCACATGAATTGGGATGTAGCACAGAAGATTCGACACTTGCGGTTTGGGTTGGCGAAGCAGAGCACGAATGGTGTCAGAATTTGTTAGCACAAGAACAGATAGATCCCTCTGCACCATTGGTTGTGCTACATCCAGAGGCGGGTCGGCGCGGTGAACCGCGTCGGCGTTGGCCACGCGAACGCTATGTGACGCTGGCTGATACGTTAACATCTCGCTACAACGCACAAATAGTCTTGACAGGTGCCCCGGATGAAGTAGCAGTTTCACAATGGATAGCAGAACGGACGGCGTGTGAGACAGTATGTCTTGCTGGACAAACACAGGTGAATCAACTCACTGCGCTGTTTGCGCAAGCTGATCTGGTTATTAGTGGGAATTGTGGACCGATGCATCTCGCGGCGGCAGCGGGAACACCAGTGATCGCACTCCACGGACCGACGAATTCTGCCCAGTGGGGTCCGTGGACAGATAAAGCGACATGTCTTAAGGCAACTTTACCGTGTAGTCCATGCCTTAATTTGGGATTTGAATATGCGTGTCAAGCATTACCGGATGGGACATCGCCTTGTATGCATACAATTGCCGTATCAGAGGTGTTGCAGGCTTGTGAGGTGTATTTGGGTTAGTGGCTGTTGGCTATCAGCTGTCAGCAATCAGTTAGGTATTTCTTTCATTTTATTCTTAACATGACATTTTAGGTCGGTTAAAGCAAACGGGCAGATTGAATATCTGCCCGTTTGCTTTAAATAGATTTTTCTCATAAACCCTACCAACAGACTGAGTCTGTTACTATTTATGAGATAATCTATTGTATTAGTACATATCACCACCGGGAGGCATCGGGGGTGCTGGTGCTTCCTTCTCAGGAATCTCAGCGATGAGCGTTTCGGTAGTAATCATTAGTGCTGCGATGCTGGCTGCGTTTTGAAGAGCGAAACGGACAACCTTAGTCGGATCCAAGATACCTGCTTCAAACATATCGGTAAACTGTTCTTCGCGTGCATCAAAGCCGGTGTTTCCACCTTCGTCTCTGACTTTCGCAATGATGACAGAGTCTTCTTGTCCAGCGTTTTTAGCAATGTGACGAAGCGGATCTTCAAGCGCACGGGCGACAATAGAGACACCGACCTGTTCGGTAGCATCATTAAGTTCAAGTTCTGCTAACGCTTCTTGTGCTCTAACGAGAGCAACACCACCACCGACAACAACGCCTTCCTCAACAGCGGCGCGTGTGGCGTGCATTGCATCTTCAACGCGTGCTTTCTTCTCTTTCATTTCAACTTCGGTAGCTGCGCCAACATTAATGACAGCGACACCACCAGCGAGTTTTGCAAGGCGTTCTTGCAATTTTTCGCGATCGTAATCGGAGGTGGTATCTTCAATCTGACGACGGATTTGGTCAATACGTCCCTGAATTGCTTCGGTACTACCCGCACCTTCAACAACGGTAGTATTATCTTTGTCAATGACAATACGGTTAGCAGTGCCAAGATCATTTGGCGTGACGTTTTCAAGTTTGATGCCGAGGTCTTCAGAGATGACCCGTCCATTGGTTAGGACAGCGATGTCTTCAAGCATAGATTTTCTGCGGTCACCGTAGCCAGGGGCTTTGACGGCGGCACAACGGAGAACACCGCGAATCTTGTTGACGACGAGAGTTGCAAGTGCTTCACCTTCAACATCCTCAGCGATAATCAATAGTGGCTTGCCTTGTTGTGCGATGAGGTCAAGCAGAGGTCTGATGTCTTGGAGACTGCTGATTTTCTTTTCATGAATAAGGACAACAACCTCTTCTAAAACAGCTTCCATACGGTCAGGATCTGTCACGAAGTAGGGTGACAAGTAGCCTCTGTCAAACTGCATCCCTTCAACAACGTTAAGGTTCGTATCAAGACTTTTTGCTTCTTCAACAGTGATGACCCCGTCTTTTCCGACTTTATCCATAGCGTCAGCAATGAGGTCACCAATATCGGAATCATTATTAGCGGAGATAGCAGCGACTTGTGCGATTTCTGTTTTCTCCGAAACTTCTTTGCTGAGTCCTTGAATAGAATCAACGACTTTATCAACTGCTTTTTCAATCCCGCGTTTGAGAGCCATCGGGTTATGGCCGGCGGCAACGTTTTTCAAACCTTCACGGTAAATAGATTGCGCCAAAATAGTTGCAGTTGTAGTTCCATCACCAGCGACATCGCTCGTTTTGGACGCAACCTCTTTGACCATCTGCGCCCCCATATTTTCATAGGGGTCTTCCAATTCGATTTCCTTTGCAACCGTCACACCATCTTTAGTGATAGTCGGTGCTCCGAATTTCTTATCAAGCACAACGTTTCGCCCTTTCGGACCAAGGGTGACTTTGACGGCTTCCGCCAATTTGTCCACACCTTGCTTGATAGAATTCCGCGCTTCTTCATCAAACGCTAACTGTTTTGCTGCCATGTGTGTAACTCCTTACTTATTTAGTTAACCTTGGCTAAGATATCATCTTCGCGCAAGATGAGAAATTCAATGTTATCGTAAGTTACTTCTGTACCGCCATATTTTGCGAACAAGACTTTATCGCCGACTTCAACATCAACAGCCTGCCGTTCGCCGTTATCAAGTATACGGCCTTTACCGACCGCAATAACTTCGCCTTCTTGAGGCTTTTCTTTGGCGGTGTCTGGGATGATAATCCCGCCACTGGTTTTCTGTTCATCCTCTTCGGAACGTTTGACGAGGATTCGATCGCCAAGGGGTACGAGTGCCATATCTGTAATTTCCTCCTAATGGGTTATTAACGTATTACGGGTTTTGTTTAATTTTTGTAAACCCGATTAAATAACTGTATACGTTCTTAACTATAGCAAGATATGTGCCAATTTTCGGAATATAGATGTACCCACTATTGGCGGGGTATCGTGATGTTTTGACGTGTGCAGAGCCGTGACAATTTGTCCATATTTTTTAAGATTGGGCGAAAAGTGTGCCATTTTGACATAGCGTTTCGTCAACATATTATTGTAGGTCGCGATTCGGAGATCGCTCCTACCGATGGACTGCTCTTTGTAGGAGGGAACTCCGATTCCCGACTACTTTCAAGACCTATCAATTAGCACTTGACTAAGCAATAGTTGTAAATAGATTTATCTATGGTATTCTCTCTTTATGTGCATTGGATAACTTGTCCAGTTTGGGCAGATCGGTATGCTGCGGATAGGATGATATTCGCCTTTAACCCATCGTTGCCACTGGCAATCGGGGCAGTACCTGTTGCTACGCATTCGGCAAAATGCTCAAATTGGTATTGATACAAGTCTTCGAATTGAGATGCAGTGACTTGTTTTTCGCCACCAAAATATGTATGGATTTTCCAGCCATCATCGTTTATAACAGATACGGTGCCTTCTGTTCCATAGAGTTCAAGGACAATATCACACTGTGCGACAGAGAAGCTAAGATCGGTGAATCCTTGCGCACCATTCTGAAACCGCATCAGGATACCGCCAGTTTCTTCAACTTGATAATTGTGGATTGCGCTGTCGCAAAATGCAGAGACTTCCGTGACTTCACCGATGAGATAGCGCAGCAGATCAACACTATGCGGTCCCAGGTCCATCAAACATCCGCCTCCACCTTTATCAGGTTGTGCGCGCCACTCGTCCGCTGTTAATAGATATTTTTTTAGGAATGGCATCCTGCCGTGTACAATCTGTCCGAGACGATTTTCATCAACCCATGTTCTAATCTGTTGAAAGCAGGAATGGAATCGGAAGAGGAAGCAGACCTGCAGATGCACATCGTTTGCATTGCATGCATCAATCATCTGCTCACATTCTTGTGGCGTGAGTGCCATCGGTTTGTCGCAGAGGACATGTAATCCACGTTCTGCGGCGGCGATCACCTGCTTACAGTGGAGATTGACCGGTGTTGAGACGTAGATTGCGTCAAGTTCTGCATCGGAGAGTAGATCGTCAACGCTGCTGTAAGATGTTGTGGCATTATGTTCTGCTGCGAGTTGTTTGGCGCGTGCTGCATCTCTTGAAAAGAGGGCATGCAGTTCAGCACCAGTTGCTTTTTGGATGGCGGGCATCGCTCGGCGTTGTGCTACGCTGCCTGCTCCGAGGACACCCCATTTTAATGTCATTATATTACTCCGTTATTGTTTATCGGGGTTGAAAACCCGCCAAATGCCTAAAAGCGTATTTGGCGTTGATTTGGCAGCATGCCAAAAGCGCATGCTGCGTTGATTCACTCCTACAAGAAGGCATTAACTAAATAATAGATATATGCCTGTGGCGAATAGGACGATTAACACGATTCTGGAAAAGTTCTGTTCTGAAAAACGACTGTTCAGATACACACCGGTCTGTACACCGAGTGCGACAAACGGTAGCAGAACTAATGTTTCAATGAGAAGTTCCATCGAAAAAAGTTCGGCTTGGAAATAGACTGGTATCTTTGTCAGATTGATGCAAAAATATAACACTGTAGTTGTGGCAACAAATGTGCGGTTGCCTAACTTTTGTGTTAGCAGATACATAATAATGATCGGTCCTGCCATGTGCGCGAGCGTTGAAAAAATGCCTGCAAAGATACCTAATAGTACGCCGTGCCATGCTTTGATTCGGACGGCGGGTTCTTTGTCTGCAGCATCCGGGTTCAGTCGATGTGTTAATTGGGACCGAAAAAGTTCTAATACGGCAAATAGACAGACGATTCCTCCTATTACTTTTTTTAGATGGTCATTTGAAATGTCCTTTAAGATGAAACTTGCAAGCGCGATACCGATAACGGCTCCAGGAACAAGTCTCCAGATACTGCTACGGTGCCACTGTTTCCAATAGTGTCCCAGTGAGATGACATCTGTTGAGAAGAGTATGGGCAGCAGCAGCCCGAGAGCCCCCTTGGGGGAACGGAGTTGAGTAAATAGTGGAACGACTATCATGCCGATGCCGCCACCGAAGCCTGCTTTGCTTACGCCTGTTAACCATGTCCCAAAACATAAGATTATTATTTCGTAGATAAAGTTTCTCCTGATAGGATTCAACGGTTATTGTGCAGTTTATGATAGCGAAATTTGTTGGTTTTGTCAAGATGGTTGTTGGGTTCTTAAACTCTACCTATAGCTGTCTACATAAAAAAAAGCGTGCCTATCTCTTGTTGGAGGGCTTTGTAAGCCCGATTCCCTCTTGTAGGAGCGATCTCCGAATCGCGATAAAACACAATGATAGTCGGGAATCGGAGTTCCCTCCTACAATACAATTAAATGGGAAAACTCGATAATTGAATGCCTCTGACTGATAGCCAAAAAAAGTTGACATCTGCCCTAAGATATGATATACTACTATGATAATATACATTGGGAGGATTGTAAACATGGTTCAAGTTGAAGTTACGGTCGATTCAGGCGAATCCTTTGATAGGGCACTTGCTCGTTTTAAAAAAATGTGTGGTAAGGCGGGTGTTGTCACCGAAATAAAAAAACGGAGTTTTTATGAAAAACCGAGCGAAAAACGCCGCAGAATCGAACTAAAGCGCCAGCGGAAAGTAAAACCGCGCACGATGGAGTATCGCCCACGCTACGATAACGGCAGATAGTGCTGCTCCGGGAGGTCGTCATATATGCATGTTCGGGATGTTGATGTTGCCGAACCTGATGGAAACTATAAAGGACTTTTAATTCAATATTGCCAAGAACGCGGGTTGAGCCAACCACGTTTTACTGAAACACAACTTGGCACGCCAGACGCGCCGAGTTGGAAGGTAACAGTCCACTACGGTGATCGGGTTCACGAAACGGTTGATCCGATACCGGGTGCAAAGAAGGGGGCTCACCAATTCGCTGCGAAACAGGTGCTTGATACAATTTCTGAAAACCGCGAACGTTTATTAACGGGTGAAACTGATACAGAAGATGATATATTACCCGAACCGGTTGAAATACCAACGCTTGATGTTGCGTTACCGCTGGTTACAAGTGCAATGACGATTGCAAATGAACGGCTCAGCGCATCGCAACCATCGCGATACCGAGGTCTTTCTGATGCTGAATTTTCACGGAAGTTGGCACAGTTGACGATGCTAATTGTTAGAGATATAGCGAAGGCAGCGGATGAAGCAAATATAAAGTTTCCTGATATACCTGATGTCTAAATAATCGGTTATGGCGGGGTCAGAGTTCTGACCCCGTTTTTTTATTGCAGTTGGTTGTAAATGTAAGAGGCGCTAAATGCCAACAGGGCATTTAGCGTTGATTTGGCAATGAATTGCGCCTCTACAAGCAGGTTAAATCGGGGTTGAAAACCCCTTCAACAAGAGATTTAAATTGGGTTTACAAAACCCTCCAACAAGAGAAATGGTTGAACGAATTAAACGCCGATTACGGCAAAACCGATTGTTAGCACCTCTGATGGGATGTCCTTATCCTGCGCCGCGTTGGAATCGTGCTGTGAAACGAGTCCTCCGAGAACTAGGACCAGAGGCACGGATTTTAGACCTGGGTTCGGGCATGCATCGCCGTGCACCGAATGTGATTAACCTCGAGATTGAGGCGACGCCCGCGGTGGATATTGTAGCAGATGGACATTCTCTACCGTTTGCAGATGCCGTTTTTGATGCGGTTATTTCTGAGGCGGTGCTGGAGCATGTCCGAGACCCGCAACGCGTTGTGGCAGAGATGTCCCGTGTGCTGAAACCGAATGGATATATGTGCGCAGCAGTCCCGTTCCTACAAGGGTATCACGCGTCACCTCACGATTATCAACGTTGGACGACTACGGGGTTCGTGGCGTTGTTTTCGCAGTTCCATGAGATGGAAAGTGGCGCATGTGCTGGACCGACTGCGGCTTTACATTGGATTTTTCGCGAATATATTGGGATTGTGTGTTCTTTCGGGAGTTTGTTAGTTGCGAAGGCGGTATCGCTTTTGGTGGGGTGGTTGACGTTTCCGTTAGTGTGGTTGGATACGTTGTTGTTGTTGCATCCGCATTCGTATATTTTGGCATCTGCGGTGTATTTTGTGGGGCGGAAGGGCGGATAACATTTTCTTGTTGGAGGGCTTTGTAAGCCCGATTTTTGTATTTTATCGGGTTGAAAACCCTCCAACAGTTATTATAGCCTCTACTCCGCTGGCTGATATTCGGCTGCATCTACATAATAAATGAAACCGATACACATTTCATCAGTGGTTTTGTCTCCCCAACCGACAGGGATAGGTGGGTCGTGCGGGTTGGCGGGATTGGTGGCAGAGTTGTCGAAATGGGCGACGAGTGAGATATTTGTGCCTGCGGGCAGGAAAATGGGTTTGCGGTAGTGATAGATGTCTTGCCAGTTGAAATCCCAATCTTTTATCCAGATAAGGTCAATCGGGTTGCCAGTTGGAGGTGTGGCGATGATGTGCATGTCGCGTCCGAGCAGATGCATGTGCGGCATCGTGGCTAACAGATAACTATCTTTTTTGACACTTCTGGAGGCGTGGACAGCATATTTTTTCTCACCTGCGGGTATCATAAATTTGTCGTTGATCGCTGAGCCAATTTCCAGCGGGACGGTTTTGGGTGTTTTAGAGAAATAAAGCCCCATCCGCGATTGGTCGCGCTCAGTATGTCCAGTGCGATAGTAGTGTACCTGCATAACGATGTCTGCGCCTTTCGGCAACAGATACCCAATGCCTTCAGGGAGAACGGAAGGCGTAACGCCGGGTGCCCATCCACCGAGCGTCCCCACAACGTCAATACCGGGACCGGTGCCGCCTGTAACATATCCAGGTTTCGGATCCTTTGCTGCAAGTGCACGCCCTTGTCCTTCTATATCCAGATATGCGATGACGTGGTGCACCGTTTTGCGGTTGCCCGGTTGCACATCCACTGCTTGAACATACATGTCTGTCTCAAAGTTCGTTGGGATGATGAAGTGCCGATATTCGTCTTCACCTTCCGGCTCAATCTCGTATTCTACTGGCATTTCAACGATGTGGTCGGGTTCACCGAGTGCCCACCCTTCGTGGAATTTGGGGTTCGGCGGTGTTTTGGTAGCATCTCCTTCAGGGGCACCTGCTTTTGCCCAGTCACTTATGATTTGGATTTCTTTGTCGGTCAATCTACGTTCGTTTTTAAAGGTGCCGAATCCGGGTGCAGGTTTCCAAGGCGGCATCAGTTTTGCTTTGGTGTATTCAGCGATCTCGGTTGCCCATGCTTTCGCCTCTCGGTAGTCGGTAAGGGCAAATGGGGCGACTTCGCCTTGTCGGTGGCAGGCTTGGCACTGCTTCTGTAGGATCGGTGCGATGTGTTCGCTATAGGTGATTGTCTTCGCTTGTAACGTGGGTGCTAAGAGTGTGAATGTAATGAATAAAATAAAGAACTTTTTCATCGGTTTGGGGTTGTCCTCCAGTATTGTTGTTTGTTTATATTGTAGTATGGTTTGGGGAAAATGTCAAGTTAATAAATCCCACCAATACGGTAGGAGCGTTTTGTAAACGCGCTTTTTTGTTTGTTATCTTTATTGTAGGTGCAGGTCTCTGTGCCTGCCGTTGCTTAGGCATGTCCTATGCGGTGGTGGGGCACAGAGACCCCACCCTACAATGTGTGACGGCGTAACGCTGCAAGACTAAATAGACTCATCTACTGGGTGGATATACGATGTTATTGGGTTGGAAGCATTAAAGACTGCCTGGGCATGTGCCATAACGGGAGCCACGACATAAATACACCCAAGTGCAAGCGCAAAATTAAACTTGGCAAGCAAAATGTCAAGTTATTTGACAATCGCATTACTTATTTCTCCTCATTTAAAAATCTAACTAAACATTAAACTATTTGGGACGATGTGCATTGTATTGCGTTATCGCGCCCGACAATACAATTTGAAATATCAAGAACAGATTCAGGGATGAAATCTATTCTACTAACCTTTAGTATCGGATATATGCGTTTCCGGTTGCACACATCCTTCATTTTTTAGGGATTTCGGTTTGGTTTCTCTATAAATTTTCCGGTCAAACCGATTTAGTATTTTAACGTTATCTATTATAGCATCGGTTACAAAAAATGTCAACCAATTTACTTCTTCTGGTATTACGTCGAATTACGTTCCCTATTGTAAACAAGTTACAAAAAATTGTCAACTTACTTTAAATTTGCTGAGCGGTGTTTCCGGCAAATAGCGCGCTGTTCTGTAAAGTTGCGTAATTGAGATAATGATTCCGAATCGTAAAAAGCATGATATAAAATGCAAAATTGATGTATCTCTTCCCGCATGCTTTTAATTATAATCAAACAGTGAAACTTTGTCAAGTTTTTTTGAGTTTGTTGACAACAAAAATCCTGAGCGGATTATATATCACATTAATTAAGTATACACTTTGTTGCAATGTTTGTCAAGTTTTTTGTGAAAAAAGCGTAAAATCCATAATTTTATTGATTTTGCGTCTAATTTAGCAGGTTTGCACATTTTTGTCAAGTAAATTAATTGCTGATTTACCCCCAGTTTTTGTAGAGACAAATGCACATAAGGTTTTTTAGATGCTTTGTGTGAGGAAGTCAATGCTGAACTGGCACGAACTTTATCCCTCACAATCGTTTAGATTAAAATATGGGTCAAGGAAAATGTCAGGTTTCCAAGTTATCTCCAGTATCCTTTTTATGACAAAAATGAGCGAATATGTTTTTGTATAATAACCTAAGTTGCTACCTATAAGATTTTAGACACACAGATGCCATTTTTAATAGAGAACAGTCCGTTATTGGTGAAATATTGTAGCGCAAACTTTCAGTTTGCGGACTAATATGCACAAACTAAAAGTTTGTGCTACTCTGTGGCAACTTAGGTTATAATAAGTATTATAGGTTTTTACCCGCTGCTCACCAGATTTTTCAAAATGGAGGAAACAGATACCATAACTTACACAGACGATAAACC
>JAPPCZ010000012.1 GCA_028824685.1 Candidatus Poribacteria bacterium
TAGGCGGTGAATGCCTAAATGGCATTCATACCGTTGATTTCGATCTCCGAATCGTGACCTATACCCTATACCCGCAATTTTAGAGTGGACAGACCACTATGTTCTAAATAGTACGATATGTCGAAGTGCAAATCTCTATCACGAACCAAATTTTTCACCTATACACATTCTTGGATGCACTTTTATGCTTTGTCTACCACACAAACGGTTATAATATCCAACGACTTTGGCGTAAAACTGGATTAAACACCTTCCCTAAATTCACGTCAAAATGCAATACCTATTTTGAGCAACGCGCGGTCCAAATTCACCGGCATCGGAAAGGAAGCACCCCATTCGCAGTCTACTCGGTCTGAAAAAATACGTTAAACGTTACCAATACGCCATCATATTCAGTTTTATCCTTGTCCTCTTGACGAATGCACTTCTGCTAATCAGTCCACAGATACTGAAAGTGTTTTTTGATGAGTTACAAGAAGCAAAAGATGACCCGAACCTGACGGTGTCAAAGGATCGGATTCTCTTTTTAGCTGCACTTTTTTTGGGCGTCGCCCTCGTCGGTGGAGTACTGCGTTTCGTCCAACGTCGCACTATGCAAGGTGTTGCGCGGCAGATGGAATTTCATCTTCGTGCAGACTTTTTTCAGCATCTCCAGAAGCTCTCTGCTACCTATTACGATAATGTGCGCACAGGTGATCTGATGACACGCGCTACAAGCGACCTAAATGCCATTCGCATGGTCCTTAGCAGTGCTATCATGTATTCTGCCGATGCAATTGTGTTTTTCGGTTTAGCATTCGTTATCATGCTCCGTATTGATGTCACTCTGACTCTTTTGGCTTTATTACCATTTCCTATTCTTGCAGTCATAATTCGCTTCCTTGGAAAGCGCTTGCATGCACACTATGAACGGATTCAAGAAGCTTTTTCAACAATGAACACGAAAGTACAAGAGAATCTATCTGGTGTGCGTGTAGTCAAGGCATACACACTTGAAGAGAACGAGGTCGAACACTTCAAGGATCTAAATCAAGAATTTGTCAATTGTAATCATGCGCAGATCCGATTGATGTCTTTCTTCGTTCCGCTGTTCCGATTCCTACCTGGTATCGGAATAGTGGTCCTCTTCTGGTTGGGAGGATTCCATGTAATTGAAGGTAAAATTACATTAGGAGATTTTATTGCGTTCAAGGCTTATCTTTTCATGCTTGTTCGTCCAATGGTTACGCTTGGTTTCATTGTCAATACATTTGAACGGGGTGCCGCATCAATGGATCGGATAAACGCAATCTTCAGTGAAAAACCAGAAATTCATGATGGCGAAAACGTCAAATGGAATATGAAAAACATCAAAGGTGAAATAGAATTCAGGAACCTCAATTTCGCCTATCCCGAAGGACAGCCAGTACTAAAAAACATCGATCTTAAGATAAAACGTGGCAGCACGCTTGCGATTGTTGGGGGAACAGGATCAGGAAAATCCAGTCTTGTCAATCTAATCCCGCGCATCCGGGAAGTCGAGCGTGGCACAATTTTTATTGACGGAGTAGACATCCAAGATATACCCTTGAGCGTCCTTCGATCCAATATCGGATTCGTTGAACAAGAGCCATTTCTGTTTTCAGATCATTTACGAAATAACATCGCTTACGGAGTCGACACTCCGAATGACGATGAAATAAGGGAGGCAGCACACAATGCGGATCTGCTATCGCAAATTGAAGAGTTTCCAGATGGATTGGAGACCTTCCTTGGTGAACGAGGGATGACAATATCGGGTGGACAACGCCAACGCAGTGCGCTTGCACGTGCAATTATAATTAAACCCAAAATCCTTATCCTGGATGACGCATTTGCAAATGTTGATACACAAACTGAGGATACAATTCTCAGTCGACTTACAGAAATCATGACAGGCAGAACAACTATCATCATCTCCCACAGGATTTCAACAGTGAAGGCGGCAGATCATATCATCGTTTTAAATGATGGCAGTATCGTTGAATCTGGCACGCATGAACAGCTTTTGGAGATGAACGGTATTTATGCTGGTATTTATGAAACGCAACTCTTGCAAGATGAACTTGAAGAATTTTAACATTTTATTGAACTGGAAGGAAGAGGCACCTCTTCTGTAGGAGCGACCTCCAGGTCGCGACCTGGAGGTCGCTCCTACAAGAGAAGATTCAGGATAAGGATCACTAAATTGACAGCTCTGGTGCGGTTGGAAACCGCACCTACAAACGTTGGGTTGAAGAACTTTAGAGAGGAATGTACTTATGTTTGGAATGGGAAGCGGCCTATATGAATATAGCGAAGAAGAAGACGACCTCGGAAAAGTGTACGACCGAGTGTTGATGAAGCGACTCATTGCATACCTCAAACCTTACACATTGCAGTTGGTGCTTATCGCATTTCTTATGGTAGGGAGGACACTCTCATTTCTCGCTGGTCCATTTCTGATGCAAATCGCTATTGACCGTTATATCGTCCCAGGTGAACTGCAAGGGTTGAGCATGATCGCAGCTTTTCTTGTATTCGGATTGATAGGCGAGTTTGTATTTTCCTATTTTGAGGAATATCGTATGTTAATGATCGGACAAAACGTCATGCACGATCTTCGTCAAACTCTCTTTTCGCACCTACAACGTCTGGACGTGCAGTATTTTGATAAGAATCCTGTTGGTAGACTGATGACACGCGTCATGGGTGATGTGCAGGTTCTCAATGAGCTGTTTACCTCTGGTGTGATTACAATATTCGGCAACATATTAGTTATATTGGGTATTATGGTGGCGATGCTGCTTTACAACTGGAAAGTTGCTATTGTGACGTTTTCAGTGTTGCCTATCATCTTTGGTGCAACGCTTGTATATCAAATTTACTCGCGCCGTGCTTTTCGTGAACAACGCAAACAATATGCACGCATTAATGCGTTTTTACAGGAAAACATCGTTGGCATGACGACGATGAAGTTATTCGCACAAGAACGTCGAAGTTATCTCCGTTTTAATGAACGTAATAGAAGATACCTCGCTGCGAATTTACGAAGTATCTTCTATTTCTCTATTTTCCATCCCTTAATTGAAGTAACAGCATCGCTTGCTACGGCAGTGATCATCTGGTACGGCGGTGGACAGATTGTACAGGGTGCGTTGTCTTTTGGCGTGTTAGTGGCATTCATGCGATACGCCGAAAGGTTTTTCTGGCCAATTCGGGAACTCAGTGAAAAATATACTATTTTTCAAAATGCAATGGCATCTTCCGAACGTATCTTCCATCTGCTTGACACAGAACCCAGCGTCGTTTCTACTGCCGAGAAAAGTGGAATAGAAACGCTAAAAGGTGAAATTGAATTTCGGAACGTTTGGTTTGCATACAATGATGAAGATTATGTTTTGCGAGATGTGTCGTTTAAGGTGAAACCGGGTGAAAAGGTCGCGCTTGTCGGGCATACGGGGGCAGGAAAAACATCTATTATCAACCTACTGTGTCGATTCTATGAAATCAACAAAGGGCAAATATTGATTGACGGTGTGGACCTCCGTAAAATGAATTTAGAGGAACTTCGGAGTGCAATCAGTATCGTGCAACAGAATATCTTTCTTTTCTCTGATTCAATTGAACGTAATATCAGTTTGGGTAATCCATCCATCTCATCAAAACATGTTGCACGCGCGTCAAAAGATGTGCATTTAGATAGGTTTGTCCAAAAAATGCCCGACATTTACGAAACCGAGATCAAAGAGGATGGTGGAGGATTATCCGTTGGGCAAAAGCAGTTAGTAGCATTTGCTCGTGCATTAGCATCTGATCCGAGTATCCTTATCCTTGACGAAGCGACCTCAAGTGTTGATACCGAAACTGAAATCCTGATTGAAGATGCGCTCAGTCGTTTAATGGAAAACAGGACATCTGTTGTGATTGCGCATCGTCTCTCTACAATCCAAAATGCGGACAAGATTATCGTCATGCATCGCGGGGAAATCCGAGAGACTGGCACGCACAATGAGTTATTACAAAATGAGGGTATCTATTATCGGTTGTATCAGTTACAATACAAAGGACAAGAAGGAAAGAAGAATTTGTAATTTGGTTTATAAAGCCTCTCACGATTTACGAAATAGACTTAAATAATTCTCTCATCTTTTTCTTTTCATTTTTATCAAAATACTTTATCGCATTTTCGTGACTTTCTCTTGAAAAATACTGACGATATTCCGCAATAAAATCCACCACTATCTGTTTATCAACCTTTGACAATTCTCGCAATATCCATCCTACCGCAGTCTTGGCAAAACGCTCTTCTCTTTTAATAAGTTTCACATTTGATTTCAATAATAGTGATGTGTATTGATTGTCTTTTGTCAATGTGGTAAAAGCAACCACAGAGCATCTGGCTTGCCATACGTTATTAGCGGTATGCCATTCAGATATTGCTTCGGCGCATTCTCTACCATTTGCTTTTATCATCTGTCGCAGTACTCTGGTACAAAACCAATCGCACACACTCCAATCGTAAATATATCCGTTCTCAAAAATTGTCTCAAACCTTGAAAGCAATTTTTTGTAATCAAATTTGTTATAGAGATAAAGCTGCAAAAATAGAATGCCAGCGAGTTTATCTTCAGCGTACTCTTCCTCAAAAAATGAAAGTGCCAAGTCCAACTGCTCATCAAGCGGAAGTTTGTCAATGTTTTCGTGTTTATACCAGTCTTTTAATTCTGCTCTAATTGTGGGGATTTCTACGCCACGATATTTGGTATCGTGTTTAATGTAATTTTCGAACCATAATTTTCGCTTTTCATCTGCAAATTTGTCTATCCGAGATTGTAGTTTTTCTTTCAATTTGTTGTTATCAGCCATGATTTAGTGATACTTCGACCTTCGTCTTCATTTTGTTTCAGGATTGAAAAATATCGCCTTCTTTGTGATAGTTATTCATCCATCTATCCCAATTCGCAGAATTTCTTTTTAGGGTCATTCTGTATTCTATATTTTCATTATTCACTAAAGCTTGAGTTCCATGTGCGCGAGAGGCCTTTAGTTTTTCCATTTCTAACATCATTTCTGCATGCGTTAAAACAAATGTGGTCGCCGTATCATCGGAGACTGACTGGATAATGTAATCGCAATCCTGCCAAGGTCTAATTTGAAGCATGTGTACAGAATTAGCCTGATTGTAACCAGAGCTTTTATACTCATAATATCTGCCGTTCTTTTTAAAATCCCCTCTATCTTCATCTTTACTAACTCTTACACAATCATGTTTTCTTATGAAATAATTTTCCCACAAAGGACTTCTTGATTGTGTGGACAGAATACTGCTGATTTTGTAAAAGTCTTGTTCAGAGATTTCTTCTCTAAGAGTTAAATCAATTAATTCATCCTTAATACTTTCCGCACTTTCCCTTAATTTCCTACTTTTATCTATGTTATCTAAGATTTCACGTATCTTTTTCTTTAGTTCTATCTGGTTCATAAATTTTACGGGAAAGAAATAGGCAGTTTTTCTTGACACATGAAGCTAAGGGAAATCAAACAAATTTCTCCGGCTTTCTTTAGTTCTATTAGGTTCATGACATTTTATATATTGCTCCAGAAATTCGTATTTTGTTAGCCAATATACGCCCCCGTTTGCACAAGAATATCCATTCCAATCAACTGCTTTGATTTTGGATATTAAATCTTTCACTGGAATTTTTGACTTAAGAAAGTATCCTCTATTGTTCGGTGTCGGGTTTTTGGTAATTCTTCTTGGTGATGCCCCAAATACAAATATGTCAAAATCATCTTTATTAGAGAACTTAAAATCATTAGCTTCTGTATAGGCATTAGGGTTAACTCTTAAATCTTTTCCTTCTGATTTATCAAAAATGAAGAAACTTGCAGGCACATGATATTCCTTTCCCTCTAATGTAAAACAATCCCTTCCTAATTCAGTGATGGAGACTATTCTCCAATTATATGGTAATATTTTTTGCCGTGTATGTTTTCTATATACATCTGGTAAAACAAAAGCAATTGTTTGGACATTATTAAATGAGAGAGCATGTGATATAAATTTTGAAGATAGTTTTTGATATTGACCAAACGGCGGATTCCCTATAACCAACACGCGCTCGTACACTTTATTAATTTTGTAATTGAACCAGTCCCCTTTGGTAATCTCGTCATGTTGCGGATCAATGTCAATTCCTATTTTGGTGTCATGCTTGATATTTTTATAGAAAGCACCATCCCCCGCAGACGGTTCTATCACGCAATCATATATATAAGGTAATTTATTTACTTCTTCTAAACACCTTTTGACGACTTCCTGTTTCGTATAGAATTTATCAAGGATTCTACTACGATCTTTATATTTTTTTCTCCAAATGTGAGTCATTCTGACATCTCCTTTATAGATATTATTTTCCTTGACTTTCACATCATAAATAGTGCGTCATTTACATAGGTTTTATAACATCATATTGATCTAATAGAATCAAACATTTCCAAGTTTACGGTGGAGAAGTTACTATCAGGTCCACACTTTCCGATGGAATATTTTTCAAATCTTGTGAATCTTGAAAAAGTATTTTATGAGTAGTTTTCATAGAAATTATTGCCCAAAAAGTAACCTTTGGTATCACACGCTGTCAGAGTATTTTTATTGTCCAGACACCACCGTGTGCAGGATTATGAATCAATCCATTTCTTATGTCAACACAGAGATCAAGTGCTTCCAATATCATGTGGCCAACAAGGACGGGTGTGTCTTCAGGAAGGTCTGTTACTTGAATGGAGTGGCTTCGTTCCAAGACGGTATATTTCACCTCTGAATAAATAGTACGTTCTACAGTGCCATTTGCGGTTTGCACCCGAATTTGTCGGATCGGGGTAAGTCCGAGTTGCTGAACGAGCGATTTGGGGAGGCAGAGTCCGGTTGCACAGTATCAACCAGCGCATCTTCAATGGTAAGTTTACGTACATCTTCAGGTTTGATAACGTCTGCTTCTGCCAAATGCAGATCTTTTAGATTTTCAAGTTCAATTCGGGTTGTATGTTCCATTTGTCACTCCTTCGTTTTCTGATAGACGCTCTAATTCCAAATTTTAGCACAAATTAGGACTGAGTGTCAAGGTGCGTAAGTTGAGTTTTGGCACAAGATTCTTGGCTATTTTTCCAAAATATGTTATATTTTACGATGGATGTGAACATTGTAGTCCAATGGGTTATATTAATAAGGATTTTTCGGTTTAAGCGAACTCAGACAATGTAAAATGTTATACTTATTTCGGTCATTCTCCACCAATATTTTAGAAATCAGCGAGAACGTTTTACATCAATTCAGGCAACATAAATGCCCGCATCAAGCCGCCTCACTCGCCTTCAACACACTCCTTTGCCTTGTCCCTTTATCAGCGGTTGCGCTTTTTCTGCTGAAAACATTTGGCGTTGTAGAAAACGAGAATTCTCCACTGATTGCTGCCTTAAATAATTTTCTCCCACGCTACAGAGCAGACGAAATTGTAACTGGAATCTCTGAATTCACCAATAGAAATCTAACTGGACTCGGAATAGGCGGTTTTTTATTATTCCTCGTTATATCCCTAATACTTTTCATGTCCATTGAAGACCATTTCAATTTCATTTGGGGAAGCCGTAAGCGTTTGCCATTAGTACAGGCGTTTCAGAAATACTTAGTCTTTTACATGCTGTTGTTGATAGGGCCACTCATAATCTGGTTTCTATTTTCTGCTATTACAAATGGATTTCTTGCCTATCTTTTTCCGTGGATATCAGTATATTTTTTGTTCTTTCTGATGTATGTAGCATTGCCTAACACCACAGTAAATTGGAAAGCTGCGATGATTGGCGCTTTTCTGGCAGGCACGCTTTTTCAAATCGCGCGCATCGTATTTGCCTATTACTTTGAATCGGTGTGGCAAAACTATAGTGAGATCTATGGAACATTCGCAATGTTGATAATTTTGGCTATATGGATCTATGTAACATGGATTATAATTCTGTTAGGGGTTGAGGTGACAAATTCAATTCAACAAACCGTAGATTCTAAGAAACCTTTTGGAAAACTGGCAAATGAGAATAGTGACTATATCAATGATCCTGGCATAATAACGCTATTTCTTATCGCTGCATCACACTTTCACAAAGGTCAAGGCGCATGCTCAGCTGCAGATGTAGCAGCAACGGCTAAAGTGCCCGAATCACTTGTCCAAAATATTTTTGATCGCTTCAAAGAGGCAAACCTTATCTATGAAGTGCAAGGTGATACAAATGGGTATCTCCCCGCACGCTCATTAAGCGCAATTACTCTTGACTCCCTTGTCACATCCGTGGATAAAGAACTGATGAATCATTTTACGGAAGCGATGCAGACTTCACCCGAATTGATACAAATGTTTCAGGAACTTCAGGGTACTCAAGCTGAGATGCTCAAGAAAATTACGGTGAGTTCGTTGTTGGAGGGTACAAATACAAATGATATTGCACAACATATATGAACATATATGAGAACTGCACAATATCATGCGTTGGGAATTAACACATTGTAATTATGGGAATCCGACTGCAAGAAATTTGGGATCATGCTTATAGTGGATTCTACAATTAACTTTACATCTGAACTGTGAATCAACGCTGAATGCGCTTTTGGCATGCAGCGGGAGGGAACTCCGATTCTCAACTATTTTTGGTTTCGTTGTGATTGGAGATCGAAATCAACGGTATGAACGCCATTTAGGCATTCACCGCCTACAGAATATATGTGAACTTATTTACATAATTTACTATAACATCAATGCCATACGATATAAGTCGGCATTTTCATTGCTAACCCGATGAGACTCCACACGCACCCAAGCGTGTAATCACCCAAGATTAATCCTAAAAAGAACGGCACTGCTTGCCGATATAGCTTCACACCACCTATCTTTAATACTGTTGCTTTTGCTAACCAACTCAGGAAGATTGGAAACCACAAACGTCCCATACCTGTACCGCTAACCAATACATAGCCACCCGGATGCAGGGGCCACCATAAAAACCGTATCTTCATAACCATCAGGAAAATCGTAAACAAGAAACTACTACCGATAACGCTAAGTTCGGGAACACTCGTTTCTCGGGGACTGACAAGCCACGTTTGCAATCGATTGAACGTCTCCCAACCCATATAGACGATCCAACCACGTGCCTTACTTCCCGCTCCCATATCGTATAGAACATGCAGATATGCCCAAAACGTTATCACAATACCGAATGCGATTGCCAAAATCATCCCAATAAGCAGCTGCCGATACCCGATACGACTCCGCTCTGCTAAACGAAACGCCTCTAATTCACTTGGGGTAGGATGCGCGCGGAAACACCTCACAAACGGATATAGAAACGTTAATCCCGTTAGATTGCCTACACCTAACCGTCGTGTGCCTAATCCTAACACCATTGTTCGTGCTGGATCTACAAGGATAAGTTGATGCAGCGGTGGGCCTATTTCCGCACGAATTCGTGTTATGCCGAGAATCATCGGAAAGTATAGCAGGAAAAACAGACCAATTGCCCATAATGCCATTCCCATCTGAAAACAGAAAAAGAAAAGGAATAGTAATCCAACGCTAAACAACACCGCTGCAGATCGGTAACGCATCGGTTCACCCGAATCGTCAGGTGCAGATTCTCCGCCACGTTGCGCTATACCGAATACTTTCCGAATTATACGCCCGTAGTAACGCCGACCCATCCACAACGGGATACACCCAAACGCAATCCACGCACCTGTCTGCTGTTCAAGATTATAGATATTACGCGCGCCAAACATATCTGTTACGATCAGTTGTACGCGAGTTAATACCCAGAAAAACCAGCAAGAAAACGATAAATCAAGTGGTGTAAAGAACATCAAACCGATGCTAAACGGATAGAATGAAATGTTGATAGGTCCCATCGCACTCCAGGGTTTTGACGTGAATTGTCCAAGCCTTTTGTTTCTAATAGGTAGGGAAGGTATCTCTGGAAACAAGAAACTTAAGCCGTTTAGCAGCTCTACGCTCCCTGCAAGTGCGAAACCGAGCCACATCCAGTGTGAACGAAAGAATCGTTTCGGGTTACTTGTTAATGCTAAAGGAAGTTGAACAATCGGATAGTTCAGGCGTTCATTTTCTGTCCACTGCTTACGGAGAAAAACCGTAACCGCTAACAACGTCAACCATAACGCAATAACAAAACTTGACCAAGCCAGTACCGGAGGAATCCATGCGTTTAAAACGGAAGCACTATAGAGTGTAGAATCTCCATTGTAGAATCCATCTAAAATACGCGGATCCTTTACAGCAATCCAGTTTGGGATGTTGTTTCCGAAAAGAGAAATCCATTCATTTTCTGGAGATGCAAATTGAAAAGTATGCGCGAGGACAGGGATGAGATACCCCATCATCGTATGTCCGCTGATTGTCGTTACCATTACAACCATCACATAGATGGTCTGTAAATCGGCTTGCGACATCGCCAAACGGGGTAAAAATCGTTGGAGTAGTAGGTTAAGAAGAACGAAGACAAGAAGCGTGAAGACCGCATTAAAAAATAGCGAAGCGATTGTCAACTGTGTGGAATGCCACACCTCTGTTCCCATCAAGCACCAGTAGCTATTAAAGGCTACAAGTGCTAACCCGATCAGCAGGATGTGCGGCTTTACACGGTGCTGCTTTCCGTTAGCCATTGGCACACCTGCTAATATGTTGTAAAGCCTCCTGTAGTACTGCTTCGTTGCTATATGCTGCCAAGGTTTCTTGTGCTGCAGGGTTATCCGAAAATGTCTTTATTTCTTTACATAACAACGGCAATGCTCGCACAACGTTGTCAACGATAGTGACGCTCGCCTGCTTTGCTGTTCGCGACATTGGATTAAGATCGACTGTCACGACATCCTTATCCATTTTCCGCAACGCTTCACATCGATCACCATCTTCAAGTGGAACAAAAACGACATCCGCTTTGTATATTCCGTCTGGATGGACATATTTTCGGTTGGAATCAATATAGGAAAGTTTGACTTCAGTGGTAGGCATAAGCACTTTAGATGCACCGTGCTTTATCAGATGCTCTCGGATTTTCTGCTCCCGTCCCGATTCTGTGTGAAAGATATTCACCTCCAATGGAGCCTTCAAAACTTGTCCCAATTCAATTAGATCATTTGGTGCCAACGCTGCCACATTACCATTCACGGAGATAACGGGATGTTTTGCCGAACACAGCATCGCAGCAG
Organism: Candidatus Poribacteria bacterium; assembly: GCA_028824685.1. Lineage (GTDB taxonomy): Bacteria > Poribacteria > WGA-4E > WGA-4E > WGA-3G > MSPOR6. The sequence goes on from JAPPCZ010000012.1 coordinate 11,270, forward strand.
CAGCACGAATTGCCTCTTTAGCAAAAGGTTGTGTTTTCTCCCCAATGAGGTAGTCATAAGCTTCCCCGCGTCCGTGCGCAATGAGACCGTGGATAGAGGTAATTCCTTGCTCTACGCCGTTTACTATTGCATCTCTTAATGTTAACGAAAGATAGCGTGGGTGGGATTTTGGAACATCGCTCACCTAAATATCACCTCAACACAATTTGCGCATATTATACAATGTCTCAAATATGTTTTCAAGAGACATTTAGCACTACAACTCAATAACACACTTGCAATTTGCTACATTTTGAGGTATAATTATTGAAAGTATTTATGGTAAAATCATAATAATTACATATCATACAATGACTTAATCTGGAATCCATTTAGTGAGATCGTAATTGCAGTTTCAAAATTTGCTAAAAAGATTGTAGTCATAAATAGGAAGCCTTACAAGGGCGAAATGTTTGGAGAGGAACTTATCTATCTTATGTCAACTAAAGTAGGTATTAATGGTTTTGGTCGGATTGGTCGG
>JAPPCZ010000103.1 GCA_028824685.1 Candidatus Poribacteria bacterium
GGTTTATCGTCTGTGTAAGTTATGGTATCTGTTTCCTCCATTTTGAAAAATCTGGTGAGCGGTGGGTAAAAACCTATAATACTTATTATACAAAAACATATTCGCTCATTTTTGTCATAAAAAGGATACTGGAGATAACTTGGAAACCTGACATTTTCCTTGACCCATATTTTAATCTAAACGATTGTGAGGGATAAAGTTCGTGCCAGTTCAGCATTGACTTCCTCACACAAAGCATCTAAAAAACCTTATGTACATTTGTCTCTACAAAAACTGGGGTAAATCAGGATAAAAATTTTATTGACGATTCACCGCATTTAAGGTATACTATTAATTGAAGAAAAAATTTACCGAATTCAGAAATTAAGGGCAAAAATGCCTATACGTCTAATATAGACGCGGTATCCGTGTCTTTATACCTTATTTTTTCTGACGACACAAAAAATTAACGGATACCAATAACCTTGATTACTTGGAGTATGAGTTTACAAATGCACGAACATTTATATGAGAAAGATGCTTGTGGAGTAGGTTTTATCGCGAACCGTTCAGGGAGTCAAAGTCATGCTATCTTGGAAATGGCGATACAAGCAGTTACGAATTTAACACACCGTGGTGCTGTTGCAGCTGATGCAAAGACAGGCGACGGTGCAGGCATCTTGACACAGATTCCGGAGAAATTATTTAAAAAAGAATTAGAGGCGCTCGGAGTAAACCTAAATTCAATTAATGACCTTGCAGTCGGCATGATTTTCCTGCCAGGGAATGACCTTGTTGCACAAAAACGGGGACGTGAAATCGTCGCTGACATTCTACAGCAATACGGATTCCCACTCTTAGGATGGCGTTCAGTCCCTGTTGATGAGTCTGCTCTTGGAGAAAAAGCGTTGGCAACAGTGCCGTTAATTCAGCAGGTGCTTATTGGCAGACCACCCTATATTCCTGCTGACAAGTTCGAACAACGTCTTTATCTTTTATGTAAAGAATTGGAACATCGGATTACAGATGAGAAACTTGACGAATTCCACATCGCCTCTTTTTCGCACCGCACGATTCTCTATAAAGGACTTCTCGTTGCCCCCCAACTCGCAATGTTCTATTCCGATTTGCGAGACGTTGACTTTGAAGCATCCTTAGCAGTTTTCCATCAAAGGTATAGTACAAATACCTCACCAACTTGGTCGCTTGCACAACCGTTCCGAATGCTTGCGCACAACGGTGAGATTAACACGTTGATGGGAAACAGGAACTGGATGCGCGCCCGTGAAGCAGAGATGAACTCTCCTGTATGGAATGAGGACATCAAGAAACTCGCACCGATTATCAACCCCTATGGCAGCGATTCAATGAGTCTTGACAACGTCTTAGAGTTGTTAACACATTCAGACCGTAGTATTCTCCATTCAATGATGTGTTTAATGCCAGAGGCTTATGAGCAGATACCGAATATGCCGCCTGATCTGAAAGCATGTTATGAATACCTCTCATGCGTTAGCGAACCGTGGGATGGTCCCGCTGCCGTGGCGTTCACGGATGGAAACATCGTTGGTGCCAGTTTAGACAGGAACGGACTAAGACCCGCCCGGTATAAAGTAACCGATGACGGGCTTGTTGTGATGGGTTCTGAGGTCGGGATTATTGAATTGGACGATAGTCGTGTCGTCAGAAAAGGACGTTTAGGTCCTGGACAGATGATCGCTGTTGATACTGTACGCGGACAATTACTCACGGATACGGACATCAAAACCGAGGTGGCGAATCAAAAGCCTTATGCAAATTGGGCTAAGCAGATTACGCACTTAGATGAACTAAAACCTCAGCCTCTTGGGACGATAACGCCAGTACCTGATAATTTAGAGACACCTCAGAAAGCATTTGGTTATATGATTGAAGATGTGGAACGGTTTATCAAACCGATGGTATTACAAGCCAAAGAGGCGGTTGGGTCAATGGGAGACGATACACCTCCTGCTGTAATATCAAAGCATCCACGTCTGCTTTATCACTATTTCAAACAACTTTTTGCGCAAGTTACAAATCCGGCTATTGATTCACTCAGAGAACGGTTGGTGATGTCTCTGACTACTTATCTGGGAAAACGGCATAGTCTGCTTACAGAGACCGAAAAGCACGCTCGCGTAATCCGACTCACTTCACCCATATTGACAAACGAAGAATTGGAGGCATTGAAAGCACAAAACTTGCCTGAGTTCAAGCATACCACTATACCTGTCTGTTTTCCAGTCGCTTCTGGGACACAGGGTTTGGAAAATGCTCTCGATACGTTGTGTGAAAACGTGTTAGATGTGGTGAATTCTGGCAATACGCTTCTAATTTTGAGTGATAAGGACATCGATGCAGAACTTGCCCCGATCCCAATGCTACTCGCTGTTGGTGCTGTACATCACTACTTGATCCGCGAAGGAAAACGCAGACAAGTCAGTTTGATCGTTGAAGCAGGGGATCCGCGCGAAGAACATCATTACGCTGTGCTACTCGGATATGGGGCTGATGCTATCAATCCATATCTTGCTTTTTCAACAATTGTTCAACTCGCTGAAAACGATGAATTTGAAGAGCTTTCAACAGAACAAGCGATTACGAACTATAAGGAAGCAGTTGAAAAAGGCATTTTGAAGATTATGGCAAAGATGGGTATATCTACAGTGTCAAGCTACCGAGGAGCACAGATTTTTGAGGCTATCGGTATTAATGCATCGGTTATTGATCGGTGTTTCACTGGTACACCATCAAGGTTAAGTGGTATCGGTTTTGAACACATCGCCGCAGAAACTCTCCATTTTCACACAAAAGCTTTTGGCGCAACTGACGAGAGAAAGACTCTACAAGAAGCCGGTTATTTTAGATTCCGGAGACACGGCGAATTTCACGCCTTTAATCCAACCGTATTCAAGGCGCTGCATAAGTTTGTCAAAAGCGGTGAAGCTGAAGATTATACCGAATACGCAGAAGCAGTTGAGGAGGGTGAACCATCCAGTTTACGCGATTTACTCGCTTTCAAGCCGAGTAACCCTATTTCCATTGAAGAAGTAGAACCTGCAGAGGATATCGTTCGCCGCTTTACCACAGGCAGTATGTCTTTTGGTGCGTTGAGTCGTGAAACACATGAGACTTTAGCGATTGCGATGAACCGCCTCGGTGCCAAATCAGGAAGCGGTGAAGGTGGCGAAGATAGTGGTCGCTTTGAAAGACAACCGAACGGTGACCTCGCATCAAGTGCTCTCAAACAGGTTGCCTCTGGACGTTTCGGTGTAACACCGCAGTATCTTGCTTCCGCACGGGAATTAGAAATCAAGATGGCGCAAGGGTCAAAACCTGGAGAAGGTGGACAAATTCCCGGACATAAAGTGACATTGGAAATTGCGAAAATTCGCCACTCAATTCCAGGGGTGCCTCTAATCTCACCACCACCACATCACGACATCTATTCGATTGAAGACCTTGCACAGTTAATTTACGATCTAAAACAGGTGAACCCCCGTGCAAAAGTCGCTGTAAAACTTGTATCAGAGTTTTTGATTGGTACTATCGCGTCGGGCGTTGCAAAAGGATACGCAGACGTAATCCAAATAAGTGGACATGAAGGTGGTACCGGTGCATCTCCACTTAGCTCCATCAAAAACGCTGGAACGCCGTGGGAACTTGGACTTGCGGAAACACAGCATCGCCTTGTTGAAAACGAACTACGCGATCGCGTTGTATTACGGGTGGATGGCGGCATGCGGTCAGGACGTGATATTGTTATTGCTGCTATGTTAGGAGCAGAAGAATACGGTTTTGGCACAACTGCGATGGTTGCGACAGGATGTGTGATGGCACGTCAATGCCATTTGAATACCTGCCCTGTCGGTGTTGCGACGCAAGACCCCGCACTTCGGGCCAAATATCCTGGCACGCCTGAAATGGTTGTTAACTTCATGCTTGGCGTAGCAAATGAGGTGAGAGCGATCCTTGCGAATCTGGGGCATCGCTGTTTAAACGATATTATTGGTCGTCCGGAGTTGTTGGAACTCGCGGTCTTAGTTGATTATCCTAAGGCGGCAACGCTTGACTTAACTGAGATACTCACATCTGCTGATCCAACAGGACAAAGTCCGCGTTATCATTTACAAGAACGGAATGACCGTGTTGATACACCTCTGGATGACCAAATTCTGCAGGATGCTGAAACAGCCATTGCAAACAAAGAACCGATTCAACTGTCATATCCGATACGTAATACGCACCGAACGGTCGGTGCTAAGCTATCGGGTGAAATCGCATTCCGATATGGCGACACACCTTTGCCTAAAGAGACTATCCGATGTCACTTCACAGGTAGTGCTGGACAAAGTTTTGGGGCGTTCTGTATCAGTGGCATCCAGTTTATCCTAACTGGTGAAGCAAATGATTATGTCGGAAAGGGCATGGCAGGTGGTGAACTGGTTGTCAAACCATCACCTGATGCTCGCTTTGAGCCACATGAAAATACTATCATTGGCAATACTGTGTTGTATGGCGCAACAAGTGGTTCCTTATACGCTGCAGGCAGAGCAGGTGAACGTTTCTGTGTTCGGAATAGCGGTGCCACTACTGTCGTAGAAGGTGTTGGTGACCACGGATGTGAATATATGACGGGCGGCACTGTTGTAATATTGGGAGAAACAGGACGAAACTTTGGAGCAGGCATGACAGGTGGAAGTACTTATGTGCTGGACGAAAACCAGCAGTTTGAGGAGAAAATCAACTCACAACTTATTAAGTTAGAACGTATCACCGAAAAAGTAGACGAGGACACACTGGTCGGTCTGGTACAAAAGCATTTTGAGTTGACTGGAAGCCAACGGGCAGAGAAAATTCTCGCAAACTGGGATACATTCTTACCGCTTTTCTGGAAAGTTGTTACACCTCCACCGCCTCCACCCCCCACACAAACTCGGCGTGTTCGCAAGAGAAAACCGAAAAGTTAAAGTCTGGAATTATGTATACGCTGTGGTAGGATTGTTTCCTAACTACATCTACCACAAGAATGTTCACATAAACACATAGCAACCTAAAAACACAGTAAAAAGCCTCTAATGGATATCCATTAGAGGCTTTTGCTATCAATTTCAATTCAAATGGCTTGTTATTCATCTTCAGCAACGGCAAAAGCGACTTCAAGACCTTCAACTTTGGCTGAGCGCATTTTTGCCCGTTCAACCACGTCAATCACCCGTCCGTGTTTCGCACGTTTATCAGCTTTAATAATCAAGGTGCTAATTTGGTGTTCGTGGGCAGATATAAAGAATCCTACCTCTTCCAAAGTTTGCATTTCTCGATCATCAATAGCAATTCGACCATCACTGCTGATAAAGAGGTTATATTTTTTCCTCGGAAATTCGTTTTCGGTTGTGGAATCCGGTAACGTGACACTAAAAGGCGGCGGAACCCGCATGATGGCAGAAACCATGAAAAAAATCAGTAATAGAAATACACAATCAATCATAGGTGCCATCGGGATATCGTCGTCACTGGAAGTATTCCGTCTACGTCTCATTTGGAGAGCCATGCGTATTCTCCTTTTTGTTGGTATGGTTAGACCACAATTTGATTACGCCCGTCATTCTCGCGCGGTAATCGCAAATCCAATTTTATCAATCCCCGCATCTTTTGCTATATCCATTACTGTGACAATCTGTTCATGTAGAACTTCTCGTCCGGATTGGATAATAAGCATTGTTTTCTGTTCTTGAGGTGCATTGAGAAGTAGTGAAAACATATCCTCAAACTGTACAACTGCCCCATTCAAAAGCATTGTGCCATCCCTATCGTTGGTCGTGGGATTATCAATTTTGACAACAAGCCCTTTCGGTTTTTCTTTTGAAGGTTCACCGGGAGGTGGAAGTTGTACTCGGATTCCCGGCATTGGGGTAAAAGTTGTTGACACCATAAAGAAAATTAGAAGCAGGAACACACAATCAATCATAGGTGCCATACTGAGAGTTGGCGCTTTACGTTCCCGTATTCGCGTTGCCATCAGACTCAATTTGGCGTCACCAAGTTGTTGCATTTCAATTCTCCATTATGTAGAACAAGGGCGAGTAAGAAGTATACCCGCCCGGTCCATGCTTAAGCGTTTGCTTCGCCTACAATCAACTGGTTAACAATTTCTGTAGAAACCTGGGAGATTTCAACCATATGTCTATTGACCCAACTATCAAAGAGTTGAAAGAAAATCAGACAAGGGATAGCAATTGTTAATCCACCAGCAGTCGTTAGAAGTGCCTGTGAGATACCACCGGCGAGTTGTTGCGGGTCACCGGTACCTTCAAGGGCAATAGTAGTAAACGCGGTAATCATACCTGTAACAGTTCCAAGCAAACCGAACAAAGGAGAAACCACAGCGACTGTACCAAGTACAGGGAGGTTTCTTTCTAATTCAGGTATTTCAAGAAGGCTTGCTTCTTCAATCGCTTCTTGGATTTCCTCTTTGGTAATATCCCGTTCCTCAATCTGAGCTTGGCTATATCTGAGGAGTCCAGCTTTTAGCACATTAGCAAGGGGACCGCCTGCTTCTTCACAAGTCGAAACAGCTTCCATAATATTTTCTTTTCGCAATGAATCCGCAATGCTTGCTATGAACTGTTCCGTGCCGATGCGTGAACGGCTTCGTACAAACGTGAAAAGTCTTTCAATAATGAAGGTTAGTGCTACAATAGAACAGATCGCTAATGGATAGAAAACGAACCCAAATTTCTTGAAAAAAGAGACAATAGTGTCTTTCTGGCTCATTTTCATTGGGATGTTTAATTCGCCTCCAGGACTAAGTACTTTCGATCTGCCAACTCGATTCCCATAACCCTCTTTGGCATAAGTCATCGTGTAACGGCCGGCAGGAAGACCGGTTTTTTCATACCTGCCGTCTTCGTCCGTTTTCACATCAAACGTTTGATTGGTACCGGTATTCAAGATCGTAACGGTTACTCCCTCAATTGGGTTCCGATCACCCGTAGTATCAACAACTTCACCACTAATTGTTGCTCCACCATCCACAGTATCTGTTTCTTGAGCATCGGCAGCATCTACACTTGGTGTATCTGCTGCTTCTTCATCTTGTGCCATAACAATGCCAACAGACATAAACATGCAGGCAACTAACATTAAAATTAAACTTAAACGAATCATTCGTCCTGGTCTCCTTTGGTAATGCCGATTCGGCAGTAAATTTTCTATATTCTATAGAAGTATAATCGAATATGTGAAAGGCACGCGCTCAAACGTGCTGCTAAGGTCTATCAACTATTCTGAATTATCAACACCTGAATATTCAAAGTCAGGTGCTTTTAGGTTATGTCCAATATTTAAAAACTACAGTCTTGAATAACAGACTTTATATCCTTAACACCTGAGTGACTAAGAAGTTACGCTTTTGTTGACAATGAACATAAAAGATATTAAAAAGTAATTCCATAGGAGGTTTACTGAACACGAATAGGTCGCGTCCAGTAAACCCTCTAACGAATTTAGAATCCCATCATTGCTCTAACAAACGTAGTGTTACTTGTTGTGTGTTGGAGCAAGATGGTCGTTCTGCGGTAACCCGCGAGAATGACGATATTGAACCCAGCCCAATTACCTTGGTTGATGGCTTGGATTTCAAAAATTCTGGTTCGCAAATCTGGCCGGTAAAGAATTGGAACAGCTTCATCTGCTGGGAAAATAGCCAAATAGTTTCTGAAGTTTTTATCTCGGTTCGTAAACTTCCTATATTGGAACCCACCAAGAATGTTCATACTTGGTGTGAATTGGTAATCAAGACGGACACCGAGAACATCTTCACGACTTCGACGATTGAACCGTAAGTATTCCACGGGTTCATTATCAGTAGGAACGTAGAACCGTGAGTTCAACGCGTCGCCAATTTCTTCAGCACTTCTATCAAAAGCTCGGTCCCAGATATACTTAACCATAGGTGTCAGCGTGAAATCTTCGCCAATTCTGTTAATAAAAGGCAGGTCTCCAAGAGGGATTTCATATTTTGCCTTCAAAATAACTTGTTGGCTGCGTATGTTCCGTTCAGGGTAACGCCGTGTCTTCCAGTTTTCGGCATCATAGATCAAACCGGTATCTGCTGCGTCAAGTGCATTAATGCCGTGGTCAGGATAGAATGGAAATTCACGTTTTTCACCACTAATACGAACTTGTTCATCAGGAACCAGAAAATCGACACGCTCATCCGGTTCAAACAAATCTGCTGCCTCGTCAAACTCAACATCTAAGAAGACCGCATCCTCTTCATCTTGTTCATATTGTTTCTGCAAAACAACGAGGAGTTTAGCTTCCAGTGTGAGGTTAGGAACAGCAGTGTAGGTGAACTGAAGTGTTGTCGTATTTACGCGAGCGTTATAAAAATCAAGCTCGTCAGTAATTTGTTCAGGTTCTAATTCCCCAACACGAAGGGTAATAGTATAGTCGGGGATATCATCTCGTACTCGGACAAATCGGTTTTGGAAGAGAATGATTCCAAAATCAGGAATATCACGTTGGTAAGTTAGGTGTAGATATTTGGAATCATTTTTTCGCCGACTTGAGATTTCACTTTCGTTTAACCATCCGACTTGAAGCGAAAGATTATCAAGTAAGTCGTATTCTGCTTTGAGATGATAGCCATCACGATCAATACCGTATTCGTATTGTGGTTCAAAATCATCTTCAAGTGAATCGATGGTGCCGTTGTTATTCAAATCAATTAAATCAGTAAAGATCGGTGGATCAGCCTCAAAGATGAGAAAATCTTCTTGGAAGTCTAAAATCCCGTTCTGATCTCGGTCATCAGCACGTGGAAGGACTCCATCAAAGTCATCATCATCAGGCCAATCGTCGTCATCATCATCGTCTTCAACGAGTGCGTAATTCTCTACATCCCACGGATCTTGTTCCGTTGTAGCTTCTTGTGTCCGAGGAAGTGAGTAAGTTTGGTCTCGATCACTGTTAGCACCAAAGTTGAGATAAGTGGTAGTGTAGCCTGGATCAATGTGGTATAAGACACCTTCAAGATAGAGTTTTCCAAAACGTGATTTGAGTTGGACAAACCATGCGGACTCTCTTCCCATCTCTCCATCACCACCTTCATCTGTACCATCTCCACCGAGCATCGCTTCAAACCGCTCACCGTCAGTTTCTGAGTAGGTTGGTATACCGTTTGCATCTACTGGTAGCAAGGTGGCTGGATCAATTGAAATACCGGTCGGTTCTTCACCGTCTTCAGTTGCAATATTGTCGGTGAGTCGGCTAAATCCCATTTTATCTTTAGAAATAGTAGGATACTGTTTGTATTTGCCGTTAATAGAATAGTGAGCCCTCACAAACACGTTGCCAACGGTTCCTTCAAGGTCTAAACCGTAAAGCACCGCAGCTCGCGCTGCGCCATAGCGGTAGCGAACTTTTCGAGGTCTTCCTTCACCTTCCCACTGGCTTGGATTATCTACGAGGGTTGATCGGTTGTCCGTATAATCTGACGATTGTCCATAGTTTCCAGGTGCTTCAATGATGTCACGATACGGCATTTGTATATGACCATCTTCAGTTTTAATCCATTCTTGAATTTCAGGGTCTGACTCTGCCATGTTCGCTTCACTAAAACCGACTACAGCGATATTATAATCACCTGCGACGACCATCTCAAAATCAACAGATTTTACTGTCCGTGGGTCAATATCGTGCTGTTCAAATACGAGATCGTACTTCATCTTATTGAACCCATCAACGATCTTCCACTCGCCATCAACAGAGTCACGCACCTCATCAATAGCAGCATCAACAGGTGTGATATCGTCAATAAAGACCTCAATCTGTTGTGACTGTTCAGGTTGAAGGGATGGCTCGTATCCTTCTTCTAAATCTTCAACGGATACATCTTCAAGCTCTTGTGTGACAATGTTGACAATCATCCCTTTGAAAGCGGCACCGACCCCACCCTGGATATTCTCACCATGTGAGTCTAAATCATATCCGTCAAAGTCGGTAATTCTTGCGACGTGATTGTCTTCGGGGGAGTCATCTCGGAAGACAACTGTAATGCTTTCTGGCGGGGTATTTGGAACGGTTCCCATCAACGGATTTTCAACACGTTCTGGGTGTTCTTTATGTAAGTTCACATAAGTAAACCCAATACGGAAGATATCCCCTAAAAGTCCTTGTCCTCTAAACCCAACAAGGCGTGCATTTTCAATGTGGCGGACACCAGCATCATCGTTTAATCCGTTTCGACGCCCGAGTGTCGGTGCAAGGTTCGCTGCTGCATCACTCAGCTGAACCGGGTTAGAAATACGCGAGTTGATAAGGGTAAAGAGATGTCTTTCTTGTGCAAAAGAAATGTCCCATCGGAATCCATCAAATTCGGTTTTGTAGATTGCATATCGATTTGGGAACAAGGTAGAAGGTTTGATACGCATATGGTCGCCAATAGCGAACTCATTATATCTACCCCGAAAGGCATCTTCAGTTAAGATAGTCCGGTCTAATTGAGCAGAAAAACGTTCACTATCAAGTTGACCAGTCCATCCGACAACCAGTTCACCATTTTGATTGAACGCCTTACGCTCACGGTAGTTGTAGACTTCACTACCTTCCAAGAGTTCTTTACCAAACAGATCATAGAAGAACTGTGGTTCTTCTTCCAGTTGGAATCGATCTGAGAATTTTGAGTCTCCCTCAATAGTAGGCAAGAGAGGTTCTTGCGGCCCGAGGCTTTGTGCACCACAACCGTAAAGCACAAGCCCACTTAGGATGCAAGGCACTACAAGTAAAACATTAATCGCTCGTTTTAACTTGTTCATTAGTTTCATATTCCTCCTTAGGAAATAATTATTTCGGATATTAAACAATTGCCTTAACAAGCAATTGCTGAGTCAATTGTCCAGCGTCCGAAACCTTAAAAAATGGATCAAATCTGTGGATAATGTAAACAAAACAAACACATATCCGTTAGAATTATAAAAAAACCGCCATGTGTTAGTTGAATTCTCTTAAGTGATTATACGTCTCTGCCCAGTGAATTTGAGATTGTTGATTGGCAGAAATCAGATTTCCTCCAAAAATTAAGGGGTGTTTTGTGGGAATTCTCACAAAACGGCTATTAAGTGTCAATAATAACAAAGATGTAATTTTTTGTCAAGTTTCAAGGAAAAAGAAATTTGTACTGTGTAATTCAGACAAATCATATCACAAATGTCATTATTTTGCAATAATAAAATACAAAAGGGTGTAAAAATTCTATCAAAAGCTTAGCATAGGACGTATTATAGCAAGCCCCTTAAATTACTAAACACTATTTTAGATCTGATTATAAGGCATTCCTACAAAGGTGAAGGTATACGAAATTCGCCAAATTAACCCAATATATTGAGGTTGAAATCCTCCTACCCATTCGATTTAACTACTTATAACCTAAGTTGCTACCTATAAAATACTTTTAAATCCATGGGATTTGCTCTATAATG
>JAPPCZ010000076.1 GCA_028824685.1 Candidatus Poribacteria bacterium
AAACAGATAAATGCCCTTAAATTGACGCCTATGGTGCGGTTTCCTAACCACACCATAGGCGTCAATTTAGTGATACATGTTCTCGTAGGTTGGGTTGAACCGCAGGTGAAACCCAACATTTCGAGGTTGTCCAAGCGTTTCATGTTGGGTTTCGTCCCTCAACCCAACCTACAAGACGATAGAAACCACCCAAACATGATTGGAAAATCCTAAAATTGACAGTTATGGTTTCGCTATATTTTAGATTTCGCCTTAAGCTCTAAATACTTATTTACAACCGCCATCGTCAACTGATGCGCGGGAACATCAATCGTGATAACACCTTGACGTCGTAAAACCTCTAAAGTCGCGTGTTTTTCTTGCAATAACCGTTCAGCAATCGCTTTCTGATAAACCGACTTGGAATTGGATGACCGCTGCTCAGCCAATTCAACAATACCTGAATCTGTCAACGTAACGCAAACAACGAGGTGGTGTTTGGAGAATTGTGCAACATAGGCGGCTATTCCCTCAGCAGAATCTTTGTCAAGAATATCGGTGAAAAGTATGATGAGGGCGCGTTTCCGCTGCTTTGAAGCGAGATAGGTAAACGCCGATTCATAATCCGGTTCTACCGGATGAACAGGCAGCGCGTAGATCGTTTCTAACATCGTGAGAAACTGTTTCTTTCCCGGTTTCGGCGCAAGATATTGGTGAACGGTATCCGCAAAAGCGATTAACCCGACCTTATCGCCTTTCAACGTTGAAACATGCGCAGCCATTAAAGTTGTGTTGATAGCGTAATCCAATTTAAGCATCGCCTTTTGCGATCTCGATTCTGCGTCAGGTATTTCGGATGATTCCAAAAGGATTGGCGAAGCCATTAGTCTACCAGTGTCCAACATAATGACAATATCTTGACTTCGTTCGGTCTCAAATTCCCGCACAATCGGTTTGCGGTGGCGTGCAGTGGCATTCCAATCAATACGGCGAAAATCATCATCGGGGGAATATTCGCGCAACCTTTCCATTTCCGTACCTTCGCCAAATAGGCGTGAATTTTTTAGTCCAATACGGTGGAGCATCCCACGTTTGACTAAGAGTTCATATTGCCTTACCGCTTGTAGATTCGGATAAACCTTTATCTCTGTCTCTGCTGGCACACGACGTTGACGGACAACAAAACCTAATACGCCCAAACACCGCACATGGATGTCTCCAAACTGGTAGATACCTCGCCGTAATGGTGTGAGATGATAAGACACAATTTCGTCATCCATAGGTGCAACACGGCAGTCGTAAGTCACCTTCTCATGCAGCAATTCATCAGGGAAATCGTCTTTAAGGCTTACCCTCAACTGATGACGCGAACGGTTGACGATTTTCAGTCTCACAACGTTCTCTACTCCCAGCGAAAACTTAGAATTCATCTCGCGGCTGATTTCAACTTTTTCAAATATGGGGTTTGTAACATAGTCAATGATGCCGACGATAAATAGCAACACCAGATACGCACCACCGATAAATAAAAGATTCGGTGAGACGTTGTAAAGCACAATCGGAATGGCTATCGGAAGTAGAAAAATAAGGAAACGTCTGCTTATATGCATCTTTTTTTTAACGTGGAATCTCTACCTCAGCGAGTAAGCGGTCAATCACATCGTCCGGGGTTAATCCTTCAATTTCAGCGTCCGGCTTCAAAAGGATACGATGCCGATAGACATGGGGTGCCAAGTATTTCACATCGTCGGGCAGAATATAATCGCGTCCTTGTAACGCAGCATAGGTTTTGCTCGCTAACAAGAGGGCAATTGAAGCACGCGGACTCCCGCCTAACATCAACTCATTTGAACTGCGCGATGCCTCCGCTAAACCGACAATATAATTTATAATTGAATCTTCTACTGTGACCGTCTGGATTTCCGCCTGACAGTCTTGAAGTGAATTGCTGTCAATCACGTTTTCAACACCTACCGCTTCCAAGCGGATAGCATTGAACCCTTGATGATAATTCATCAAAATCTGCGTCTCCACCTCTGCACCAGGGTAGTCCACGCGGAGCTTAAATAGAAATCTGTCAAGTTGTGCTTCAGGAAGTGGATAAGTCCCCTCATATTCAATAGGATTTTGCGTTGCCAATACAATGAACGGTGCAGGAAGTTCGTGACGCACACCGTCAATGCTAACCTGCCGTTCTTCCATACATTCTAAGAGGGCAGATTGTGTTTTTGCAGGAGCGCGATTGATTTCATCTGCAAGTAACACATTCGTGAAAACAGGTCCACGCTTTAGATTGAATTGATTCGTTGTCAAGTCATAAACGCTTGTGCCGACAATATCAGACGGCATCAGGTCAGGTGTAAACTGAACACGACTGAACTGTCCTGATACCACCATCGCTAACGTTTTTGCGATGAGCGTTTTTGCAGTGCCGGGCACGCCTTCTAATAGGATATGTCCACCTGAAAACAAACCTACCACTACAAGTTCAAAAATTTCTGTCTGCCCGACAATAACTTTTTGCGCCTCTTGTTTCATTCTCTCAAAAGATGTTTGAACTAAATTCTCCATAATTTATTGCCTTTTTATCCTCCATGCAGTTGAAAATCACGTTTAGTTTGTAGATGTCGGTTGGGTAGAGCGTGCGAAATCTATAAATGTTAACTTAAGGATTTTCTAATATGATGCTATAAACATATCGTTCCTACGGAACTCAAGATGTAAAATCGGGCTTAAAAAGCCCTCCTACAAGAGATTATACGCTAAGTTGAACACCTATGAGACACGTTCTACTTTGCCCTACCAATCTTTGATGTTTCACGATATGCTTCAACCCGTTTCGCCATTTCAAGCAGTTGCGACTCCGATAGATTACCAGACCGTTCAAGGTCACGAATAAGTCTTTTAAGTTTCCCTTCTTCGTCAACCGCACCTCGCTGTGTTAATTCCTCCAGAAAAGTTGTCGTATCTAAATTAGGGTTAACACGCCAGCGGATGCCCAAATCTGATCTGAATCTATCTCGGATATGCCGTAAAATCTCCATGCGCGTGTCCGCCTTTTGATAGAGTCTTGTCATCGCGTAGACGTATTCAGAGCTCAAACGTCTGTTATTTTCCCGCACATCCAAAGGTTTTCCGAAACGTCTCCCTCGCAATGTTAGGAAAACAAAAAGAATGAGACATACATAGACAGCAGCTAAACCACCGGGTGTTTTGAACACAAGCGTTGTAAACGAATCGGGTGGCTTAGACTCATGCGTGATGTATTTTTCCTCAGCAAGACCGATGCGGGCGTTGCGAGGAAGCGTTGACATAAGATTGTAGAGAAACGTTGCATTGCCACTATTTCGCAACCCATTATCGCTGAACAGATAAGCAGAGGTCGAAAAAAACATACGCCCTTCACCGTAGCGTAGTGTTACAACTACTGCGTCATTTCCTTTCCCGTAAAGCACCGTGACATCTCGTTCAAAAGCGTCAATAACAAAATATACCCGTGCATGAATTTCGTCAACTGAATGTAATGGAAAAAAGGGTTCATCGCTAATTCTTTGTACGAATCCCAACCTTCTCTCTAATCTACGCAATCTTAAGTTGAATGCTACAACAAGTTTTTCCATCGCTTGATGGTTGCCGCCACTCACGATTAAGGTGCCACCGTCTCTAACGAAATCTTGAATCTTTTCAATCTCTGTTTCCAAAGGGGCATCGTTAAGGTCTTGGAGGAACAACACATCGTACCTTTTCAGGCGAGACGGAAATTCTGTTGAAATTGGAGTGACGCGGAACTTTAGTTTACGTAAAATAAGATAAAGCACACTCCCTTGTTCTAACGAATCGCATGAAATTTGAGAACAGATTAGCGTTATTAAAGTAAGGATAAGAACAGATTTTTGGAGGATTCGCATTTGTCTTCACCTAATCGCTATAGATTTTTTGTAACAAGTTTCTATAATCTGCAACGGTCTCCGCGTCACAAGGTCTGTGTCCGTACCAAACCTCATCAAAAACTGAAACCGCTGGTCCAAGCGTTGTCTGTAGGTCAATATCCGTTGGTGATTGGTGAAGATACTCACGATTAGTGAGGCTTTTATCATAGGGAAGGATACCACGTTCTTGGAGATGCAAAATAGCTGAGAGATAAAGATAACGAAGCGCACCGCGAAAATCGTTTGATTCAACTGCTGTTTCAGCACGCGCAAGGGCTACTTTCTCTGTGTCCACCTGATCTGCTGCTATCTCTGGCTCTTCGTCGCCGCGCACTTCACGTATCAGGTTCCTCTGAATTTGCCTGATAAAAAAGACTACCACAATCCCAAGTGCTATGGCACTTAGCGGAAATAACACATACTCAAGTCTAAAACTCCATTCAGATTTAGGTTCTTTAGATTTGAGGAGTTTTGCTAAATCTTTTTGGTATTTTTCATAAGAAACTGCGGGGTCTGAATTTTCCGATTTCAATTCATCGCGAAATATCTGTTCTTCCGCAGCCATTAGGAAAAGCACAGCAAAATTAACAAAACACGCTATTATAACTATACAAAGGCAAATTCTATTTCTCACTTATACTATGCCTCTTGGTTAGCCTCTGCAATATGCTCTATGCTTTCTAAGTAGAGACGCGTAGTTACAATTGCCCATACCGGAACTAAAAAAGCGGTAATTATACCTTTGACGATGAGTAGTGAAACAGTAGGGAGAGTACTTGGTAAGTTTGGCAACATTACTCCCACATTTCCGCCTACAAAAAGTGACAGAAATTTTAACGGCGTTAACGCTTCTCTAATTGGGGTGAGTTCGGGGAAAAAGACTGAAAAAAGTAATAATATTGCACCCAGCAAAACCGAAGTGAAAACAGCAGCGATCCATCCTGTCAAAAGATAAATCCACAAAAAACGTAACCTTGCGCTGCTGACCAAAGTATGACTTCGCTTAAAAATACCTATAACGGATCTGTTCTCAAGGATGAGGCACGGATTGTAGAGGCTTAATGTTACCAGTAAATAGATATGCGATAGTATTGCTAAAATTGTTATCAACCATGATCTCATCAATGAAGGAATCAACAATGTAATTCCGACAAGGATATAATTTACTATGTCTACAATAACAACGAACAGTACAAACGCAATCAGAACCGAAAACGCCTTCTTTCCTGTTTGTCGCCAAGCCTCACGTGCAGTGAGAGGGGTTGAATCCGGAGTATCATCAGACGATAGCCGCGCAATAACTAACGTTAACGGGCAAAGTGTGAGTAACATGAGAATTAGAGGTGTGTAGTCGTAACTTCGAACACGCAGTGTCCATTCCCAGGAGGTTTTGTCGATAGTGTTGGTTGTACCCGCATACGGGATAGGAAAAAATCGCCAACTAACGTAAGGAGAGGGCCTTGTATCCTTAACCCCATTTGTAGAGAGATCAGTAGTGGTGTCTCCTATTATTTGGGAAGGTGAAGGTATAGGATGAATCCCATCAAGCGTGTTTAGATTTCCAGTTACAGTATAAATAACGTCATCAGATCTTAGATTTTGAATTTGAGGCGGGAGGTTTTGGGAATCGATTTTGTCAGGTTTAGTATTGAAATGCTTTTCAATACTATTTACAGAACGAAAAAACACTCCAATATCTAATAAAATTGCGATAATAGCCACCGGTATCATAATACGCCAAAACAATCCAAAATTGTTCCGGTAGAGCGTCAAAGTTGTCGCTGCAAAGTTAGTGCGTCGGTCATCAGCCATTTCGGTTCTCATATATCGTTTTTGGGAAGTGCGCGGTAAAGCCCTTAATCTGTTGCCTGCATCTCAAGATCGTAAGCCTCTTTCCGAATCCGCATATCAAAGTAGAGAAGTGCTGAACCAATGGATCCAATCGGCATCAAGAGGGTTGAGATGCATAGCGTAACAAAACTTCGGATTGTATAAGCGGTCCATCCAATATCCCTCGGTGTAGGTAAGAAAAAAAGACGGATTGTCTCCAAGAGAGAAGGTTCTTCTACTACTTCTTCTGCTACTGTAGGTCCAGCTATGGAACTGAAGATGACCGAGAAAGATGTCTGTAGTATAAATCCTATCATGAAGGTGATGAGAAAAATCGCCAACATAATTCCAAAGACTCGCCCCCAAGTGCCTTTAACCAATTCAGTACTTCGCTTAAGTGCTTTTGTTGCGGAAGTTTTTTCAAATAACACTGGAAGACTGTAAAGTCCCCATCGGACTCCAAAATAGATTGAAAATGGGATACCGATGATGGTTATAAACAACCCAAAAGCAGTTAATATCCAGAGGAACGCGCTACCAAAAAGGGACAAAAAACGTTGTAATGTTTGCTTTAAAGCATCTCCAGCAGTAATATCTCTTTTTAAAAATGCATGTGCACTTGCATAAATCAGTCCGCCGCCTACCAATAGAGACAGCAAAAATGTAGCAAAAAGATAGTAGAACGATAAAGCGATGTTCGCCTCCATTCCGCGTTCTATGATGAGATACATATAAATTTGATCTATACAGAAACCTACCACGAGATAAACGATTGCGATTCCCAAAAACAGGCGGAAGTGACTCCGATAGATCGTAAACATCCCATCCAGAATATCCGTGAAACTCATGGGTTGCATAGCCGGTATAGCGGTTTGACTGTTATTTTCAGGTGCTAAATCCGTGTGTTCTTGCATTATTTCCTCGCTTTAAAGAGAACTTTTTGATATTGATTAGTTTATCTCATTTTGCTTTTTATTTCAAGACCTTGTAAGTTTTTCAAAAGATCACCGTATTCACAATATCTCGCTCTTATTATTATCAGGAATTATAAAAAGGCGGTTGCCTGTCCGAAACAATTAACAAGCAACCGCCCTATCTACATTTTTAAGATACTGAGAAACCTATAGGTGTTTAACTTAAACCTTACTCACCCTTCTTGATAGTCAGGCGATAGTGTTTTCCAATCTTCTTGGTATCAAGAATATCATGCCCATCATTCGTAAGGCTTTTCGGTACGTTCTCAATCGGTTCACCATCATCAATGGTAATCTCTAAGAGTTGACCGACTTGCATCGTTTCCAGCCGAACCTTTGCTTGGACATAGTTGAACGGGCATGCGACACCCTTCAGATCAAGGCTATCAGTGATTTCTTCAACCGGTTTTGTTTCCTTGACCACTTTCGGTTTGGGGGCAGGACGCGATCTGCGTGTTTTGCGCTTACTCGCTTCTTCTTCCTCCTGCTTGATGCGCATACGATTATACACATTATGCGATTCTTCTACGAAGAGGGTGGCTTCTTCCACGCGGCGGTGTGCCAATTCGTGGTCGAAAGTAGAACTATCTTCTTCCGTAGCCTTAAACAGATGCGCTCCGAATCCTGCGAAGAAGTTACCGGGATCAAAGAAATGCGTGCGGAACTCATTGACGGTGGTCGGGTCGTCAATATATTGCAAGCCTACCGTTGTCAAGAGTCCATCGGTGGCTCTAATCATTGCATCAAAAGCTAACTCCGCGGAATCTTGATATTTACCCTTTTCCAAATTCAAACCGGATTCATAGATGAGTCGATCTGCTTCTTCCAACTTCATGGAGACAAGTGCTATCACCTCGCCAGCACACTCACCGACACCGGTTTTGAGTTGGTAATCTTTCGTGTCACCTGTGTCAATATAGAATTCAGGTGCTTCCTCGTACGGGGGAATCTGGTCGTACTGGGACAACATCGTTTTGATCTCCGCTTTACCGAGCCGTCCGACGTAATCGGTGAAGGTTTCGTCATCCTGCTTTTCATCAACATATTTTCCAGTCAATTCTTCAATGAACGCTGGAATATAGTTGGCATGGATTTTTCCAGTTGCAAGTCCGTAAGAACTGGCGTTTTCAATCATGTGTCCACCGAGTAGCACCAGATAGACGGGCGCGATATGCCCACCCACTCTTTTTGAAGAGCCAAAGAAACCAATATTTGCGATGTGATGCTGTCCGCATGAGTTAGGACAACCGCTAATCTTAATCCGGAAGTCTTTGATTTCATTCTGCACACCGGCTTCAATGAAATGACTTCTCAGATGTGCTGCCAAACCGCGCGAAGAGGATACACCAAGTTTGCAAGAATCAGTACCGGGGCAAGCCGTAATATCTACCATAGATTCTGCACCCGGATCACCGAGACCGATTTCTTTCAGTTCACGATAGAGTGCGGGTAGGTCCGTCATCGTCACCCAACGGAGAACAATGTTCTGCTCCACTGTAGCACGGATAGTGTCTTTAACATATTTCCGAGAAATGTCTGCCAAAGCACGCGTTTGATCAGCAGTAATATCTCCCAGTGGTAACGTAATCGTTACAAAAGCGTAGCCGGGTTGACTCTGTAACTGCACATTAGATTGATGCCATTCTTCAAATCCATCAGGTTTTGAAGTGCCGTTGAGTTGTGTCGGTGGTTTAAGTGGGCTTTCATCGTAGGCATCCAGATTGTCAAGATACGCTGTCCATTCAGGATCGTGCCGTAGCGTTTCCCGATCTTCAAGCACCAACTTGCGAAATTCCTCAATGCCGTGTTTCGCGATAACAAACTTCAGACGTGCCTTATTCCGATTTCTGCGTTCACCTAAACGGGTGAAAACTCTGCAGATTGATTGTGAAATCGGCAGGAGTTCCTCAGCAGGGAGGAAATCATCAAACACTTTCGCCTGATGTGGCACAGCACCGAGTCCACCGCCAACATAAAGTTTAAAACCGCGTTTAACTTCACCGTCTACCTCTTTAACCGCAGCAACCGCACCTATGTCGTGCATATTTGCTAAACCGCAAGCATGTTCTTCACATCCAGAAAATGCAATTTTGAACTTACGACCAAAATTTTCTGCATCCGGGTGTCCTAAAAGGAATGCAGATAACGCTTTAGAATAGGGGGTAACGTCAAACGTCTCATCATTGCATACACCGCTGAGAGGACATGCTGTAACGTTCCGAACGACATTACCACATGCTTCCTTTGTTGTGATGTCAACGCTTGCGAGGCGACGCATCAACTCAGAGGTGGTGTTGATGTCTACGTAATGATATTGCACATCTTGGCGCGTCGTAATGTGAATGATGTTATCCGAAAATTCTTCAGCAACATCTGCGAGCATTTCGAGTTGTGCCGCTGTAAGCCCCCCGAATGGGATCTTGACACGGATCATCTGCGACCGGTCATCGCGCTGTCCATAAACGCCGCGCCGAAGTCTAAATTCAGTAAAGGTTGCCTCTTCCACTTGACCGGCTTGGAACCGATCCAGTTGAATCTCATAAATTTCAATTTCGCGGGCAACATCCGGCGCGATCGCCGATGCATCATAAGCTCCCGCGTATTCAATAGCCATTCTATACTCCTTATAACCTCATATTCATTGGGTGCATTAGTCAATGTCCGATAACTTTTTTGGGTAAAACTTGCAAGACAACAGTGATGCAGAGTTGCATGTTGTTAGAAACCTTTTATTAAATTAGATAGTATACTTTAAAAAAGAATTAAAAGCAAGCGCAATTTTAAATTTAATCCCTTGGGGCATCTCCCCAATCCGGAATTTGGAGTAATTCACCATCTTTAAGGGCTGATTCATGCGCTACAAGTCCCGGTGCACAATACCGAACCGCCTCCCAAACATTGATGCGTGGCAAACGTCGTTTATTGACTGAATCCACAAATTCATGCACTAAATATGCATGTGAACCACCGTGCCCACCTAAATTGTCTACAAGTTCTTCTGGGAGGTATTCGTGCGTTTGTGAAGGCTGGACAATCTCACGTTCATTTTTACTTGCCCAAACACATCCCGCAAGATTCTGCTCGTAACTTCCTTCTGTTCCGTAGATACCGCTGACACGTTCAGATCCAGGGTGTCCAATCCGTCGGAATTCACAGATTTGCATTGTTGAACCGTTGCTCATTGTGAAAAGTCCCACTTCGTTAGAGAACGGATTCTTGTGAATGGTGTCCAACCGAAACCAATCGTCATTCGGATAGATATATCCTTGTGCGGAAACTGATGTCGCGTATGCCTTCATCACGGAGATAGGAAAGCAGGTTGAATGCGTCGGGTAGTACATAGGGATATTACCGCTCTTGTCACGACCCCACTGTGCACCCCACCGATTTTTCGCCACATCGTAAAGCCCGTGGTCCATATCGTGAAAATACTCGGCACGACAGTGGACAAATTCCCCGAACGCACCCTCCGCTGCTTTCTGGCGACAGAAGGCAGTTTCCGGACGGAAATAGCTTGTCTCACCGTTCATGTAGATCATCCCAGTTTTTTCAACGGTTCTGATCAACTGCTCACATTCATCTAACGACACTGCAGCAGGGACAGCGGTGTAGACATGTTTACCTGCCTCCATCGCTTGAATAGCCTGCGGTGCGTGTATCCAATGCTGCGTGATAATGACGAGTGCATCTAAATCCGATTTGCAGATCTCGTCAAGACTTGAATACGTCTCGGAAATCTCAAACTGCTTTGCCCATTTTGATAACCGGTCTTCACGTAAATCACATAAGGCAAGTCGATGGACATCTGGGTGTGCTTTATAGGATTGGATAAACGAGGGGCCGAACATCCCTAAGCCTACCATTCCGACACTAATACTCATCCGATTACTCCTTCAAGATAAGGTATGTGAGTCTTAATTGCAAAATAGCATGTATCATGATTGTTGTCAAGTAAATTTCAGATATTGGGTGTGTAAAGTTTTTGTCACATGAAGCGTATAAGGGCAGGTTATAAAAAGTATGTAAAAATGGTATCCTTTCCCAATAATTTATTTTCTCCAAAGGAGAGGATACCGATGTTTAGTATATCATTAGAGAGTTGCGAAG
>JAPPCZ010000110.1 GCA_028824685.1 Candidatus Poribacteria bacterium
ATTCATAGCGTTGATTTGGTAGGGACGATATGTTAAGTCTTCTATGCCGTTCCTACGGAACTCAAGAGGCGGTGGGTAACATTTTTCTATAAACATATCGTCCCTACGGGACTAAAGAAATTACCGAAATATTTATTTAATCTTCATACGGGACTAAAGACACGGACAAGATGGCAACACATAAAATTAACGTCATAGCAAAAAACCATCAAAAATATTAAAAACTGAATAACCCTAAAAAGAAGGTCCTTTCAATCCAACGGAAACAACGGCCGTCTAACATTCTCATACCTAAAATGCATCGGATTCACCGCAGTCAATCCCGGTGTATCCACCTCAATAATTTTCCCAGCAATCGGTTCGTAAGCAGCGCGGTATGCAATTGCAGCTTTCACAACAATCATTCGCATCGCTTTTGGTTGGATACCGAGACTCAGCAGTTGCTGCAGGCTAAACGGTGTTTGACGTTTACTTGTCAGCACCACTAACGAGTCGCCTACTACCACAACAGATGTCAATCCTTGATTGTGATATTTTTGTCCGCCGTGGCGTGGTTCGGTTTCAATAAAATGACCATCATGAATTAAGCGGACTTTGCCGTTAATCGCTACTGGATCACCGTGCAGTTTATCTGCCTTTCCACCGACCTGTAAGGAAACTTCATTACCAACACCAGTCTGAATACAGGTTTGCACACTCTCAGGATCACATAGGACTACGACAAATCCTGATGCCTTTTGTCGCAACAACTCCGCGAAAATAATAGTGCTGTCACCGGGTGAACCGCCGCCAATATTGTCTCCCATTTCAACAAGAATTACCGGATATTGATCGCTTGAAATTGCTTGCTGTACAGCGTGGGCAGCATCAGGCAGATTGAGTGTTAATTGGTCGTTGACATTCCACAACATATCTGATAACCGAGTAGCTTCTGTTTTTGCAAGTTGTGGGTTATCGTCCGTTACGACAACGAAGGATGGACCTGCCTCATGGACATCTGCGTAAGGATACCCCGCTGCTACATTAGCCACAAGAACGTTAGAATTGTCTTCAAGTTGCCGAGCCGCGTTTAGAATAGAGGACATTGGTTCTGCACTCGTATTTTGATACAGGATATTGAGAATCATAGGTGGTTTGGCAAGTACCTGCGTAGGTGTTACCTCTTCTCTGAGAATGTGCGTCATCAACTCTGCTGCCTGTAACCCCCGTTGCCGCTGATCAATGTGTGGATTTGTTTTGTATATGACAAGTGCTGTTGAATAATCAACCATCTGCTGGGATACATTTGCGTGATGGTCGAGTGTAACAACAATTGGCAAAGATTCTCCAAAAATGTCCCGAAGCCTCCGCAATACTTCTCCGTCGCCATCAGGAAAACTCTCTACGACCATTGCGCCGTGCAGCGCAAGCAGTAATCCATCCAGTTTCGGCATTGCTTTGAGTTTCTGTATAAGCATATCAGTGAGTTTTTCAAATGCCTTATCAGTTACAGGGCCAGCAGGTGTCGCAGTAGCCATCATGGTCGGATATACTGTGTAGTTGTGGTCTTCTGCCCTTTGAATAAACCCGCCCATTTCGTGATGTGTCCCCTTCCATACCGAAAATAAATCATCTGCAATAGTATGAGAAAATGCCTCAAAGTTGGTTGGTGTATCACTAAACGTATTGGATTCGTGCATTATTCCACCGATAGCAATCGTAACCATAATGATTCTCCTTTGACAATTCAATCTGTGAAAGTGGTCCTATTTACAATATTGTATCTGGATATTCTAAAAACTAAATATAAGCTTTTTAAAATATATCTTGACGGAGAGCGTAAAAATAGTGTATCATTTAACACTGTTTTAATCTCCGAATTTCTAACAAATGTATTGTTTACTGGTATTTATAGGCGTGAATTGAGTAGCGATAGGACGCATGACGGAAAATGACATTCGGAAAAACCGCATTGAAGAAGCGATAGAGCTCGCCGCACAGGCACACGATGGGCAATTTCGGAAAGGCACTAAAATTCCGTATATATCGCATCCGTTTGCTGTTGGTCTTATGTTGATGAATGCAGGGTGTTCGGAAGCAGTAGTCATAGCAGGAATTCTGCATGATACGGTTGAAGACACCGACTTGACATTGGAATGCATCCGGGATAGTTTTGGTGAATCTATCGCGGACATTGTTGATGGATGTTCTGAAAACAAATCTTTGCGGTGGCGGGAGCGAAAGACGGAACGGATAGAAGCGTTAAAAACTGCAACCACAGAGGTTTGTCTCGTAACCTGTGCCGACAAACTTCACAATCTACGGACTGTGATTTCGGAATACGATGACATCGGTGATGTGGTATGGAAACGTTTTCACGGTGGTTTAGAGGCACAAGCGTGGTACTACCAAAGTATTTTAGAGAGTTTGCGAACACATATAGATAAAAAGGTGTCGTGTGACGGGATTGTCCAGAAACAATTCAAGATTATTTTTCAACAACTGCAACAAGCTGTGATATATCTGTTTGAAGGGAAGATAGAATGAAGATTGCGTATGCTTTTCGGCGGTGTGCATCTTATCCATATAACGGTGGTGGACTACCCACCGATACTAAAAATCAACAACAATTTCTGCAAAAGGCGAAAGAGATCGGATTTGAAGGTATTGAACTACCGACAATAAACCTGCCTGATGCAGAGATTGGGACACTCCGCACGCAGCTTGAAGATGCAGGCATGCCGTGTGTTGCAATACGGGGTGGTGGCGGTGCTGCCCATCCACGTGTTGCTGCCGGTAATAAACAAGCCATGATAAATGCTGTAAATTTTGCTGCCAAAATAGGGGCAAACGTTGTAAATTCTACAGTCACTACACCACCACGGGATCCGAACGGCAAAGGCATTTATCGTGGTGAGTCTGTCTCCCAAGGTTCAAGCCGCCAAGCAAGCACACTTGATTATGAACGGACAGCGGCAGCTATCTCTGAAGTAGCGTCTATTGCTGATGATCAAAACGTTTCTATTTCCATTGAGGTCCATCAAAATTCAATTGTGGATAACAGTTGGTCAGCATTACACCTGCTGGAATTGATTAATGCACCAAATGTCGGTATCAATCCAGACTTAGGCAACATCTATTGGACTTATGATATTCCAGAGGAATCGTGCGAAGATGCCATTGCCGCGCTTGCACCGCATGTCAACTATTGGCATTGCAAGAGCCTTTATCGTGTGCATATACCAGATTTAGAAACTGCTATCTACGTTCAAGTGCCACTTCCAGATGGGGAAATTGACTATCGTTTTGCCATCGCTGCACTGTTAGATGCGGACTATGATGGATATCTCGCAATAGAAGGTGTCCGATATGGCGATCAGTTCCATCAAGATGGACGGAGTGTCGCGTATGTTAAATCCGTTATAGCGGATCTCAAGTCGTAAAACTAACTTTTGACCAAAATTTGATGAATACTGCTGAAACTTCTGCGTTTTGACCGACACCAAAATTATTTAATCCAGATATCCAAATTATTTCAATTTTAGACCTGTTCGATTCTACATCCCAAAATTATGACAAACAAGAAAATCCGTCTTACTGCAACTGTCAAATGTGCTGGGTGAGCGTCAAAACTTGCTCCGGGTGAGCTTTCACACATTTTAGAAAACCTGCCAAAGTCTACTGATCCGAACCTGCTTGTTGGCACAGAGACCTCTGATGATGCGGGGATATACCGTATTTCTGACGACCTTGCCCTTGTGAATACTGTGGACTATTTCACACCTATCGTGGACGATCCGTATACATTCGGTGCGATCGCAGCGACAAATTCTTTGAGCGATGTTTATAGTATGGGCGGCACCCCGAAAACAGCGCTGAATATCACATGCTGGCCGAGGGATGACCTTGATCTCTCAATTCTCGGTGATATTCTGAAAGGTGGGGCAGAAAAGGCTGCGGAAGCTGGAGCAGCACTTCTGGGTGGACATACGGTAGATTCACCAGAACTGATGTATGGACTTTCCGTAACCGGGGTTGTGCATCCTGAGAAGTTTGTCAAAAACTACGGCGCGCGTCTTGGTGATGTCCTCATTTTAACCAAAAATCTCGGTATCGGCATTCTCACGACAGGGTTAAAATTCAACAAAATCAGTGATGAAGTCTTACCAGAATTGGTTGAATCAATGACACGGCTCAATGCTTCTGCGTCTGCGGTTATGTTAAAGTATGATGCATCCGCATGCACAGATGTTACAGGGTATGGATTGTTAGGACATGCATCAGAAATGGCAGCGGGCAATGATGTGCGTTTAAAAATAGATAGCAGTGCAATTCCATACTTTGAAGATGCGCCAGCACTTGTTGCGAAGAAGACTTATACGCAGGCATATCTTGCGAATACTAAGTTCCTTTCGGACAAAGTTTCGTTTAGTTCGTCGGTTTCGGAGGAGATGCGGCATATTTTGATGGAAGCAGAAACGTCAGGCGGATTGTTATTTGCATTGCCAGCAGAAAATGCCGATGCAGCAATAAAAGATCTTCGCGCTGTTGATTGTCCTGAAGCCTCTGTTGTTGGTGAAGTCATTGCAGAAGATGCTGCATATATTGAGGTGCATTAGAATATTTGCAAAATGGTGACTTTATATGACAAAATATGAATTGGCAAAGCAGATTCGTGCAGTAGCATATCTTACAGGTGAATTCAAGCTGCGTTCAGGAAATATCAGTAATTTCTATTGGGACAAATATCGGTTTGAAAGTAATCCATCACTATTAACTGCAATTGCAGCGGAGATGGCAAAATTACTACCAGTAGAATGTGACGGTTTAGCAGGATTGGAATTAGGGGGGATTCCTCTTGCGACTGCAATCTCTTTACAGACCGGAATCCCTTGTTTTTACGTCCGTAAAGAGGCAAAAACTTACGGCACATGCAATCTCATAGAAGGAGGTGTAAAAGAGAAGCGCTTACTTGTTGTGATAGAAGATGTTATTACGACTGCCGGACAGGTTTGCACATCCATAGAACAGATTCGTGGAGAGGGACACACAGTGGAACATGTTGTAGCAACCATTGACAGGCAAGCGGGGGGAGAGGAGAAAATCAACGCGCTCGGATGTTCATTCGCATCGGTTTTTACACTTGCGGAGTTAGAAGCAGTATAACATCTTTTTCAATTGGATAGAACACTAAACAGACTTCACAAGTGAATTAATATATAATCAGACAGATAGAAAATTCCGCTAAAGCAAAAATAACACGAGTAAACCGTAAGAGATTACGAGAAATGTGATAAAGAAAATGAAAATACTGTTTATAGGAGATATTGTTGGAAATCCGGGGAGAAGAGTTGTAACTGAATTTTTGAAAGAGCTTAACAAAACTACAAATCCGTATGATTTCATCATTGCGAATGGCGAAAACGCTGCAGGGGGAAAAGGTTTAACATTTGAAGTTGTTGATCAGTTGTTGGCATCAGGTGTTTCTGCCATTACAACTGGAAACCATGTTTGGGATCAGAAAGAAATCTTTGACTTTGTTGACACAACGCCGCAGTTGATTCGTCCAGCAAACTATCCTGCGGAAGTGCCTGGTCGCG
The DNA here is from genome assembly GCA_028824685.1 of Candidatus Poribacteria bacterium. Lineage (GTDB taxonomy): Bacteria > Poribacteria > WGA-4E > WGA-4E > WGA-3G > MSPOR6. The sequence continues at coordinate 5,580 of JAPPCZ010000110.1, forward strand.
GTTTCACCATAGTTCCTTCAGTTGATGGACGTTCCAAACTCGGTGTAATCAACCTCGCGGGCCAGATATTCATGAACAGATACACCAATCCGTTTCATGCATTGGATGAAATACTATCTGAGGTGAAAACTGAAACCCCTTATGTGATTCTTGATTTTCATGCTGAAGCGACTTCAGAAAAAATTGCAATGGGATGGCACGCGGATGGTAAGGTATGTGCTGTGATTGGCACGCACACGCATGTTCAAACGGCAGATGAGCGCGTTCTGCCACAAGGCACAGCATATATTACGGACGTTGGCATGACAGGTCCTCATGATTCGGTTATTGGGAGCAGGATAGATAAAGTACTTGAAAGTTTTTTGACAATGATGCCAGCGCGCTTTGGTGTAGCGAAAGACAATATCAAATTATGTGCTGTTCAAATTGAATTAGATGATGAAACAGGGTTGGCACTCAGTATTGAACGGATTCAATATCAACTTTGAAGGACACTCAGAATGCAGTTAGAACTCCCGATGCCTCGGACAATTTTTAGCGTTACGCAAATAACTAAAACCTTGTCCCGCATAATTGAGCAGCAACCAGTACTTCAAAATGTGTGGGTGAAGGGGCAAGTTTCAAATCTCAGTCGTCCCGCGTCTGGGCATATCTATTTCACACTTAAAGATGAGAACAGTAATATCAGAAGCGTCGCGTTTCGGAGTAGTGCATCTCGGTTACAGTTTTTGCCGCGTGACGGGGATGAAGTTCTGGTGCAAGGACGAATCAATATCTATGCTGCAAGTAGTGAATATCAAATAATTATCAATACAGTAGAACCACTTGGAGTCGGGGCACTGCAGAGGGCTTTTGAAGAACTAAAACAGAAGCTTTCAGATGAAGGGTTATTTGATGATCGGCACAAAAAGGCGTTACCCGTTTTTCCAAAGAAAATTGGGGTAATTACCTCTGAGACAGGCGCTGCCATTCAAGATATTCAGCAACAACTTCAAAAGAGGTATCCGTTAGCTGGACTATTGCTATACCCGACACTTGTGCAAGGGGAATATGCCGCAGCACAAATTGCTCGTGCCATAAGGGATATGAACAACAGAACTGATATAGATGTTTTGATTGTAGGGCGTGGTGGTGGTTCGCTTGAAGACCTATGGGCATTCAATGAAGAAATTGTAGCACGCGCGATCTTCGACTCCGAAATCCCTATTGTTTCAGCTATCGGTCATGAAACGGATTTCACTATCTCTGATATGGTTTCGGATCACAGGTCGCCAACACCGTCTGCCGCAGTGGAACATGTTGTCCCTGACAGATTAGATTTATTAGCGCAGTTAAATGGCGTGATAAATCGTTTGAATGAACTTACAGTGCGTCAGATCACCACACAACATGCCGAAGTAGATGCGTTGGAATTGGGTCTTTCACCATCTAAACGAAAGGATACCATCTATCAGTTGTCTCAATCTATAGACGGTCTTGAAGTAGCATATCAAAAAGCAATAAATGATAGATTAAGCGCTGAAAGTAAACAACTACAATCTTTAGCCGCTCGGTTAAATGGACTTAGTCCATTGGCGACCTTAAAACGAGGATATAGTATTTGTAGGACGTCCTCTGGAGATGTTGTGAGATCAAACGCTCAGATAAATGTCGGGGAACGGCTTGATGTAAAACTTTCACAAGGAAATCTCGTTTGCACAGTTGACGAGTGTATAGAATGAAAATATAGTGAAACTATTGATATTGTTAGGTAAGGAGAAACCGTTTGACATTTGAAGAAAAACTTGAAAGACTTAAAGAAATTGTTGAAAAGTTAGAAGCGCCAGACACTTTGGAGTTAGATGCTTCTCTGACACTTTTTGAGGAGGGTGTCGGATTAGTTCGTTCGTGCAGAGAACTCCTTGAAGCTGCAGAAGTTCGAGTACAAAACGTGTCTCAAGAAGATAATGAGGACACTGCATCTATATCCGAGGATGAAAACGGAGAATAGGGATGGTTTTGGAAAAAATTAACTCACCTGTTGACCTAAAGACGCTAAATATAAGCGAGTTGGAAACACTCGCTGAGGAGATGCGTGCCTATTTGTTGGCAGTATTATCCAAGCATCCCGGTCATTTCGCTCCTAACTTCGGGACTGTCGAATTAGCGATTGCCTTACACACGGTTTTCGACACACCTCAGGACAAACTAATCTGGGATATAGGTCATCAGGCATATCCTCATAAACTTCTTACGGGGCGTTTAGATTCTTTTGATACCTTGCGGCAAACTGATGGGATTAGTGGGTTTCTGAGCCGTGAAGAAAGTAAGTACGATGTCTTTGGAGCAGGACATTCGAGCACCTCAATTTCAGCGGCATTAGGTATTGCAGCTGCTCGCGATGTTAATAATGATGATTTCAAAGTTATTGCTGTTATAGGCGATGGCGGGTTGACGGGAGGGATGGCACTTGAAGGATTGAACGCCGCGGGCGATTTCAGAAAGGACATGCTGGTAATTCTAAACGATAATCAGATGTCAATTTCTCCTACTATTGGGGCAATCTCAAAACACTTCCACAAACTGATTAGTTCGCGCGGCTATAATCGCCTTCGAACAAGTGCGAAAGAATTGATAAGCCTTTTTCCATCAGATGCGAAAGCATTAGCACAGAAGATTGAAGCGTCGCTAAAACCTGGAACACTGTTTGAGGAATTTGGATTCAGATATTTTGGTCCCCTTGATGGAAACGATTTGGAATCGTTAATACCTATTCTCACAGGTATTCGAGAATTGACCGGACCGATCTTAGTGCATGTGGTTACAAAGAAGGGAAAAGGGTATCTCCCTGCTGAAAAAGACCCGGTTAAGTTCTATAGTGTCAGCGGACAGTTCGACGTAAAAACAGGTAAATCGCTCCGTCCGGTATCCGCCACACCTAAGTACACAGATGTTTTTAGCCGTACTCTCATTGAAGAAGCCAAGCATGATTCTCGGATTATAGGTGTAACAGCAGCCATGTTAGGTGGAACGGGTTTAGACAAGTTTTCGGAGGTGTTTCCTGATAGATGTTTTGATATTGGATTAGCGGAGCAGTGTGCTGTCACCTTCGCTGCAGGACTTGCAACGGAAGGTCTAAAACCAGTTGTTGCCATCTATTCAACCTTCTTACAACGTGGCTATGACCAGGTTCTCCATGATGTATGTATTCAGAATTTGCCTGTTGTCTTCGCACTTGACCGCGCAGGAATCGTAGGGGCAGATGGACCAACACACCACGGCGTTTTTGATATTGCTTACCTCCGTTCAATTCCCAATATTGTATCAATGGCTCCCAAAGATGAGAATGAATTGCAGCACATGCTTAAAACAGCGTTAACCTATGAGGTGGGTCCTATCGCTTTGCGTTATCCACGCGGAACAGGAATCGGTGTTAAATTGGAAACTGAACCTAAACCGTTACCCATCGGAAAAGCTGAAATCTGTCAAGAAGGGGATGATTTACTGATTGTGGCAGTCGGAAACCGCGTTTACCCTGCACTTGAGGCAGCAAAAACTCTGGGCGAAACAGGTATTGAAACTACAGTGGTTAATGCACGCTTTATTAAACCTTTGGATGTTACATTGATTGTAGACTTAGCAAAACAGATTGGCAATATGATTACAGTGGAAGATGGTATATTGATGGGTGGGTTTGGCAGTGCTGTACTTGAAGCACTTGCAGCGGAAGGGATTACAGATGTCCGTGTAACTTCGCTCGGAGTGCCTGATCGATTTATTGAACATGGAGATGTCAAGACGTTGTATGAACGTTATGGTTATGACACTGAAGCCATTATTCGTGCCGGAGTTGCCTTAGCTGTAGGGTCATAGAGTCAACTTGGGAGCATCAATATTCGTTACGAGTATTTAAGGTAATTTCACAGGTAATCTGTATAGTTTCAATCGTAAATTAGATATGATGAAAAGATGGATAGGTTAGATATTGTTCTTGTTCAACGCGGTTTTGCTGAAAGTCGTCTCCAAGCAAAGCGTTTGATTTTTGCAGGTGCAGTCAAAGTAAACAACAATTCAAACCTAAAACCTGGACAACGCATACCACCTGACGCTGAAATTGAGGTTGAACATCCACCAAAATATGTCAGTCGTGGTGGATTAAAACTTGAAAAGGCACTACAAGATTTTGATATAGTCGTTAAAAATAAAGTTGCAATTGACGTAGGTGCTTCCACAGGTGGTTTTACCGACTGCTTACTCCAACACGGTGTAGATTTTGTCTATGCGGTTGATGTTGGGTATGGTCAACTCGCTTGGAAACTTCGCAAAAACCCGCGCGTGCACGTACTTGACAAAACCAATATCCGCTACATTGACCCACACCTATTTTCACATCCACTTGACATTGCAGTGATTGATGTGTCATTCATTTCCCTAAAAAAAGTGTTGCCTGTTGTGATTGAGAAGTTAGGCGTATCGGAGATTATTGCGCTCGTAAAACCACAGTTTGAGGCAGGGCGTAACCACGTTAAAAAGGGAGGCATAGTTGACGACCCAGACGTACACAAGGTGACTTTGGATGATTTGATTGAATTTGTGCAGGAAAATCTTGCAGTAAAACCTTTCGGATTAACCTTTTCACCGATTCATCAAGATATAGGTAATATCGAATATCTCCTCTGGCTACGTAAATCCACGACAGCAACACTGTTTGAATCTGGATTAGAAATCTTACCTACAATAGATACGGATTTTATCAGTGATGTAGTTAATACCGCGCACGACGCGTTTTATGCTAACAGTGTAGAAAAATCGGAACAAGATTGATGACAAGACGAAAAAGAGCATTTATTTCAATACCTCTAATTACGCTACTCATCGGAATCGTTGGATATTTCTATATCAGTTCAGATTCTTTCCTAAATAATTTCATAAAACCTCGTCTTGAAGAAACTCTTCAAAAACAGGTCAATAAAAAATACACTGTGACATTCGGCGAATTGAGTGGCAACATCTTTACCGGTGTTGAAGTCGAGAATTTTAGGATAGAAGACGATGAAAAATTGCCTATACTCTCCACAGATGAGATAGTCCTGAAATACTATTTTTGGGGTCTACTACAACGCAAATTTCTTGTAACTGCGTTAGAGATCAACTCTCCAGAGTTAAACCTAAGGCGTAATTCGGGTGGACAGGTTAATTTAACACAAGTGTTTCGTGAGTCTTCACAAGATTCGGATGCGTCTTTCGCTTTTGCAATTTCCAAAGCTGCTATTAATGGCGGGAAGATCCTTTTTACAGATACACAGCAGAACATTAAATTAAGTCTGCCAGATATTGATATTGAGTTGCTGGGTAAGTTAGAAAAATGGGATCATACTGGAAAACTCTCTATTGGAAAAGGGAGTTTCGCCCTAAATGGAACCGAATTGTCAATTGAGCAGTTGAAGGATATAGGTTTTTCCGTATCAGCAACAAACAGTAATTTGGAAACACTCAAACTGAAATTAGGCAATTCTTTTTTGGAAATACAAGAACTTAATGGTAATTTAGATGAAAGAAAATGGAATACGCTTGTAGAGTTGACGATTGATGCCAGAGACATACAAAAGTTTCTTGGTAATGACACACAACTTGCAGGATTTAGCAAAGTTAAATTGGATTTAAATGGGACAGATTCAACTTTAAATGGAAAACTTATTGGAACATCGGAAGCACTTTCAATCAAGCAATTTCCAACAGATTCATCTGAATCAAAAACAAGACAAATTGATATTGCGAATCTTAAGATTGACACTACCCTGAATTTTGCGGAAGTTGCGGAGATGACGTTAGAGAAATTCAGTGCAGAGGTCGCTGATGGATTACTTTCTGGAAGTGGTAGTGTCACATTTGACAATAACTCTGAAGGTAATCTAATTAAGCGTTTACAACATTTTGTCAAACAACCCATTACCTATGATAGCAAATGGGATATTTCAGAAGTTCAACTTGATTTGTTATTGGCAATGTTTGCAGAATTATCAAAACAGATACCGCAACTTGAATCTGGGACATTTACAGGCACAGCGTTAATAAATGGCAATACTACAAGAGATTTTCATCTTGATAGCAGTGTGAAGCTTTCAGATACCCGTTTTCTTGTCAAAGACGAATCTATACCTTTGAAGAATTCATCTCTCAATTGTGAAATTTCTTCGGAACATACGAATGGTTCAAATATCAGGATAGATGGCACAATTGATAATACAAGCGTTGATATTAACGGTTCTTTTGATAGCTTTGATGTTCAACTTGAGAATGTTGACTTTGGGAAACTATCAAGAATTTTTAATTCTGTGCCTTTCAAAGGTGTCGGAAGCATTACTGCACAATTAAAAAAAGACGGCACTGCTGCTGGGCATGTAGAAATGCCTGAGACATTCTATTGTCACAACGATGATGAACCAATTCCACTTGGTCGTTTAGCAGGAAATTTTCGGTATGTAGATAGGATTGTGTATTTTGAAAACACACATTTGACAAAACAAGGTGGGACAAGCGTGTCCATTGAGGGTAATGTTGGTATAGATGGTAAATTACCTGCGAATTTCCACATCGTCGTTGATCCGCTTGTGCTGGATGCTGACTATAACAAACTCTTTTTTACTGTAGCCTACCCCATTGAAGGTGATATAAAGGGGGAATTAAATTTATATGGTCACCTCATTGACCACCTTGATGGCAGCGGTAATTTTGTTGTTAATTCTGGAAACGCCTGGGGCATCAATTTTGATCCTGCAACATTGCAGTTGGAAATTGACGATTACTCGCTCACTATTCCCGATTTTGTAATAACGACACGCGGTCAACAGGTTATTCTTAATGTCAATGTAGAAAGTAATGGTGATTTTAACTTCAGTGTAAAAAGTAGTAAAGACAAACCGGTTCAATTGGCTGAACTTGCACGCGCTGCAGACATCATCGATTTTCCACTTGATGGCAAAATGAATGTTAACGTTGAATCATATCAAAAAAAGCCGCAAGACCTCGTATTTACAACAAAATTCATCTTTTCAGACCTCACATTTGAAGACAATCCCCTTGGCGATGCCTATCTGGATGGCATACTCATAGAAGAAAAAAATCATTTCGAATTTACCGGAAAAGCACTTGCTGGAACGACTGATATTGAGGGTACAATCAGTAATGCTTTCCCTAACCCATACAAGTTTTTCCTTAAAAGTGAAAAAACTGCGGCTGCTCCGATTCTACGCATTTTTCATCCTGCCCTTGATGCAATTACTGGCACTATTGATAGTACTGTAGAAATAGAAGGCACAATTACTGAGTTAGTCGAACCTGCCAAAAAAAGTGTTCATCCTTATGATGTTGACATAGTTATCAACCAGACTCTACTTCAGTACAATTCCTTGCGCTTTACAAATCCAAAGCCGATACGTCTAAATTTAGAAGATGATATATTGACGATTTCTGACAGTTCGCTATCTGTAGAAAAGGAGAAATCTCCATTCATTCAACTCACTGGCACCATTGATACAAAAACTGAAGAGATTGATCTTTCCTCCAAACATAATCAAATATTAACGCTGGAATCTCTCAAGGAAGCATTAGGGTTTCCCATTTTTGGTAATGTTCATTATGATTTAAAAATAAAAGGAACGTTCAGTGATCCTATTGTTGATCTCAAATGGACAATACCAACGTTAATTGCGGAAACCGATATAGGAGATTTAGGTGTTCGCGACGCGAATAGTGAAATTATATTCCAAAATAATACTATACATATCAAGCCTTTCTCTATGCATGTATTGGACAGCCTTTTTCAGATAGGTGGGCATATAGCAATTGATCAAAATGAATTTAACAATTCTAAACTAAATTTTGAAATCGTTAGTGACAACCTTGATTTAGCAAAGTTTTCAGATTTACTCAGGAACAGTCTGCCTGTTGAGACTGTAAAACGTCTTACGTTTGGCAAATCTGCCTTAATTGAAGGAAATATTGGAGCTGTGCTAAATGTGGCAGGAACCGTTGATGAACCTATTGTTGATTTAAACACACATACAATCGAAAATCACCCTATTCGTCTTGGTGCATTTGCAGAACCGATCACACTGGACAAATTGCGCGCACTTACTACTATTAGAAGGCAATTAATACAAATACAGGACTTAATTGCCAATGGGCAAATTGGAAAAGGCATTTTTCAGATAAACGGTGAAACTTCATTTGCAACCCAAAATAATGACGAAATGACGTTTGACTTAGATATGTCTGTTGAGAAACTGGAGGTAGGAGATTTTATAACGTTTTACCAGCACCCCTCTCCTTTAAGTGGTACAGTGAGAGGCTCTGTAAAGTTAACAGGAACAGGTTTCACCAGCGATCTTTTAACAGCAATATGTAAAATAAATGAACTCAATTTACAAGCACAAGATTATCAAATTTATAATACCTCACCGATAGAATTCAAATTTATAAATAATAGCGTTACTACTTTTCTTCCCTTACAGATTGAGTCTTCTGCCCTGGGATCCGCAGTTAACATTGGTTTTGATGGTCCACTTGCTATGCCAAACATAACAGCGAAATGGCAGGGAACTTTCAAACACTCTTTAAAGCAAGCAACAAATTCACCTCTACAGTGGAACGGCAATGCTGAATATGCAAACAAACAGATAAAATTGAGAACTGAGTTTACCAATAACGGCGACAATTTAACTCTCAACGGTATGATCCCGTTTGATCTAACTTTGGCCCAGATCGATTTCTCAGAACGATTCCTTGAAGCACCTATAGAGGTGCATCTTCGCAGTAATGAACTACCACTCACTTTTTTTCCAGGTATTGATGCTGTTTTCTCGGAGACAGGAGAAGGTGTTGCGGATATTGATTTGAGACTTCAAGGCACGACGCGAACGCCATATTTACAGGGGAATGTTAATTTGCAGTCCCCAAAAATCGGTTTCAACAATTTCAGTCAATCCTTTGAGAATGTTACAGTCCAACTCAAAGCACGTAGAGGCGTTCTTGAGTTTGCAAAGTTTCAATTTGATATAGAGGATGGAACTTGTAATCTTGAACAAAGTGAGTTGCAACTTGATGGTTTGACTCCGAAGTTTTTCTCAGCAAAAGGATTGTCAATAAAGCAGTATCCTCTCGGGACAATCCTACGACAAGCACTACCACAAGATATCTTTGAAGGTGTGAATGGAAATGTAGCAGCTACGCTTACGGAATTGAACGTGTCGCTTGAAAAATATTTTGAAAATGGTGAAAAAATCCCAATTCCAAAAATGCGCGATACAATCACCTTTGACTCTCTCACTCAGGAGATGACGGCTGATTTTACCATTGATAACATTTCCTTGGGTTTTACTATTACTACCTTAGATCAGCAATTCAGCTTAAAAAACCCAAAACCAATTCCGATGACGTTAGAAGATGCAGGCACATTTAGAGTCAATGGACTTAAGCTCGAAAATACTATCCCAATTTCTTCTGATATAGCAGAGGATCCGCTTGTTTTCAGCTGTTTCGGTAGATGGAACATGCAAGGTGAAATATCTGCCAACCTGAAACTGGACAATTTCAATATTTCTATTTTAGATCCGCTTTTACCTAAGGGGTTTCGTGAGGCATATCAGAAGAAGGGAATGCTATCAACAACCATTGACATTAAAGGTTCTTATGAAGCGCCTGAAATAATAGTCAAGTGTGTTGGACATGAACTTGCTATCAATAAAGCAAACATAGATGAATTCTCTGCAGAACTGCAATATAGTCCTGATGATCAACAGTGGGAAATTTCTGATGATAAACCTATTCTGAGATTTGGCAGGAATCAGCTCTCTTGCTCAGGGCATGTGCCTTATCTGCTTTCCTTATCAAAGCTTCAAGCAAAACCGCTCATCAAGGAGATGGATGTTAAAGTTGACTTAAAATTGGACGAACTTGAAATTTTGCACCGTATAGAACCCCTTATTCAATCTGCAAGTGGAATAGGTTCAATCAATGCAACTGTCAGTGGAACGCCACAAGCCCCACGACTTAAAGGCGAGGGAAAATTTTCAAACCTTAAACTCTCCATCTCCAGTTCGCCTGTTTACTTTGAGAATACTAACGCACAGTTTGATTTCACCGAATCAAAACTTGAAATAGAAACCATTGAAGGCCAATTGAACAGTGGTGATTTTTCTGCCAGAGGTGAGATTGCCTTAAATTGGGTTGAAATAGATGATATTAACCTTGTAGCAAGTTTAACAGACTGCACCTTTACCCAACCGCGTTTGTACGAGATCAACATAAATTCTGATGAGTTACGTCTACATGGAAAAATTGCAGATATGATTCTGGAGGGTCATATTAGAATCGACTCGGGGTACTACCGACAGGATTGGAATTGGGAAGACGTGCTTAATGCTTTTTCTGCTGGTACTGTCCGAGAAGCAGATCTATTCTCGTATGCTCCAATCTTGCGCGAGCTTGACTTAGATGTAGATATTGATATACCAAACAACTTTCACTTACGTTCATCTACTGGTGGAAACACTGACATTGAAATCGCTTGTAGCGGTCAAATCACAGGTGCGTTTCAGGAACCACTTTTTACGGGTAATGTTTCCATCCTCAAAGGGAAAATTGGTATCGTTACACAGGTTTTTGAGGTTGTAGAGGGTTCAACGATTAGAAACTCAAGCACTACAGCCTTCAATCCAGAACTAAATATCTCCCTTGAAATTCCGAATCCAATCCGTGGTGTCCTACTTAGGGACGGAAGCACAGCAGATCTAAAAATTACGGCAACGATAACTGGTATCCTTGAAAACGGCGATATTGACAAAGCGAAGCTTAATTTACATGCAGAACCCCTTAATTCCTCCACAACTGAATTCTTGACAGAAGCAGATGTGCTTGCGCTCCTTTTACCGGGTAACTTTTTTTCACGATCATTTGGCGGAATCACCTTCACTATTTCATCTGGTTTTGATCCCAATGAGCGCCACATTATTGCAGAATATCCATTACCTAAAAATATGTCCATAAAAGTAGAAGGTGATGAAAAGGGTGAAGTTGGTGTAGATATTCAACTGTTGGAGCGGCGATTCTAAATGTGTAAATTTGGTTTGAACCATACGCTGAAATCCTTGTCTGTTTGTTTGGTTAAGGGAAGTATATTTTGTGGACTAATACCAATAGTTCTCTATTTCCTTACCGTTGAACCTATCTTCGGAGAAGTTACAGACACCTCTCAATTCCTTGATTCCTCACCTGAAATCTTCCAAGAAAAAAAAGTTGTTAAAATTGAATATCTCATTGACGACCTCCCTGTAACAAATAGTGAGACACTTGATAGTCTTAAAAAATTAACCACTGTAACGAATAGTTCACAGTTTTCGCGTTATGCTATTCAACAAAGTGTTAGTTCACTTTTTTCGTCAGAAAGATTCTCGCAGATTGATGTTTACACCTTACAAGCACTTGAAGGGGTTGTGCTGAGATTTGATTTAAAACATGTGATGCGCATCCAAAAAAGAAAAATAACAGGTGAACTGCCTGATGACCTTAGACAAGCTATCCGTGCTACGGTAAAATTGAAACCTGGGGCACAGTATGTCCCAATAATTGCCAAAAAGGATGTCAATTCCATTAAAGCAGTATGTGCTGAAAACGGTTATTTTGATGCTAATGTTGAAGAAGATACAATTACTTCTGATGGAAGTTTAATATACCATGTTGATTTAGGAAATCCTACGGTTATTGAGAGATTTGAGATTCTGGGTAATTCGGCGATATTTTCAGAACAAATAAAGACAATGTGTCAGAGCCGTGTTGGAAGAATTTATAATAGATCTTTTTTAGATGAAGATATTGAGGAAATTCGAGACTTATATAAGAAGAAATACTATCCAAGTACTGAAATTAAGCCCAATTTCCGACATCAAAACGGTATCTTAACACTTGAAATAGTTGAAGGCACACAACTATTGCTTGATTTTGTAGATGAGAACGGAAAACCGATTATTCAAGACTCTCCGGTTCGCAATTTTTTGGCAAAATTAGGCATTAACACAAAAGAATCTGAAAGAGACCGACTCAGAGGCGAAATAACATTTTTAATTAATAACCGTCCTTTGTGGGAGGAAACCGTACAAGATCACTTTGAGGCGGAGGGTTACCACGGAACCGAAGTAAAATCAAAGATATTAACCAATTCTCCACTCCATGTTAAATTTACTGTTTTGCGAGGTATCCGATACATAGTAACTGATGTCACATTTTCTGGAAATAACGCTTTTTCTGATGAGGAGTTGTTGCGCGAAATAGCGATGAAACCACACCGTTCCATCTCTCGCCTCTTTCGCAAGCGTATTTTTTCTCAGCAGACGCTTTTAAGAGATATACAACGTTTAACGATTTTATATGAAAAAACTGGATATCCTGATGCTGTGTTAAAGTTACCAATTCCAGAAAAACAGAGTTCTAATAACCGAAATTTTGGGAAAATAAAGATACATTATACGATAATTGAAGACCACAAAGAAGTGATTAATCGTTGTCTTTTTAGTGGAAATGAGATGTTAGACACCGCTACGCTCCTTAATGCTTTGCCGAGTAAATCTCAAGAACCGAATGCACGGCTTGTTCGGAAAAATTACGAAAACGCAATACTTAAAGCATATAAAGATCGGGGTTACATAGATGCAGAGATATTAGATACACAATACCTACACAAAACAGACACACCAGTTTTTCAGATAGAAGGTAATTTTTCTGAACAATTGGATTCATGGACGCTGCCGAAGAAATTACGAGATGCATTTAAAAAACACAATTTATCGCATGCTGGAACGTCTATTGCTACAAAAATGGATGAAGAGTGGAGTATGCAAGATTTTGACGGTAACGCTCGTTATACGCTTGAGCAGGAAAAGACGCATCTATCAGTTTATGAACACGGTATTTTACGATTTGAAATTTCTGAAGGGACTCAAATAGTATTTGGCACGTTCAGTTTTGTAGGTGATACTGGGGTTAACACAAACATACTAAATCGCGAGATTACGCATCTTCGGGGTGCCCTTTATACCCCAGACAAGTTAAGTCAAGCTATCCAAAATCTCTACAGTACGGGAGTTTTTGAACCTGGAATCCGTGTAGGAGAACCTATAATTCCAACAGATTTTGACAGTCAACCAAGTTTTTCTTCAACACAACCGATAGTCAGAGATGTAGAAATTCTGCTTCAAAAGAGGGCCCCACGCTCATACGGTGCAAGCATTGGTTATAGTTCTTCAGACGGACCACGCGGGACGATTGCCCTAAGCCATCTTAACCTCTTCAAACGAAATATACGATTTCGATTACGCGGCAGAGGTGGAACACTCGGCTACCTCTATGATACGATTTTAACTGAACCCTGGCTGATAGGCAGAACAAGTGGTAGTTTGCAATTCTTGGGAAGAAAATTGGAAGAAGACGACGGTGTTAGAGCACTACAAGGTAGTTTTAGTCTCAGTAGAAAGTTATCCAGATCACATCGACTCAATCTACAATACAGTTTTCGTGATTTAAAAGATACTTCTGTGGCACCTCTGATCCCAAACCCATCAACTACGGTTAGCAGTCTTCGTCTCTTATGGAGACAAGATAGTCGTGTGCCATCTCTTAATCCAACATCTGGTATGTTAAACGAGGTTACAGTGGAATATGCGGGAGGATTTTTAGGTGGAAAAAGCAGCTTTACTAAAATAATAACTGACACCCGCTATCATAGAAAACTAAGCGCACGTGGGCCTGTGTTAGCAACTGCAATCCGATTAGGTTACACCCCAGGACTCCAAGCTAAAGCTGGCAGCGATGCAGAACTAATTTCTTTTGAAAGATTCTGGGTAGGGGGTAGTACAACAGTTCGAGGCTATGAGGAACGGGGACTCGGACCTGAAGATATTACTGGAAAACATCGGGGAAATGTCCAGTTCATCTTTAATACCGAATTGCGTTTTCCAATTTATACACCTATTGACGGGGTTTTGTTCTTTGACGCTGGCAACGTATGGGACACTGCAAAAGATATTGAGTACGAATGGTTGCCTTCCTCTTTAGGTGTAGGTCTGCGATTAAACTTGGGACCTCTCGTTGGAGGAATAGATTATGCTGTGCCACTCATCTCTGTGTCTGGTGTTTCAACAGAGGCTTTCTATTTTCGCGTTGGTAGCACATTTTAGAAGTATAAGATTACTCTGATGGGTCATAAGGTTTTCCTAATGCGAGTGGTGCCTCTGCTCGTCCTACAAAACCTGCCAATACCGCTAAACAAAGCACAAAAGGTAACATCAAAAACCATTGATATTGGATATCCCACCCAAATGCTTGGAATCGATTGTCCAGTGCGAATCCAAGCCCAAAAAGTAGCGCGGCACCACAGGCTTTCATTGGATGCCATTTTCCGAAGATTACTATCGCCAATGCAATAAAACCGCGACCCACTGTCATTCCAGGGGAAAAATAGGGCACATCTGCAAGTGATAGATAACCGCCGCCGATCCCTGCCATAGTTCCGGCAAACAATAGACACATCGTCCGCAATAGTGAAACGTTTGATCCAATAGTAGAAATCGCTTTCGGATGTTCACCACAGGCGCGAACTCTTAGACCGAGTTGTGTATGGTAAAGGAAAAAGTAGACACAAGGGACCATCAGGAAAGCCAAGTAGACAATGATATTATGTGAAAATAGTGCTTCCCCAAAAAATGGAATCTGCGAGAGCAATGGCACATCAAATTGTTTGAAATCTTGAACGCTATGTGAACTGCCTGTTTTCCCAAATAGTCGTTGATATACTACCTCTGTAAGACCTAAAGCCAATAGTGTTATTGCTGTGCCAATTACAACCTGATCTCCACGCAGTTTTATCGCAAAAAAGGCGAATATCGCAGCGGTAACTAATCCGCTCAATCCTGCTAATAAAAGGCCATTCCACGGGGCGAGGAATGGTAGTTCAGCAGTATAAAAAGAACCCATCATCCCGAAAAGCGCACCGATGAGCATCATGCCTTCAATGCCGATGTTTATCACACCAGCACGTTGTGAAACCACTTCTCCTAATGCAGCAAGTAATAGTGGAGTTGCTCCACGGATTGTAGCTGCAAGGATTTGTTCAAGTATTGCTATAATATCCATTTCTTTTCAAACCTATGATTGCATAAATTGAGTAAGGTCAATAATATATATTACAATGTCCGTTTACGAAAGAATTTTATAGCACTTGATCCAATGACGAAAAGGAGGATTATTGCTTGCATCATCAACGTCACTTGTCTGGATATGCCAACCTCCGCTTCCATAGCAAACGAACCTTTTGCAAGTGCTCCAAACAACAGTGCTGTCGCAACCGTCACCAACGGATGTAACCTCGCTAACAATGCGACAGCAATCGCAGTGTATCCATAATCAGGGGAAAAGTTTTCAGTAAGTCGATGAGGGACGAGTGCCATGATTTCTATTGCTCCACCAAGTCCTGCGAGTGCACCACTTATAAAAAAAACGCGTAGGGTGTTGTGTGCAACAGAAATTCCAGCTGCTTCCGCTGCCGCTGCTCCCTCACCTACTGCACGAAGTTGATATCCAAAAGTTGTACGAAACAGGACATAGGTAAGGATAATAGCTAATAAGATAGCAATACCGATACCAGGGTGAAGCCGATGTGTCTCAAAAATACGAGGTAGAAATACCCATTCAACTATCGGGTCGCTCTGTGGTCCTGTTTTTGATGTCTCTTGTAGTGGTCCTCCATCAACCATTAAACTTACGAGGTGAATCGCAACGTAGTTCAACATTATCGTGCTAATAACCTCGTTAACACCACGTGTTACTTTGAGAATTGCTGGAATAATGCCCCATATACCACCTACGAAAGCTGCAAGGGTGAGACAGAGCGGTACTGCTATCCAAGGTATATGAGGAAGTAGTGTGGCGATCTTTGTACCGAACCATGTTGCTGCCAAAGCACCTACCAGAAACTGCCCCTCAGCCCCGATATTCCATATCCCACACTTAAACGCAATAGCAACGGAAAGCCCTGTCATAAGAAAAGGGGTGCTTTTTACCAACGTTTCACCTATGCCCCGTGGAGAACCGAATGTCACATCAAGAGCTGCACCGTAAGCAGTTATCGGATTATAGCCAAACAAAAATATGATAATGCCATTTGTGATGAAGGCAGCCGCTAAAATCACAATTGGTGACAATATCCATTGAAAAAAAAACATATTTTTTTTCAATGTGCTGAAACAAACAGATTTTACCCTTTGATACAAGGCAGAAAATTTATCCATCCGTTTCTGTCTCCCCTGTCATCAATAATCCCAATGTTTCAATGTTCTCACGGTGTGCAGTGGCTTCAATTAGTGTTCCTCTTGACATTACATAGAGTCTATCACTCATCTGTAAAACTTCGTCCAATTCCGTTGATATCAATAGGACAGATTTTTTTCTGTCGCGCTGCGCGAGCAAATTTTTATGGACAAATTGTGCAGCACTGATATCTAATCCACGAGTAGGGTTAACAGCAACAAGGAGTTCAGGTTGTGGTGATATTTCTCTGGCAAGGACAATTTTCTGTTGATTTCCTCCTGACAGTGCTGAAGCAGAAATTTTAACAAAGGGCGGACGGATGTCGTAAGTATCAATAAGCTGCATCGCTGCTTTATTTTTCACACTCTGCTTTATTATTCCGTGTTTTGCCAAGTGTTCAAAATGCGTTATGTTCAACATCAGATTTTCCGCTACAGAAAATGAGGTGATTATGCCCATTGTACGTCTATCTTCAGGGATATAACCGACACCACACCGGCGTATATTCTTTGTACCGGACGGTTGCATGCCTAAAATCTCTACCGTGCCAAACTTGGATGGACGTAACCCCATAATTGCTTCTGCCAATTCACGTTGACCATTCCCATCCACCCCAGCAATTCCGACAATTTCACCACGAAATGTTTGCATAGAAACATCCTCAACTGCAATTTCATTTCGACTCCCCAGGACTGTCAGTCCGGAAATATTAAGCACAATGTCTGTTGTCGCTCTGTTTTCTTTTCGTTCTATTTCTGAGAGTTCGTCACCGAGCATCTCTCTGGCAAGTCCACGATCAGAGAGTTCACCTGTCTTTCCGTGATATACTTTCTTGCCATGCCTCAAGACTGTAATTCTATCACTTATTTCTAAAACCTCTCTCATTTTGTGGCTAATAAAGGTGATTGCGCGATTATCATCTTGGAGTGCGCGTAAAATTGTAAAAAAACCAGTAACTTCTTGTGGACTAAGAACTGCTGTCGGTTCATCAAGAATTAGAATGCGCGCATCCACTGCAAGTGCTTTTAGGATTTCAACTCGCTGTTTTAATCCCACTGAGAGATTGCGCACAAGAGCACTTGGATCAACAGCCAGGCCAAACCCTTGTGAAAGCGCTTCGGTGAGTTGGATCGCATCATCTTTTATATAACGAAATTTATTGAGTTTTATAGGGGACCCGTTATCCTTGGACGCGGATTCCAGGTCAGATTCCACAGAGTCTGTTGAACCATCTCTTGAACTGAATTGTGCAACAGTGAGTGCTATATTTTCAGCGACAGTAAGATTCTCGATTAGCATAAAATGCTGATGCACCATGCCGATACCGTTGGCAATCGCATCGCGCGGGGATTTGAATATTTTAGGTTTGCCAGAAATATGGATACTCCCATCTGATGGTTGGTACAGTCCATAGATGAGATTCATAAGGGTGGATTTTCCTGCACCGTTCTCCCCTAAAATCGCGTGGATTTCACCGGCTTGTAGTTCAAAATTAACATTGTTAACAGCGACAAGGTCACCGAATGTCTTCGTGACATTCTGAAGTTCAAGGATGTTATCTGTTTCCATCTACACCATACACCACTTCTCAGCTCTGGCAGCTGTCAATTCTCCATCATAAGCAACAAACCGAAGGGCAATCTTCCAAGTCCCATTTGCGGGTGTTGAAACTGGACCAGTCTGTGTGGGGTTATAGAGTGCCATACCGTAATCCCGAATGAACCATGGACCGCGAATGCCTTCTTCAAGAATTGTCATAAAGACTCCAAAATGACCATGCCCAGGCAGTTGATTTTGGTATGCCACAAAGTCCGATGTGTTTTCGTCTATGACCTCGACTTTTCCTCTGCGGTTGTTGTCGCCAATGACAACGCCTCCCATGACAGGCAAAAGTCTCGGTTCAACACGCATGCCGATGCTTCCATACTTGGTTTGTGGGTATTCAACGGTACCATAGTTAGCAATCTTTTCACTGGTCATTTCGCATACAGTGCCATCAGCAAGTGAATATAGGTTAACAGTCCGAATTTCATCGATTAAAGGTTCTTCGTTGGCATCTCGCCAGATAATCTTCTGAACAAATTGAACGCCATTTGCATGTGGTGTTACTTCAATTTCTTTCTCTGTTTCCATACGCCCTAAATTTTCAAAGAGTCTGTCTGTAAAGGAACGGCGTGGCGGTGCTCCCCAGAACCATGCTTCTCGTTCACCAACTTTTACAGGCGCTTGTCCTACAAAGATGCCGTTGTGAAATGGATGGTCAAAAGCAAATTCCTGAATTACAGTGTGTCCAGCAGGTGTATAGAACGGAAAGACAAAAGGACGGTAAAAATTCGCACCGACACCCCCTAAACAACGTCCCGTATCGGTGTCAACAACTAAATGTGTTCTCGCGTTAACTATTACTTCGTAATTACTCATTTTTTACCAAATTTTGATCAATATGTTTTCTTAATATTCTGAGGTCAGCGTACTTTTTCAAAGTACACCTATAAGCAAGTGACTACATTTCTTACCAGGGTTATTTAGTTTTAAGAATTATCAGTTAATGAGTGTTACTGGTTGTTTATTTCGTAGGTCGGGTAGAGCGAAGCGACACCCGACAGAAAAGGGGCGTGTCGGGTGTCGCTTCGCTCTACCCGACCTACAGATGGTTATATTGAAATGTGAAAAATATAGCCGAAAAACCGAAAACTAAATAACCCTGATTTCTTACACTTCACCTCATATAGTTTTTCATCAGATTCTTGTTGATTAAGTATATGTTATCAGTCCAGAGATGTCAACATCAATTTGATACTGATTTTACATTGACATTGCAAGAAAGAATCTGTTAATATTTACATGGGAAGGGACAAATGAATTTGACGGAACAAACGACCAATAAACATCAACTAACAATACAAAACACATTTCCTGAGGTAAACAAGTATGAAAAACCTCCTTTCGGTAATTTTAGCCATCCAATTCATTTTTATCTCTCTCGGTTTTGCCCAAGAGAGCTGAGGGGCGTGAAGCAACCCCACAATCCCGCAAGGTGGGGGTAGTGAAGTTAGTTTAACTTCAGAGCAAAAGAAATTTCAAATCTCCTTTGGCACGCGAACATTTAATGCACAAGGCGGACACGACGAGGTTAAAGGATTATCTTCAGTAGGTAGTCTCCCTGAAGTTGTGGCTGCGCACAAACATGAAGTTGAGATGAACGTTGTGCGGTTTGATGTCGGTCTAAAATATCAGCTTAACAAGCATTTGCGACTGGAAACAGTGGTGCCTTATGAGATAAAAGATCAAGATGCTAACGTCGGCGGACTTGAGAACATTGATGATCCTGAGGTGAGAAGGAAGATTTTACTCTATCAAGAAATTCATCACCGTGACGAAACCTATCAAGGTGTATCAGATATGGATCTTTTGATAGCGTATAACAAGCATGGTATTTTTTGGAAGAATGATATGCTGACTTCGAAAATTGGCACGACAATTCCACTCGGCAAAACCGAAGAGGATCCATGGATCCTCGGAGATATGGGGATGGAACATCTTCATATTCAATTCGGTACTGGCACATTTAATCCTATTGCAGACCTGCGTTATAGTTTTCCTGTGTATGGTGGATTGAGGGCAAACGTGAGTGTTAGGGGTAAGTACCCGTTCTATGAAAACAGCAAAACCTATCGCGGTTCGCGGGATGTCACCTATACTGGTGGGTTGAATTATCGTTTCACCGATTGGCTTTCGCTGCAGACAAGTTATCTCGGGCTTTATCAATCTTATGCACATTGGGATGGTGAGATTGATATTAATACAGGATTGCGTTTTAGCGTGGCATCTTTAGGCGCATCTATTGCGACTCCCTACAACGTTCCGTTGACCATTACATTGATGTTGCCAATACAGCAGGAAACGCTTTATGATGATTCAGCTTCCGGGAATGATGCGTTTAAGTTGGGGACTTTGGTTTCTGTAACGGCGTTATATTCCTTTTAATCTCAGGTCCGAAATAGAATTTGACGCAAAAATTGTAAGGCGCAATTCGTCATCAAAAACTTCATAGACAGGTGGTTTTCCGCTCAATTCCTCGCTTTCGTTTAGAATGATACCTACACCTTCGCCTCTGCGTTCTAAAAAATGTCGGCGAACCACTTGTCTCCTCATTTCATCGTCCAGTGTGAGTTCTGAAAGTAATCGGGCGAGAAGTTCATTTCGCGTGGCTTGACTGTAACGTAAATTGTCCACTGTTACCGTATTTGCCAATGCCCCTGGCGAATAAAGTTCAAGCCGATCATCAAACATAAATAGACGAATTTTAGAACTCGTTTTTGAATAATCCCTATGTACAACCGCGTTGACGATTGCCTCAAAAATGGCGCGCATGCTGTATTGTGGGATGTCTATCCTGCCAATGTCCTTTTTTGCTGCAACCGCGTTATATCTGCCAGTGAAATCCATTGCGTCTATGATCTGTTTGTCTAATGGTCCTCTAAAATCCTTGGAATCAAGTTGATCGTTTGCGTCCTTTTCTTTCCCTCTATACAAAACGGCTTGAATGTAACTGTTGTAAAGATAGTCATCGGGTTTTTCATGACACATCAAGATACCTGCTACAGAGGCGCGGATTTCCTCGCCTTCCTTGACAAACAAACGTCTTTTCAGGAGTAGGTCTTCTATCTCATCTTCAGCGGCGCCTTCTGTGATGAATCGGCGATAGAGTGGTTCTCTTAATGTTTTCTGATTTGTGTTTGGGACGAACTGCTCATCAAAAGAGATAATACGTGCCTGGGATCGGGTTTGAAACAATCGAGCTAACTGTTCTGGAGACATCTCTCTTTTGCTACTGCCTTGACGAATGAAGTAACCGTTAGACGTTTTGTGAACAAATAGGCTTCTCGGCACTTCAATCTTTAACAGATTTTTATCGTCAATCCGTAACTTTTCTGTCAAAATTAGAACAATAGGATCAATGCTGTCTTGGCAGATTTCAATTACTGTTTTTTCTGCTTTATTGAGTTCCTGTCGATCTAAACCGACAATTTCGCTACCGTTGTCAACACCAATGAGTATCACGCCGCCTTTCGCATTGGCAAACGCAGCAATTTCGTCAGCCAGGTTGCTTCTGCGTGGCATTTCTCTTTTGGATTCTATCGTTGCGTCTTCGCCAAGATGTATTTTTTCTGTGAGTTGGGGTAGGCTGTCATACATTGTTATTTTACCAATGATAGCCGTTTAGTTTTATAAGAATCTTTAATAAATGTTGGGACAACTTTTCTTTATACCCAGAAGTAGGTGTTTTAGAGTTTCTCCTTCAATCTAAGAATAAAATATAAACCTGCAATGATGAAGGCTGTACCTGTAATTATATAACTAAAGCCTTCAATTTCATTAGAATAGTTCATAACAGTACTTTGCCTACCATCTATCCACTCTTCTATCGGCTGTTCTTCGTATGTGTCAATTCCTAAAATGATGAATCTAATCCCAGCAATTATTAGAATTACCATTAGAATAATCATCACATTTTTGAATGTAAAAGACTTTCGCATTAACAAATACTCCTAACAAATTAGACATTCATCTTGAACTTACATGGTTTCCCTTATTGCATATCTTCATTCAGCTATTACAAAAGCTGCAAACCTAAAGAAGTTAAGGCATATAATTTGACTAACAAAGGCGAATTATCAATCCTTATTTCTGCCTGCCTACTCAAAACCTGCGCCATCTCAACATCAACCTTAATGCAGTCCATGTTTCAATCTGCCCCATGTAGTTCCGAGTTTGTCTTGTAACTGAACCGACAAACTACCACGATTTGGAATCCCTTCACCTGTAACAACGAAGTTGTCAAACAAGGCAGTATAACCCGCTATACCAAAACCGACACTTCCTATAGCAAGGTCCCCCTTAAGAAATACAAAATTATCTAAACGACATATCAAATTCAGTACTAACTTTTCATTAACCCATAATATTAAGAGGTCACCACTTACTTTCAATTTTAAGTGGCTCCATTCATTTGTCTTTAGAAATGGATGAGCATAAACAGCTTTACAGGGTAGATTTACGCCATCTCGCAAAACATTTTCAATGTTTTTTTGACCACCTCTTAGGCGGAACCACAACGGCAGCCCATCTAAATTTCCAGTTTCCAAGCTAAGAATAGTTCCTGTAACGATTGGTAAGGGAGCATCCCAAAATATATCTCCTATTGTAAAGACAATCGCTCTGGTCTGCGTAACACGGACTGCCAGCACAATATGTCCTTTTCCATGTCTTTTAAGAGGCATCACGTCCAGCTCAACTTCATAATTTATCCATTCTACATCTTTTAGCACGAGTAGCCGAATATTGTCATCTTGACTTTCGGCACGAATTTCCCCATTAAAGACTCTCCATTTGCCAGGCCGGGAATCCTTTACGTTAACTTCTTTCCAATTCATCAATTTACGGTCATCAAATGTATCAACGTATGTTCCTGCACTGACAGACAATATAAATAAAAAGAGGATACATCCAACAATCAAAGTAGCAGATTTCATTATCGTCTCCATAATCCGATGCGGCACGTTTTGGATACCAAAACCTCAAGGCTTGAACAGGGACTGACAAGTATTTGTTATTCAAATGTGGGACTTAATCCAGTGTTGCCGCCCATTCACTCAGCACCCTCGTCATCTCAACAAAGACGTCCTCATCAGATTTACGCGACCGTTTTAGGGTTTTGAATCCGTGGTCAGCTGTATCCAAAAGATGTAAGGTGGCTTTGTCGCCAAGTTTCTCACAGACCGGTTCCAACAACTCAAGTTTTGCCAACTTATCGCGTGTGCCAGACAGGAATAGCATCGGAATTGTGACATCAGCAAGGTGTTCCGCGCGTTCAATGCCTTCTTTGCCAGAAGGATGCAGTGGAAAAGCAAAAAACACAAGACCTTTGACATGCTCAATCGGTTCCTTCGCAGCGGACATTGAGGACATGCGCCCGCTATAGGAGTGTCCACCGACCAGTATTGAACAATCGCTTGCGGCCTCGTGTGCAGCAGCCGCAGCTGATTTGACAGTTTGCAGTGCAACCGCCTCTGATTCTCTGCCGCCACCGCCACGCTCCATGTAAGGGAACTGATAGCGGAACGTTGCGATGTTGATGTCTGCTAACCGTTCGGCGATGGTTTGGAGTGTTGAACTGTGCATATTTGTGCTTGCGCCATGTCCCAGCACTAAAAGCCATTTTGCGTTGTCTGGACGGATGAGAAGTGAGGATACCTCACCTTTTTCCGGTGTCGCGATGAATTTTGATTCAATTGCTTCATAAGACATAGTTTTAACCTCTCGACTCTGTGAGCTTTGTAAATTCAATGATTGAATGTCGCGACCTGGTGGTCGCTCCTACAGTAAGAGATCTTTGATAGAAGTCGTGCTGTCAAAGGACTAAAAGGCATTAGCATTTTGCTTTTATGGACAACATTAAGGTTTGAGTGTTATAGTAAACACTGGCGGACGACATCTCGGTAGGTTTCTAATCCCACAGTCTCTAAATCTTTCACCTTTGCCAAATCGTCCCATTGTCGTAAAGTGAGCGCATCCTGATAATGCGGAATCTGTTCAAATACCTTCCGCTCCTCGTCTGACAGCACACCACCTTGAACCTTGAGACTTCTTTTTGATGCTTCAGATAGTCCGTCATAATAAGCGTCATCGGTTGTACACAAATACCTTTTTGCAGGAACATGCAGGCGGATCGGTGTTGTGACAGCGTCAGGGAAAAACGGTTCCAGATATTGTGCGCCAATCTCTTCATGATTTAAGTCTGTGTCTAAAAAGGCAACATCGGCATTATGTTCATCTAAGATAATATGTCCGATGTCGTGGAGTAGTGCGCTTGTAATCAGCATAGGACTTGCATTGTTCTGCTTTGCAAGCGCAGCACATTGAAGAGCATGTTCAAGTTGTGTGACGACCTCATCATAAAATGACTGTCCACGTTTCTCCATGTAGTTGAATAGTGCCTCAACTTTGTGTTGTGGAGTAGTGTCGCTCATTTCTTGGGCAAGGCTTGGATCAACATAATTATTCATGATTTACAGATTTTCCTTGAAAATGTGCTATTTTACTAATTTGTTTGTCTCGTTTGGAATCGTCTTCTGCGTACTGTGCAAAGGCTTGCCGTTTGTCAGCATAATACTGTTCACGCCAATCGCCTTGCGACTTTGCGTTATAGGTAAGATAGATAATTCTTCTGGGTTCATTTGAACGGTTAGCGGGACTCTTGTGTGGAATGTAAGAACCAAAAAGCAGGATGTCACCGGGGACTGTTGGGGCAGCGACCCACTCCATCGTTGAGGCGGTTTTGGGAGCAATACAACCTTTCTCGTCAAGTGCGATGAAACCTTCCAGATGTCTGCCCGGTGCGAAATAGAGGCATCCGCTTTCTGGAGTTGCTGAGTCCACTGAAATTAGACAAGTGATATGATAATCAATGAACTCATAGGCAGGTGCGTCTTGATGGGCAGCATAACCGCCTCCACCGGGATACTTGTAGTTGATTTTCTCTTTATAAAGAACAGCCGGTTCAGCCATCAAATCAGAAACAACATCCAAAACTTTACCGCTGGTCACGGTGGATCTCATGTCAGGATGGTACGGCACAAAATTTTCCGATCGAGAGAGTCGCGCGCCGTTTGGTGTTGATTCGTAGTGATGCATCCATTTGTCATCTGTCGGTTCCCAAGATGAGATTTCAGAGACCCAAGTTTGTAGGTCTTGAATCTCTTGAGGAGAAAAGAAACCAGAAATTTTTAGATAACCGTTGTTTTCCCAGTTTCGGTGAAGTGCAGAATTGAGGTAAGCCATAATCCCATCCATAAAATAACATTCTTATGTTTTAATATAACGTGTATGAGGTTATTTGTCAAATTTCACAAGTATTTGGCAGGATTATTCAGTTTTCCATATTTCTGAGGCATTTTATCACATACGTTAATGATTTGATTTTATCGTAGGTCGGGCAGAGCGAAGCGAAACCCGACAATCTTAGTGTGACAGTGCGATCATGTCGGGTTTCGCTTCGCTCTACCCGACCTACAATATAAACTCTCAGTAAAACCTATTAACCAATTATTCTTAAAACTGAATAACCCTAAGTATTTTGGAAGGCGGATTGAGACCTAATTTTTAATTTTCTGACGGCGGCATCACCCCAAACTCAAGTGCCTTCGTGGGGTCTGCGATTTCCATTCGAAAATCCCAATACCCATTATAATCTCCAGACAAAATCGACAAGGTGTTCCAGCCTTCTTTCAAAGGCAATTCAAAATGCGCCCACCAAGAATATAGATGTTTGCCAGGGATAGCTGCACCGGAAATCTCAACTCCATTGAGATAGATCCTACCGAGATTGCCTCCCCATCTGATCTGAGCAAAAACACTCCGAGTGTCTGGACTCTTGATATAGGACATTGCATAACTGTATGTCAATTCAGCGTTTCCAAATATATCCCTTAATTTTATATTATCCGATTCAGCTTTATGTTCTTGCCAAGAGATTTCACCTGCTTTACCTTGATAAGTTTTTTCAAGATTGAGTTTTGGCGCAGGTATTTCAAGAAAACTTTGTGGGACGTCGTTTGAGTCAGTAGGCGCTTTTTGTATACCGAGGTCAAAAGGACCGAGAAGCATCCAATTTTTAAGGACGCGCATGTGTTCTCTCGGAATAGGGTGAATCAACTGTCTACTGCTTAATAATTGTTCGCCACCGTATAACACGGAATATTTGTAGATAGGAAACGGGAGGTAGTTATCCGATGCTACTGAAAGGGTAACAGATGTTTTTGTAGTTTGTCCCGGTTTAGCCTCAAAAGAGAGTTGATTTGGGGAAATCTGCCAGGCCTGATTTGGATCGAAAACTATTTCTACTTTAAGTAGTTTTTCAAGCGTGTTTTCAAGTTTTACTTCAAGGTTTCCACGTGAAGAAGATTGATATCTGTTAAGGTTAAAATCCTGTTCAAATTTGAGTAGATTAGAAACTGTGTTTTTGAACGCTGCTGTTGAAAGGTCTGCAGGGTGGATGTTACCCGGTTCAATGATTGCGACATTGACTTCTTCGTCGTCTACAGTCACAAGGCTGTAGTGATCAAATGCGCCGTATTCCCGAACTGCCTGCGGTGTAAATCCACCACCAGTAGCACCGAGAACAAAGTATCGACGGTCATTACGGGTATGAAGCGTCAATCTATGATAGTGTCCTGCGAAGACAGTATATGCGCGTTCACCAAGTGCCGCTTCTATTTCTTCCCAGCCAGAATGTTTCTGAAGCCACAAAGGTCTATGCAATAAGACAAACGTATGCCGTACGTCTTTATGTTGTGCCAATTGTGATTTCACATATTCAATCTGTTTCTCTCCAAACCAGTTTGTCCATTCGCCACTGTTTGTATGCCACTCCTCAGTGTTGAGCAATAGGAATAGGCAATTTTTGTATGTAAACGCCGAATAGGTGAGTCCGATGTGCTTCTCCCAGTAGTCATACATCACTCGGTTGGTAATATCATGGTTACCGGGCAATGGCAGAAACGGCACGATTAAATCAGATTGATGATCCCAAAATTCTTTCCATTCTGCTGCGAGTTGTTTTATGTCTGTTGTGTCTCCCTGTATTAAATCGCCAACCATGATGGCAAAATCAGGTTTCAAGATATTGATTTCATCTATTGCGCGGTCAAACACTGGCCACTTATCTAACCCGCCGCCAGTTTTATCACCGATGATGGCGAAAGTGAACTTGTCTGGGTCGTCAGAAAAGGGACGTTCGACAATCGGCATTCGCTCTGGAAAATTGGGCTTTTGAGCAGTAATGGTAGGAATTATCGCAAAGCATAGAACAAGTATCACTGCGCTTTTCAATATGTGGTAGGAATTGGACATATTATACTCCTGATACC
This sequence comes from Candidatus Poribacteria bacterium, assembly GCA_028824685.1. Taxonomy (GTDB): domain Bacteria; phylum Poribacteria; class WGA-4E; order WGA-4E; family WGA-3G; genus MSPOR6. The sequence continues at coordinate 32,846 of JAPPCZ010000110.1, forward strand.
TATGAATATTATAACATAATTTTAATTGGATTCTGGGATCGGCAAAACGTCTTGATAGACGGGTTCCATCTTTTCTGAGTATGTTCCACCCCGAACCCACATAACTGGACGCATATTCTTTGTGTGCTTTTTAGGGATACGTTCTGCATCTCCGCTAATATAATGTGCGACATTACAACGTCTAAATCGCAGACTGTGGTTGTCAGTGCTTTTATGAAGGAGTTGGTTGTTGAACCAAACGACTGCTCCAGGTGGCACTTCAACCGCAACGCCATCTTCGTCCTTAGCATCGCGTGCTATCTTAAACTCCGCTTGTTGTGAACCTTCAAGGTCCTCATGTGTAAGAATGCCGTATTTGTGGCTACCCGGGATAACGTATAAACACCCATTTTCTTTGTCTGCAGCATCAATAGCAGTCCACGTTCCGACTGTCATTTCGGTTTTATACTGATGGTTGAAATACCATTTATCTTGATGCCATGGGAATCCTAAACCTATCTTTGGTGCTTTCCAAATATACAGATTGTTAAGACCCAACAAGTTTGGACCCAGTAGGTCAACAATCGGATCCGTTAGACGTGAGTCACGTACACGAGCAAGGAATTCAGGAATATAACAACTTACATGATGGATTTTGTGTATGGCATTGATGCCCGATGCGTCAACTTTTCCGTCTCTAACTAATGCGTTTTGATTGATATTTTCTGTAGGGAAAAGTCGTTTTCCATCAACGATGTCATCAGCGATTTGCCGTAACGCATCATTTTCTTTTTCTATGAAAACGCCATAACGGACAAAGTATCCGCTTTCTTCCCAAGATGATAATTCATCAGGTGTTATGGCGAATTGTCGTTTCGGTTGTGAAGTGCCTGTACTCATTTATTCTCCTGTTCTTCGGGGATTGGTAAAGCATCGTGATAAACAGGTTCCATCTTTTTTGAGTAGGAATCACCTCGTACCCATGAGACTGGACGGATATAGTTTCTGTTCTGACCTTGAACCCGTTCTGAATGTGCACAGATATAGTGTGCAACATTACATCTGCGGAAACGATCACTGTGGTTATCTGTGCTTTTATGTAGTAGTTGATTGTTAAAGAAAATGGTGCTACCAGATGGCACCTCAACGGCAACCCCATCCTCATCTCTTGCACCGAGTGCTTGTTTAAACTCGTTCTGTTGTGAACCTTCAAGTTCAACGTGTTCATGCACTTCATTTTTATGACTACCTGGTATAACGTATAGGCACCCATTACCTATATCTGCATCATCAATGGCAGTCCATGTTCCAACGGTTTTTGTAGTTATATATTGATGGTTAAAGTACCATTTATCCTGATGCCATGGGAAACCTAAACCGATTCTTGGCGGCTTCCAAATATATAGGTTGTTGAGTCCGAGGATGTCTGGACCGATTAAGTCAACGATTGGATCAGTTAAACGAATGTCACGTGTTCGTGCAAGGAATTCATGTGAATGTTTATTAATATGATGAATACAGTGCATCGCATTGGAACCAGTTGCTTTTACCTTTCCATCTCTGACCAACGCGTTTTGGTGGATTTGCTTTGCGGGGAACCGACGTTTTCCTATGGCAATGTCATCGGCGACTTGTGCTAAAGAGTCGTTTTCTTCTTTTGTAAAAACGTCGTAACGGATAAAGTATCCGTTCTCATCCCAAGATGATCGTTCTTCAGGGGTCAGTCTAAACCTCCGTTCTTCGGTAGTTGTATTTGCGTTCACTTATTCTCCCTATTGATAAATTCAAAAATGTAAAAATTTCCCTATTATCTCGTTGTAACATTCTTTATCGAAATCGGTGTCCTGACGAATAGCCCAAACTTTAGGTTCATTCGGCATATCGTCAATACTGAGAAAATCCAATACTTTCTTGAGAGTTTCTTTTTGCTGTGTTTCGGTTTCTAAATCTTTATACCAAATTGTTAGAGGACTAATCTGTTTTTTTTCGAAGTAATGTGCCCACGACATATCCTCTGCTGTCAATTTAAATGTATGGTGGACGATTTCGTCGTGTGCAATTTGGAGTTCATTGAGACCGTCATTTTTTTGAGTTTCGTCTGTTTCGTAAAAGCGATTACGTTTGATAGCCTTCAAAAGCGAGATGGCTTGTTTTATTTTATTTTCTCTGCGCAACCAGATGCATTTTAACTTTTTAAAATCTACAAACTTTTCAACGATATGCTTTTTTCCATGCATCACTTGTATACCGCAAACTGCATTAGGTGAAGTGCTAACTGATACGTATTTTTGATATGTTGCTGGATCGGTTATATCCAAGCCTTTTAAACTTTCGTGTCCTTCATGGTATTCTCTTGGATACCCTGCTACATTGGATGAAACCAATAAGTCACATAAAACGGTGCTGCGTGTGCGGGGTGTTGTACAGATGACGTAGTTCATTTATTTTCTTATCGGTTATTCCTTTGGGAACTTGTGCATTTCTCTCCACTGCGGGTACGCATCCGTGAGGAGTTTGGCGGCCCAGTTCCCGTAGTAAGCGTATCCGGTGCGGCGTTCCTGCCCGATCTCAGAAAACGAGTAACGGACAACCGAGTCGCGGTCGAGAAAGATTGGTCGGTTGCTGCCAATCTCATAGAAACGCGCCCAGAGGGGACCCGCATTGGGATCCGCTACGATCCGTTTATCATCCTGTCCCTCTGCATCGGTGAACTTTTCTTGGCGGATACCGTTGATAGCCACGCTCCTGAACCACTCAACAGATCCTTCAACAGCGGCGATGATTTCTGGCGAGGGTTCTTCAATTGACATCAGGAATCGCACGATGCCGACGCTTTCGGCACCAGAGAGAGACGGTGGTTCGTAGGAACGTGCCCACGCTGGTTCAAGCGTTTTCTCATCATGCTGTGCACACCAGGCTGTGAGCTTGCCATTCTGCTTAATTTGCGTGCGCAAGATGCAGTCAATGCCCTTGGTTACAGCAGCTTCAGCCTTAGTGCGGTACTCCGTTTTCAGGAACCGATAGTCGGAAGATTCAGAGACATCTCGGAGAAGTTCGAGAATGCGGACCATAGCATTGTCATTGAACGTGATGTGACGATGGTAACCTTTGCTTAGCGGATAAAACTGTGGCCACCCGCCATTCGGGTATTGCGCTTCCAGGATATGAGAAAGACCTTTGAGAAATGCTTGTTGGTACCGCGTCTCGTTTGTTGCACGAAACGCACGGGCAAGAAACCGTAGTTCGCCAGTCGTCGCACTGTTGTCGAACGTGGCGTGCAGATCTTCAATTTTGCCATCAAACGGCTCAGACGCTGTGTCTCTATTTTTCGGCCAACCACCGTGCGGTGTCTGCCATGTGAGAACGTTGTCGGCAATACGCCGACCTTCCTCGCTCTGGAACCATTCAACAGATTGCTTCGCGTATCGGGAAGGAACGGTTGCGTCGGAAAATGACAAAAGCAAAAACAGCAATATATAGATGGTCGTAAGTCGTAGTTTCATGATAGCACTCTTTCGTTAGTTAGTTCTCTAATCGGATTCTAAAATTGATATAACATCATGTTGAACTTCATCTGCCATGCCAGCGTAGGTTTTACCACGAATCCACATGGGAGGTCGTTTTTTGTTTACAGCCTCAGGACGCGTCCATTCTGCTTTGGCACTGATATAATGTGCTATGTTTGAACGTCGAAATCGTTCACTGTGGTTATCCGTGCTTTTATGAAGGACTTGGCTATTGAACCAGATGACCGCGCCAGCAGGGATTTCTACCGCGACACCATCTTCATCGCGAGCACCTTCTGCTTGTTTAAACTCTCCTTGTTGTGAACCTTCAAGTTCTTTGTGTTCACGCACTCCCTGTTTATGGCTGCCGGGGATGACATATAAACACCCGTTTTCTTTGTCTGCGTCATCAATTGCCGTCCATGTTGCAACTGTCGTTCCAGTTTTATACTGATGGTTAAAATACCATTTATCTTGATGCCACGGAAAGCCTAAACCGATTTTTGGCGGTTTCCAAATATAGAGGTTGTTGAGACCGAGGAGGTCTGGACCGAGTATGTCAACAGCAGGATCGGTGAGACGTGGATCACGTGTACGAGCAAGGAATTCTTTGCAATTGCAACTCACATATTGGATATTGTGCATCGCGTGGATGCCTTGTTCCTTGATTTTTCCGTCTCTGACTAAAGCGTTTTGAAAGATATGATAGTTTGGGAAGGGGCGTTTTCCGATGGCAATATCATCAGCAATTTGCGCTAAATCGTCATTTTCTTCTTTTGTAAAAACGTCGTAACGGACAAAATATCCATTTTCCTCCCAAGAGGATCGTTCTTCAGGAGTCAATCTAAATTTCCGTTCCTCTGATGTTGTATCTTTATTCACTTGTTCTCCGATTGTGTGTGACGAACTATAGATATTAGTTGATTCTATGCCTTCACTTGCAATAGTGATTTGGGTGTTGAGTAGCCTATCGGTTGATAAGACAAATTGGGAAGATTGGTATTTTGCTCTGCGTGTTCAATGGTCATTGATACCAGATTACCTGAAGCGTCCACATCAATGTAGATATTCTCACTAATTTCCTTCGTTTCGACTACATCATGTGTTGAAAACTCAATCAATGCTGTGTCGGTGTCATGAAAATATGTGACTTTCACTATTGATTCTCACGCTCATGTCATGGGCAAGGCAAGTAATAGTGTCTGTAGTTACCACAAGGCAACTACAGACAGTCATGGTTTTACATCGAAAAACTACCGACAAAGACGTTGTTGGCTGCATCGCCTTGCTGCCAGTTTACCGACAGATGCGTATCTTTATAACGATAAACTTCAGATTTACCGACAATAGCGTTCTGAATCATTGTTAACGGTTCATACCAAATTTGATGGGGTTGAGTGCAATGTACACACGGATAACGATTTGCAGACAGTGTGAGTGCTTTCCCAACCGTTACATCGTATTTCGTCCCTTTTTTGGCAAATGTGATGGGTGCGATTTGCGTTGCAACGACTTTACCAAGAACATCAGCACGTTTTGTGGCAAGCATCTTACTGATCGCCGCTCGCTGTTCTGGGGTAGTTTTTGTGTCCATATACAACACACTCTTACGTGTCTTTGTATCAATCGCCAAGTTGTTTTTGGCACTCACCACTGCAACAACGGTTAAGCCATCCAACGAAACGCCGTCCCAACTTCCACGATGGATATTCCAAACAAGCGTTGCCTCTTTGCCACCTTCCACGAATTCTGCACCGAAATGGCATGCACCAACATAGACACTCGCGGACCGAGCTTCAATATACTCACCTTGCACAATCGAGGTATCTGTAGCAAAAACAAAACCTACCACGAGCATAAGTGCAAGCGTTGTGAAAACAAATACTCTTTTCATACTAATTCTCCCTTCTGATTTCAGATTACCTTACCGGACTTAAGCGCCGGAATTACACCTCTTATTTTTATTATACCAAAACACTTTGAAAAAATCAAGGCAACTATTAACCCGCTTCAGACAGCAATCGCTGAAGAGTTCCTCCCAAAATCTCCGCTTTGTCAGCTTCGGGAATAAAAGGGCAGTGAGTGCGGAACGCTTCAAGCGCGTGTTGATACGTCATGAAGTTACGCACTACTGGATAGTCTGAACCCCAACAGAGACGACCAGGACCAAAATGTTCGTAAAGTGCCCGAACAATCCGATGTGTATCAGAATATGGATAGTCCCATGAGACCTGTGAGACGTAAGCAAATCCAGACATCTTTACGTGGATATTCGGGACATTCGCAGAAGCGAGGACTTCTTGGAGTTGTGGGTACGGATGTTCCTCACCTGCACGCGCACCTGCCATGTGGTGACATAGAAACGGTACCGTAGGAAACTGTGCTGCCAGTTTACGAAGCGGTGCGTGTTGATGGCTTCCCATAGCAATACTCGCAATTAGTCCGAGATCAGCAGTCGTTTGGAAGAAACGTTGTCCCTCCTCCGAGAAGAACCAACTCCCATCGTCATCACCTTTGAGGTAGTGCGTGTAGCCTTTGAGATTGTATGTTTTGGCTGCAGTTCTAAGACGCTCAGCTGCACCGTCGGTGTGATATGTATCTGTCCAAGAACAATCCACATCTGCAAACTGAATCAGTCTATCTGGATAGTGTTGAACACATTCTGCAGCATAGTCATTGTTATCGGGATTTCTATCAATACGTGCGCATATAAGCACTGCTTTGTCAACGTTGTGTCGATCCATTTCGTGAAGAAGTTGTTCCACTTGTCCACGACTCTCGTCATCGGGAACAGGAGGTTGGTAAGGCCAGCGTGGCCAAGCATGTGTATGTGAATCAATAATCATTATAACTCCTCACAGTCAAGATAATGTTTATTAAATTTAGGACTTGTGCCAGTTAACAATATGTTTTATTTGTTTTCACATTATATTTGCATTAGTGTTATAAACATATCGTCCCTACGGGACTGAAGAACGTATCATCTTATGAAGTCCACGGACGATTAATCTGCTAATGTGAAAAAAATATATTACAATCAGTTATTTAGCACAACTCGTTAAATTTAGGCTGCTATAGTATGTTAATTTTCTGAAGATAATCCGAGCATTAAAGCTCCAAGTTTCTGTTTATCTTTTTCCTGCAAACCTTTGCTACGGTCATCAGAAGTCGGTATAACAATTCCAGCAATCCTACCATTATACATGACTGCAATCCTATCGCTAAGTAGTAAGAGCTCGTCCAGTTCAGAGGACACAAGTAAAACTGCTTTTCCACGGTTCCGCGCCTGAATAAGTCGTGTGTGAACAAATTTGGCAGCGTGAATATCCAACCCACGCGTCGGATGTGCAGCGATAATAAGGGAAGGATCACCAGATAATTCACGGGCGACAACGACTTTCTGTTGATTTCCACCGGAAAGCGTTTTTATCGGATGTTTTATATCTCCAACCCGAATTTGATATTTATCAAGGGCATTAAAAGCAAATCTTTGGATGTTCTTTTGATGCAACATAGCGTTGCGAGAAAAAAGTTTTTGTTGATGTTTCCCAATGATAAAATTTTCATCAATTCGGTTATTCAGACTAACACCATGACGGTGTCTATCAGCAGGTAAGTGTGCAACTTGTTTTTCTCGGAATTCCATTGTTGAGCAATTGGTGACGGATTCTCCATTCAAAACCAAATTTCCGTGCTGAATTTTCCGCAATCCTGTCAGGATTTCAATTAATTCGGTTTGACCGTTACCTTCTACGCCTGCTATCCCAACAATTTCTCCAGGCAAGATATTGAGATTGATTCTATCAAGAATGTTTTTACCTGTTCCAGTTCTCACTGTTACATCTTCTAAACGGAGCATAGGACTTTCTTGGTTAGTTTCTTTTCGCTCTATCCAACTTTGAAGGACTGGCTCACCAAGGATATGTTCTGCCAATTGATGTGAATTAGTTTCAGAAATAGGGCAAGTAGCAACAGTTTTCCCACGACGCATTACGGTTGCGGTATCGGCTATTGTCATTACCTCATCGAGTTTATGGGTAATAATAATGATGCTTCTACCTTCCCTTTTGAGACCACGCATACATTCAAATAAACCTTCAATCTCTTGTGGAACAAGCACAGCGGTTGGCTCATCCATAATCAGTATTTCTGCGCCGTGATAAAGGGCTTTCAGGATTTCTGTGTGTTGTTGTGCACCAATTGATAGTGATTCTATAGGTGTGTTCAATGGCACATCAAACCCAACTTGTTCAGCGAGTTCAGTTATCTCATTTTCAGCCTTTTGGTAATCAAGGAGGGTTCCAAATTTACGTTTCTCTTTTGCGAGGATAATATTTTGAAGTGCAGTGAAAGCAGGAATTAATGTGAAGTGTTGCTGAATCATGCCTAAACCAAGACGCATAGCAGACTTCGGTGAGGCAATAGTTGCAGATTGCCCATCAACAAAGATTTTACCCTCATCTGGTTGATAGAGTCCGTAGAGGATTTTCATCAACGTAGATTTACCTGCCCCGTTTTCGCCAACGATAGCGTGAATTTCTCCCTGCTGCAGCGTAAAATCTACATCGGCATTAGCCTGTACCTGTCCAAACCTTTTGCTGATACCGCGCATCTCAATAATTGGTGTATGTGCCATTATACTGTCTCTATACGTTTCAGTTTTAAACTTTGGTTGATATGCTAATTTTGAAAACGGTTATGTATTACGCGAGGAAAAGCATTTCCGATATAGCGCGACTATTTCCTCTGTTGAGGCTTGGCGAGGGTTATTCGCGGGGCTACCACTTGCAATAGCATCTGCTGCCATCTGATCAATAACTTGTTCAAACTTCTCCTTATCAATACCGATTTCACCAAGACGCGGCATCTGAATATCATTGACAAGACGTTCCACTGCAGAAATCGCTGCGTCCGCCTGTTTCATTGGTGACAGTCCATCAATCGGTTCACCCATCGCTTGCGCAATATCAGCAAAACGTTTCGGCGCGCCAACAACGCTAAACTCCATTACATCAAACAGCAGTACTGCGTTTGATAAACCGTGATGTATATGGAAATATGCTCCGATTGGTCGGGACATGCCGTGAACTAAAGCGACAGACGAATTGCTGAACGCCATACCTGCAATTGATGCACCGAGCATCATATCTGTTCTTGCAGAGATGTTTTCTCCATCTGCCCACGCTTGTCGCAATGAACCTGAAATCAGTCGAATTGCTTCCAAGGCGAGTGCGTCCGTAATCGGTTGGGAGCGTTTTGAGACATAAGCCTCTATTGCGTGTGTCAACGCATCAACGCCGACTGCTGCGGTTAGATGCGGCGGGGTTGTAAGCGATAGCAGCGGGTCAACCAATGCTACAGATGCCAGCAAACAAGCACTACTCAGCATCATTTTGATATTACGATCTGTGTCGGTGATAACGGTAACTTTAGAAACTTCACTCCCCGTTCCTGCGGTAGATGGAATAGCAATTAGTGGCGCACTTGGATTTGGGATTTTGTCCACACCCATGTAGTCAGCAAATTCGCCATCGTTTGTGAGTTTCATGGCGATGCCTTTGCCGCAATCAATTGCACTGCCGCCGCCAATGCTGACAATCAGATCGCAGCTTTCGGCACGGTATTGGTTTAGTCCATCAGTTACGTTTTGTAATGTTGGATCGGGTGTGACATCAGAGAAAATAGAGGTGGCTATCCCAGCATTGTGTAGGTTTTTAGCAGTTTGGTCAGCATATCCGATTTTGACAATACCTGGGTCGGTTACAATGAGTGCGTTTGTTGCACCGAGTCGTTTTGCTTGTTCACCGACTTTTTCAGAAGCGCCAGCACCAGTGATTATTGTGGGTGGGAGTGAGAATGTGGTAGGCAATTTTCATTTCCTGAGTGGGATTAAACATTTACAACAATTAGAGGAATATCACTAACTTGGATTTGCGGACGGGATTCAGAAGGTAGTTTTTCTCCTTGCTCTATTATACATTCAATTACCAGATCAACAGCATCTTGCAGGTTTTTTAATGCTTCTTTCTGGGTATATCCCCAACTTGCAGCACCTTGATGTTCTAACGCGGGGATATAAGCACGCCAGACAGCGTCTTCATCTGACTCATCAGGCCATTTATCTTTTTCCAACACTACTTGAAATGAATACGTTTTCATGTGTTTCCTCCTACTATAGAAGTATACCACAAAAACGGGTAAAATAAAACGTCTTCACAACTAATGCTAGGGTAATTAGTTTTAGGCATTCTATCTGTTTTAGTCGAAAAGTCGCGACCAGGAAGTCGCTCCTACAGAAGAGACCTGTGAAAGAAGTTAGAAAATATTGGAAAATTGAATGGCTCTGCAACTAATGCCGAAAATGTCGAACTCCCGTAAAGCCCATTGCCATACCAAATTTATCCGCCGTTTCAATCACTGACTCATCATTAACTGACCCACCGGGTTGAATAATCGCGCGGATACCTGCCTCACCTGCAATTTCCACACCATCGGGAAATGGAAAGAAGGCATCGGAAGCTAAAACTGCGTCTTTCGCCTTTTCACCTGCTTTGCGGACAGCGATGATAGCAGCATCAACCCGGCTCATCTGTCCGGCACCGATGCCAACAGTTTGCGTGCCTTGGGCAAGCAGAATACAATTGGATTTGACATGTTTACACGCCTTCCATGCGAAAAGCAAGGATTCTATCTCTTCGTCCGTAGGTTTTCGTTTCGTGACAAACTGTAGATCGCCTTTTTCTATGTTATGCGCATCCTGTTCTTGAACAAGCACGCCTCCAGTCACATTACGGATTTGCAGAATTGGTTCTGAGTCTGATAGCGAACCAGTTTCAAGTATTCGGCGATTTTCCACGCGAGATAATGCGCGCAGTGCCTTTTCGGTATAACTCGGCGCGATTATCGCCTCAATTTTCACACCTGATTTTGCGGCATCACGAATGGTATTCGCAGTCTGGATTGTCACTTTCCGATTTAAGCCTACAATTGAACCGAAGGCAGAAGTGCGGTCGCATTCAAGGGCGTTTGTGAAGGCATCTTGTAGATTGCCCGCGGTCGCCAGTCCGCAAGGGTTGTTGTGCTTGATGATGGCACAGGTAGGTGTTTTAAAGTCTTTCACTATTTCTGAAGCGGCATCTAAATCGAGGATATTATTGAACGACAGGGGTGGTCCATTTAGTTGCTTTGCCCATGCAGCGCATGCTGGTGGTTCAGTTTCAGTTCTATAGAAAGCAGCACTTTGGTGTGGATTTTCACCGTATCTAAGCGAATCTGCTTTCTGGAAGCGAAGTGTCAGAACATCACCAAATTCCCCATCAGATTGTAAATTGGCAAGATAAGTAGAAATCGCGTTATCATAATGTGCGGTGTGGAGGAACGCTGTTTTTGCCAATTCAAACCGTATATCTTCGGATAGACACCCATCATTGGTATCTAAATCAGCGATAATTTGTTGATATTGGTCTGGATTTGTGAGAACTGCCACGTGTTTATAATTTTTTGCAGCAGCGCGAATCATCGCCGGTCCACCGATGTCTATATTCTCAATCGCTTCTTCAAGTGTGACATCAGGCTGAGCGACGGTTGCCTCAAACGGATATAGATTGCAAATCACCATGTCAATAGAATATATACCGTTGTTTTTGGCTTGTGCTGAATGCTCGGTGTTGTCCCACTGTGCAAGCAATCCCCCATGAATTTTTGGGTGGAGTGTCTTAACTCTTCCATCTAACATCTCCGGGAAACCGGTATAATCGGAGACATCAACAATCTTAATTCCTGCTTCACGTAGATGTCTGGCTGTGCCGCCTGTGGAAAGGATTTCAACCTCGCGTTGCGCAAGGGCGTTTGCAATCTCTAAAAGGTCCGTTTTATCATAGGTGCTGATGAGTGCGCGTTCAATTTTTTTCATATTACATATATCCCATTGGGTTTTGAAGGGGGATTATAAACTTACCTTGCAAAGCACGATATTCTATATCACATATCTGGGAAATCCAAAGCCATCATTAGCAACGTGGCTTCGTGCAGGTATCTGTGCACGCGTGGGTATAATCAGATCCATTTCAGATGTATTCTCTATCACTGTGCCATCACCGATACGCACCTCATCTCCAATCATTATCTTACCGGGATGTTCTGCGGCACCACGTATCGTTCCAATGACGACTGATGAACCGATACGACAACCTTGATCAATCTCAACAAAGCCATAAATTTCAGTATTTGTGCCGATAGTGGTGTGGTCTGCAATTTGGACTGGACCGAGAAGACTTGTGTCTGTACCGATCTCAACAAAATCCCCGATGACTGGATGGCGTTGCTTTACTTTTACACTTAACCCACCAAGAGTGCAAGGGTAAAGAACACACCCAGAACCGATAATACCTGTTTGTCCTGTTGTCACGCCACGGTGTGGGTGTTCTAAGAAGTTTGCATCACCTATTTCAGTTTCTGGATGTAGATCGGCTTGATAATAACGTCCTCCGAGTTCCGCAATGGCTCGGGGCAACAGCGGAACAGGTACTCTGTGGAGGTCTGGATTATTTTCAGGTGGTTCACTCCGTGTCAACGCATAAGCCACATCGTGGTAAAATAACACACGCCATCCAGGATAGGTGCTGACGACGAGTTGGAGTTGATATTCAAAAACGGAGGCAAGGTTCAATGTGCCGAGAAAATCTTGGTATGGGTCAAAACTTCGCTCCTTAATTGCGTTATCAATTTGGGAACGGAAATCAAGGGCTGCCAGTTTTTCGCGAGAGATACCGTTATGCAGAAGATACGCATCCCAAACAGCAGGGTCTTTGAGGGATGCGAAGCGATTCCAGAGCGCGCGACTTTTTAGGCGTGGCAGTTCCCAAAGAAGTGAGAAGGCAGTTTCAAGTGCAGCACTCAGATGTGTTTCGTCTGTAACCGCTAAAAACGACTGTGCTACCATCGCATATAACTGGTCTGCCACCTCTTCAATTGCTTCTGAAAGTTCTCGCTTTTGATTAAAAAGATGTGGCGCATTGTGAGAACCTGGTGCGACACATTCTAACAAATTTCCCAAAACGGTTTCAAGAATATCGCGATTGACGAACCCGCGTCCAGAACGTTGTGACAATCCTTCTCGGCTTGTGCTGTCTATACGTAAAGCGTTAAGCTCTGACTTGCTGTAGATTGGACGAAGCCGTTCTAACGTTTGGGTTAGTAGCGGTTTTTTTCGCTGTTCGTAAGAGACATCAAATAGTGTGGTTTCTGACATATTGTCTCCGGGAAACGGAAGTTTTCAAGTGTAAAGAAAAGCAACTCCCTATTCTTTTATCTTTCTTGATTGGCAAACTTTGTGAAAACTTCTTGCGCGGTGGCGACACCAGTGCCAAGTGAAATATCATATCCAATTTCCGCCAAACCTCTCTCAAATGCTGAGATAGCGACGATAACATCGCTTTCGTTCATCCAACCAAGGTGTGCAATGCGAACAATTTTGCCACCCAAATCACCTTGTCCACCCGCATACGTGATGCCGTGTTTTTCACGCATCATCTTCACAAACGCTTTTCCGTCAATTTCTTTTGGCAACCGAATTGATGTTAATGTGTTTGCAGGAGATGTAGCGAATAGTGGGAGTCCAATTGCCTTAACAGCATTGCGTGTTGCAATAGCCATACGGTTGTGGCGAGAAATAGTGTTACGTATCCCCTCTGCACAGATGTGGTTGAGCGCATATTGGAGTCCTACAAGGAGTGTAATGGCAGGGGTGTAAGGCACTGAACCCTCTAATCCACGTTGATGTGCTTTTCGGAAATCAAGATAATACTTCGGCAGATCAGACCGATCAACCGCTTCCCATGCACGCTCATTGAGTGCAGCAAAGGCGAGTCCGGGAGGTGTCATCAATCCTTTTTGTGAACAGGATACGACTACATCAACGCCCCAATTGTCCATCTGTAAATCATCTGCGCCGAGTGCACTGACTGCATCTACAACAAGCAATGTCGGACTGGATTGTGTCAAACGCGCAAGTGCCTCAATGTCGTGCAAAGCACCTGTTGATGTTTCACATAGTGTAGCAAAAACTGCTTGGACATCGGGATTTTCGGTTAACTTTGTTTCCACTATTTCGGGTGTTACAGAATCTCCCCACCTAACATCAATGGGGACAACCTCAACGCCGTACGCCTCACAGATTTCCGCCCACCGTTCACCAAATTTGCCGCTTCGGATAACTAAAACCTTATCGCCTCGGCATAATAGATTTGCTACTGCTCCGTCCATTGCCCCTGTACCAGATGATGTTAAGAAAAGCACATCGTTTTCTGTCTGGAAGACGTGCTTGAGTTTTTCTAAGACATCTTTAATGAGTGCAACAGCATCTTCACTTCGGTGATAGTCAATCGGTTGCGCCATTGCTAACAAGGGTTCTGGCGGAATTGGCGTTGGTCCTGGGGTAAACAGATAACTTTTTTTCATGATTGATTTATGCTGTTCCTACTGCACCAGGTGACTTGCCTTCTACACTCAAGACAACCCACTCTCTGCTCAGGAGTTGTAGTACTGACACAATTGCTTCGCGTTGTCCAGCACTATCCATCGGCACTTCGATTGTGAGGGTTGCAAATTCCTCTTTTTGCACATCACCGTCTTTGTCAAACTTCATCGGTGTGATTTGTATCTTTTTTAGTTTTGCATCCATATTTTATTAATCCTCCAGATTTAATTTATACTGAAATGAGTAGTAGGTTGGGTAGAGCATAAGCAAAACCCAAAAACTGACTATTACTTGCGAATTAACATTCGTCGCGTTGCCACAAACTTGCCTGCCGTTAACGTATAAAAATAGAGACCACTTGCCACAGACTCACCGAGTGCATTTTTACCATCCCAATACACTGCACGGCTACGATTTACATATCTCCCTGCTTGCTGATGCCCTAAATCTAACTTGCGAATAACTTGCCCATCTATAGCACGAATCGTTATAACAACATCTGCAGGTTTCGCGAGTTGATAAGGTATCCACGTCTCCGGATTAAATGGGTTGGGAAAATTTTCCAAAAGAAGCGTTTTCGTAGGCACCGCAGCACCGAACAACAAATCAAGCACTGCAATCCCTCTATCCACAACCGTATCAGGCAGCACAGCGTATGCCTCTCGCCAATCCGTACTTGTTAAAATGGATCGCTGCGTGGCTTGAAGTGATGGCGCGCCTGCAACTGGTGGCATATCTTGTGTTACCAAGATAATATCGTTTATGTCAACGATACCGTCTCTATTCACATCTGGATTCGGAGAAGGATCTCCCACAATCTTCTCACCGTATCGCACAGCAACGAGCACTAAATCAATTATATTCACAATACCATCATTATTGACATCTGTACCTGTTGCTTCGCGATGCAATAATTTCGCATTTGCGAGTATAAAATGATCGCATCCATCACCATTAAAAGCATCTGTTACATAGATTGTGAGTGTTTGTGTGTTTTCAGGAATATCAAATGAAATTGGAATATTCCTTGTTTGCGTGGCTATCAGTATACCCGAATTGTAGATCACTACTCCATCAGCAAGACATATAATTTCTACGGAACCTGAACTCGGGCAAGGGTTCGGCATATCAAAATAGGCTTCAAATGTAGCATAATTTCCAATAGAAAGATCGTAAACAAAACGACTCGCAGCATGCGAATAAAAGAAGTAATCCCAATTATCATAAAAACTGCTAAACCCCTCAAGGGATATAAAACCATTAGGTCTTGGTGGAAGTGTCCCATCGGGTGTTTTCTCCCATACGCCGCTATTCCAACCAGCCCATTCATTTGTCGGATT
Organism: Candidatus Poribacteria bacterium; assembly: GCA_028824685.1. GTDB lineage: Bacteria > Poribacteria > WGA-4E > WGA-4E > WGA-3G > MSPOR6. The sequence continues at coordinate 48,148 of JAPPCZ010000110.1, forward strand.
TGTCGGAACAAGCGCATCCGGACTGTCATAGGAAAGGGTGATATACGTTTCTGCCCTGTCTGTATCGGTTGTTTCCGTTTCCGTATCGGTTGTTTCGGTATCAGAGGTATCACTATGAAATAGACGTGCATTTCCGATTACAAAATGATCACAGCGACTATCATTGGGGCCATCTGTTATACGGATTGTGAGTGTTTGTGTTCCTGCAGGTACACCAAAAGATATCTGGTGTCTATTTTTTTCTTTCTCTGCGTTGCCACTTAGCACACCAGAATTGTATATCTCAGTATCATCAGCAAGACATATAACTTCCATAGACGCTACTGGTGGGGCATGCGTACAGGGATTAGCAAGGTAAAACAAACACTCAAATCGAGTATAATCTTTGCCGCTTATATTATAAACGATACGACTTTCAGCATGTGCATAAAACCAATGCCCCCACACATTAACGTATGGATGTGTAATATGAAACTGGGGTTTTTCAGTAACTTGTCCATCAGGTGTTTTCTCCCATATATGCCCTAACCATCCATCCCATTGTGCGTGGGTATTTGTCGGTACGAGTGAATCAAGACTATTGTAGGAAAGCGTCAAATATGTAAATGTTTCGGTTGTCTCATGTCCCTCAGCCGCCTCAAGTGTCCACCCTTTTGTCGTGACATTTGCGTTCTGGTCGAACACACGAATCCAGATATTATTGATTTCGGCTGCTGTTGCATCTATCGGCAGCATGAATTCCACCGTTGCGTCTTGTATATTATCAAACGTTTTACAATCGGATAAGCTCGATCCTTCATCAGCAACGGATTGCTCGAATTGGACTTGATAAATACCGTCAGGATCACTCACCTTGAACCGAACCGTCCAATCTTCTGCATTAGCAGGATATGTCCAAGGCGTTAGCATATCGATTGTAGCAGAAGTGTTTGCAGCGTTTCCCATCTCATTGAAAAACGGATTAACGTTCAATGCTACTGCGGCACAAACCGAGAATTCGCTACGTTCAGAGCCGTAAGACATGGTATATAAATCATTACGGAAATCATGTATAAGGTTGAAGGCATGTCCCAATTCATGTGCTATCAACTGAACACCTCGTTCATCTACCACACAATCTCCTGATGCAGGCACCATCGCGGGACCGCCTTCAAACCTTGCTACTCCGCAATTTTCCTCAATCTTTTCCGTACTCACATCCACAACGAAAAGATAAATATGTGTATCGGTGTCATACTGTGCCTTTGTTTCTTCATATATTTTGTTCAGTGTATCTGTATGATAATGTGCGTCCCCATGCTGCCCCGTAACATGATGCACAACCACTTTCCCGTTCGCGTCGGTTTCAAGCTTGAACGTTTTTCTTCCGTATCCGTGTGCTTCCATCTGATCAGCATAATAGGTTTGAACCTTTTTCATCTGCGTGTCAAGTGCAGGTGGTATGTCCCACTGGAACGGACGGTCTTTTGGAACGAAGTATACAACTTTCACCATGCGTTCGTCCGCTGCTGTAACGGCAAGGGTAAATCCACAGAGTAAGAGTGCTAAAATCAAAATTATAGAAGTAATTTTCATATAAGGTGTATCCTCTTGGCAAGTAGTCATTGGCAGTTTTGAATTTGCGGACGGCACGCGGAGCGTGCCTACTACCATTAAGAGGCATCCATAAACGAATCCAAATCAATACACTCTCCATTGCGGCGTGCGGATTCCCAACCTGCCAAAACAGGTGCTAAAGAGAAAAGTCCATCGTGATAATCACTTTGCAATATGCTTACATCGCCCGTTTGCACAGCACGGATAAAAGTTCTATCCTGTTCCAGCCACGGATCAAATTCCTCTGCCTGATAAATCTTCTCACCGTTTACCTCAATCCTATCGTATCGGTAAATTGTAAGGTGTCCACCTTCATAAAAAACGGTAAACCACGGTTCATCTTTCGGACTTGGACCGGCAGAAACGAAGCTGAGCGTCATTGTCCCACCGTTGTCAAAGCCGTAATTAAAACTACACGACAGCGGCGTGGCATAATCTGAGCGTTCACAATAGAACGCTTGTGCACGAACAACGTTCAACCCTGTCATAAATCGGCTATAATCTGTTGCATGAACGCCCCAGTCAAGGGCGCGACCACCAGATTTCTCCATATCAGCCCACCACGTTTTAACTTCACTTCCTGCGGCGGCAGGTAGTCCTCCATAACTTTGGAAGCGAACATGCACAACCTTTTTGTCAGCCAAAAATTCACGCGCTTTTTGAAAAATTGGGCGATATCGTTCGCGGAACCCGACAGTACTGATAACCCCTGCTTGCCGAATTGCTTTGTCAATGCGATTTGCCACCTGCATTGTAATTGCCTGTGGTTTTTCACTGAAAATGTGTATACCTTTTTCTGCAGCGGTTGCTTCAACATCAGTCCGTACATAAGCAGGCACGATTGAGTATAGCACGTCAAAATCTTGCGTCCCAAGCATTTCGTGCGCGCCACCGTTTTCGCTGTGGTAGACATGTGGAATGTTAAAATATTGGGCAGTTTCCTGCGCTGTTTTCACGTTACTATCGCACACTGCAACAATATTAACGGAATCCTGCTGTAAAAGGTTCGGAATTCGGGTATTTTTAGCAAAATTACCGCATCCGTAAAAGGCGACGCGAACTTTAGAAGCTGTTGACACAATAAATGTTCTCCAAATCTATTGTAATATGGTAGAGATTAGAATTAACGCTACATTTTTGAACTGTGAACCAACGCAGAATGCGCTTTTGGGATTCTGCGGGAGGGAACTCCGATTCCCGACTGCTCCTAAGTTTCTGTCGCGATTCGGAGATCGCTCCTACAGAGGAAATGTAGAATTATTTTTATAGTCCACTATAAATGTAGTCTAATCTGGTCTCATAATTAATTTTCACGCCAAGGTGGAACTGTCCATGTGTTAAACCAATCCCATTTCCAGATAACCTGTTTCTCGGGCATTTTAATTTCGTATTCTATGCCAGCAGTAAAAGGCAGGATTTGGGTTTTCTCTCCTATAATTTCACGGATTGACTCAATGAACGCCATTTCATCAGTGACATTTGGCGGCCAATGCCCTTCTGGTATCGGGTCGGATTTTCGATCAGTGCGGTAATGTGTCGGTATTAAAAAACGGGGTTGGATGAGTTCTATCAACTCAATTAGTCTATCTGCAAGCCCTTTGCCAAGTCCGAGTTTCATGTGAATCAGAAAGTCAACCTTGCCGCGCAGATTTGCCAAAGCTGGATAGGGTTCGTGCAAGTCACCGATGTGTAGGATAGAGACATCCTTTGCAAGGTGTGTAATGAGATAGCCGTTTGTAGGTAAATCAGGCGTCTGGTTCTCACCACTTTCAATCGTTTCTACGTGAATAGGACCGAGGTCAAGTATCTCTGAACCTTGAAATGCACGTGACATGCCTTGTTTATCGTTGAGATGTTTGGGATATAAAGTCTGTACTCTATCGTCAGGGACATACTTGGTTATGGGTAGGTCGCGTGCAAAGGCAGCATCCCCGTATTTCTCATTGATGGGTTGGGCAGGTGTGATGCAACCGGGATTGACAAATAACTTTTTAAAACGTGTGCCGCAACACAATTTCCGTAAGGTGACAGGGTGGCAATGGTCAAAATGCTCGTGCGAAATAAAGATATAATCGTATATCGGTTCGGCATCCGCTAAGTTCTGGTTGAACAGATAGGGATCATAAGCGATATTTACATCGCCCAAAAGTGCGTCAAATGCACCGCAACCCCACCATCTCAGAAATATGCTTTCCATAAAGGCCTTATCGGAAATCAGGAATTAAAATCTTATTTCCTTGCAAAAGACGCTATGATACCTTTCATGTATCAATTATCCTGTCCGCGTTATTCGCTCTAACCATTTTTCTCTCTGCTTTCTAACCCATGCTACGCTATCACGCATATCCTCTCTGTCAGCCCACATTCCAAAGAAAGATAAATTAGCAAAATCTTCGTTTTCATCATCGGATGTCGTGTTTTGGTTGTCGTCATCAGTGTCAATTGGTTCAATCTGTATGCGAACCTTCGTTCCTTCAGATAATGACAAAGGTTTAGATAAAACAATACCGCCATTGTTCACCTCGCCCTGTTCTATTATTAAAGCCATTTTCCTCTCCTCATATTTTATCAGACCAAATTTACTTCATTAACCACATTTTCCGCACACTTTGCGTATTGCCTGCCTTGAACTGATAGAAATAGATTCCACTGGCAACAGTTTCACCATTAGCGTTTTTCCCATCCCAATGCAACTTCTTTTCACCGTGGGTCTGATATCCAAGTTTAAATTCTCGCACCAATTCACCACTTGGGGCGAAGATAGAGAATTTCACATCACTGGATTCAAAGAGTTTATATGGAATCCACGTTTCTGGATTAAACGGGTTAGGATAGTTTTGGAAAACTTCGGCAGTTTTGATTTTTCCCCACGTCGTCGCCTGTTTTCCTGTTGGTTCAACCGCTACAACAAACTTTTCTTGTTCCCCTTCAGTAAAAATAAAGGCATGCCCACCAGTGCCGTATTCGAATTGATAAGTATCGACTATTCCTGATGGCCATGTTAGCGTAATAGAATCAATTTTAGCCCCTGCGATTCCAAACTCAAGCTCTAAACTGTCGCTACCGAGAAAACCGGTGCCGCAGATTAACTCTTGCGTCTGAACAAAGTTTCCTATTTTGACAGCTACCCGTGTGCCGATGCCGTCGCGATTGCTTTTTGTGCCGATCAATCTAATTTTGAGACGTTGATTCTTAGCTAAGTTACGCCGAGAGACAGCATTACCCGCATATCTAAGCGGTAAAAGGGTACGTTGAATCTGAGTTAAGTTCTCTTGAGAAGCGGGTTTACTGATATAAAAGGAAGGATCAAGATCGTTTAGAAGAAGCGTATTGCCAGTGTTATTGACGACAAAGAAATCTACATCGCCGTCGTTATCAAAATCCCCAGCGGTTGCACCACGTGCGACAGAATCAACAGTGGCGTTGAATTCATCGGAACGATCGACAAACTTACCGTTTCGATTGTTATGATAGAGACGGTTGCGATTGGTTTTTTGTGAATTATCTACATCACCGTTGACAACGTAAAGGTCACGATACCCATCGTTATCAAAGTCAACAAAGGTGGCGTACCATCCTACACCTACATTTGCCACACCAACTGCTTCAGCAACGTTAGTGAATGTGCCATTACCGTTATTTCTCCAAAGCAGGTCCTCATCATAGTTTGTAACGAAAAGGTCAAGGTCAGCATCGTTATCATAATCTCCGACACAAAGCCCCATCGCGCCAGTCGGTTTTCCCCTGATGAGTGTAACAATGCCAGACTGCTCTGAAACATCTGCAAAGGTGCCATCCCTATTGTTACGATAAAGTTTATCTGGGCCGTGGTCATTTGCTACGAACAGATCTGCCCAAGTATCGCCATTGTAATCGAAGAAGATAGCACCCCATGCAATTCCATCGTCAGCAACGCCAGCTGCCTGTGTTACCTCTTCAAAGGTGCCATCCCCTTTGTTACGATACAGTACATTAATTCTTGGAGCAGGTTCAAAAACTAAAAGGGAAGCAGGACGACCCCAGTTCGCAACATAAATATCCAGCCAACCATCGTGGTCATAATCAGCAACCGATGCACTGGTGCCGTGCTGCGCATCAGCGACCCCTGCCTCTTCGCTTACATCTGTGAAAGTGCCATCCCCATTGTTCATGAAGAGAAAGTTTGGTCCCGCACAGGTTACATAAAGATCACGCCAACCGTCATTGTTATAGTCAAACCAAACGCATCCGCGTCCGTTTGGTGTATCTGCAACGCCTGCTTTTTCTGCAATATCCGTAAATGTTCCATCAACGTTGTTGTGGTAAAGCGCGTTGGGTAAGCCACCATCACCAACAACGAAAATATCAAGCCAGCAGCCATCATTATCATAATCTACAGCGGCGGCACCGGGGCCCATCCAAGCCCCGGAATTTTCATCAACTGGAATCTCTCGTTGATGAACCCCTGCCGCTTGACTAACATCTGTGAAAGTCTCAGCCAATAGGGGAGAAACGACACAGAAACAGAGAAAAATGATTAAACTGTATCGCATTACATCTACCATCCTTCGTATCAATATCGGGTTTTAACTGCACCCCAAGTTGTTGTCGCTTTACCGCCCGGTTCAACAGGAAATGGATTCATATTGTCTCTGAAGTATTCATATTCTACTTCAAGATTGCCCGCTCCAGCGGCTACACCAGCATAGATGCCAAGCCAAAGTGGGGGATTTAGCTTAAAGTTGCCTTGTCCGATATCCATCCAATCCTCATCTCCCTCTGCTTTATACCATGCAGTGTAAGTATCACCTTCTTTTTTCAGTCGGAGTGACATTTCAATGTCCCCCCAATCACCAAATCTCCACTGGATATCAGGCGGTCCCATCCCGGCTTGCCTTGTCTGATACTGGATATGCCCTTTGGCACCAGCATCTCGTCCCCAGAATTTAATTGTCACCCAGTTATTGTCACCAGGACTTTTCACAAGAAGCCCGTTGACCCCAGAACTTGTATCCCATTTGGCGTGAAAATGAGTTTCAACATCGAACATATCGGTATCAGTTTCCTGATATAGAAAATGAGATGCGTCACCTGCCCATAGATTTCGATTCGGTTCACAGTCAATGTATAGGAAATCCTTACGGGTTTCGCCAACATCCCATTTAGGTGGTTCATTTTGCCATTTCCAATCAGGGTTTTTTAATTTACCCCCTTCAAACGGGTCACCAAATGAATCTGCTGCATCTACGCCGCCTACCCAAATCGTTAGCGTGGCAAACAGACAAGCGATGATACTATAAGAAAGGATTTTCCCATATACAGGATGGGAATTCTGTAAGTAAGAATTTAAATTTCGAATTTTCATTTTTATCTCCTACATGAGATCTAAAATATCTCTGCTATAAACTTCAACAATATGATACCTTTGTAAACAAATATTGTTTACAGTTGATTACACTGTTTAGATGCGGAAAAGGTGGACAAACTCTGGTCTGCCCACCTTAGAACTAATAACGGGATTTTACCATACCCCACGTTGTTGCTACCTTTCCTTCAGGTTCAACATCAGTGACGTTGATATTGTCTCTAAAATATTCGTATCCAACCTCTAAGTTACCTGTACCTGAGGCAACACCCGCATAGATACCGAGCCAAAGTGGCGGAGTCAGAGCAAAGGTGCCTTCTCCGATATCCATCCAATCCTCATCGCCTTCTGCTTTATACCAGGCAGTGTATTTATCGCCTTCTTTTTTAAGTCGGAAGGACAGTTCAATGTCTCCCCAATCACCAAATCTCCATTGGACATCAGGCGGTCCCATCCCAGCTTGTTTGGTTTGATACTGGATATGCCCTCTGGGACCTGCATCTCGTCCCCAGAATTTAATAGTAACCCAATTATTGTCAGCAGGGCTTTTCACAAGAAGCCCGTTGACTCCAGAATTGGTATCCCATTTAGCGAAAAAATGGGTTTCAACATCAAACATGTCTGCCTCAGTTTCCTGATACAGAAAATGTGAAGCGTCCGATGCCCAAACATTTCGATTGTTTTCACTATCAATGGTTAGGAACCCTTTTCGGGTTTCATCAATATCCCATGTGGGTGGTTCGTTTTGCCATTTCCAATTGGGATTTTTCAGTTTGCCACCCTCAAATGTGTCGCCAAACGATTCTGCTGCATCTGCAGTACCTATCCAAGCAGACATTGATGTGAACAAACACACGATTGCACTATAACAAACAATTTTCCAAAAGTTACGATTTTTCATCAATATATATCCTCCTACCCTTAATTTTAAGGTTGATTGACGGAATTGTCAAGTCAATTAGCGATTTTCTTCAATACGGATAACTTGGTTCGCTGAAAGATTTTCAAGTCTCTGGACATGTCCTCCCAACCATCTTACTTCAATTGATTTAACCTTTGAATGCGTGTCAAGTCCAAGAAGCAAACCGAGTTCGCTACAAGAAGCATAGCTGCCACCACAGACAACTTCTTTGACTTGCGTTTTTTCACCTGTCTGCACTTTGACTTTAGCACCAATTCCGTCACGGTTGCTCTTAGTCCCGACTAATTGAACTTTTAGCCAATAATTTTCTGTTTTGGAGTCGTTTCGGAGAAGTACAGCACTCTCTCCACAACATGAGACCAGAATATCTACGTCTCCATCGTTATCATAATCACCGATAGCAGTGCCGCGCGCAACCACAGGACGTGTGAAAAACTTCCCTACTGCTTTAGATATTTCCTTGAAACCTCCTGATCCAGTGTAATAAAACAACTGACACGTTTGTTTGTAAGAGAGAGAAGGCGTGATTTGTGAGACGTTGTCCCACACATGCCCATTCGCGACGAAAAGGTCTAAAGTGCCATTTTTGTCTGCGTCAAGAAATTGTGTGCCAAAACCGAGTTGTGAAAAACTGGGTTCGGCAAGACCTGTTTCAAACGTAGTCATCGTAAAGAAACCATCACCATCGTTTTGGAATAGACTGTTGACTTCCAACGAGAAATTTGTGACAAAAAGATCTGACAATCCATCATTATTGTAATCGCCATTGGCAATCCCCATACTTGCTGTCGCGCGTCCCTCTGAGTTATATGCAATACCTGCTGAAACCGCAACCTCTGTAAATGTGCCATCACCGTTATTGCGATATAAAAAGTCTTGCACAGCATCATTTGCTACAAAAATATCTGGATAGCCATCATTGTTGTAATCTGTAAAAGTGACACCTAATCCTTTTCCAGTATTACGGACACCTGACCGCCCAGTGACATCCGTGAAAGTGCCATCACCATTATTACGGTAGAGCGTGTCTCTTGCACCCGGATATTCATGTGGACCGCAGTAGATATGAACGCCTTCGAGCGAACATGGATGTGCTGTTTTAACCTGATATTCCAAATAGTTTACTACGTATAGATCAAGGTATCCATCAAGATTGTAGTCACCAAAGGATGCACTCACGCTCCAGTGGGCATCGCCAACACCAGCATGGGATGTAACATCAGTAAAAGTGCCATCACCATTATTGCGGTAGAGTTGATTTCTCCCAAAATTTGTCAGATATAGGTCTGCATCCCCATCGTTGTCGTAATCAGCGGAAATGCATCCCATGCCGTAACCGTTATTTTTTTGAAATCCTGCTTGAGCAGAGACATCTGTAAAAGTGCCATCACCGTTGTTACGATAAAGAACGTTCATCTCACCCGCTTGGGCGCGTGGTTGAGAAGTATTCTCACAGGATTTGCCACTGTTGACAAGATAGATATCAAGAAAACCGTCATTGTCATAGTCGAAGAATAGGCAACCAGCACCCATCGTTTCAGGCAAATACTTTTGTTCAGATGCACCGTTGATGTGTATGAAATGGATTCCAGCTGCTTCGGTTTGATCGGAAAAGTGGATAGCTGCTTCTTCAGCACTTAAAGGTAGGATGCATGCGGACAGTAGAACGCAAATTAGTAGTAGATTAGTGCAGTGTCTACTCATATTTTATAGGTAATGTCGCGATTCGGAGATCGCTCCTACCAAGAAGATTGTAGGAGGGAACTCCGATTCCCGACTACTGACATGACTCGTAATTTTAGAGTGGACAGACCATAAGAGATATTTCCATTGCATAAAATTAATTGTGGCAAATATTATCAAGGGGAATTGAGTTCTGAATGCTTCATTAACTTCGTAATTTTGTCCAACTGTTGCCTCGCATGCGGGACGATACTGTTGTCTGGATATGTAGTAAGCAGAGTTGTATAAGCATCCGCAGCATTCGAAAAGTCCTGCTTTTTCTGATATATTTCTGCTATTTGCGTTAAAGCCGCCGCTGCTAAAGGACCTTCTTGAGCAACTATCTGTCGATATGAATGAAGAGCATCGTCATAAGCGTTTTGAGAGCGATATATTGAACCGAGAAGCATCCATACATCATCAATAATTAGAGATTTTGGATAAAGTGAAATCGTATCCTCACACTGTGTGATTGCTGCTTCAGTGTTACCAGTTAGGTGGAATTGAAGCGCGTTTGCATAATCGGTTAGCGGGATAGTAAAATAGTCAGTATTATCTTGAATCAGGACAATTCGTTCAAGTGCATCATTCGTGAGTTTATCCGATTTTGAGAGTCTAATTGCTTTTCTATATTCAGCGACAGCACTGTCGAATTCTGTCGCAAAAAAATAAGAGTCGCCAATCAATTTTCGGGCAGTAGCACTTAAACGAGTGGAACTTTCTACTATCGGTGTCAAGACCTGTCTTGCAAGTGTATATCTTTTCAGCAGAAGGTGACATTCTCCTAAAATTAACTGTGCTTCCATAAATTGATTACCTATTAAACGCTGCGCAAACAACGGTTGAAGCGTCATTTGTGCGGCTTTGGGATTATGAAGACCATGCAACTGAATCTGTGCAAGCAGAAATTGACTATCAATTGAAGCAGTTCTGTTCTTATTTAATTCTTTTAGGATATTGGCTGCTTCAGTCCACTGCTCTGCATTTTGGTATAACTTTGCGAGGTTGTATTGTGTACTTGTAATTATTCTCCTATCCCTTGAAAGTTGTAACAGTGTTTTGTAAAATTCTATTGCTGATGGATTTTGATTGCGCTCCAAAACACTTGCAAATCTTTCCAAAGTTAGATCAATGGAGGTAGAATAATATCTGTGAAGTTTTGTGAATGTTTTTAGTGCTTCATCAAGTTGTCCGGCATAGAAAAAGAGTTCACCTAGAGTCAAAACGTTGTTGAGATTTTGTGGCACCGCCTGATGTGCCTTTTGATACTGTGCAATCAATTTTTCACGAAGTGGCTTTTGTCTATCTCCTTGATAAATTTCAAGCATAGCTTCCCATATAGATTCCCGTTGACTACTGCTGGGACCAACATTCTGTAAACCGTCAAGATAGATGGCGGCAGCTTTTTCAATATCTCCCTGAATTTTGTATGCTGCTGCGAGCTGAATATAGAGGTAGCCATATTGGGGATTTATCTTTATCGCTTCCTGAAACGCCTTCACTGCTTCAGTGTACATCTTGTGTGAAAGATAAATCGCCCCAAGCTGCTGATCTCGATCAGGTGCCCCTGCCACCAATTTCTTCCATTCGGCGATCGCTTTTTCCTTATTGCCAAGTTCAATGTAGAGAGAGCCGAGTTTTCGTCTGATAGCTGTATTTGCTGGATTTTTTTCAAGCACGTTCTTATAAAGTTCTAATGCTTGCTGGTGTTTTCCCTGTTGTTGATATAGGTTTGCAAGTTCCTCTAATAGGGTGGTATCAGTCGGATTTAATTTCATCCGTTCCGTGATAAGTTTTTCTGCCTCTGCGTGCCGTTCGTTTTGGGTATATAAACGAACAAGGCTGCTTATTGCAGATGAGCGATAAATAGAATTCGGAAAATTATCAAGGAAATACTTGTAACTTGCCATCGCATCCTCATGTTTTCCTTCTATGTATTCGTAGTACGCAGTAAGGTAGGCAGCAACAGCAGCCGCGGAACTATTAGGATGTTGCTTCATAATCTGCTTGCATAGTACAATTGCTTCTTTGTACTGGTAGCGTTGCCGATAGAGATTAGAGAGTTGATGTACAGCTTGGGTTGCGTAAGACCCGTCCGGATCTTCATCAATAATCTCTTTGAAGATGCGGCGTGCTTCTACATCCTCACCAAGTTTTGCGTAACTTTGCCCTAACATAAGCCGCATCGAATCTTTTTGGGTCTGCGTAAGTTCGGTTTTAAGCAATGCCTGATACGCTTTAATCGCCTCAGTGTAATTGCGTTCATAATAGTGATCGTTCGCTTTCTGAATAGCGTTTAATGTTTGGATTCTTGCCGCGTGGTCATCATTAGATTGCACCTGCGCGAAAACATCGGTGCAAGTCCCAGTTCCGACAAAGAGGAAAAATGTTATAATTGTTACTGATATTGAAATTCGCTTTAAGTAAGTGATTGTTTGTAGCATTTAAATCCTCATTATCAATGTACTAAAGTTTGGACAATTTTAAAAGTTTCATCCGGTAGATTTAGGTTATAGTGAAATACAAAAATATATGCACACTTTTGGTCTGTAGGACTTAAACCGACCTATTGGACTGTGCCGTAGCACAAACTTTCCAGCTTGTGCAGAGTGTGCGCAACCTAACAGGTTACGCTACAATCGTGTGCAAGTAATTATGGTTTCCACTATAAATGAAACGCTGGACAGATCAGAAAGATTCTGAGACACATTTCGCCCCGCCAAATGCCATACGCGCATTTGGCGTTGATTTGGCTGGGGCTGCTCTTATCGCATCCGATATATGTTTTTTCTATGAGTCTTCACAAAAAACGTAACTCGTAGAAAAATAATGTAGTGATCAATTAACCTGAGGGGTGTGCATAATTATTGAATGGATCAACACGGACAGTGACACATTTCAAGTAATGCTTTATTATCCAAGTGCTGTTTGTCGTAGCACAATTCATTGTGCGTTTTCTAACTTGTGTACGGCACACGGCGTGTGCCTACTACTTTTAAACGCAAATTAGGCGTTGAATTATTTATGCACACTCCTCAATTAACCTACAGCCCCAGCGGGGCGACAGGTGTATCAGTTCACTTCTATTGATGTCGGGGCGTTTCTATTAACCTTCACTATCCACAGTGCTCATGAAAATTGTCCAAACTATAGTCAATGTAACACTGCCTAATCAATAGTTCTGTTGTTTTCAAAACTTGTTGAGAATCGGAGTTTCCTTCTACCTTTAGAGGTGAACTTCTACCTTATGTTTTTGTCAAGTAAGGCATCATATCCCATAAATAGATGACACCGTCAAAACCTCCGCTTGCCAAAAGTGTACCATCTGGGGAAAAGGCAACCGATTCTACATCACTCTTATGCCCAGAAAATTCTACAACCAGCTGTGCTGTCTCCACCTGCCATATCTGAATCTTTGCATTTTTTCCTCTACCACCAACAGCGAGAAGCGTACTGTTCGGCGAAAATACAAATGACTCAACCCTCACTGTTTCAAATGTCACATTTTTCTCCCAGGTCTTTGTATCCCATAGGTAAATCGTGTTTTCAGATGTTGTGGCAAGATAGTTGCTATCAGATGAAAATGTGACGACTTTGACCAGATCAGGATGTTTGAGGGTAGCAATCTCCTCTCCCGTTTCAACTTCCCAGACCCTTGCAGTCTGGTCAATAGGGCTTCCTTCTGGAGAAATGAAATAAAGGATTCCATCTTCTTCCTGCATTTCAAAATTCCGACCTCCTCCGCTTGCCAGAAGAACTTCATCAGGTGAGAACGCGACATCATACACTGCTCCTATATGGCCAGTAAACGTCCGCAAATGTTCTTGTGTCGTGATATTCCAGAGGTTGATCTCTCTATCCAACCCTCCCGTAGCTGCAAGCATTCCACTTGGAGAAACAGCGGCGGACACAACCTCTGCCTGATGGTCGAACACAACTTTCTGTTCATCATCTATCAATAGTATTGCTGCGTTTCTGGAACGACTTAATCCAATATAATTGCCTTCAGTTGAAAACGTTAAGGATTTCGCTTGCCCCACATCTCGATCAATTGTCTCAATGTCTGTTCCAGATTCAATATCCCATACCTTGACAGCAGAAAGCTCTGTCATGCCAATTAAGTGTTTCCCATCCGGTGAAAAACTGACAAGCCAACTGTACCAAGAACGGGGATGAGTGAGAGGAAGATCCCTTATGCCTCTATCTGTCCAATTTCGCTTTTCAAGAGATGTCGGAGTTCCATCAGCAATACAACGCACATCAGTACCACCTTCCGAAAAACGAGTTGCCATATATCTGTTATCTAATGAGAAGGTAATAGATGTTGCAGATTTTTTATGGGAGAAGCCCCATATTGCTTCACCGGTCTGAACATCCCACAGTATCGTGCAACCACTTCTACTGTCCACAACTTGCTCCGCTGTGGCAAAAAACTTTCCATTTTGGGAAAAGGCGATACAATTAATACCTTCATTATTAAAGATTATATCATCTCTCAATTCGAATCTGATTTTTACCTCTTTCTCCTGATGACTGAAACACCAACGGCTCTCACCTGTTTCAACATCCCAGATATTGGCTGTGCTATCCCAACTTGCCGTTGCCAAAAGTAACCCATCAGGAGAAAAAACTACTGAAGACACACGATCTTTGTGAGAAATTGTCCAGCGTGCTTCACCCGTATCAATATCCCACAAGACACCTTTACCATTCCGAGTGCCAGCTGCTAAAAATTTTCCGTTCGGAGAAAAAACTACTGAAGACACATAATCTGTATTGGTGAAGGTAGCGGACTTTGTTCCGGTCGCAACATCCCACAGCGACACAATGCCATCCCAATCACCTGTGGCAATTTGGGTGCCATCAGGTGAAAAAGTAACAACTGAGAGAAGACCTGTTCCTTCCACAGCAATAAGCCGTAGGAAATTATCGGTGTGGGCTTCGTAAAGCCACACACCGATGCGGGATGCCACAGCAATAAGATTTCCATCAGGAGATGTTGCCGTCGCAGATACACCGCCTCTGCCGAACCGTGCAATCGTCTCAGACGGTAAAGCAATAAGATTTTCTTGAGGATGGTTCTGAATAAATACTTTGTTAAGCATGCCAAATTCCATAGTAAACGGTTTGTAAAGGTGTATCTATTAACTTGTCAGAGCAAGACCCACAGTCAGTGCCATACCGTAAATCATACTGGTTTCGTCTATATCAAACTGCGGGTGATGACACATATTAACAATACCTTTCTGTTCATTTCCTGCACCGACCATCACGAAACAGGCAGGAATCTGCTGCGAATAGCACGCGAAATCCTCACCACCGAGTATTGGCGGTATCGGAAAAAGCACATTCTCCTCACCAACTAACGTTTGCGCAGAGGATACTACCGTATCAACACAAGGTTCATGATTGAAGGTAACAGGGCATCCTTCCTGATAGGCAAAATCATAAGTTGCATCGTGGGCATTTGCGATACCAGCAAGTAGGTTTTGCAGTTGTGTCCTTACCCGTTTTTGAACATCTTTGTCCAATGTACGGACCGTGCCGCCAAGTGTTATTGATGGTGAAATAACATTCTTAGCATCTCCACCGTGAAACTGTGTAATACTGACAACAGCAGAGTCTAAAGGATCCACATTTCTTGAGACAATGGATTGCGCGGCATTTACAAACTGTGAACCAATCATGATCGGGTCAACAGTGAGATGTGGAAAAGCAGCGTGTCCGCCCCTTCCTGTGATTGTAATTTCAAATGTGTCCGACTGTGCGAGCATGGGACCAATGCATGTAGCATATTGCCCCACCAGATAGAGTGGAAAGACATGTATCCCGTAGATTTCGTCAACATCATCAAGTGCCCCGTCTTCAATCATTGCTGGCGCGCCACCAGGGTACGCTTCTTCACAAGGTTGAAAGATAAATCGGATATTTGCTTTGAGTTGACTTTTGAGATGTGATAGGATTCTCGCCGTGCCGATGAGCATCGCAGTGTGTGCATCGTGTCCGCATAAATGTGCCTTGCCATCAATTTTTGATTTATAAGGAACATCGGTCTGTTCCTGAATGGGAAGTGCGTCCATATCGGCACGCAGCGCAATCCGTTTCGTTGCCCCAGAAACTTCAAGATCACCGACAACCCCTGTTTTTCCGATACCAGTTTTAACAGATATTCCGAGTGTCTCAAGTGCATCTGCTGCAATTCCTGCTGTGCGTTCAACATCAAAACCTAATTCAGGGTGCTGGTGAATATCGCGTCGGATCACTACTATGTCGTTAAAATGACGATGGCACTGTTCAAAAATTATATCTTTCATTACGATTATTGATAAGTTAACGTTCTACGGAGAATACTTTTATGTCCTTGATCGTTTTCAAGACGATAGATGACAGTATAGATACCGGGTATAGTCAGAAATGCTGCACTATTGAGCACCGGTGTCAATTCAATCTCCGTTGAAGTATCATCTGGGATTTCTCTTTTTTCTTCGAATGGACCATAACATCTCTCACCCAATGGATTGAGTACTTTCCAAGTCAACGTCAATTGTTTAGGACGTGGCGGATTGTTAACATACAGAGTGATTTTGTCGCCAACAGTGCTTCCATCAACACTAAGTGTCCCTAATTTTGATAACATCTTCACTGTTAATGTTAACGGTGGAACATATTCAAGATAACCTTTTCCAGGAATTGCACGCCAAGTCCCGCCTGTAGCAAGTGCAATCTGTTTGATAGGCAGATAATCAAGTCCAATCACTTCAACGCGAATCTGTTCTTTTTGCAGAGTTGCAATAACCTCATCCAAACTATAGGAAGACCTTCCATCAAAATCAGCGTCATGGAATGCAGCATCACTTGCGAGAATGAAGAAACGCTGTGCATCACGCCGAAATTTGATCTTCTTTACGGCAGTCATCAGTGCATCTAATCCTGCCTCCGAGATGTCTCCACCGTGGTCAACGTTTATCTTGAAAAGCCAGTTTTTGAACGTGCCAAGGTCGTCTGTACGTCCATACTTTTTTGTCTTATCTGTAAATGTTACCAATCCATAAGTAGCATCGTTTCCATTTCGTTGGAAAGCATCAGAAATGAATTCAAAATATGCTCGGATACCGCGTATATTGTCTACCATGCTTGCGGTTTCATCAAGCACAACAACGACATCTACCTTTTTTTTTGTTGTTGCAGCAGTCAGTTCTTGCGCGATATCCTGCATCATCTTAATATAGATTCCACCGACTTTACCTTTACCTGAATAACTACCACCTCCCCACGAATTACTCATTCCTATTGCTTGGAATGCCTCACCGCGCCGACTACCATAATTAATCTTTGGCGTGCCCATCGCGGGCGATGTAGCATCTAAGGAATTATCCGCGCCTAACACAATCGGGCTCGTATCTGCTTGAAGGTTAGTATGTGTTGTTTCAGGAGTAGCCGAAAAAGCGAGTAGGTCACGATTAATTTTGGGGGTTGTGGCACGAATGTTTAATCTTTGTGATATTTTTCTATGCGGAGCAGCAGGCGTGCTATTTGTTACAGTGTCTTCAGGCATCTGGTAGTCATTCAGGTTTTCTTGTCTACGCTTTCGATCAGTAGAGATATACTCTTGTTCATTTTCAACTGTTAGCCACGCATTGTTTAAATCCACTGTCGGTTTTGGTGGAGCTGGTGGTTTTTTATCTTCTTCTACAGCAGGAGTCTCAAGTTCTGGTGCTGGTGGTTTTTTAATCACTTCTGGAGGTTTCGCTACTGCAACCTGGGGTATCTGAAAAATGTCAACGACAGGACCATCTATAAAAGGCGGCGGTGATTCATTTGTTGGAGAAAACCACCACATGCAGAGCATCAGCACAATGTGGATGAAAACTGAATAGATTAGATATTGAGGGGTTCGCTTTTTATTTTTCATTGGAATTCATATAACTATAAACATATTCCACATGGTTTTAATATCTGAACAAATTTATAAATGAAATTCAACAACATCTCCATCATAAATCATATCGTTACGACTAACAGGTTGGCCATCATGCCATTCAGGTCCCCATATCCGTGCAAATTTGAATTCAGCAAAATCTTTGTGTAAACCGAGGGCTGCATCAAGTACAGTTGAACCGTTCGGTAGCACAATCGGGTCATCACGTTCTATCGGTTTTCCGGGCGCTTTCGGATAAATACGCACAATATCTAATGTGTCGTAAAATGCCTGCAATAAAGCGTCTTTACCTTCTCCTGTCTCAGCAGAGATGGGATAGATTTGTAAATCTTCACCATAAAACTCTGTCAGGATTTCTAACCTATCCGATGCTCCCGGTGCATCCAATTGATTAGCAACGACAAGGTGTCCTACTTCACCATCCTCAGCATCGCCTCTTTGATCGTTAAACACCGTTAAAACGACATCTAATTCATCTAACAGACCATCACTCGCAAGACTCACAACTCCTAAGCATAAATCTGCATTTCTGACTAACGTTAACACCGCTGGAGAAATAAAATCTTGCATGATAGATGGCGTATCAATGAGTTGAAATTGTATGTTTTCATATTGGAGCATTCCGACAACAGGCATGGTAGTCGTATAGGGAGTAGGTGAAACTTCAGATTTTGCTTTCGTGAAATTTGAAAGTATCTGCGATTTACCGCCGTTTGGCGGACCTATCATTACAATTTGTCCAGCGCCCTGCTTCGGGATATGTTCGCTATAGCCCTTTTTGCCTGATCCCTTACCTCCTTTTCCAGATGACTCTTTTTTAAGGACAGCGATCCGTTTTCGTAAATCGGATACAACTTTTTCTGTTCCTTTATGTTTCGGAACAATGCGCAGCATCTCCTCTAAGAGACTCAATCGTTCTTCATCTGTCTTAGCTGCTTCATGCTGATGTTTGAGTTTATAGTATGTTGGAGGTAGGTTTGCTGGCATAATTGTCCTCGAATCTTTGTTTGCAATCTCTGCCAAAAACTGATAAAATCACAGAGGTTATTGTCTGAAATATGGAGTAGTTAACACTAATCTATATAATTGCTAACTTTATCTTACATAATACCAAAAATTCATACCTATGTCAACTCAATTTAAGTGTCCATTCAGTAAACT
The DNA here is from genome assembly GCA_028824685.1 of Candidatus Poribacteria bacterium. GTDB lineage: Bacteria > Poribacteria > WGA-4E > WGA-4E > WGA-3G > MSPOR6. The sequence continues at coordinate 66,832 of JAPPCZ010000110.1, forward strand.
CTCTGTGGTTCTAATCAGTGCAATTTTTTTCTTTCTACTTACAATTTCAGGACAGGCGGAGCGAGGTGATGAACTCATCCAAAAAGTGCAGTCTGATGTGCTTATTTCACATGTTACCGCGCTACAAGACAATGTAACGTTTTTTCCTCGTCATTTTACCTACCGTACACGCAACGCGCATCATCGCGGGGCAACAGATAGTGTAATAAACTATATTATGACGCAGTTTAAGCGGTCTGCACGACTGAGAGTAAGTGAACAAAATATTGGCGGTATTAGAAATGTAATTGCAATTTTGCCACCTAAACCGAGTTCATCAAGTAAAAGTATCTTTATTATCTGTGCACATTATGACACACAAGCGGTACGAGAACCGAGTTGGAATCCATTAGCATCAAGCGCACCGGGGGCAAACAAAAATGGAACAGGGGTTGCTGTGATGTTGGAAATTGCCAATATTTTAAGCCCGTATGAATATGACCATGAATTAAGATTTATAGCGTTAGGTGGTGAGGAACTTGGATTTCTGGGGAGTCGTAACTATGTTCGTAAAGCCATTAGAAATACGAATCCTGATACCGATTCTTTACAATCAAAACGCACACCAAACTCTGAAAAAATCATCGCTGTTTTTAATTTGGACATGCTCGGTTTTAACTGGAAAAGTGATCTGGTTGAGGTGATTTCCAATAGAAACTCAACGTGGATAAGCCGGGCACTCGCTATTTCTAACACATGGTATAATATAGGGTTGAAAGTTAGGCGAACGCATGACGAATTTATTGACATCTCATCACACAAAACTTTTTGGGATTCAGGGTATTCCGCAGTCACATTAATTGAGAGTTCAACACCGTGGCGAGATTCGCAGAACTATGATGCTAACCCATTCTATCATACATTTGGTGATACTGTTGATAAAATAAATTTCCGTTTAGTGGCAAAGGTGACACAGCTTGTGCTTGCCACAGTAGATAGCCTCCTTACAGATATGTTTCAACCGAAGCGGCAGATGCCACAAGTTACACTTGATCTGCCGGATATTGTTAAACAGAATCCGCTGCAAATCACTGGGACGTACGTAACAGACTATCCCATTGACATAGTTGTGCATCCGAGTGGTGTAGAAGCAAAGTTAGATAGAGAGAAGCAAACCTACACAGCAACGATTCCACTGTCTCCAGGGAAAAATACGCTCATGGTAGTCGCGCGATACCCGCTTGGCGCAGCTTCAGTGAAGCAATCTGTTGTTTTAGAAGAAGGATTCATCTGGAAGGATGTAATTGTATCGCCAAATCCTGTGCGTTTTAACAATCAGACAGAATTCCGTGTTGAGGGAAACCTTGAAATCACTGAGATGAAGGTGAATATATATGACGTCCGTGGCAGCTTAATAAAAAGAATTGAGGGTGTAGATGATAGACTTGATAAAAGAATATGGCGAACGTGGTGGAATCAGCAGACATCTTATGGGTTAGCCGTCTCCGGTGGGATTTATATCTGTCACATCTCCGTTACCGTAAAGGGTGAAACATACACTATCGTAAAAAAGTTGGCAATTATGCGTTAATTGGCTGAATCAGGATTTTCAGGATTACAAGATTTGTTAGGATTGGTAATCTGTAGACGCGCTGTGTAAGTCTCTTATGTGCGGTGTATTGTTGATTGAGTATCTACTATAGTGAATTCTACAATTAACTTTACATCTGAGTTGTGAATCAACGCAGCATCATGTAGAATACGCTTTTGGTATTCTACATGATGCTGCGGAAGGGAACTCCGGGGAATGCCTAAAGACGAATGCGCTTTTGGCATTCGCCATGATTCATACCGTTGATTTCTTGATTTGGATTCCCGATTAACAGTTGTTTCGTCGCGATTCGGAGATCGCTCCTACAGAAGAGATAGAAGTCGCGATTCGGAGATCGCTCCTACAAAAAGAGGGATAGTTCAAGTTTACCGTAAACAGACAGTGTGTCCCTACGATTTTTCAAGTGCCTGCATTTCCGCTTCCGTTAATTGCCATTCAAAGATGTCTAAATTTTCACGCAGATGTGGTTCTGAGCCGGACTTTGGAATTACGACGATTTCTTTCTGTATCAGCCATCGCAATGCGACTTGTGCTGCTGTTTTTCCGTGTCTGTCACCGATTTCTGTTAACTCCGTATCTCCCGCAAGGTTTCCTACGGCGAGGGGTCTGTGTGCAGTGATAGGAATGTTCCGTGTTTCACAATGATTTCGCAACGCTTCTTTGTTATTGCGGACATGGTATTCAACCTGATTTGTACAAATTGGCAGTTTAGATACCTCACACGCACGGTCAACTTGTTCAATACTAAAATTACTGATGCCGATGCTCTTGACTTTGCCCGCATCATAGATTTCTTGGAAAGCACCAAAAGTTTCTTCAAACGGCACCGCGTCGCTTGGCCAGTGGATTAGCAACAGATCAACATAATCCATCTGCAAATCATTTATACACACCTCAAACTGGCTTAATACATCGTCATGTTTCAGATGGGTATGCCAAATTTTAGTTGTAATAAAGAGATCATCACGTTCAACATGAATATCTCGCAGTGCTTTTCCAATCTGCCGTTGGTTTTCGTACATCCACGCTGTATCAATATGGGTATATCCCATTTCAATCGCTATTTTGATAATCCGTTCGCACTGCCTGCCTTTTAGCTGCCAGGTGCCTAATCCTAACATCGGCATTTCGTGTCCTGAGGCAAGTTTGACGTTTTTCATGGCTACACAATTCGGGTTTCACAGCGAATACCCGCCACTCCTTTTTTAAGTGCATGATAGTCAATTTTTGGAAAATGTCAAGAGAAATGTGGTGATATTATGCTAAATCAGGGTTACAGACTCTCCAACAATCTTGGAAGTCTGGTAATCCTGAGAATCCTGGTTCAGACAATAGGAATGGCGAGGCACCAAATCAACGGTATGAATACCATTTAGGTATTCCCCGGAGACCCACCCTACGATAGAAAAAGAGAAAACAGTCTGGCTTAGAAAGCCCTCTCACAAGAGTGTTTCAGAGTTTTTGAAAAATATGAAAAAAAGTTGACAAATACTTGGTAATCGTGTATACTATACTATTATCCATTAGGTCGAGTGGTGGAATCGGTAGACACAATGGACTTAAAATCCATCGCCCATAAACAGGCGTGAGGGTTCAAGTCCCTCCTCGACCATATTGATTTCTTGCCGCAGGGTAGAGCAGTCTGGTAGCTCGTCGGGCTCATAACCCGGAGGACGTGGGTTCAAATCCCACCCCTGCAATTTTTTTCTTTCCTCGAAAATTTCCCTATCTATAATAACCCAAGTTGCTACCTACAAGATTTTAAACAGGCAAACACCGTTTTTTATAGAGAATAACGGTGTTTGGGTGTCTAAATTATAGGTAGCAATTTGAGTTGCCATATTAACGTGGTTTTTTTGTATATATATATTCGGAATTAGTCGTTTTGGGATTTTGTCGTTTCATTTGAAGATTTTTCGTTTTTTTATGTGTGTGCAGAGGGTGATACATTTTGGGTATAGGGCAAATTTATGAAGTGAAAGAAAATTTTGTAATATGAAATCTAAATCGGGCTTACAAAGCCAACAAGAGATTATCCAGGATTTTTTTAAGTTGACAATTAAGGGTAGAGCAAGCGAAACCCGACAAAACATTGTAGTAAATGAAACGGATAGAATTTGATCATAATAGAACAACCCTATTGTTATCCCAAAATAGTTGAAATCAGTAGAATAATAGGGTATACTTGTTTTATACTGCAATGTGAGGTGCTCTCACTTTGAGCACATCTTATTAATTTGTACAACCTAAGGAGACTTTTATGAAGATCAAAGCACTTCAGTTACCCTTTATCTTTCTAATGATTTGTATTATTTCCGTTGCCGGCCCATCTACTGTCTTCGCAGACGCACATGAGTCTGAAGGGGAAATGGCACCTGAAGCTGAAATGGCAGAAGAAAAGCCTGGTATTTCAGGATGGTTCCAGATTGATGTTGATAGTTTAGGCACCTATTTCTTGGTTGGCGCTAACCATCCGATCGGAAGTGGAGGTGTCTCAATTGCTTCTAACATCTATGTCAACGACCATCTCGGCGAATTTGACCTTGGTGTTTCATTACCTGCAGTGAAAAGTGACAATGTGTCACTTGATTTGGTCCCGATGCTCGGTGTTGGATTTGACTACACTGGAGCGGACGGGCCTGATGCTTTATTTCCTCAATTCTTTGCTTTTCTGAACGCACCTGACATCTTCTTTTTTCACTGGACAATCGGGACACTTTCTACTGTATTTGATGACGAAAGCGTAAATGAACTCTACAACCGGAGTTATCTCACCTATTCACTGAATGATACCATCTCTATCGGTCCCCAAGTTGAATCAGTTTTCGTTTTCGCCGATGATTTGGATAAACCTTTGAAATTAAATTTTGGAGGACGCATTAACATCGGCTATGGCACAGCGAATACGCTTGGCATATATGTCGGATATGAAACAAAGAAAGAGGAAGGTGAGACGGGGCTTACCGGTAGAATGAATTTTACCCGTTTCTGGTAGGACACTTTTCTTATACTGAGTTCGCAATGAAGAGCGTTCTTACCTGATAATCATTTGACGCGCTTCGTCTATCTGCGAAGCGCGTCAGTTTTGTTACACCGATACTTTGTGTAAAAGAATACCCTCCAATACCTATACCTTGTGCGTCTATAGAATTCTTATCCAGACAATGAACAATCCTTATCACCTTTATTATATTAATCATGCAGCTGCCCCAAGCTGTGTCAATTTTGATGTCTTAAAGAAAAAAATAACACGGTTGACACAAATAATTATACCATTCGTAGTTTTAATCTTTCTGTTCTCTGTCAACACTATTAACGCCCAAACACCTCTATCACTAACCCGTATAACAGAAACAATTAAAATTGATGGTTTGATCGATGAACCGGAATGGCAGAAAATCCTACCACTACCCCTCACTATGTACAAACCTACATATCAGGGCGAACCAACCGAAAGAACTGAAATTAGAATTGCTTATGATAAGGATTACCTTTACTGTTCGGCGCGATGTTATGATGCCAACCCTTCTGGTATTCGTGTAAATTCGCTTTACCGCGATCGGTCAAGCGAAGATGATAGGTTTGGAATCATTCTTGATACCTTCAACGACAAAAAATCTGCCTTGCAGTTTTGGACAACCCCAGCAGGTATCCGAGGTGATAAAGCCATCTATAAGGACGGAAAATCGAATAACAAACATTGGAATACCTATTGGGATGTCGCGGCTGTTCAGAATGAAGAGGGTTGGTTCGTTGAGATGCGGATTCCTTTCTCCAGTTTAAGTTTTCAGGATGACAACGGTAAGGTTGTTATGGGACTAATCGCTTATCGAGATATTGCCCGAAAAAATGAACGTCTTGTCTTTCCAGCGCTATCTCCTGAACGCGGAATTGATACTCCGTCTCGAGCACATCCTGTGATATTAGAACAAGTTCATAGTCAAAATCCGATTTACTTTACACCTTTCGTAGTTGGTGGACTTGAACAAAAACCAACGTTGAATGATGCAGGAACCGAATATCGTCTGAAAAACGATTTTGAGAGAAGTATAGGACTTGACATTAAATATAACTGGACGAGTAACCTAACCCTGGATACAACGCTAAACCCTGATTTTGCGCAAGTGGAGGCAGATGATCAGCAAGTTAATTTAAGCCGATTTTCGCTTTTCTTTCCTGAGAAGCGGCAATTTTTCCAAGAACGTTCTGGGATTTTTTCCTTCAATTTTATTGGTCGTTCTCGGCTTTTTCATAGTCGTCGAATCGGTATCCAAGATGATGAACAAATACCTATTATTGGTGGTGCAAGGTTAGTCGGACGTGTTGGAAACTGGGATCTCGGTTTTCTTGACATGCAAACGGCACGTAAAGATGAAATTCCGACTGAAAACTTTGGGGTGCTGCGGCTGCGCCGCCAAGTCCTCAATTCACATTCCTATGCTGGCTTAATGTTCACAAACCGTATTGACGAAAAAGGCAATTACAACTCAGCTTACGGACTTGATGGTATCTTTCGGTTATTTGGACGAGAATATTTGACCCTTAAGTGGGGACAAACTTTTGAAGATGAGATCATTGAAGAAAAAAGATTCAACTTTTGGGATGCCTCAATGTATCTAATAGACCTGACTCGCCGCACTGACGTTGGCTTTGATTACAGACTTACTGCAGCTCGGCGTGGAGATGACTTTTTACCTGGAATTGGGTTTACATCTCGGAAGGATTTCACGCAACTGGAAGGGAGTATTCGCTATGATTGGTTAATGGGCAAGCGAACCTCACTTAGACAAGTAAGTCCATTACAGTTTTCTGGAGATGTAGCGTTTCGAAATGAGGATTGGTCTGTTGAGTCTGCCAACGCTGAATATGCTATTGATCTGCAGTGGAAGTCTGGCGCAAATGTATCTATGGATTTGGAAATGGATTATGAAGATTTAAAAAAAGATGAAGACTTTCCTGAAGGAACGACAGTCCCCGCAGGAAGTTATACCACCTTTGAGGTTAAGGGTGGTTACGATATGCCGGGAGGAAGTTTATTCCGAACCGATTTTGATTGTTCCTTTGGTGGATTTTTCGATGGTTGGCGATTTGATTTTGGTGTTAAGCCAAAATGGAATGTTTCCCGACATTTGGAAATGAGCAGCGAATATGAGATAAATGTTATCCGTTTTCCTAATCGCAATCAAGGATTTAATGCGCATGTGATTCGGTTTAGGACACGGGCAGCGTTTAACACGAAAGCCTCTCTAAATACGTTCGTGCAATACAGCAATGTTAGCGATCAGTTCTCAACAAATATCCGATTTCGCTACAATTTCGGTGAGGGTAATGACTTATGGTTGGTTTATAATGAAAATCTCAATACGGACCGGGATGATGAAATACCAAGAAAATTACTAACGAAGAGACGCACGCTGTTAATGAAGTTTACCCATACCTTTGGAATATAACCACGTCCCCTATTTGCTTACAGAATCCTTTTCTAACAAAAAAATATGTATCGTCCTATCTTTTGCCCGTGAAAACGCCGGTAACGTTTCTATCATACGTCCACGTTCGCGAATCCAATTACGAACAGACATATCCGCGTCAAAGACGTTAAAACTCGCCACGTCTTCGATAAACCACAATCTTTTCTCATCTGAACTTTCCCACTTTTTCTCAAAAGCTGCCCTGTCTTTTACTAACTCGTTAATGTCAACTGCCTTCGATCCATGCATATAATATTGAGCCATTCGGGGCTCCGATAGGACTAATATATCGGTAGGATTCATCTCATCTCGGATGGTTTCAAATGCCTCTCTCCATTTAGGTCTCCCGCCATTTTCATATCGAAAATAGAGAAAATTTTGCGATAACAAGACAACAATGAGCAGAGTAGGAAGTAGCATCTTGAGCAAGTTGTATTTGTTGCCAGTTATTGCATCCCAAATATAGGTGCATGCCACTGCAGCAAGGATAAAGTAGGCGGGAGTTGTCCAAAACAGATAATAGCCCGCTACATTCTGAAACTGAGACGCAATAAGTAGAAGCACCAAAGGCACGCCTGCAAAGCAGAGTAAAAAACGGGTAGGACGGTTAAACGGATTTACGATAATGGCAAAGAAAGCAGCAACGGCTATCGGAATGCTAACCCCTTGGACAAGTGTGAGAACAATATAGATCGGACTCCGTCCCCATTCATTATGCCCCCACCCGGAAGATACATAGCCGCGAATCTGTGGAAGAGCGAGCATTAGCACAGGTATTGCAAAAGGGAAAAAAAATAGTAGCAGATTTATCCACCGCTTTCTACTACGTTCCTCTGAAAGACAAAGTATTGCATAAACTGCCAGCGCAGGTACAATTGCCGCAGTAAGTAGATGTGATAGAATAAGGCAAATAGAAGAAAAAAGCGCACATATTGTCAATAGTGTAGAATCGTTTTCAAGGGAACGATAGAAAAACCAAGCTGTCAACACAGCAAAAAGAAAAGTAAAGATATACGAACGTACATTTTGCGACCAAAATAGATGCCAATTTGACAAAGCCACAAACATCGCTGCTAACAATCCAACTCTACTATTGCATAAAGCCTGCCCTAAACTAAAGACTATCGGAATTGATAGGATTCCTACAATACAAAAAATTAGACGACTGCTCCACTCACCACCTCCCTGTGCCACAAATGGTAGTTTTTTACCTACAAAAATAGAGAACTTCGCTGCGATATAAGGAATCGGATTAATCGGGGAATTGGAAAGAGAAAACTCTTCGGCATCCAGCACCGTAAGCACTTCATCAATCCAGAAACTCCACTGTCCAAGATTCCAAAATCGTAGGAGTCCACCGATACTAATGATACAGATAAGCAAAATATGCCTATTTTTTAGGCAGTTTTCTGATGAAAATTTCAGCATTTTTGGTAGAAACTTATTTCCTCACACTGTTCAAATTATTGGCATTTTAGCCATAATATTTATTTTGCTTATGACCATAAAGGTAAGAATAAATCTAATGTTTGCCTAATACCGATAGGGAATTAAGTATTCATATCAAGTTGTATCAATCAAAATCATATTACAATTGGCACGCATATTGCTTTAACTGAGGCAGTGCAACTAAGCACAGATTCTATCACAAGTTGATGCCAGAATCAAGATTAGTTTCGCAAACTGGCATAAACGTATTCCAGCACGATAATGTTTGCTTGAATACAATTTTATTAAGGAGATTTTAATGAAAATTAAAGCGTTATGGTTACCCCAATTATTGGCAATAGTTTGCCTCCTCGCAGTTGGTAGTGTTCCGATGGTTTACGCTGATGCCCACGAAGCGGGTGAAGAAATGGAAGAAGAGTCAAGTATTTCAGGTTGGTTCCGGACTGACACAGATAGTTTAGGAACGCAAATCTGGGTTGGCGCAAGCCATCCGGTTGGAAGTATTTCTATAGATAGCGATATTTATGTCGTGGATACTTTTGGTGAATTTGATCTTGGTCTCGGTATTCCAGTTGTTGACAGTGATTCTCTATCACTCAGTCTCCTCCCCATGGTTGGTATTGGATTTGACTACGGTACACCAAATGGTCCAACGACATTGATTGCACCACAGTTATTCACATATCTTACCGCTGGTTCCATCTATTTTGAATCATGGATTCAAATGTTCCTTAATTCGCCATTTGATGAAGAAGGAGCAGATTCGTTCTACACACGCGATTTTATTCTCTATTCTATCAATGATACCGTTGCTATCGGTCCACAAGTTGAAGCGACAATTGATTTAGGAGACGAGAGCGGACTCGGAAGTCTTGTTGTTGGTGGACGCATCAATCTCGGCTATGGCGAAAATAACACGCTCGGTCTCTTTGTCGGTGTTGAAACCCAGCTTGATGAAGATTCAGAAGATACCGGACTTACCGGTAGAATGACGTTTGTTCGCAGTTGGTAAGAAATAAATATTTTTGTGAGGACAACATTGTGTTGTTCTTATATCGGTTGAATCATCGCGAATCCGAGACAACAATTCTTGTGTGATTCGCGATGGATCCAATGTATCACATACGGATGCAAACTCTCAGTTCCCCGGAGTTCTAAGTAGAAGCAGTTTTATTGAAAATAGGAGATCTTTTCAAATGAAAAAAAAGATTATCATAACAATTTTTGCACTCACCTTCCTGCTGAGTCTCAACGCTTTTGCCCTAAATGGTTTGACAGATAGCGATGGAACTCTTGAAAAGGTTGATGATGCAAAATATATGGCAGATACACTGTGGGTGTTAGTCGCTGCATTTCTCGTATTCTTTATGCAGGCGGGGTTCGCTATGGTGGAGTCTGGATTCACACGTGCTAAGAACGCTGTCAACATTCTCATGAAGAACCTGCTGGATTTTTCAATGGGTTCAATCGCTTACTGGGCAATCGGCTTTGCAATTATGTTCGGTGCAGGTAATGTCTTTATGGGAACAAGTGGGTGGTTTGTTCCTTCTGAGACACTCGAGGCAGGTGCAGCAACCAGTACCAGTATTTTTAGTGCGTTAGAATGGAGTTCTGTCCCGACTTATGCGGCGTGGCTTTTCCAACTCGTATTTGCCGCAACAGCTGCGACAATCGTTTCTGGTGCTATGGCAGAACGCACACAATTCAAAAGTTATCTGATATATAGTGTTTTTATTACAGGTATCATCTATCCGATCGTTGGTCACTGGATTTGGGGCGGAGGCTGGTTAGACGGTGGTTTGGTAGAATGGTTAGATGTAGACGACTTTGCAGGTTCAACAGTGGTTCATTCAACAGGTGGTTGGCTTGCCTTGACAGGTGCTATTGTCTTAGGGCCACGGCTCGGTAAATATGATGGCGAAGGCAAACCGAGACCGATTGCTGGACACAATTTACCCCTTGCCGCTCTTGGTGTATTTATTTTATGGTTGGGTTGGTTCGGATTTAACCCGGGTAGTGAAATGGGTGCCAGTTCCGCGACTATTGCAGGAATTGCTGTTACTACGAACCTTGCAGCATCTGCGGGTGCAATTACCGCTATGATTACCGCATGGATTTTTCTTGGAAAACCTGATGCGGGTATGTCACTTAACGGCGCACTCGCTGGATTGGTAACAATTACTGCAGGCTGTGCTTCCGTTAGCCCGACATCCGCTGCGATTATGGGGGCACTCGGTGGTATCGTTGTTGTTCTCAGCGTGCTATTGCTTGAACGTTTCCGTGTTGATGATCCGGTTGGTGCTATTTCTGTTCACGGCACGTGTGGCGCATTAGGCACTCTTCTTGTTGGATTTTTCCATACAGAGAGCGGCGTTTTCGCTGGTGGCGGATTTCAGCTTCTCTGGGCACAGTTTATAGGTGTTGTTGCAGTTCTTGCATGGTGTCTTGTTACGGGATTCATCCTCTTCTACGGAATCAAAGCTGTTACAGGCTTACGGGTTACACAAGAAGAAGAACAGGCAGGACTTGACTATGAAGAACACGGCGCAAGTGCTTATCCTGACTTCAATGTTTCATCCATACGTTAGATATATTTTCAGATAACCTTTGATTGGAAAATTCAAGGTTATATATTTACAATAGGACGTCCATAAGAAGTTTACTTATATCCCTGAGTTTTACTTCTTAGCTTATGGGCGTTCCTATTTTACTGTTTGTATCGCGTTATCTTGTTTGCCGTTGATTGTAATCACTTGAAACCTTTACATTATTTTGATAGAATGCGAAATCAAATACTTGTAAAAGTTAGACTTTATTAAGAGGCGTTAATAGATTCGTTTATTCCCGTAAAATAGAATTGGTAAGGTAGACAAAGTTGTCTGCTTTTATAGAAAATCACTAAACAAGTACCATTACTTGTTAATACTAAGGAGGATACAGATGCAACAACGATGTGCATCGCATTTTACAAGGAAGCGTTTTGGTTATGCCTTAATTGGAACGCTCATACTATTTTTATTGATATCTGGTGTGTCAGGTTTAATTCTGACACAAGATGTGTTTGCAGACCAGCATGAGGCATCTGAAGCGGCGGCAGAATCATCACTCGATTCTGGCGATACTGCTTGGATGCTTACTTCGACCGCGCTTGTGCTGTTTATGACTATTCCGGGACTCGCCCTCTTTTATGGAGGTCTTGTGCGGGTGCAAAACGTGCTATCCGTGCTCATGCAGTGTTTCGCTTTGACAGGGATCATCACTATCCTATGGATCGTCATCGGGTATAGTCTTGCCTTTAACACCGCTGGTATGGAGGCGGGTAAAATAACATTCAACTCTTTTGTCGGAGGACTTGGTGCCTTTTTCCTAAAAGGAATTGGCGTAGATACTTTAAGCGGGAGTATACCCGAAACCGTTTTTATCGTCTTCCAAATGACGTTTGCGATAATTACGCCTGCTCTGATCGCTGGTGCATTCGCTGAACGTATGAAGTTCTCAGCAATGCTGCTTTTTTCTGCAATCTGGTCGTTAATCGTTTATGCACCTCTCTGCCACATGGCATGGTCAGGTGACGGTTCACTCTTTGGCGATATAATCGGTGCGCTTGATTTCGCAGGTGGAAATGTAGTGCATATCAATGCAGGTATCGCAGCATTAGTTGCCGCAATTTTAGTCGGAAAACGGATCGGTTATCAGACAACCGCGATGCCGCCGCACAGTTTGACACTGACGGTAGTTGGTGCGTCCATGCTTTGGGTCGGTTGGTTCGGTTTCAATGCTGGTAGTGCTGTTGCCGCTGATGGTGCCGCTGGCATGGCAATGCTTGTTACACAGGTTTCAACTGCTACTGCCGCGGTTACCTGGATGTTCATTGAGTGGGGAAAACACGGCAAACCGAGTGTCTTGGGCATTGTTACAGGTGCTGTTGGCGGATTAGTTGCAATTACGCCTGCTTCAGGTTCTGTTGGACCGATTGGGGCGCTCGTTATCGGGTTTGCCTCCGGTGCTGTCTGTTTCTGGGGTGCCACCAGTTTGAAAGCAAAACTTGGCTATGACGATTCATTAGATGCGTTCGGTGTTCACGGCATCGGTGGAATTGTTGGCGCACTGTTGACCGGTGTTTTCTCAGCAAGCGTATTAGGTGGTGCTGGCATGGAAAACAGCATCGGAGCGCAGGTCTGGGCGCAGTTCCTTAGCATCGTCATTACCATAGTTTGGAGTGGTGTGCTTTCGTTCATAATCCTTAAAATCGTTGACGCTATAGTTGGCTTACGCGTTGAAGAAGACGATGAACGTATGGGTCTTGATCTATCACAGCACAATGAACGTGGTTATAACCTCTAAACGAGGTAAAATCCCTAACAAGAATCGGCGCGCTTGTAAAGCGCGCCTACAGATGGGCGGACAATTCTGTCCGTCCGATTTTTACCAAATTATAACTCAACTATCCTTCCTGCTATTTCCGCATCTGACATAATTTCGTTTCTCACAAGCAGATGTTGTCCAGCACCGATATTCTGATACACCTCTTCAATCCACGCGGTGTCAAAGACATCGCCTGTATTATGAATTATTAGGTTACGTGGTGCTATCAGTGTTCCCGCAGTGCGAAAATCACCTACTTTGCGCAGACTCGGAATCGGTAGTGTTTCCAGATAGACATCATCATTCTTGTTATCAAATTGTGCTGCATCTATAACCACGTTCTTGATATTTGTAAATCCCGCTGCGAGTAATGCCCACAAACCTGCCTCACCTATCCCAATTAGGCTTACTTCTGAAACGTCACCTCTGGTTGAGAAATAGAGCAGTGTCGTCAAAATGTCCTGCACGCGTAATGCCGCAGTTGTTCTGTTATAGGTGGTGAAAAAGTTTGTGTCCTCTGATCTTTCATATTCGGCATGTTCTCCTGTTCCGAAGACGTCAATAATTAGGACTTTCCGATCAGAACTTAACAAATCGGTGATAATTGGTAAAGGTTCTCCTGTCTCCGAATCGATTAACTTTTCCTTTCCTTCTGGATGGACGATGACAACTACCGGATCATGTCCTACCAACGGTTCTGTACGAAATAGTACCGCAGGAATAGCGTCTCCGATACCTTTTCTACTAATAACAACGTGCTGTGCAGAATAGTTAGTCTGATAGGTCGTTGGATAAGCACCTTCAGGTTCAACAAGTGTTACTTCACTACTATTTGGCAAGTGCAATCCGAGTGAATGTTGCAAGGCACTGCTCATTTCTTTTCTAAAAGTCTGATGTTCGATTTCATTTGTTGGCTTAAGTTTTTCTATTGTTTCTTGAGAACGTTTCACCCAAGCAGGTAGGATTTCTTCCTGTTTCAACGCATGTTTAGGCATATCACGATCAGAAAAAACCAATAAATCATCATCTGGCTCAACCTCATAAGACACCTCTTTGAACGTTGAGGTATCCTCTGCATCCAAAAGCCATTTTGCGAACCATGCATATACTGCCTCACGACTCTGCTTATTATAGTTATGCTCCGCGTCCACTTGAACCTGATGCACTTTGTCTTCCGCATCAAAGTGGGCATAAATGCTTCGGATGGCAGGATATTCAACCGTTGGTGTTTTGACTGTCCAATCACCTGTTGCTGACACAAGCAGAAGAGGACGTGGCGCCATCAATGCCCCAATTTCAAGGTTGCTCGCTTCCAACCGCAAATTCGGCGCGTTTTCGCATAGACAACCGCCCTGCATCGTAGCAGAAATCATATTGACAGGAGCTGAAACCTTGATGCGTTCATCAACTGCCGTTAAGATAAAGGTTTGTGTGCCACCACCCGATGCACCTGTGCAACCGATACGTTTCTTGTCCACATCTGGTAGGTTCTGCAAGAAATCGATGGCTCTAATGCCGTTCTGAAGTTGCAGCCCCATCGCGCTCAATCCCCAGAGACCTTCCCGCGCGCCGCCGTAACGATGTTCTATCTGTTTACTGCTATCGTTGTAACCTATCATATCGTAGGCAAAGATAACGTAACCCTGTTTAGCAAAGTTAATACAGCGGCCAGGAATCGAACCGCGTTCAATATTTTCTAACCGTCCGCGTCCCCAATGCCCATGAGGACTTACTATGCCTGGAAATGGACCGGTTTTCCCTTTTGGACGGTAGAGATTTCCTGTTGTGAAAAAGCCGGGAAATGGTTCAAAATAGACCTTTTCTACGGAGTAATCTTCATGTTCAATTTTTCCAAAGATTTGTGCGTTAATCGGTGTTTGTTCATGTGTCGGTAATAAACCGGTTGCAACGCGAATTTGTTGGCGTAATGCTGCAGCTTTTTCAGTCCATTCTGCTTTGGTGTAGTTTGGAAAGGTATATGGTGTGTTGAGATCGCGTGCGGCACCACCTCGTGCATCATTAACAGTCTGTGATGGATCGGTAAAAACGTGAGCGAGTTCGTGGTGTTGTTCAGCCATTATTTCTTCTCCATGAAGATAAGTTGATATGCCCAGATACTATAAAATTCCGTGATTATTAAAACTTCCTTTATTTCAGATTATCTTATTGTTTTTTTGTGTCTGTGTCAAGCATTTTGCGTAATCCTACATGTTCACATAACTCTCACGTGGTTCATTCAAGTCGGCAAGTATCTTTGTCCCCACTTTAAGATATCTTGCATTGAGCATCACGAATTTATCTCCACGTAAAAACAGATATTCTCCCTCAAACTCGACTTTTTCATCTGGCACCGAAGTTGACATTTTTGAAAAGCCATCATCAGAAATTAGAAATGTATCCGTAACACCGTTAGATTTTACCGTAAAACCGGTAGCCAATACATCTGGATCAGTATTGACAGAAACGGAATTAATCGTGGGACGGTGTTCCACATCGGGTTTCATTGGAAACAGGACAACATTTAAGACTACGGGTAATTTACGCTGTACTGAAAAAGTAAGGCGATTATCATTCAACTTTACTTCAAGATTAGTCGCATCAACAGCACCAATAAATATATTACTATGCCCAAATTCTCGCGTACATGCCTGTCCAATATCTGATGTGATAACCTGTTCACTGCATGTGTCAAGGTGAAAAATTTGCTCCAGTGAGTGATTCCCATCACCGAGAACAAGGTCATGTAAGATAAAGTATTCCCCTTTAACATAAAAAATAGAGCGTTTATGATGGTAGTCGGATGTTTTGTACCACCCTTCCACAAAATCAAATTCAGAAGTCGTTATCCACTGTGTATCAGGGTCCGGGACAATTTCCGATTCAGGTGGTTGCCTTTTCCCATCAATCAGAATAACATTGTGTCTTTCGCTTGCCGTGCTGGAAGAATTGTTGTTTTTATCTCTATGGTCATGTGTAATCAGTTGTCGTCCATGTGCATGCAACACAAAACTCAATTTATCTTCATATCCAGGTTTTCCCAGTGGACCGCCATCAAAAAGCAGATATTGTGCATCAGCCTCCCAACTATTTCTCATAATATAGTAACCAGTATCCGATAGAGCGTACGATGATGACTGAGGGTTACTATCTCGCTGAGTAAAATTATTGATATTACACAATTCATCAAAGTTTAAATTATCAGAAACATTAGCACCGAGAGGCGGGAAAGATAAATCTGGTTGGCGAATATAGAAACAAACTTCTAACTGCTTCTCCAAGAATGTCTTAATCTGTTCAGCGCACTGAAAATGGCGGGGGTGTTGCACTTTGTTATAAGTTTGCAGAAACCTGGCAAAATCAGTGACTGCTTCTAATTGAGACCTTAACGATGTATCTTTGTGAAAACCATCCGGATAGAAGAACGCATCAACAATCCACTTGTAACGACGAGATGTCAGCATGAGAAGTTGCTCACTAAACCGAAATTCTGGGAAAAGAAGTGCTGCAATACCGATTTCTGTAGTTGCATAAATTGGGGGTGTTGGATAAATCGACAATTTTAGCAAACATTCAAGGGACAATTTAGCGGTGTTATATGTATCTGTTTGTCCCAAATGCAAGGTGTTTTTGAAATTTTTTGAAAATTCCGTGCAAAATGCTGTATATGCGGATTTTGCTGAGACTATGTTACCCTTAAAAAAAGTAGATTTGACATTTTCCAATCCCGGAAATTCCAAATTCAGATAATGGAAGAACGTATCATCACCTAACGGAAACTTAAATCTGTTTTGAGTTGTGAAATCACAGTTCAGAACCGTGTTATAGCATTCAACTGCGGAATCCAGAATTGGAAGATTTAACGCATTCGCAAGCAGAAATGCTGCTTCAAGCGGTTGTATAACATGCGTATCTGATGTTGTAGGAGCAATTTCCGCGAGATTTGCAGCGATCCGTCCAAATCCAGCAAGTCGCCATAATTCGGATTGCGGCATTACAGCACAAACACTACCTGCCAATGCCAACGCACTGCCTGCAGACAATTTTTCACGTGCTGTGGGTGCTTCAGGATATGTATACAGATATTCCACATGCTCTAACAGAATTCGGGCAAGTGATTGCCATCCGAGATCATTTAGTGGTTCATGTGCAATGAGCGCGATAGCCTCAATTACGCGTGCCGCCACAGATTCAAGCCGCCATGCAGGATGCTGTTCAGAAAATTCAATTGGTGTAGGATGTTCTTCAGAAAAGGTGTAAAGTTCTTCAAAATCTGCAATTGGTTCAAATTGACTGATTATTGGTTGCTCTCGTTTTGCAAGTTCTGATGCTAACAACTCAATGTGTTCGGATTGAATTGTCGTATATCCGTCTAACGACATAAACGGATGTGTAAAGTTTTGGTTATAAGTATCATGCTGCTTGTTTGAGTTCATTCCAATATCTGTCCCACGCCCCATTTTTCACTAAACACCGTAAGGCAAGCACCTTATTGATACCTTCTTTTTTCCATCTCATAGCAGCTTGTTTACATCTTTATCCTACAACCTGTTTACACGCACTCTCAATCACACCACTCCTGATATGATACTCTTTTTCACGAAACACTTTGTATGGCATACGCTCGGCATGTTTTTCAAAATACCTCGCTTCTCTTTCTAAAATATCCAAAACTTCCGACTGCTGTGCTGCGAAGCCAC